>JALCBY010000003.1:0-72188 GCA_028066055.1 Hyphomicrobiaceae bacterium
GGCGGTGCCAAGGGTATAGACTCAGGCATTGGAGGCGTGAGCGAGGATCTGATCCTGCTACGGCGGGGCGGTGACATCTTTGCCTATGTGAACCGCTGCCCGCACCAAGGCACGCCGCTGGAGACCTTTCCCGACAAATTTCTCGACCAGACGGGCGATCTGCTGATCTGTTCGACCCATGGCGCGCGTTTCCGGGTGCATGACGGCTTCTGTATCAAGGGGCCGTGCGAAGGCGCCTCGCTGGCGCCCGTCGCCATCAGGATCGAGAACGGAGAAGTGTTCGCTTCGCCGGAACCGTCTGTGAGCTCAGCCTGAGAAGAACGCTTTCGCTTCCTTCACCAGGTCATCCGTCGCGGCATCGATCAGACGGCGTCCGTGCTCGGCACGGGACTGGGAGGGATCCGACCCGATCCGACCGTCCGCGAACTGTTCGCGATAATGGTGCTTGTCGGTGATCACTCCGGTCGGTGCGATTTTGGGATCGAGTTCGCGGGTATCCTCCTTTTCCGGATGAACCGCGAACGTGACCGAGATTTCCCCTGCCGTCGCGTGACTGCCCCCGCCCACCGGATAAAGTTCGGAGTCCAGTTTCTCCACATTCGGCAGTTCGTACCAGTTGCGCTGCATCATGCGGAAGCGGTCTTGCGAACCGTCAAGGGCGCGCCGTGCATAGATATCGGCGAACGCGGCGGCGATCGGCGCGACGTTACCGCCGTGGCCGTTGATGAAATAGATCCGCGTGAAACCGTGGTGGGCGAGCGACAGCACCCAGTCGGTTATCGCCGCAATCATCGTGGAGGGACGCAATGTCATCGTGCCGGGGAAGCCCATATGATGCTGTGCCGAGCCAACATTGAAGGTCGGCGCGACAAGAATGTCGCCACGCTTGCCCGCTTCCCAGGCGATTTCCTCCGCGGTGATCGCGTCCGTTCCGATGAGACCGGTCGGTCCGTGTTGTTCGGTGGAACCAATGGGGACAATGACGCCGGTGGATTTGCTCAGATACTGCTCGATCTCCGGCCAAGTCGAAATTTGTAAGCGCATGGCGAACCTTCTTGAGGGGAAAGACAGGATGTTTGTCACTGAAACGGACGCCGAAGGATAGCAGATCGCCGCGAGTCCACCATGCGTCATGTCAAGAAAACACATCTTCGCCGATGATATGCCTATTCGACGAAAATCGTGCGACGAAGGGGTGGCTTGAAGCGGGCTTGCTGGCTCTTCATAATGTGATTAAGCCGCTCGTTTTCAGGGGAATTCCACATGTCCGAAAGTAAGATTTACGAAGTTTCCGCGGAATGGAAAAAACGTGCCCATATCGATCACGGCAAATATCTCGATATGTACAAGCAATCGGTCGAGGATCCGGACGGATTCTGGGGTGAGCACGGCCTGCGCGTGGACTGGATGAAACCGTTCACCAAGGTGAAGAACACGTCCTACGACTATGACAACGTTTCGATCAAATGGTTCGAGGACGGCGCGCTGAACGTTTGCGCCAATTGTGTCGACCGCCATCTGGAGAAACGCGGCGATCAAACCGCGATCATCTGGGAGGGCGACGACCCCGACGACGACGCCCACATCACCTACAAGGAGCTGCACGAAAAGGTATCGCGCTTCGCCAACGCGATGAAGGATCTGGGTGCGAAGAAGGGCGACCGCATCACCATCTACATGCCGATGATCCCGGAGGCCGCCTACGCGATGCTGGCGTGCGCGCGTATCGGGGCCGTCCACTCGGTGGTATTCGGAGGCTTTTCTCCGGACGCCCTTGCCGGACGCATCGAGGACTGCAAATCGAACTTCGTGATCACGGCCGATGAAGGCATTCGCGGCGGGCGGCCCATTCCGCTCAAGGCCAATACGGACGAGGCGATCAAGATCGCCGAAGGCGACGGCGCGAACGTCGATCATGTCATCGTGGTCAGGCGGACCGGCGGGGACGTGCACATGGAGAACGGCCGGGACGTCTGGTACCACGACATTACCGAAAAGGCTTCACCCGACTGCCCGCCGGAGGAAATGAGCGCGGAAGACCCGCTGTTCATCCTTTACACCTCCGGTTCCACAGGCAAACCGAAAGGCGTTTTGCATACGTCGGGCGGGTATTTGGTCTATGCGTCGATGACCCACCAGTATGTATTCGACTATCACGACGGCGATATCTACTGGTGCACCGCCGACGTTGGTTGGGTTACCGGCCACAGCTACATCGTCTACGGGCCGCTTGCCAACGGCGCGACCACGCTGATGTTCGAAGGCGTGCCCAACTATCCCGACGTTTCACGCTTCTGGCAGGTCTGCGACAAGCACAAGGTCAACATCTTCTACACGGCGCCAACGGCGATCCGCGCCCTGATGGGTGCCGGTGAGGAACCGGTCAAGAAGACGTCACGCGAGAGCGTTCGTCTGCTCGGCACGGTCGGTGAGCCGATCAATCCGGAAGCCTGGGAATGGTACTACAACGTCGTCGGCGATGGCCGTTGCCCGATCGTCGACACCTGGTGGCAGACCGAGACCGGCGGTATCATGATCACGCCGCTTCCCGGCGCGATCGCACAAAAACCGGGATCGGCCACGCTGCCCTTCTTCGGCGTCCAACCGCAGCTCGTCGACGGCGATGGCAACCCGCTGGAGGGCGACACCTCGGGCAATCTCTGCATCATCGATTCCTGGCCGGGACAGATGCGCACCGTCTATGGCGACCATGACCGGTTCGTTCAGACCTACTTCGCCACTTACAAGGGTAAGTATTTCACTGGTGACGGTTGCGCGCGCGATGTCGACGGTTACTACTGGATCACCGGCCGCGTCGACGACGTGATCAACGTTTCAGGTCACCGCATGGGTACGGCGGAAGTCGAGTCGGCCCTCGTCGCGCACCCGAAGGTGTCGGAGGCGGCGGTGGTCGGCTATCCGCACGACATCAAGGGGCAAGGTATCTACTGTTACGTCACGCTGATGGCGGGCGAGGAAGCCGACGATGATCTGCACGGCGAACTCAGGCACTGGGTCCGCAAGGAAATCGGGCCGATCGCAACGCCCGATCTCATCCAGTTTGCACCCGGCCTGCCGAAGACGCGTTCCGGCAAGATCATGCGCCGCATTCTGCGCAAGATCGCCGAGGATGATTTTTCGAACCTCGGAGACACGTCGACGCTGGCAGAACCGGCGGTGGTCAACGATCTCATCGAAAATCGACAGAATCGCTAGTTTCGGTCATCCACAGATAAAAGGCGCGGGAGAGCTCCTCCCGCGTCTTTGTGTTTCGATCGGTTCAACGCCCTATTTTGAAAGGCGTAACTGCGTCAATTTGATTGCGATACGTCGATACGCGTCCCGCAGTTCCTGCTCGTTCTCCGCCTGAAGAAAAAAGTCCTCATCCGTCGCGCAGTTTTCAAGCGCTTTCTCGGCGCGGATGTCATCCAAATCAAAAGCCACCGCGAAGATCATGACGCCCTTCTGCTTCGCCGCATCGCAAAGTGCCTTTGTGCGGCGGAACGATTCGTTATCTGTATCTGGACGAACGTCGCTTCCCGCGTAGGCGGCGTTGAATTCACCATCCGTCATCAGGACGATGGCCTTGATAAGATCCTTTGAGCCATAAGGCTTTGCGCCGTTGCTTCCCCATACCCGAGTCCACTCCGGCGACACCAGATACCAGGCCCACGCTGCACCGAGGTGCCCGGCCGTCCGTCCATCTGCGCTGTAGCCACCAATTGTCTTTCGGAGAAGCTCCTTGTCGCTTGTGAGCGGAAGAACCTTGGCATCGGGACATTTGTAGAAATCATAGCCAATGCGGGCCCGTTTGCCTTTCAGATTGTCATTCGTAATCGCTGCGTCCGCTTGTTCTATGCTCCTGAAGTACGCACCTGGTCCCGGCCCATTTTCTTTATCGATTGCACTGCCTTCGCGATTTACGACACATCCGTCACTGCTCTCATTGTTTGAGACAATTCCGGCAAAGTCCCCCACATTCACCGATGCTGAATAAGGTGCAAAACCGATACGGACACGGTCGGCGTATTGACCTTTGGGGACAATGATATCGATAAGATCCATTGTTGCCCGCTTGAGCGCATCCAGCTTGCCGCGCTCGTCCATCGATCCGGTGACATCCAACATCAACCCGAGCTCGATCTCGCCAACACCGGCAAGCGCGGATGCCTCTCGGCGGAACTTGAATTCATTGAAGTTTATAACGCGCGCCAGGGTCGTAGGAACCGTCGTATCGACCGAAACGGTCACTTCACCGGTTTCGCGGTCGGCGGTCACGTTCAGCGAACCGTGTGTGGAATAGGACACCTTGGCATCGCCGTGGGCGTTGGCCTCGAAGTACCGGGTCGCAACGTCCTTGACCTCGCTGTCGCTGAGGCTCCCGTCGGCCATTGCCCGGGCCGCGGCAAGGGCGGCAGAGTCCAAGGCGTTCGACGTTGTCGTTGCCGCGTTCAGCGCCCGCAGCCCGTCCAGCGCAAGAGCTGCAACCACCATTATGGGAATCAACATGAAGGCGAGCAGTATGGTGATGTTTCCGCGCTCGTCTTTCGCAAACTCCCGCCGGAAATTCCTGCCTTTCCGCGAGGCGGTGACTGGTAAATGCATGGCCTGTGTCTCTCCCTGATACGCGTGAATTGCGGATACAGGGCGAATTGCAAGGCGCATGCGCATCGGGGCCATGGGCCTAATCACACCGCTCAAACCGGCAGCCAGAGTGAATGAAGAATTAACGCACGGCGTAGAGAACACTGTTTCTGGGGGATTCTACGGACAGGGAAGAGAAAAACCTATCCGTTACCGTTGGACAAAGGTTATCAAGTAAATACAAAGTATCGGAAATGTGTGCCATATCGGCACGGGACGAAGCATGGCCCACGCGGCCGGATTGAAAGTCGCTTGGGCGATGTCGTCGCATAACAATAGCTTGTCCGCGGTAGCGGTTCCCGATCCGTCGCGGGCCATCGTCATGATGCTGTCGGCCACCGCCTTCATCGCCGCGACCACCCTCATGGCCAAGGCGCTCGGACGTGGCTTCGATGGCCAGCCCTTACCTCCCTTCATGGTCAGCGCCGGGCGTTTCGTTTTCGCCTGGCTGATATTGTGCCCGCTTGTTCTGTGGCGACGCCCGTCCTTTGCCGGTACGGCGTGGCCGTTGCATGGTGCGCGTTCGCTCTGCGGCTGGGCCGGCGTCAGTTGTTTGTTTGCCGCGGCCGCGGTTCTGCCGTTGTCGGATGCCACTGCGATCAGCTTTCTCAATCCGATGATCGCCATGCTTCTGGCCATTCCCTTGCTCGGCGAGCATATCGGCCCGTGGCGCTGGGGTTCGGCCGCAGTGGCCATGATCGGCGCCTCGGTGCTCATTCGGCCGGGAGGTGCGTCATTCGAACCTTACGCTCTCATCGCTCTGGCAGCAGCCGGATTCATGGCGATGGAAGTCATCTTCATCAAGAAGCTCGCGGGCGGCGCCACATTTGCCGGCGAACCACCTTTGCGCATCCTGTTTGTCAACAATTCGATCGGCATGTGCATCGCACTCACCGCCGCGAGCTTTGTATGGATATGGCCGTCTCCCGGCCAATGGCTGCTTCTTGCCTTGCTCGGAGCGACCATGGTTTCGGCGCAGGCGTTCTTCCTGCAAGCCCTGAAATGGGCTGACGCGAGTTTCGTCATGCCGTTCAATTATGCGACGCTGGTGTTCGCTACGCTCTATGACGCTCTGGTATTCGGAGATTTGCCCACGGCACTGTCTATCATGGGTGCCGCGCTCATCATCGCCAGTGCAATCGTGCTGGCATGGCGTGAAAGGGTAAACCCGGTTACTTCGCCGCCGTCATCACCTCGCCGATGAGCGTGCACATGCCCGTCCAGGCATCCTCCGCATCCGCGGACCATTTGGAACCAAGACTTTGCTTGAGCGTCCAGATCAAGGCTTCGCCGACGGCGCCGTAATGAAGTTCCGTTACCCCCATGGTGCGATACTTCGAACCGAGGAGTTTCAGTGCCGGAATAATGTCATCGAACCGGTCAAGAGCGGCAACCGCGAGCCCCAGCGATATCAGAAGCTGTTTGCGCTGTTCGTTGATATCCTCTCCGAGGAATGGCCGGACCTCGGGCGCGATTTCATCCAGCCTTCGGAAAAAGAGCGTTGCCACAAGATCAGACGCCGGCTCGACAGCCAAGTAGGTTTCACGCAATACACGGATGTTTTCGGCCGAAACCGGTGATGTCGCCTGCGGTTCCCGCGCAGATTCCACGGCTTCGTTGACTTGTGCCGCGTCCGCCATTCCGCACCCCCTGCTCCGGCCCCTGTCGCAGGTACCAATAAATGTGAGTCACCGCCGCAGGTCAACACACGTCCTGCCGGTTCTCCGTAATGATCGAGGAAATTCCTGCCGGGGCATTTCAAGTTTGACCAGGAATGCGACGCCAGGGTCGTCAAAGATCAAAAGTCGGATACGATTCCGTCCTTTTCCCAATCTCCATAGCGCGTCGGTTCGGGGCCATCACGGCCGCCGACCTCACCTTTGCCAGTTTGCGCATTTTCTCGTCGCGCGTTGCGCCGCTCTTCCGCCTCGGCAAGAGCGCGTCTCGCAGCAGGAGAAAGTTTACGGCGGCTAACGCTCCGAGACTTGTTCTTTGCCGATTTTTCGGCCATCGCTGGCCCTTTCATTGCGAATTCGTAATCTTGCAGGAAATGCTGGAAATCCCCATCTAAAATACAGGAAAACGGCGCTTGTGCGCCAGCGTCTGTGCTTTGTCGCGGGCGCGGATTGTAGCAACGAGGCAGTCTATGAACTATTTTCGCACCGCGATCCTGCTTGCCGCAATGACCGGCCTGTTCATGGCGGTCGGTGCCGTCATCGGCGGTCAGTCCGGCATGATCATTGCCTTGGCTATCGCCGTGGCGATGAATGCGTTCACCTATTGGAATTCGGACAAGATGGTGCTGCGCATGTATGGCGCGCGCGAGGTCGACGAGCGTTCGGCGCCCGAGTATTACAACATGGTGCGCGAGCTTGCACAGAATGCGGATCTGCCGATGCCGCGCGTCTTCATCATGGAGAATGATCAACCGAACGCGTTCGCGACGGGTCGCAATCCCGAGAATGCCGCCGTCGCCGCAACTACGGGCCTGATGCGGACGCTGTCCAAGGAAGAGCTGGCCGGCGTGATGGCGCATGAGCTCGCGCACGTCAAAAACCACGACACGTTGATCATGACCATCACCGCGACCATCGCCGGTGCCATCTCGATGCTTGCCAATTTCGCATTGTTCTTCGGACACAACCGCGACAACAACAACCCGCTTGGCTTCGTCGGCGTCTTAGCCGTCTGGATTCTCGCACCAATCGCCGCAGCGCTGGTGCAAATGGCCATCAGCCGTTCGCGGGAGTATCAGGCGGACAAGCTGGGTGCGGAGATCTGTCGCCAACCTTTATGGCTCGCGTCTGCCCTGCAAAAGATTTCGGCGAGCGTGCAGCACATTCATAACCAGGCGGCAGAGCGCAACAAGGCGACGGCGCATATGTTCATCATCAATCCGCTTTCAGGCGAACGTGCAGACAAACTGTTCTCGACCCATCCGAATACGGAGAATAGGATTGCACGCCTTCAGGATCTGGCCCGTGAGTGGGGTCAAAACGGGCAGCAGAGGCCGGCCATGCAACAGACAAGCACGAGCTCCGTTCCGGTAAGCCGCGGACGTGGACCCTGGGGTTAGTAACGCTTGGCCCGATCGACCCCGACCTCTCAGGAAAGCGGCAGCGAACGCTCCCGGCGTGCGACGCGCGACTACAATGTCGGCCTGCCGGCCCGACGTGTCGCCGTAGGTCTGCTGCACGCTGTTCTCGCCAACCGTCAGCCGCTCGACGAGGCGCTTGTTTCATCCCGTGCGGCAAGGGAGATGGTCGGACTGGCGGAACGCGACCGCGGTCTCGCGCGCGCCATTGCATCGACGGCGCTGCGCCGCCTCGGTCAAATCGACGACGTACTGGGCACATTCCTCGAAAAAGGGGTCCCGAAACGGTCGGGCCCCCTTCGCGACATCCTGCGTGCCGCAGTGTGCCAGCTGCTGTTTCTCGATATGCCCGCGCATGCGGTTATCGATCTTGCGGTGACCCAATGCAAACGGGACCGCAACGCGCGGCATTTCGACAAACTCGCCAATGCGGTACTGCGCCGGGTCGATGACCGCGGGCGGAAACTGGTCGCCGCGCAGGATGCGGCCCGACTCAATACGCCGGAATGGCTGTGGGCGCGGTTGATCGCAGCTTACGGCGAAGACAACACCCGGCGCATTGCGGAAGCACATTTGCAGCAGGCCCCGCTCGATTTGAGCGTGAAACAAAATCCGGATGACTGGGCGAAACACCTGAATGGAACCGCGCTTCCAACCGGAAGCGTCCGGATTTCACATTCAGGTTCGATCGAGAAGCTTAAAGGGTTCGCATCGGGAGACTGGTGGGTCCAGGATGCGGCCGCCGCATTGCCCGCAAAACTCTTCGGCAACGTGGCAAACAAGCGGATCGCGGATTTGTGTGCCGCACCCGGCGGCAAGACCGCCCAACTCGCTCAGGCCGGGGCGCAGGTGACGGCCGTCGATGCTTCGGAAAAGCGTCTTGAGCGGCTGGCGGGAAACATGGACCGGTTGGGCCTTAAGGTCGAAACGGTTTGTGCGGATGCCGGAGCATGGCGCGGTGAACAGCCTTTCGACGCCGTGTTACTGGACGCACCCTGCACGGGAACGGGCACGCTGCGGCGGCATCCGGATATCGCCCATTTGAAATCGGAGCAGGATCTCGCAGAGCTGACCCGATTGCAGGCGAGACTTCTGCGCCATGCAACCAGCTTGCTGCAACCCGGGGGTATGCTCGTCTACTGCACCTGTTCGCTCGAACGGGAGGAAGGGAATGACCAGATCACCGACCTTTTGTCGGAATCTCCGGGAATGCGGCGGGCGCCGATTGAATCAGTAGAGTTCAATGGCCCAAAGAGCTGGATCACCGATGAAGGGGATCTGAGAACCTTGCCGTTTGATCTTCCGGCAGATGACACCGGCATGTCGGGAGTCGACGGTTTTTTTGCCGCGCGCCTTGTCATGAACTGACCGGACTGCCCGGAATGCGGGTGTTGCCCGGGCGACTTATTGTAGAGTATCGGAGTGAGTCGGTGACGGCTTCGCGTTCGCGCAAGCCTGACGGTCTTTGAGCGAGACATGATGTCCTATGGTAGCTGATGCGTTTTCCACACGCACACGGCTGTTGACCACCGCCGCCGGGCGCGCGGGCCGTTCCGCTTGGCGCGGCCTCATGCGGTCGCCCCTGCTGCGCTGGCGTTACAAAGGCGATCCGATCGAACAACTCCTTCTGATGCCGCAGGACCTGCGCACCGGCGACCCGAGTTTTGCGAGCGAGATTTATCACGGGCATTTCGGCCTGGCCGGCGCGGTTGCACTGCTGGAAACGGAAAACCCGTTCGTCGTGCCGCCCCCGAGCGCCGCCTGGGAACGTGAACTCCATGGCTTCGGCTGGCTCCGGCACCTGGCAGCGGCGGGGGACGAAGTATCACGGGAACATGCGCGCGCGCTCGTTGGCGACTGGATAAAACTTCACAGTGATCCGGGAGGCTTGGCGTGGGAGCCGGATATCAATGCACGGCGCATCATTTCCTGGCTTTCGCATTCCGATCTGTTCATCAAGGGCGCGGACGGTGCCTACTACGATCAGGTCATGCGCAGCCTGGCCATGCAGATCCGGTATTTGCGCTCATCTTACAGCGATGCTCCCGATGGCTTGTCGCGTCTGACGTCTCTGATCGCGTTGTCGTTCGCGGGACTGTGCGTTGACGAAAAGCAGCCGTCGCCATTCGCCCGGCCGAAGATACTGATCGAGGAATTGAAGCGGCAGGTACTTGTCGATGGTGGTCATATTGACCGGAACCCGAACAGTCTGATCGAACTGTTGCTCGACCTGTTGCCGCTGCGCCAGTGCTATATCGCGCGGGATCAGAAGCCGCCCGAAGAACTGCTCGGCGCGATTGACCGTATGATGCCGATGCTCCGCTTCTTCCGGCTGGGAAACGAAGGGTTCGCCCGGTTCAACGGAATGGGCCCCACGCCGGTGGAATCTCTCGCCGCGCTGATTGTTCACGACGATACGCGCGGCAAACCGGTCATGCACGCGGACAAGTCAGGCTACTGCCGTTTGCAATCCGGCAAGAGCGTTGTGATCGTCGACGCAGGCCGGCCACCACCGATTGCACTGAGCGGGGATGCCCATGCCGGTTGCCTCTCATTCGAAATGCACACCGGATCTCATCCTCTGATCGTCAATTGCGGGGTGACGGCCCGCGAGGATTGGGAGTGGCGCACCGTTGCCCGGGCGACCGCGGCCCATTCGACCCTTACGGTCTGTGACACGTCATCATCTCAATTCGTCGGTGGCGCATCGTCGGTTGACGGCGGAAACCAGCCTGCCCTTTCCGGACCCGTGAATGTTCAGGCCGAATTGACGGAAAAAAAGGGCGAGATGGAACTGCGCGCGTCACATGACGGTTACGACACGCGATATGGCCTGACGCACATAAGGCGCATAGCCCTCTCGGCGACGGGCGATAGCCTCGCGGGCACCGACGAGCTAATTGCCCCTCACGGACTGAAAGGCCTCGCGCGCGAGAACAATGGTGAGTTCGCCATCCGCTTTCACCTGCATCCGGAGGCGCGTGCTGAACTTTCGCAGGACCGCAGAACCGCCATCATCGGCCTGCCCGACCAGGATGGATGGGCACTGTCGCTGGCGCAGGGCATACTCTCGCTCGACGAGAGTGTGTACCTGGCCGATGCGAAGGGCCCAAGACGGACGTCGCAAATCGTGATCTACGGCTTCATGGGTAACGCCGGCGAGGTCAGCATCGGGTGGACGCTCGAGAGACTCACCGAGCCCTCGAGCAAAGAAACTTTGGAGCAACCCGAAGAAGAGACGGGTGACCTGCCGCTGAGTGGATAGCGCGGTGCAACCGATCAGCATTCTGTGCACTGGCGCGAATTGCCGTATTTCTCAGCCCGTACTTTCGTGCTAACCGGGCGGCGTCCCGAGAGCAGCGAGAGGAGCGCCATGACCGGCCAGAATGTCAAAATCGAACGGGCGTTGATTTCCGTTTCCGACAAGAGCGGAATCGCCGAGCTTGCGAAGGCGCTCGACGCGTTGGGGGTGGAGCTGATCTCAACCGGCGGAACCGCTGCGATGATCCGCGATGCGGGCCTGTCGGTCACGGATGTTTCTGAAGTCACCGGATTTCCCGAGATGATGGACGGCCGCCTCAAGACCCTTCATCCGAAAGTCCACGGCGGCCTGCTTGCCGTTCGTGGCAGCGCGGACCACAGACTGGCTCAGGAAGAGCACGGAATCGCCAATATCGATCTCCTGGTCGTGAATCTGTATCCGTTCGAGGAAACTGTCGCGTCCGGCGCGGATTTCGAGACATGCGTCGAGAATATCGACATAGGCGGTCCGGCCATGATCCGGGCGGCGGCCAAGAACCACGCCGGCGTTACGGTGGTCGTCGATCCCGCCGATTACGATTCCCTGATTGACGAGCTGGAAAAAACGAAGGGCGAGATCAGCGCTGTTACGCGCCGCAGGCTGGCGGCGAAGGCTTACGCGCGGACGGGCGAGTATGATGGTGCTATTTCAACCTGGTTCGCAGCGCAGTTGGATGAGAATACGCCCGACACAAGGGTGTTTTCCGGACAACTTGCCCAAACGTTGCGGTACGGCGAAAACCCGCATCAATGGGCGGCCTTCTACACATCCGAGGACAAAAGACCCGGCGTCGCGACGGCGCGTCAGGTGCAGGGTAAGGAACTCAGCTACAATAATCTGAACGATACCGACGCGGCCTACGAACTGGTCGCGGAATTCGATCCCGACGAAGGTGCGGCGGTTGCGATCATCAAGCACGCCAACCCGTGCGGGGTCGCCGTCGCGCCAACCGTTACCGAAGCCTATGAGCACGCGCTGCGCTGCGACCAAACCAGCGCATTCGGCGGTATCATCGCACTGAACCAGACGCTCGACAAAACCGCAGCGGAAGCCATTTCACAGATATTCACCGAAGTGATCATCGCGCCTGATGCGAGCGACGAAGCGCTCGAAGTGCTCGCGGCTAAGAAGAATTTGCGCGTTCTGATCGCCGGCGGACTGCCCGATCCGGGTGCCGGCGGTCTTGCCCTGAAGATGCTGTCCGGCGGTTTTCTCGCCCAGGCACGGGACAATGGCCGCGTTGGCACGCTCGATCTGAAAACGGTGACCAAGCGCGCGCCGACCGCCCGGGAACTAAGCGATCTCAAATTCGCTTTCGCCGTCTGTAAGCATGTGAAGTCGAATGCGATTGTCTATGCCCGGGACGGTGCGACCGTGGGGGTCGGCGCCGGGCAAATGAGCCGCATCGATTCCGCGCGCATTGCCGCGTGGAAGGCCGCGGATGCTTCAAAGGAGGCGGGCCTGCCCGAGCCACTGACAAAGGGCTCCGTTGTCGCCTCGGACGCCTTCTTTCCCTTCGCCGATGGTCTGCTTGCGGCCATCGAAGCCGGTGCGACTGCGGTGATCCAGCCGGGCGGTTCGATCCGGGACGACGAGGTGATCGCGGCGGCCGACGAGGCCGGTGTCGCCATGGTGTTCACCGGCATGCGGCACTTCCGACACTAAACTCAAGCGTCACGTTCCTCGCGGACGGTCATCATGATCAACAGTCCAACAAGCAGAAAGACGGTCACGGCGGCTATTCCGACACGTTGACTGTCCGCTAGACCCGTAACAATGCCGACGGTAAGCGGAGCGGCGAAGGAGGTGACCTTGCCGGAGAAGGCAAACAGGCCAAAGAACTTCGTCGCCATATCCGGCGGGGAAATACGGGCGAGCAGCGATCGGCTGGAAGCTTGAATCGGTCCCGCCATCAGGCCGATGACGCAACCGAACAGGATGTAGACCCACTCACCGGGGCCGGCGAAAATTCCGCCCCCCGGCCTGGGAGGGTCAACCTCGATCCAGTACAGGACATGTGTCCTGTCCACCGACAGGACACCGGCGCATCCGATCAGGAGCACAATCAACCCGGCAATGATGACGGTCCGTGCGCCAAGTTTATCATCCAGCGATCCGCCGATTGCGGCGCCGATGCCCGCAGTAACAGTCAGGATGATTCCGAAAAGCCCGAGCTCCGTCGCGGTCCATCCGAACTGACCGGCCGCATAGACGCCGCCAAATGCGAAAATCGCGCCGAGACCGTCGGCATAAAGCATGCGGGCCACCAGGAACCTCACGATGTTTGCGTAATGACGGACGTTGGCAATCGTTTCCTTGAGCTCTCGCAGGCCCTCACTGACGAGGGCGCGCATGGTTCTTCCGTCCCGCATGCTCTCGCGGTCCGGCGTAAACAGGAACAGCGGCAGCGCAAAAACCACATACCAGACGGCAGAAAACGGTCCGATCAGGCGCTCTCCTTCATGGGACAGCGTGTCGAGAGGGATAATCGGATGAAAACCGAGCATTGTCTTGCCGGTCTCTCCATCCGCCACGATGAAACCGGTGGCGAAGATGAGAGAGACGAGTCCTCCGACGTATCCGATCGCCCAACCGATGCCACTCAACCGTCCGAGCTGGCTCGGTGGCACAAGCGACGGCATCATTGCGTTGGTAAAAACGGTAGTGAATTCCACGGCAACCGTGGCCACCACTACCGACAGGAGGACGAGATAAAGCGGCTCACCTCCGGGCTCCGCGAACCACAATCCGCACAAGCCCAGAAACAGCGCGACAGAGGAGACGGCAATCCAGGGTTTGCGCCGTCCCGCTGCATCCGCAATCGACCCGAGAACGGGACTGATGAAGGCGACGATCAATCCAGCGAAAGCCGTCGTGTAGCCCCAAATCTCCTGGCCGCGTGTCGCGTCGCCGATAAATGTCGCGGCGAAGTAAGGCGCGAAGAGGAAGGTAAGCACCAGTGTATAGAAGGGCTGGGTGGCCCAGTCGAACATGACCCAGCCGAACAGACCCTTCCACGTCGTGGTCCGGCTACGCGCTATACTGGTTGCCATGAGATCGCGGCCTGGATTACGAGGGCGACAGATCGCGCAGGTGGCCGACGGCAACCATAAGCCGCGACAGGCTCGGATCCCCGCTGTCGAGAATTTCGTCTACGGACCGGCGGGTCCGATCGACCTGCTCCAGATGTTTCTCGCGCCACGCCTCAAAAGACGGTGATTTTCTCGAAGATCCGACCACATCCTGCAAAACCGCTCGCTGTGCATTCGAAATCGCACTCATGGCGGCATTGATCGCGAGGCGGTCATAATAGTCCGTTACGAACAATCTCTCGCCGATTGCCTTGAGTTCGTCGAGACGCAGATATGCCGCCGCGTCGAACAACACTGCCGCGACCTCCTTCACCGGACGGCCAAGAGAATGCGCCACCATCACCGCATCAGGACCGTCGGTCAGAACGCGCGCCTCGGCCAGCGCCCTGGCGAGGACGCCCGGTGCGCCTGCTTCTACCAGAGCGTCAAGGTCGGCCTTGAGTGCAGTTTTCCTTGCGTCGGGCAGGATGGACTTCAGCACGTCCCTCATTTCCCGCAAGCCGTCGCGATACAGGTTGATCGCGTCGGTCAGACCCTGCGCAAGCGACGCGTGACGGAGGAACCAGGTGGACTGTGCACGAACGACGTTCTGCACCCGGAGATACAGATCAAGCTGTACGTCTCCGGGGATCTTGTTGTCGAGCTTATCGATTTCGGCAAACAGATCTTCCAGACCGAACACGGCCTGCGCGGCGGTAAACGCCAGCACGACCGACCCGACCCCGCGACCGGTTTCCTCTTTCAGGCGAAGCGACATGGTTGACCCACCGCGGTTGATGATCGCGTTCGACAGACGGGTCGCGACAACTTCACGGCGCAGTCGGTGGGATGCAATTTCTTCAGGAAACGTCTTCAGGAGCGTTTCCGGGAAATAGGCGTCGAGTTCCCGTTTGAAGTAGGGGTCGTCCGGCACGTTCGATTCGACAAGCTCATTGTACAGATCGATCTTTGCATATGCGAGCAGGACCGCGAGCTCCGGCCGCGTCAGACCCTGCCCAGCCTGCTGGCGTTCGGCAATCTCCATGTCATCCGGCAGAAACTCGATCTCGCGATCGAGCAGGCCTGTACTCTCCAACTCCCGCATCAGTCTTTGCTGGAATCCGAGGTCCGCAAGCCCTCGTCTCTGGCCGAGACTGAGCGCCAGCGTCTGCAGATAATTGTTTTCAAGACACGCGGCGGCCACTTCCTCGGTCATCTTGACGAGGATCTTGTTTCTTTCCGGCAACGTGATCTTACCTGCCGCCACCGCCGAACCCAGCGCGATCTTGATGTTGACTTCAAGATCGGACGAGTTGACGCCGGCGGAGTTGTCGATGGCGTCGGTATTGACCCGCCCGCCGCGCTGGGCGAACTCGATGCGTGCCTCCTGGGTCATGCCCAGATTGGCTCCTTCCCCGACCACTTTCACATTCAGTTCATGGGCCTTGATGCGAATGGCGTCGGTCGCCCGGTCTCCGATATCGTCGTTGCTTTCGTTCGCGCCGCCGACATAGGTGCCGATCCCGCCGAACCAGAGAAGATCGAACGGAGATTTCAGCAATGCACGGATCAGCTCGTTTGGCGTCACGGTGCCGGTCTCCAGTCCCGTCATCGCCTTGATCTGCGGCGTCAACTGAATGGATTTTGCCATGCGGCTGAATATCCCGCCGCCTTTGCTCATCAGTTTGACGTTGTAATCCTGCCAGCTGGAACGCGCGAGACCGAACAGACGCTTTCGCTCTTTCCAGCTCTTTTCGGGATCGGGATCCGGATCGATGAAAATGTCGCGGTGATCGAAGGCTGCGATGACCTTCGTCTTTTTCGACAGCAACATGCCGTTTCCGAACACGTCGCCCGACATGTCGCCGACGCCGATCGCACGAAATGGCTGGTTCTGTATATCCCAGTCCATTTCGCGAAAATGGCGCTTAACCGCCTCCCAGCCGCCGCGTGCCGTAATGCCCATCTTCTTGTGGTCGTAACCGGCGGAACCGCCAGACGCGAACGCATCACCGAGCCAGAAATCGTGCCCGACCGAAAGCTCGTTGGCAAAGTCGGAGAATGTGGCGGTTCCCTTGTCCGCCGCAACGACGAGATAGGGGTCGTCACCGTCGTAGCGGACCGTATCGTCGGGAGGAATGACCTTCTCGCCCGAGAGATTGTCCGTAACCCGCAGGAGATTGGCGATGAATTCACGGTAGGCGGAGATGCCGATCTCCATGAACTCTTCCCGGTTTCCCGCACGTGCGAGATACTTCGGTACGAACCCGCCCTTCGAACCGGTCGGGACAATAACCACATTCTTGACCTGCTGGGCCTTGGCCAGTCCGAGCACTTCGGTGCGGAAATCCTGAGCCCGATCGGACCACCGCAACCCGCCACGCGCGATCCGCCCGCCACGCAGATGGACCCCCTCGACCTCCGGCGAGAACACGAAAATCTCCGCAAACGGTTTCGGGTCCGGCGCACCTTCCACCTTCGCACTTTCGAACTTGAAGGAGATCGCCGCGTAGGACCCGCCGCCGGGCGCTTTCTGATAGAAGTTCGTGCGAAGGGTTGTCTGGATCAGATTGAGATAGTGCCGGATGATGCGGTCTTCATCGAGGCTGGGGATATCCTCAAGTGCGTCTCCGATTGCCTGAATAACCGGCTTCGAAGCCGCTTGGCGTTTCTCTGTGGATTTGGCCCTCGCGGGATCGAACCGGATGCGAAACAGCTTGAGCAGGTTACGGGTCACTTCGATATGTCGCAGCATGGTGTCCGCGAGATAGGCCTGACCGAACGGCGCGCCGATCTGCCGTAGATATGAGCCATACGCTCTCACGACAGCCGCCTCGCGCCAGTTCAGACCGGCGCTGAGCACAAGTTTGTTGAAGCCGTCGGACCCGGTCTGTCCGCGCCACACGGCGAGGAAGCACGCCTCCACGTCTGCATCGCACTCGGCGCGCTCGATTGCCGTACTCTCGGGGTGTTCGAGCACCATGTCATGCAGTGCAAGGGGTGCGGCGTCGCCTGCGCGGCTCACGCGATAGGATCGCTCGTCGATGACCGAGAACCCCATATTTTCAAGAACCGGGACGCGGCGACTGAGCGGGATGGCGCCCTCCAGATGATAAAGCGTGACGCGGACCCGGTTCTCCTGATCGCCTTCCGCGCGCCAGAAATCCACGGCGACCGGATTTTCCTCGCTGAGCGCTTCGAACTGGCTGATATCCCTGACGGCACGGTCTGCCGCGAAATTGGACTGGTAGGCACGGCTGAACGCACCCTGATATTTTCGCGCCAGCGCGGTCCCCAGAGCACCCCCGCCCTTGATCAGCGCCTCGCTCAGATTGTCTTCCCAGGTCCGGACGATGCCCTCGATGTTTTTGTCGAGAAACGCCTGCGAACGGACCGGCGTCTTACCCTCGCTGCGGCCTATGATGAAATGAATGCGGACCAGGGGCCCTTCCGGGAAGAACGGATAGTAGGCCGAAACGCGGCCCTTGTAGGTCTCGGCGAGAAACTCGCCGATCTGCCCACGCACATTCGTCGAGTATCGGTCGCGCGGGACAAAAACGATGATCGAGACGAACCGGTCGAATTCATCCGGCCGCGCGAAGGCGCGCGCGCGCGGCTTCAGGTCGAGCGACTGAATCGCAACAGCGGTGTTGTAGAGGTGATCAACGCTGATCTGGAAGAGTTCATCGCGCGGGAAGGTCTCCAGAACATTGAGCAGGGCCTTGCCGCTGTGGCTGTCCGGCGGATAGGCGGAGCGGTTGAGGACAACCTCGACCTTCTGCCGGAGCAGCGGGATATTTCGCGTGGACCGTGTGTATGCGGTTGAGGTGAACAGGCCGATGATTCGCAGTTCGCCGGAGATCTCGCCACCTTCGCCGTAAATCTTGATGCCGATATAGTCCATGTAGGCGCGCCTGTGGACGGTGGAGCGCACGTTGGCCTTGGTGACGATCAACGGGGCAGGCCTCAGGAAGAAGCTCCGGATTTCCGGCGTCATGTGCATCGCCTTCCCGGCCCGCCGCAGCACGTAAACCTTCGGATCGCGAAGGATACCGAGGCCGGAACCCGCAACCGGCTTCAGCGTTCCCTCTGCCTCGCCGCCCTCAAAAGAGAAAGCCCGCATGCCGAGCAGAGTGAAGTTGTTGTCGAGCAGCCACTTCAGAAACTGGATCGATTCCGCCAAATCCGAGACCGGAACGGAGGGCGGCGCGGTGGTATAGGCGACGACGGCGCTGTCGAGGCGCTCCAGCATAGGCCGCCAGTCCTGCACGACGATCGCGACATCCTTGAGAATCTTGTCGAGTGCGCGTGCCAGGTCGTCCCGCTCGGCCTTGTCGCCGATGCGCGAGATGTGCACCTGGATATAGCTTTCCTTGGCCGAACCTTCCCGTCTGGCGCCTGCCCGCGGGGCGACCGACCGCAGCTTGTTTTTGCTGTCGCGCTTGACACGAAGAATGGGGTGCAGGACGAGTTGTACCCGCAGGCCGCGCTCCTGAATCTCGCCCATAACCGAGTCCACCAGGAACGGCATATCAGCGTTCAGGACCTCGATAATCGTCGTGTCACCGAGGCCCGCAAACTCTGATCCCGGATTGTAAACGCGCAAGTTGTGCTTCTTTGGCGAGCGGGTGGCAATGAAATCCCAGCCGGACCGGATGATCTGCGCGATTGTATCCGGTGCGAGATTGTCGAGATCGCCCTCATGGGCCGCTGTGAGGATAGCGTCGGCGAGCGCCTTGAGACCTTTCTCGGCCCGGCTGCCGCCCAGCAGTTTGACAACCGACTTCGTAAACGGCTGCTCCGATGACCGTGTCGCCCTCGACATGGTTCCGCCCCCCTTCATTTGTGACAGTCGAGACATTGTTCCGCGACCCGACCCAAACTATGACGCACCCATGTGATGCAAATCACCTGACGTGAGTCGAAGAGTGGCGCGCCGTGAACGGGAAGACAAGCGAAAATGCCGGGCAGCCCGGCGCGTTAAGCGGCCAAGCGATTGCATGATCTGCTCAGCCCGCCTTGTTGTGGAAGGCTGCGTCTTCCCCCGCTTTCGCCATCACATGCGCCGCCTCAAACTCTCTTCCGGAACCATCCATGTCACCGGCCATGGGAACCAAGGCGAATATCAATGCGGCTGTTCAAATCCGCCTTGAAGTTATCGTTGCGCTCCGCGGTACAAACCCTCCGTTCTGCCGGAGAACAACAGACCGGCGTTCCCGTTTGTTTTCATCCAATGCCTATTCAAGAACAATGAGGTGATCGGGAAGCTCGTTGTCGTCGCCCGAACCGGGAGGAAAGTGCTTCGCCAACGTATCGGCGCACCCCTTTATCACCGCCACGAACCCGTTTGCGATCTCCTGCCTCCCGATATGCGCCGTGAGTTGTTCGACGATACGATCCCATGTCTCCGGCGGCACCTTCTCATAGATGCCCTCGTCCGCGATAACCTCGGCGAAGTGCTCCGCCATCGAGACAAAGATAAGCACTCCCGTGCGACCCTTCGTCGTGTGAAGGTTCTGGGCGAGAAACTGTTCGACGGCGTGCCGATGCGCGCGTGCGCGCTTGATCCTGCCGGGTACCAGTGCAATGCGCAGCGGCCACCATTGCGACAACAAGCCAAGCACCACGAACACACCAAGCTGTACCGCGTAGATCGACGCCACATGCATATCCGTGAAGGGAAAAAGGATCAGCGGCACGGTGAGGGCGGCAAGCGCGGCCCATAAAAGGGGGATGAATATATAGTCGTCGCTCGTCGCAGCGATGACGGCCACGATTTCCCCGCTCGTTTTTTTCTCCGCCCTCGCGATCGCACGGCTGATGCGTTTGCGGTCTTTCGTCGAGATGATCTCCATGCCCTCACCAGCCTCCTGACGAACCACCGCCGCCGAATCCGCCGCCACCGCCTGAAAATCCGCCGCCGGACGACCAGCCTCCACCGGAGGACCCGCCGGATCCCCACGTCCACCCCCCGGAGTCCCGGCCCTTTTTAGATTTCCGTCCTGCGGACTGCTTGGTGTTCTGACTGGCAGCCTGGACGATGCTCCACAGGACGAGCGCGAAAATCGCGAGCCAGATAGCCACGATGATGAAGGTGACAAGGCGATCGGTCCGGTCCGGTTCCTGCCGGGCGCGGAGTTTGAGTTCCTCCGCGTCGCCGGTGAGCACGGCGAGAATATCGCGAACGCCCGCGCGGATTCCCCCGGGGAAATCTCGTTTTTTGAAACGCGGCAGAATGGCGTTTTCAATGATGAGTTTCGTCAGAGCGTCGGTGAGCAGCGGTTCAAGACCACGGCCCACTTCTATGCGTACCTTGCGCTCCTTCGGCGCAACGATGAGCAGAACGCCGTTGTCCTTGCCCTTTTGCCCGATTTCCCAGTGGCGGCCGAGCTTATAGCCGAATTCCTCGATCGGAAAGCCCTGCAGGGACGGTAACGTCACAACAACGACCTGGTCGGTCGATTTTGACTCAAGCGCTTCCAGATCGATTGTCAGAGCCTGCTCCTGTTCAGGACTCAACAGTCCGGCGCTGTCGATCACGCGTCCGGTAAGCTCGGGAAACTGCGGGTCGGCGGCGCGCGCCGGCGCGGCAAGGAAAACGAACGTCACGAGAAGCACGACGAGGGCGCGCGTCAAGCGACGGAAATCGGACCCGCATGCGCCGTCGTTCGATCCGGGACTGCGGTCCATGAGATCAGAACTTCACCTTCGGTGTTTCGGTCTTTTCCGGCTCCACCGTGAATGTCTCCAACGGTTTGGAATCCGGATAGAGAAGCGCCTTCCACCAGCGCCCGGGAATGGTTCTTAGTTCCGTATTGTAGACGCGCACGGCATCGATATAGTCGCGGCGCGCGATCGCAATGCGGTTTTCGGTCCCTTCCAGCTGCGATTGCAGGGTCAGGAAATTCTGGTTCGACTTGATGTCGGGGTAGCGCTCCACGACGACGAGCAGACGCCCAAGCGCACCTGAAAGCTGGCTTTGGGCTTCCTGGAATTTCTTGAATGCGTCCGGGTTGGTTAGGATATCCTCGGGCAGCTTGGTCTGGGTCGCCTTGGCGCGTGCCTCGACAACCTCCGTCAGAACTTTCCGCTCCTGCTCGGCAAAGCCCTTGACCGTTTCAACAAGGTTCGGGATGAGATCGGCCCGGCGCTGATACTGGTTCAGGACCTCGCTCCATGCGGCCTTCGCCTTTTCATCGAATGTGGGGATGTTGTTAATGCCGCAGCCCGATAACAACGCACCGGCGAGGATGATCAGCGCAACGGCGGAGTATCGGAAGATGCCTCTTGGATGCCTGGCCTCAAGCGTTGTCATGTTCTTCTCCTCCGCTCCGCACTCATGAGTTTGGCAATGATTTATGGCGGGTTGCATTTGCGATGCAAGGTCAAACACGGCGCATGACCCGTTGACTTTGCGTAGGTGTTTCAAATCAACCGGTTATGGTTAACCGAATGCTGATGAACAAGGCCACGTTTCAGCCAAATTTAACGTTGGCGTGATACTTGCTGAGGTTGCAGCGTTGGGTCAATCGCGCCGCTTCGGCACGGTTTTCGAATGCGTATCAGTGAGGGAGTAAAGTGAAATGTTAGTCCGATCGTTAGCGATCTGCGGCGCCGCGGCCGTGTTTGCTGTCGTGGCCAGTGCCGATGCCGACGCCTTTGGCCGGTATCATCGTGGCGGCAAGTACAAGACTTGCTACAAGAAAGTCACGACGCCTCCCGTCTACAGGACGGTTACGGAACGGGTGATGGTTCGCCCGGCAAACTGCCATCAGGTCACCTCGCCCCCGACCTATGGCGTGCAGGCGCAGGAAGTCGTTGTCCAACCGTCCTACCAGGTGGTTCATTCGAAGCCCGCGGTCTATGGCCGGGTCAACGTGGTCAAGCAGGTCCGTCCGGCCCGCACACGCTGGAAACGCATGGGTTGCGGCGAGTATAAGTGCGCGGTGACGACACCGGCCAGGTATCGCACACGGTCGAAGCGCGTCATGGTGCAGCCGAGGACGAGCTGGGTCGAAACGCGACCGGCGGTCAAGCAGGTGGTCCACCAGAAAGTGATGGTCCATCCAGGTACCGTGCGCCAGGTGTGCCAGCCGGCCGTTTACAAAACAGTTGCGAGGCAGGTGATGGTCAGCCCGGGCACGACGCGCTGGGTGCCGGTACAGCCTGCGGTTCAGCCGGTCCCCTATCACCGTCCGGCACCGCGTCCGGTTGCCCCAGCGCCGATGTCCTATCATCCGCCGATGAAATAGCGAGGGCGGCGATATACGCCGCGCGAGCGCAAGAAGCACCGGAGCAGCGCGCCCATTTACGAGGTGCGCTGCTCCAGTTCGACGGCGACATGTCCACACACCAGACCTCCGCCGCGACTGGAATCCAGATTTACTGTCCGTGAACCCTCTTCACCGACAATTCCGGGATGGTGAAAGCGTCAACGTCCCGAACGACAAGACTGGACAGGCTCGACCGGACATTCTCCGGTGCGATTGCTCCGAACTCGGGCGCGGTCGGGTCGCTGCTTACCCAGTATTCGATACAGCTCGGCGACGCTCTCTTACGGCACAGGACCGAGCTCGCCGAGCGCGCCACACGCGTCGAGGCGGAAATCGCGAGCCGGGTCAAGTCGGAGTTCATCGCCAATATCAGCCATGAGTTGCGCACGCCGCTGAACGCGATCCTCGGATTTTCAAATCTGCTGAGGGATGCGGACACGGTTCAGCTGAAACCGGATCAAATCACGGAATATGCTCATCTTATCGTCGAATCCGCCGAAGGCCTTCTTTCGACCGTCAATGACGTCATCACAATTTCCAAACTGCAGTCCCGCAAGATGGAAGTTCATCTGGATGACGTACACGTCGACGAGGTTCTGAAGTCGTGCGCGGCCTGGGGTACGTCACGGGCAAAGCACATGAGGCAGCGCTTCATCTCCCAGATCGACGATGCGTTGCCGGCAATTCGCGCGGATCAGGGATATCTCGGTGACAGCGTGACCCGCGTGATGGCCAACGCTTTCCGTTTCAACCATGAAGAAGGAGCCGTTGTGCTCACGGCCAAGCGCGGACCGTACAACAAGGTGATGATCTGCATTTCGGATACGGGGATCGGCATGACGGAGGACGAGGTTCAGATCGCATTGAGTGAATTCGGGCAAATCGACAACAGGCTCGACCGCCAGCACGAAGGCACCGGACTTGGACTTCCGATCGCCCGCGCGCTCACTGAACTGCAAGGTGGAGAATTCATCGTCCACAGTGAA
The DNA here is from genome assembly GCA_028066055.1 of Hyphomicrobiaceae bacterium. GTDB lineage: Bacteria > Pseudomonadota > Alphaproteobacteria > Rhizobiales > Methyloligellaceae > UBA2767. The sequence goes on from JALCBY010000003.1 coordinate 23,370, forward strand.
AAAGGCGAGGGCACGGATATCATAATGCTGTTCGGCGATGCTGCCATGGAGACTGCACATGTCGTTTGAGCACGCAACCGCCGCACCGGTAAGGCCGGCAAGCCGGACACACTCGATCGGTCACGTGGTTTCCGTCACCGGCTCCCAGGCCGTGGTCATGCTGGACCGCGAGTCAAACGAGCTCAGCGGGAAACGGGCGGAACTCAGTGCCATACTGAAGATCGACACTCCGTCCTCGATTATTCTCGGATTGGTGTCGGCCCTCAGCATTCCGGTCCCGGCGCAGCGGGACGGCGAGCAGGAAGTCCGCGTCGCCGAACTCGAACTCATCGGCCAGCTGATGAGAAACGATGATGGGACCATCGGATCGTTCCTGCGCGGCGTAACCGGATATCCATCGCTCGGCGATCCTGTCGATATCGCGACGGGCGATGAACTTCGTGGCGCTTATCTCTGGAACGACACCCAGGCCGTTTCCATCGGCACGCTGACCCAGGACCGGACGATCCCCGCCATGGTTCAGGTCGATGAACTGCTCGGCAAGCACTGCGCAATTCTCGGCAGCACCGGTACCGGAAAGTCCTGCGGTGTAGCCGTCCTGCTGCGCGCAATCCTCGACCAGAACAAACGGGCGCACATCCTTCTTCTCGACCCCCACAATGAATATGCCGAGTGTTTCGGCGATCGCGCTGAAGTCATCACACCAGACGACCTGCAACTGCCCTTCTGGCTTCTGACATTCGAGGAGATGCTCGAGGTGGTGATCGGCGATTCGGGAGAAAAGACGTCCGAGGCCGAGATCCTCGCAGAGCTCATTCCCGTGGCCAAGTGGCGTTATGCGACCAACAGAGGCCGGGACACGGCTGCGCTCCTGAAGCGAGGCATCAACGCCGGTCAGGTTCGCAGCTACACGGTGGATACGCCTGTGCCGTATCGCATTTCCGATGTGATCGCGATCATCGATGAGCGCATGGGGCGCCTTGAAAACCGTCGGGATCTGGCACCCTACCGCCAGCTCAAAACACGGCTCGAGGCCATCTCCGGCGATCCGCGCTACGCCTTCATGTTCGGAAACCTGACCGTCCAGGATCATATGGCAGAGATCGTCGGGCGGCTGTTCCGCGTACCCGTGGACAACAAACCTATTGCGATTCTCGAGCTGACCGGCGTTCCTTCAGAGATCGTCAACGTGGTGGTTTCGGTGATTTGCCGAATGACATTCGATTTCGCGCTCTGGAGCGGCGGAAATGTGCCCGTCACGCTCGTCTGCGAGGAGGCGCACCGGTATGTTCCGAACAATGCCGACCTCGGCTTCGAACCGACACGCCGTGCGATCGCGCGGATTGCAAAGGAGGGGCGCAAATACGGCGTTTCCCTGTGCGTTGTCAGCCAACGCCCTTCCGAACTCGACTCGACGATCCTTTCCCAATGCAACACCGTGTTTTCGATGCGCATGTCAAACGAGCGCGATCAGAATTTCGTGCGGGCAGCAATATTCGATACCGCCGCAAGCCTTCTCGACTTCCTGCCCTCCATGAGTCCGCGCGAGGCAATCGTGTTCGGTGACGGCGTAACGCTGCCGGGGCGTATCCGCTTCGCAGACCTGCCCGAAGATGCCATGCCGCGCAGCCGGACCGCCCGCTTTACGGAAACATGGAAGCAGGATGGCAGTCAAACCGTCGATCTCGACAAGGTTGTCGAACGCTGGCGGTCTGCTGACTCACCCAAACTGCAAACGGGTGTACAGCCAAGCGAAGCACCGCAACATGTCGATCTGGATGCATCGCCTGACGCGGGAACAGTCATGCCGGAGCTTTCGCAGCAAACCGACTCTCAACCCGTACCGCAGCCGGCCGCCGCTCCCCAACAGACAATCGAGTCGCTGGTTCCCGGACAGATGCCGCAGGATCACGCGTAGTCGGGCCCACCCGCCGCGGGACGAACACATCTTCAAAGAGGAACGGCAAACAGCATGTCCGAGGGGCTGCCGGACACGCCTTCACAAAGCGTCTCCCTCACCATGTCCGGCACCTGGTCACTGTCTGTCTCAAACTTGCCCAGTTGACCGAGGGCACGCCTCAAATCGATGGTGCGGCCGAGATGCTGGTACAGCACCCGGCCACAGCCAATGCGCCGGTCGTCGCGGGTGGACACACCCATGTTCAATCCCGACAGCCAGGTCAACCGGCTGCGATATCCGGGGTAAAGGATGGTCTGCGAGACTTCCTGACGCCGCAACGCGTCATACTCGATGACGTAAATCCGGTCGCGCAGCAGCAGCAGAGTCCCCAGATACTTGCACAGAAACGGCGCCACCTCTTCACCGTCACGATCCTGGAAACGCTCCACGCGCTTGGAAAGGATTCGCTCATCTTCACGCCAGAATCTGACGAGGGATTTTTGCAGCGCGCCGCTGTCGGAAAAGGAGTAGCGATAAGCGAAATAGTAGCCGCAATAGCGCTCCGCATCACCGCGCGACGCATGAATGAGGCGATCTATATGATCCATGTAAGCAGGGCCGTTGGCGACAGGCCCGGATGCCCTGCTCGGTTTCAGGGCCACCAGCTCGCGGAACTCGTCCGCCGGGAGCAAAAGCTCATAATCCTCCACACCGAAAAAATCGCAGATACGCTGCAGCGTATGCCTTGAAGGCGCGGTATGACCGCTGAGATATTTGTTGAACTGCTGCCGGTTGATGCCCAATTGCCGGCAGGCCTCTGCAACGGACTTGTAGTAGCTGGTGAGCAGTCTTAGATTTTCGGCTACGGCTGCGTTGGCCATCTGTGCGTCCTCGCGGTTTCCGCCAATCTGACCCCCTGATCTCGTTATGGGATAGAAGCGAGTTGAAGCTAATTTAGCGTCAATTTGCATACATTTACGCAAAAAGCGAAATTGCCTCTCGCGCGGTTCAGCGGTCATATCAAGGTGGCAGGCATACGGTTCCGCCAAAGCTGGAGGGCCTTGAGATGGTGCATCTGGAGCACGACGGGACAAACCGGACGCCCGATTGTTCCGAAGGCGAGAGCAATCTGTCCACAGAGCGTCGCAAATGGAACGATACGTCTCTCGGCGACGAGACGCGCAACGTCATTGAGCGTGACGCCGCCTGCTTCCTCCATCAGTCGGTTTCATCGCCCTGCCTGAGCGCAGTCAGGAAGGCTGAAGGTATCTGGCTGGAGGACATGGACGGGCGCCGTTACATGGATTTTCACGGGAATTCCGTGCATCACATCGGCTACGGCCATCCGCGTCTCAAGGCGGCAATCACACAACAGATGGACGAATTGCCCTTCGCGCCCCGGCGCTTCGCCTGTAAAACGGCCACCGAACTTGCGGAGAAGCTCGGGCGGATTTCGCCTGGAAATCTCAGCAAGGTCCTGTTCACGACCGGCGGCTCAGACGCGATCGAGACCGCCCTTAAGATAGCCCGCGTCGCCACGGGCCGGTTCAAGACCCTCTCTTTCTGGGATTCCTTTCATGGTGCAGGGTTCGGGGCGTCGAGCATCGGCGGCGAGCAGTTGTTCCGGATGGGACCCATCGGCCCGCTTCTGCCCGGAGCCGAGCATGTGCCGCCGTTCGACGCCTATCGCAATCCGTTCGGCATTCCTCACACGCGTGAACACCCCCGCGATAAGGAGGTGGGAGACATCGTCGCCAACCTGATCCGCTTTGCACTGGAAAAGGAAGGCGACGTGGCAGCGGTCATCGCCGAGCCGAACCGGGCGGTGCCCTACATTCCGCCTCCCGGATTCTGGAAGCAGGTTCGCGAAGCGTGCAACGAGGCGGGCGCGCTTTTGATATTCGATGAGATTCCGACCGGCCTCGGCAAGACGGGCCAAATGTTTGCGTGCGACCATGATGACGTCGTCCCGGACATTCTGGTCGTCGGCAAGGCGCTCGGCGGCGGGATCCTGCCGATCGCCGCAACCATCTGCCGTCCCGAGCTGGATGTGTGCGGTGATTTCGCGCTGGGCCACTACACCCATGAGAAAAACCCGGTGACCTGCCGCGCCGCACTCACCACCATCGAGATCATCGAAGATGAGGATCTGGTCGTGAACGCAGCCACAACCGGTGCGTGGGCTCTCGAACGCTTGAATGACATGATGGACCGGCATGAGCTCATCGGTGACGTCCGCGGACGCGGCTTCCTGCTTGGCATCGATCTGGTGAAGAACCGCGAAACCAAGGAGCCGGCAAACGACCTTGCCGAGCAGATTTTCTACCGTTGCCTGGAGAACGGTCTGAGCTTCAAGATCTCAATGGGCTCCGTCCTGACGCTTTATCCTTCCCTTGTGACGACACGGGCTGACATGGAACGGGCACTCCAGATCATCGAAGATGCCATTGCCGGTGTCGCGTGAGAACGGGGCTGTCATGACCGGCAAACCGAAGATCATCCGCACTGATGCCGAACTTGAATGCCCCGGCCTCGACGCGGCGTTGCGCGGGCGCGGCGAACTGGTTCTCCTCCCCGATGGCGTCGGCGAGGAGCGGTTGCGCGATGAGGTGCGCGACGCCGAGTTGCTGCTGATGTGCTATACGCCGGTCACCGCGCGCGTGATCGAGACGACGGAGCGGCTCAAGGGGATCGTCAAATACGGCGTCGGGATCGATGCCATCGATATCGAGGCCGCAAAGAAGCGAAAAATTCCAGTCGTCAACGTTCCGGCCTATGCGGAGGAAACGGTGGCGGAAGGTGCATTCGCCCTGATGATCGCGCTGGCCAAAAAGCTGATGCCATTACAGAAGGCAATGGACAGCCATGGCTGGGTCTGGCCGGAAAACCGGTGGCTCGCGTCCGATCTTTCGGGCAAGACGCTCGGTCTGGTGGGAATGGGACGCATCGGTTGCAGCATGGCGCGCATGGCCGGACGCGGTTTCAACATGCGCGTGCTTGCATACAGCCCGAAGATGAACGCGGAAAAGGTGAAAGCGGCCGGAGCCGAAAAACGCGAAGACCTGCACACCATGCTCACCGAATGCGATTTCGTCTCTGTCCACGCGGTGCTGAACAATGAGACTCATGGGCTGATCGGAGCGGATGAGCTGGCTGCGATGAAGCCGTCCGCGTTCCTGATCAACACCGCGCGCGGCGCCATTGTGGACGAGACGGCATTGCTTTCAGCGCTCAAAACCGGCGCCATCAGCGGAGCGGCCTTGGATGTCTACAGTAATGAGCCTCTTGCAAAGGACGGACATCAGTTGAGCGCGCTTTATGACATGGACAATGTTATTCTCCTGCCGCACCTCACATTCTTCACGCACGATGCGATGGACCGGCTCACACGGGACACGCTCGCCCGCTGCGATGAGCTCCTGGAAGGCACGCCCGTACTCATCAAGTCTCTCGACCCGCGCCTGACGTCCCAGATGCATGGCGTCACCTTCAGCGGGTCCGACTAGCGGTTTTCCGACCGTTTGTGACTTTCGTCGCCAGCTTGAGCTCGGCAAGCTCCTTGGGAGTGAAGACGTAGAGACGCTCCTTCGGCGTGGTCATGGCGTGGATCCAGACACGCGGAGAGACTTCCATCTCAATCAGAAAATTCTGGCAGCGCGCGGAAATCTGCTGGGCGGCCGCCATTCCCTCCTGCAACGTTCCAATAGCGCTTTTCAGCGTGTACACCCTGTGTACTCCGATCCACGCCTTCCTGCCGGCGACCCGTTTTGTACCGCCGGCAAACACAAGCGGACAGGACGATGCGCAGTATCCGTCGTCCGGTACATATGTTGCGAGTTTCCGCTTCCGGATCGTGCGAGCCATATCGAGCGCGTCGGGAACCGACCCGCCGGGAGAATGCAATGTGATGCGCTTCACCTTGCTCTTGTGTTTTGCCAGGAACCGCTGAAACGACTTCGCCGTGCCCGGCTTGATCAGACCGACCGCGGATGCCTGTCCTTTTGAGCCCAGACGAAAAACCATGGCTTCCTGCATGACTTTCGGATCAAGGGTTTTTTTGTATCCGGGCAACACCAACCGCTGCCGTATGCCCGGCGCCACGGGCATGGTGCGCGGAAGATACGGGCGTACCTGGTCATCCTCTTTGGGGCGCGCCATCTCAACAGGCTCGATCTTCGTTTCAAGCAGGGAGAGTTCGTCGTCGCGTTGCGACAGCTCACGGAAATCGAGCACGACCAGGCCGATGGTCGCCGTCAGCAGTCCGGCGAACACGCCGCGCAGCACGGCGCCCTCGGGAATGGCGTTGATCAACGCCTCGAGGCGGCCCGGTGTGTCCTCATTGGTGAACATCGCGCCTATTGCCTGTTGCGCGCGGAGGGCAAGGTCTCGACCCGGGGAGGTGTGGGCTTGTCTTCCCCGGGCGATTGACCATTCTCATCAGTTTCTTCACCGAGACGCTGATAAACCCGCATTGCGCGGCGCATATCGGCGGCAGTGACCGCATGGTCCTCGTGGTCATCGCCCTCCTCGCGTCGAATGACCGCCTGGACGATGCACAGAACCATGATCAGGACGGCCGGCAAGAGGTCGATCGAGATGGCGCCAGCCCAACTTGGCAGGAAATCGCCCGCATAGAGGAGAACGGCCTCCGGTGTCGACAGCGGGGTGAAACGTATGGGCTTCGCCTGCGGGCGCTTCAGAATATCGTCCGCGGCTTCCGAGAGCGCCTTGCTCTGTTCCTTGATCGCGCGTTCCACATTGCCGACGACTTCGGTCTGCCGCGCCGCAAGCGAAGCCGTGCTTCCGCCAGCAACGGGGGCAATGAAAGACCGGCTCAAATCGTCGGCCGCGCGCTTCACCGCAGGCGCGATGGAGGTCTGGTTGAGGCCGGCGATCACCCCTGTCAACGCCACCGCTTCCTCGGCGAAAGCGTTGCGCCGCGGTTCGATCGGTCCGGTAGACGATACGATCTGGCGCATTTTCGCCAGATGCTGGCCACCCTGCTCGAACAGGGAGCGCACCTGTGTCCGGGACTGGCGAACCTCTTCGGCCAGTCCGTTGAGTTGGCCGGACATCTGCGTCAGCAGCTGCACGACCGTGCCGCTGCCTGACGTGCCCGTCAGCGCGCCGGTCTCGCGTTCCTGGCCGGCAAGCCGGGCGAACCGCTGCGACGCCAGCTGGATATCCGGCAGCAGTCCTTGCGCCGCGAGCGCCGTGTTGTGGGCCTGATCGAGTGTTTGCTGATAGCGCTCCGTCGCGATCGCCATATGCTGCGCAAGTGCCGCCGACCCTGCCAGCGCTGCCGCATTGAGCCAGGACGACATGGCAATGATCATGGCGCTGCCAAGCACCATCGCGCCGTAAAGCATACGCCGGGCATCAGCATGCCGTATATGCGGCAGGAAGCGGATCATGTAGGACCAGAAGGCATAGATCCCCACCGAGACCGCGGCGGAGTAGATGATCGCCCCGAAGAACACCAGGCTGGATGTGCCGGACAACAGACCGCGCACGCCGAGATAGGTGTAGACGCCGCTTGCAAGCGCCAGTACGGCCAGCGTGATTTTCGTGGTGATCTCCAGGCGGTCCAGCCCGCCGCGCAACGCGTGTGACATATATCCTGCACTCCCTGAACGCAGCGCATTCCCTTCCGTTTAACGCGAATGCGCGAAAAACCAGTCGGCGGCGACAGCCCTCCACCGGTTCATCAGAGTATAATGCCCAGCGAAGTATGGCGGTCAATTGACCGTGTAGGCGTGAAAGTTGCCGGACATCGCGTGGATACGCTCTACTCGAACAGATCAGAGCGAAGATTTACTTTGATTGAGGCGTTTCCACGGGCCACGGTTCCGTTTCGAACCAGTCCGGTGCGGTTACGAGTCTAAGCTCATCCGACCCCCCGCTCAGTTCGAGCGCCGCCTGGACACGCCCGGTTGCGGCTCCCAATGCATCCTGCGTGCTCCGTCCGTTGAGCACCTCGCCAAGAAAGAGTGCGCTCATCAGATCGCCGGAACCGTGTGGGGCATCCTTTCGCCTTGGAACGGTGGTTGCCGTTACGGTCTTCTCATCCACAAGAAGATTGACCAGGGAGCCGACGTCAGTCCCGGTCACTGACGTCACGAGCACTGTCCTTGGTGCCAGATCCCGTGCCGCGGCGGTCGCGGTTTTAGTTCGCTTGGCAGCCGAACCGGTAAGCCATTCAAGCTCGAACCGGTTGGGGGTCAGGATGTCCGCGCTCGGTACAAGTTCCTCGCGCACGGCATTTGCCGAGTCATCGTCGATATAGAGACCGCCCGGGTCGTCACCGAGTATGGGATCGCAGACGCGCAGTACCTCCGGGTTTCGTTTGCCGACGAATTCGAAGAGCTGGCCGGCAAAGCCGACATGTTCGGGACTGGGCATATAACCCGCAACCACGGCGTCGACCTCTTCGAGCCAGCCATTGGCATCCATCGCCTCGAGCATCGCGCGGAGCCTTCCAATCGGGACCTGTTCACCGGCAAACCGCGCGTGGGCCGGATGATTAGACAGGATGACCGTTGGCAAAAGCCAGCATTCGTGCTGCATTCGCTGCAAGGCGATGCGTGTGGCGCTCCCGCCGACAAACCCGCGGGCCACCTGAGAGGATAGGCACAGAACTGTGCTCATAGACGCTGCATTCCGTTTTCGATTAATTTGAGCCGCTATCGGAACATGGCCGTTCGTTTTGGTCTCGGCTATTGTCCGCGCATCGCGCCGGTACCCCCCGTGTCGCATTCATACAGGAATTAAGCAAGAGAGTGTAATGGCAGATCAGACTCGTCCGCGCCGCAGCGCGCTCTACATGCCTGCATCGAACGAACGCGCGCTGGAAAAAGCAAAGTCCCTCGACATCGATGCGGTCATTGTCGATCTGGAGGATTCCGTTGCACCCGAAGCAAAGTCGGACGCCCGGGCACAAGCCGTTGCTGCCGTGAAGGCCGGTGGCTACGGCCGCCGCGAGGTTCTCATCCGCGTCAACGCTCCAGGCACCGATTGGGGCCGCGATGACATTCTCGCCGCCGCGACTTCTGGCGTCGATGCCGTTTGCGTTCCCAAGGTCGAATCGGTCGATCAGCTCACCGCGATCCGCTCGACCCTCGACGAGGGCGGAGCACCGTCCGAAACTACGATCTGGGCAATGATCGAAACCCCGCTTGCGGTCCTCAATGTCGACCAGATCGCAAAGGCGGGACCTGCGGACCGGTTCCCGGTTTCGGTGCTGTTGCTTGGAACCAACGATCTGGCAAAAGAGACCCGTGCAGCACAGACACCCGATCGGCTGCCCATGTTGACATGGCTCTCACGCTGCGTCGTTGCGACACGCGCTTACGGGCTCGACATACTTGACGGCGTATACAACAACTTCCGCGACGAGGAGGGATTTCGGCGCGAATGCCAACAGGGCCGCGATCTCGGCATGGATGGCAAGACGCTCATTCACCCGAACCAGATCGGTATCTGCAATGAAGTCTTCTCGCCCAGCGCTGAAGACATCGACTGGTCACGCAAGGTGATCGCAGCGTTCGATCAGCCGGAGAATGCAGGCAAGGGCGTCATCACGCTCGACGGACAGATGGTTGAGTTGCTGCATCGGGATATCGCCAGACGCACCGTCGCCATCGCCGATGCAATTGCCGGCGACGCGGGCTGAAATCAAAGTGATCCGATAGGTTCTTTGGATGGAAATAGTGGAGTAGATCATGGTCGAACTGGTGAGATCGGCACCTGTGCTGCAGGTCCGCGACGTATTGAAGTCCGCCGAGTTCTATACGGAAAAGCTTGGATTCAAGACTGCGAACATGTGGGGTGAACCGCCCTGTTTCTGTATTGTCGGTCGCGAGACGGTCACGATTTTTCTCGACCAGCAGCGCGAAGATGGTCCATTGCCCGTCAACCAGTATTGGGCCGCCTATGTCTATGTGGACGACGTAGACAGCTATATGGCTGACGTGCAGGAGCGTGGTGTGGAAATCCTCCGCGGACCCGAAAATACGGAGTATGACTGCCGCGAGTTCGACGTGCGCGACCCCGACGGTCATATCATCGGTTTCGGCCAAGACGTCACTCCCAGCGGTCGCGGGCCGGGGCTTTAGGCGGGAAAATGTCGAAAACGAATCCGGGACATTTCTTCGAGGACTTCACACTCGGCCAGAAAATTGTACATGCGACGCCACGCACGGTGACCGAGGGAGACTCAGCACTTTATACCGCGCTGACGGGTTCCCGCTTCGCCGTTCAGTCCGCCGATACCTTCGCAATGGATATCGGCTACCCGTCCGCACCGCTCGACGATGTCCTCGTCTTTCACATCGTCTTCGGCAAGACGGTTCCTGATATCTCTCTCAATGCGGTCGCCAATCTCGGTTACGCGAACTGCCGGTTTATCACGCCTGTTTTCCCGGGAGACACACTGCAGGCCACTTCGGAAATCATCGGCCTGCGCGAACTTTCTAATGGCAAGGCCGGCGTCGTGTATGTTCGCTCAACCGGCACAAATCAGACCGGCGAATCGGTTCTCGATTATGTTCGCTGGGTGATGGTTTCGAAGCGGGATGCGACAAGCCCCGCACCGGAGGCCAGCTTTCCCGAGCTTCCCGAACGGGTCGGGGTTGAGCAGCTGGCAGAGGGCGTTCCCGATATCCAGCAGAACGCGTACAACCGGGCGCTTGCCGGAGCACGCCATGTCTGGGGCGATTATGAACCGGGCGAAAAGATTGACCATGTGGACGGCATGACGATCGAAGAAGCGGAACACCAGATCGCGACGCGGCTCTATCAGAATACGGCGAAGGTTCACTTCAACGCGCATCTGCAGGCGGACAGCCGCTTTGGCCAGCGCCTGATCTATGGCGGGCACGTGATTTCACTCGCACGCGCACTGTCGTTCAACGGACTGGCCAACGCGTTTCACGTCGCTGCGATCAACGGCGGAAGTCACGTCGCGCCCTGCTTCGCCGGAGACACGGTTTATGCCTGGTCGGAAATCCTGGAACGCGAAGAAATCCCGGTGCGAAGCGATATCGGCGCGCTTCGAATCCGGACTATTGCCGTCAAAAATATGGACGCGTCCGCGTTTCCATACAAAACGGATGATGATGCCTACGCGGACGGCGTCATTCTCGACCTCGACTACTGGGTCGTCCTGCCCCGCTGAACGCTATCCAGTCCGGCCGAATGGCCCTAACTATCGCATCTGACCGTTCTGACCGTATTTCGCCTCCATCTCGCGGGCGCGCGCAGAGGCGGCGTCCACGCCGAGTTTTGCGGCTTGTCGGTACCAGTTCAGGGCGACCCTGACATCCGGTGCGACTCCGATCACCCCGCGCGCGGCGAGATATTCCGGATCGAACATCTGACCCAGGGCAAACATGGCCTGGCTGCTTCCACGCAACGCGGCATATTCGAGCACCAGACGCGCCCCTGCGATATCACCTAATTGGGCGAGGTTCGCGCCCCGCTCCAGGATGCGCCGTTCCTGCTCAGCCGACAAAGGTGGCGGCGCTTTTTTCCTTGGGGCGGATTTGCCCGACGTTGCAGGCTTTTGCGGTGGAATACGCGCGACCCGAGTGGGATTTGTCTGTTTGCCGCTTGAACCTTGCTTGACCGTGCGCGCCGGTGCTTCTGGCCGACTCTCCGGACGGGACAGGGCGGGCTTTTCCACACGCGGAGGCAGTGCGGGCTGTAACGGTGTTACCACCGGTTGCGGCTGCGGCGGACGCTGAGCGGGAGCCGCGTTCTGACGTGGTGTCGGCGGCTCCTGAGATACCACTCGCGGCGCTGGGATAGGCGGAACCTTCTCTTTCACCCGCGGTCGCGGTACGACCGGTTGCGGCGGCGGAGCCGAAAGGCTGGCGGTCCTTTGGCCCGCCCTGTGCCTCACGTCAACCGGTTCATAGGGCATCGGGTCAATCACTTTTGTCGGCCGCAATCCGCCAGAAGAAGAAGCGGACGGAGCGCGTTTTTGCACCGGCACGGCTGCAACCTCAGCCACGATATGGCGCCCGGGATTCTTTTTCGGCAACGGCGGTTCAGGATCCAGTGGAGGCCCGCCATCGGGTGTCGTACCGGCGCCCGAAATACGCGACTCGTCTTTACCGGTCTGAAGCCAGGCGGTCGATTTCGGCTGGTTCAGGAACAGCCACCAGATACCCAGCGCACCGATGGCAAGGATGGCGGAGATGGCGGCGGTGACGATTGCGATGACCGGACCGGATCGCGAACCGGGAGGCTCGGCAACGGATTGCACCGGCTCCACACCCGGCAAATGCGGGACCGGCGGCTGGGTCGCCTCCATTACCATCCGGTGCTGTTCGTCCAGAACGGAGTGCGCGGTATCGATGGTCTTGCTCAAATGCTCGAGCATTTCCAGCAATTCGGTGTCCTCGACGGGAGGAGACGGATCCTTCGAAGATGCGCTGACCGGCTCGCCGGAATCGGCTTCGTTTTCTGCCGCGGCAGGCTTTTGTGCAGATGATTTCGTGGCGCTTGCGCCACGTTTCGGCTTGGGTTTGGATTCGCGGGCCATTTTTCTTACTCACTACGCAACTCGGACGTGCCCCGCCCGCCTTGTCAGACGAACGCGGCTCATCTCACGCAATCCAGCCCCTCGCCGTGCGGCTGAATTCTTGACCTCGCGTGGGATGGAGTGTCATCCCTAGCTTTTAAGATTTATTTAAGCCCAACCGCGGAATCATACTGCGGTGCGAGAAATAGTCTGGCCGCACGACCTCAGTGCGGGACTATATCACATTTCCCCCGGTTTTTGACGGCAAAGAATTGACGTTCGTACCATTGCCGCAAATGCTGCATCGCGGTAAAAACCGGCAACGCAGAATTGAACCTCGGGCGAAAGCATCAACCATGGCAAGCGCCAATCCCGCCGGCAAAAGGCCCCTGTCTCCCCACCTACAGATCTACAGGCCGATGCTGACGATGCTGATGTCCATCCTGCATCGAGCCACAGGTGCGGCGCTCTACTTCGGCACCCTTCTTGTCGCGTGGTGGCTTTTCGCAGCGGCGGCGGGTCCTGAATATTACGATTTTGCCAGCGGTTTTGCGAACTCCTTCATCGGACGTCTGATCCTGTTCGGATATACATGGTCGCTGATCCATCACATGCTCGGCGGCCTGCGCCATTTCATCTGGGATACCGGCCGGGGATTTGACCTGCCCACGGTCGAACTGTTGGCACGGGCGACGATCATCGGTTCACTGACGCTCACAGTGCTGATCTGGGTGATCGCTTACGCGGTTCGGGGGGCTTTCTGATCATGGCCGATATGCGCACGCCACTAAACAAGGTTCGCGGGCTGGGTTCGGCAAAAGAGGGGGCTGATCACTTCTGGCGTCAGCGTCTCACCGCCCTCGCCAACGTTCCGCTCACCATTTTTCTCGTCGTGTCCATCATCGGCCTCTGGGGTAAGGACTACGGTACGGTTACGGCCTATCTCGGTTCGCCGTTTGTCTCGATTGCACTGCTTGCGCTCGTTTTGTCGGGAATGGTGCATATGCGGCTCGGCATGCAGGTCATTATCGAAGACTATGTGCATGGCGAAGGTGCAAAGGTTCTCTGCCTTATCCTGAATACGTTTTTTGTCATCCTGGTCGGATTGTCCTGCGTATATGCAATAGTGAAACTGAGCCTCGGAGCGTGATCACATGGCACGTAAGGCGAATGGCAAGGGAATTGGTGCTGGCCCCGCGATAAACGGACAGGCCTACCCGCTTGACGATCACACATATGACGTTGTCGTGGTCGGCGCAGGTGGCGCCGGTCTCCGGGCGACGCTTGGATGCGCGGAAGCCGGCCTCAAGACCGCGTGCATCACAAAGGTGTTCCCGACCCGCAGCCATACCGTAGCGGCCCAGGGCGGTATTGCCGCATCACTGGGGAACATGGGACCGGACAACTGGCGCTGGCACATGTATGACACGGTCAAGGGATCCGACTGGCTCGGCGACCAGGACGCCATCGAATACCTCTGCCGCAAGGCGCCGGAGGCGGTCTACGAGCTTGAGCATTACGGTGTGCCCTTCTCGCGCACCGAGGACGGCAACATATACCAGCGCCCGTTCGGAGGCATGACCACCGAGTTCGGCGAAGGTCCCCCCGCGCAGCGGACCTGTGCTGCTGCCGACCGCACCGGACATGCCATGCTGCATACGCTTTATGGCCAGTCGCTCCGCTATTCGGCAGAATTTTTCATCGAGTATTTCGCCATCGACCTCATCATGGATGAGGACGGCGTGTGCCGCGGCGTGGTCGCACTCAATCTGGAAGACGGCACGCTACACCGCTTTCGCGCGCACAAGACGATCCTGGCGACCGGCGGCTACGGGCGCGCCTACTTCTCATGCACGTCCGCCCATACCTGTACCGGCGACGGCAACGCCATGGTGCTGCGCGCCGGGCTTCCCCTGCAGGACATGGAGTTCGTCCAGTTTCATCCCACCGGGATTTACGGCGCCGGTGTTCTCATAACCGAAGGTGCGCGTGGCGAGGGCGGTTATCTGACCAATTCCGAAGGCGAGCGCTTCATGGAGCGCTATGCGCCACATGCCAAGGATCTGGCCTCGCGCGACGTGGTTTCCCGCTCGATGACCGTGGAAATCCGCGAGGAACGCGGCGTCGGATCTGACAATGACCATATCTATCTCCATCTCGATCATCTCGATCCCGACATTTTGGCCGAGCGCCTGCCCGGCATTACCGAGTCGGCGCAGATTTTCGCCGGCGTCGACCTGCGTCGCGAGCCGATCCCTGTTATCCCGACGGTCCACTACAATATGGGCGGTATCGCCACCAATTATCACGGCGAGGTCCTGACGTCTCACAAGGGCAATCCGGACACCGTCGTCCCGGGACTCCTTGCCATCGGCGAGGCGGCGTCGGTTTCCGTGCACGGCGCGAACCGTCTCGGGTCGAACTCGCTCATCGATCTCGTCGTCTTCGGCCGCGCGGCCGGCATCAAATGTGCCGAAACCGTCGAGACCGGTTCGTCTCATCCCGACCTTCCCTCCGACGCAGGAGATCTTGCGCTGTCGCGTCTGGATCACTTCCGCCACGCCAAGGGCGGTACGCCTACGGCTGAACTCCGCCTCAAGATGCAACGGGTGATGCAATCGAACTGTGCGGTGTTCCGCACCGGCGAGGTACTCGAAGAAGGCAAGAAGCTCATTCAGGACGTGTGGGAGGCAACCGACGACATTTGTGTCACCGACCGGTCGCTCATCTGGAATACGGACCTGATCGAAACGCTGGAATATGACAATCTGATCGTCCAGGCCGCCGTCACCGTCGCTGGCGCCGTCAACCGCAAGGAAAGCCGCGGCGCCCATGCCCGTGAGGACTTTCCCGAGCGCGACGACAAGAAGTGGATGAAGCACACACTCACCTGGGCCAATGACGAGAAGCGCACGGTGCGGATCGGCTACCGCCCGGTGCACACCTACACCATGACCAACGACGTCGCCTATATCGAACCCAAGGCGCGGGTCTATTAGGGGAAAACATGGTCGAGCTAACCCTCCCAAAGAACTCGAAGATTTCCGGCGGCAAGACGTGGAACGAGCCGGAAGGCAAGGGCGACTGGCGCGAATTCCGCGTCTATCGCTGGAGCCCGGATGATGATGAAAATCCGCGGGTCGACACCTACCATCTCAATCTGGACGAGTGTGGACCGATGGTTCTGGACGCACTCATCAAGATCAAGAATGAGCTCGATTCCACGCTGACCTTCCGGCGGTCCTGCCGTGAAGGCATCTGCGGCTCCTGCGCCATGAACATCGACGGCACCAATACACTCGCCTGCACACGGGGCATGAGCGAAATCAAGGGCACGGTGAAAATCTATCCGCTGCCGCATCAACCGGTGGTCAAGGACCTGGTGCCTGATCTGACCAATTTCTATGCGCAGCATCGCTCGATCGAGCCCTGGCTTCAGACCGAGACCACACCGCCACCGAAGGAATGGCGTCAATCGCGCGAAGACCGTGAAAAACTCGACGGCCTTTACGAGTGCATCCTATGCGCCTGCTGCTCGACGTCCTGCCCGTCCTACTGGTGGAACTCGGACCGCTATCTGGGTCCGGCAGCCCTGCTGCAGGCTTATCGCTGGGTGATCGATTCCCGCGATGAGGAAACCGGCAAGCGGCTCGATTTTCTCGAAGACCCGTTCCGGCTTTATCGCTGCCACACCATTCTGAATTGCGCAAAGGCCTGCCCGAAGGGACTGAACCCGGCCAAGGCCATTGCAGAACTGAAGAAGAAGACGGTTGAACGGCGTTTCTAGAAACCAAAAATGATCAGGTGTTTTCTTTTTGCCTTAACGCGAGTACAGATCGCCAAATTACAACTTTTCCGCGAATTTCAGATATTCAACTACGCAGGATCTAGGCTACATAGACATCATGGCGCGTCCGAGGGAATTTGAAACAGAGGACGTTCTGGCCAAGGCGATGCAGTTTTTCTGGTCGCAGGGCTTTGAGCGCGCTTCGATGTCCGATCTGGAAGCCTATACAGGCCTTCTGCGCGGCAGCATCTATTCTGCTTTTGGCGAGAAGGCGGAATTTTACCGTCAGGCGCTCGGTCACTATATCGAACAGGAAGTCTCGGCGGCGGAGGCGATGCTTCGCGGTGAGGCGAGCAAGGAGTCCGCGGCAAAACGCCTGTCCAGATTCATCCAGTTGCCGATCGAGCCCATTGGTCCGAACGGCGAACGGAAGGGGTGCTTTCTGTGCAACGCCGCTATTGACCGGGCACCGCACTGCGAACAGACAAAAGCCATCGTTCAGCAAGGTTTTTGCCGCCTGGAACGCGCCCTGGAATTTGCGCTTTCGGAGCAGTTCGAAAAGACACCGCGCAAGGAACTGCGCGCGATGGCCGCGCAACTGCTGTCCAACTATTTCGGAATGCGGGTTCTCGCAAAAGGCGGTGCTCCAACTGCAATGCTGAAGTCGATCAAGACTCGCGTTCTGAGCGAACTGTCGATCGCCTAACCACGCTCATCCAGACAATTCCATCAACCCTCGTTCCGTCACTACACGGATTTTTGAGTTGAGGATTCTCCTGAACATATTATTTGACTGAACAGTCAAAAATAAAGGAGAGCACCTCATGCGCAAGACAGTATTTGTGGCAGCCATAGCGAGCGCGGCCATGACTTTGGGCGTCGGAGTTACACAGACCGTCTCACAGGCCGACAGTGGCAGCTATCAGATTGCCCAGATTCGAGGCTCCGGTGCGGCATTGACCGACAGTTACGGGATACAGGTTCCCGACGTAAATTACCGCCGGGACTGGGTTCAACTCGGCACATTTTCCATTCGCGCCGATGAAGCGAAGGATGGCGCGGGCCAGCTGCACATCGTCTATGCACCGAAAGAAGCGGTGGAGAAATATCGCAGCGGCGGCGATTTCCCGAGCGGAACGATCCTGGTCAAGGACGTGTTCAAGACGAAATCCGAAGACCTGCCGACCGGCTTCGTAAGTTATGCGCATGAGCTTGCCGGACGCTTTGTCATGGTGCGCGACAAGGAGGGAAAACTGGCAGGCAAAAACCCGCTGTGGGGCGATGGCTGGGGCTGGGCGTTTTTTGAAGGAAATGAAAAGGTGAAAACGGTCACGACCGACTACAAGGCCGACTGTCTTGGCTGCCATCAACCTGCCAAGGATACCAACTGGCTTTACGTCAGGGGCTACCCGGTGCTTGGCAACAAGTAGCTCGACACGCCTTTACCCCGCCCAGGGTTGCGCGCAGCGCAAATCGGCCGCGTAGCGTTCGGCATGACGGAGCGAAGCGCTCGATCCTGGAAGCGTCCTAGAGCTTTCTCAGAGCCACCTCGTCCACCACGTGACCCTCGGTCTTATGGAGGATCAGATCGGCGCGTTGGCGGGTCGGCAGGATATTCTGCCTGAGATTTTTCAGGTTGATCTCTCTCCAGATGCGCTCGGCGGTCTTTTGCGCTTCCTTGTCCGTCAATTTCGAATAGCGGTGAAAGTAGGCCGCCGGATCGCGGAATGCGGTCTGGCGCAGGCGCATGAAACGCTCCACATACCAGCGGCCCGCGAGCTCCGGTTCCGCATCGAGATAGATCGAGAAATCGAAATAGTCCGAAACGAACGGAATGGCCTTCCCGTCGCGCGGCAGGCGCGCGGGCTGCAACACATTCAGCCCGTCGACGATGAGAATATCCGGCCGGTCGATGACGTTCGTTTCGCCGGGCAACACATCATAGTGGAAGTGCGAATAGACTGGGGCCACCACATTGCGCTTCCCTGCCTTCACATCCGCCATGAAATTCAACAGCCCCGCCTGATCGTAACTCTTCGGGAAACCTTTGCGGTTCATAAGGTCGCGCCGTTCAAGTTCCGCATTGGGCCAGAGAAATCCATCGGTCGCGATGAGATCGACCCGCGGATGGTTCGGCCAGCGAGCGAGCAACGCCTGCAGAACGCGGCCCGTCGTACTCTTTCCAACGGCGACGGAACCGGCGAGGCCGATGATAAACGGCATCTTGCCATCATTGTTTCCCAGGAACGTCGAGGTGGCCTTGTGCAACGTCTGAGCCGCGGCCACGTAGAGATTGAGAAGCCTGGAGAGTGGCAGATAAACTTCGCGCACTTCGTCGACCGATACCCGTTCGGTAAGACCGGAAAGCTGTTCTACATCCGCCTCGGTCAGCGTCATCGGCGTGTCGGCGCGCAATGCGGCCCATTCCGCCCTCGTGAACTTCTGGTATGGGCTGAGCCTGTTTTGCGCGTTGTGCGTCATGGCACCGTCATCCGGCATCGGCCCTACCCGCCGTTGTTGCGCGCGGCTTTCTCTTCGAGGCCCGACGTACCCGTACGCCGGTCGAGCTCCGCCAGCACCGCGTCAAAAGGTACGCCTCGCGCTTCAAGCACGACGAGCAGGTGGTACAGCAGATCGGCCGCCTCCGCCGTGAGCGCTTTCTCATCCTGTGAAACCGCCGCAATGACCGTCTCCGCCGCCTCCTCGGCAAGCTTTTTGGCGCACTTTTCCGGTCCGCCATCGAGTAGCGTTCGGGTATAGGACCGGTCGGCATCTGCAGCCGCCCGCTCGTGGATCGTTGCCGCAAGCCGTTGCAGGATATCTGGTTTTTCTTCGGTCATAGGGGGGTCATACACCCTGGCACCAAAATCCGGTAGGGGGAGAGTGGCGTAAGGTTATCTACGGATCGAGCCGCACCGCAACGCCTCCCGCCGCCATATATTCCTTGGCCTCGGTTATCGTGTACTCGCCGAAGTGGAAGATGGATGCGGCGAGCACCGCGCTTGCATGCCCCTCGCGCACGCCATCGACCAGGTGATCCAGCGTGCCGACGCCGCCCGACGCGATCACCGGGACCGGAACCGCATCAGCGATAGCGCGGGTCAGTTCGAGATCGAACCCTTCCTTTGTGCCATCCCGGTCCATGGATGTGAGCAGGATTTCCCCCGCACCCAGCCCAACCACTTCCTTTGCGTATTCAACCGCGTCAATACCGGTCGGCTCGCGCCCGCCGTGGGTGAAGATCTCCCACTTCGCCGGCTCACCGGGAGCTGAAACCCGCTTGGCGTCGATCGCGACGACGATGCATTGAGCGCCGAACTTCTCGGACGCCTCCTTCACGAACTGCCGGTTCTTGACGGCTGCGGTCATGATGGACACCTTGTCCGCGCCTGCTTCAAGTAACTTCCGTACATCGTTGACTGTGCGAACACCGCCGCCCACGGTAAGCGGCATGAAACACCGTTCCGCCGTCTTCTCAACCACGTCGAAAATAACGTCGCGGTCTTCGTGACTTGCGGTGATATCGAGAAAACACAACTCGTCCGCACCTGCTTTATCGTAGGCGGCCGCAGCCTCCACCGGATCGCCCGCATCGCGCAGATCGACAAAGTTCACGCCTTTAACGACGCGTCCATCCTTGACGTCCAGGCAGGGGATAACTCGAATCTTCAACATGGAGTCCTCGCGCTAGGCCGCCAGAAGCGCCAGCGCCTCTTCGGGGTCGAGGCGCCCGTCATAGAGAGCGCGACCGGCAATCGCGCCGTCCAGCATCGCATATTCGGGCTTCAGCAGATTGCGCACATCCTCGATGGATGCCAGCCCGCCCGAAGCCACAACCGGAACCGACACGGCCCTGGCGATTTCGGCAGTCGCATCCAAATTGAGTCCCTGAAGCACGCCGTCACGGTCGATGTCGGTGTGAATGATCTTGGATACACCGGCGAATTCGAACATCGACGCCATGTCCAGTGCCGAAGTGCCGCTTGTTTCCGCCCACCCCTCGATCGCCACCATGCCGCTGCGCGCGTCGATACCGACCGCAATCCTGCCCGGAAACGCCTGGCACGCCTCGCGCACAAGTTCTGGATTGGTCACGGCGACGGTTCCCAGAATGACGTGGGCGACCCCTTTCTCCAGCCAGGTCTCGATTGTCGCCATATCGCGGATGCCTCCGCCAAGCTGCACCGGAACCGATACAGCCTGCAGAATGGCCTCAACCGCAACGCCATTGACCGGTTTACCTTCAAACGCTCCGTTCAAATCGACTATGTGGAGATGACTGAAGCCCTGGGCCACGAAAGAACGAGCCTGCTCGGCGGGATCGTCATTGAAGACGGTCGCCGCATCCATTTCACCCTTGATCAGGCGTACGCACTGCCCGTCCTTCAGGTCGATCGCCGGATAGAGAACAGGCATGTCAAACGGACCTTTCCGCATTGATCTTCGGTAGTGCCGCTCGGGGCGGACGCACCATACACGGAAACGATACGGTCATGAAATACCTCGGAAATGCCGCGCAGAGCCGAACACGCCCCGGCGTCTCACGGCGACCATTTCAGGAAATTGCCGATCAGAGTCAGGCCAAGCTTCTGGCTCTTCTCCGGGTGAAACTGGGTTCCGGCCATGTTGTCGCGCGCGACAAGCGCTGTCACCGGTCCGCCATAGTCCGTTTCGCCGACGATATCGGCACGTTCCGTCGCCGCCAGATGATAGGAATGAACGAAATAGGCATGCAGCCCTTTCTCCCCGGTCTCGATGTCGGAGAGCAAGGCGTGCGGATTGACGACTGCAAGCGTGTTCCATCCCATATGCGGGATCTTCAGCGTCTCGTCGGCGGGCTCAATGGCGCGGACTTCGCCGCCAATCCATCCGAACCCCGGCCACTCGCCATGTTCGAGGCCCTTGTCGGCCATCAACTGCATGCCGACGCAAATTCCCAGAAACGGCTGGCCTCTCTGATTGACCGCTTCGTTCAATGCCTCGATCATGCCGTCGACAGCCAGCAGTCCCGAGCGGCAATCCGCGAACGCGCCGACGCCCGGAAGCACAACACGGTCGGCGCGTGCTACCTCTTCGGGCTTCGACGTCACCGATATGGTCTCACTGGCCCCCGTTTCGTCATTCATGCGCTCAAACGCCGTAGCGGCTGAATGAAGGTTGCCGGATCCGTAGTCAATGATTGCAACGGACATGGACTTGCCTAGGTGTTCGGCTCAGGGAACAGGCCGATGACATCATCGTCGCTCGCGGAGGGCCGGCGCTGAGGGGCGGGAAGTCTTGTTGGGGCCGTCACGCCGACAGATGGTCCACCAGCGCCTTCGGGCTCCTGAGCAGCGAGCCATCCATCGAAAAACCTGCTTTCGCACTCCTCACGATCCCGGCCTGTCACAAGCCCGGCGAACGCGTAGCCATTGCGCGCCAGCGTCCACCGGCGAAGATCGTTTGCATGGAACGCGAACAGCAAACTGGCGCCGAGCGTGATCCAGCCGGCAAGCATTTCAGCGAGCCCTGCGGCCGCGGCGGCCGCCTGCAGAACCGACATTACGGCCAGGAATCCCAACAGCACCAGCCACATGCGGTTGAAAAGCATCCACAACAGGGGAAAGAACAGTGCCAGCCATGCGAATCCCTCCTTCACGAAGATGATGGAATCCGCGCGCAATGCGACGTTGGTTTCACCGGTTGCCCGTTCATGAACTGTGTAGGTGATCAAAGCCAATCCCCGTTTCCGTAAATCAGCGGCAAGTTGCGTCAGCCGTTCAAAGTCCCCTTTGTCGATGGGATTTCGTCCGCCTGTCGCGGATCGATTGCCAGGGCTTCGCGGAGGGCCCGCGCAAGACCCTTGTAGCAGGACTCGGCCATATGGTGGTTGTTGTCGCCATACAGGCATTCGACGTGAAGCGTCAGCCCAGCATTCTGCGCAAACGCATGAAACCACTCGCGAAACAGTTCGGTATCCATATCGCCGACTTTGGGCCGCGAGAAATTCACCTTCCACACCAGAAACGGCCGGCCCGAGATGTCCAGTGCCACGCGGGTCAGAGTTTCGTCCATCGGCAAATAAACCGAGGCGTAGCGCGTGATGCCCTTCCTGTGGCCGAGCGCCTTTGTCAGTGCTTGACCGAGCGCGATACCCGAATCCTCCGTGGTGTGGTGCTGATCCACATGCAAATCGCCCTTCGCCATCAAGGTGATATCGACGAGCGAGTGACGCGCCACCTGCTCCAGCATATGATCAAGAAAGCCGATGCCAGTCTCGATCTCGGCCTTGCCGCTCCCGTCCAGATCTATTTTGACGGATATATCGGTTTCATTGGTCTTGCGCTTCAGGCTCGCGGTCCGCATGGGTGCACCCGGTCGTTAATCGCTGTGGCCCTTCTGCCATTCGGGCGCCGGTGTAGCACCTCTTTTCGCCAAGCGCCATAACCGGTGAAAAGCATGGTTGCCCGAGCGCGGATCGTTCACCATAAATCACGCGAGAAAACCCAACCCTTGACTTGGCATGTCAGGATGACGATATGGCGGGAACGGTATGCAGAATATGAACAATTCCGGAACTTCAGAGTCTCTCTGGCATGGCACGACGATTCTGACCGTCCGCAAGGGCGGAAAGGTTGTTGTTGCCGGTGACGGCCAGGTGAGCCTTGGCAATACGGTCATCAAGGCGAACGCAATGAAAGTGCGAACGCTTGGCGATGGAGGCGTCATTGCCGGGTTTGCCGGTGCGACGGCGGATGCCTTCACACTGTTTGAGCGGCTCGAAAACAAGCTCGAACGCTATCCTGACCAGCTCAAACGCGCCTGCGTCGAACTGGCCAAGGACTGGCGGACCGATCGTTATCTGCGTCGTCTGGAGGCAATGATGATCGTCGCCGACAAAAAGGAGTCTCTCGTGCTGACCGGAACCGGCGACGTGCTGGAGCCGGAGGGCGGCTTGATGGGCATTGGCTCGGGGGGCAATTTCGCCCTCGCTGCGGCGCGTGCGCTGGTTGACACCGACATGAGCGCGGAAGACATTGCCCGCCGGGCGATGGCAGTTGCCGCCGAAATCTGCGTCTTCACCAATGACCAGCTCATCGTCGAGAGCCTGGATACGGATGCTTAATCTGCGTTCATTTCCATCGGCATTCCAGCATCAATGAATTAGAAAACACCCGAACATGACCAATTTCTCGCCCCGTGAAATCGTATCCGAACTGGACCGCTACATTATCGGCCAGAAAGCCGCCAAGCGCGCGGTTGCCATAGCACTCCGAAACCGCTGGCGTCGCCAGCAGCTCGACGATGAGTTGCGGGAGGAGGTTCTGCCGAAGAACATCCTTATGATCGGCCCGACCGGCGTCGGCAAGACGGAGATTTCGCGCCGCCTCGCCAAACTCGCCAATGCGCCCTTCATCAAGGTCGAGGCGACGAAATTCACCGAAGTGGGATATGTCGGCCGTGACGTGGAGCAGATCATCCGCGATCTCATGGAAGCGTCCGTCAGCCTCGTGCGCGAGGACAAGCGCAAGGAGGTATCGGCCAAGGCCCACCTGATGGCCGAGGAACGTGTACTCGACGCGCTGGTCGGCGAAAACGCGCAGAAAGGAACGCGCGAAGCGTTTCGCACCAAACTGCGCAATGGAGATCTGGACGACAAGGAAATCGAGGTTCAGGTTGCCGATACGGGCGGTGGTATGCCGACGATCGATATTCCCGGCATGCCCGGCAGTCAGGTGGGTATGATCAATATCGGCGACATCATGGGTAAGGCCTTCGGCCAGCGCACCAAACCCCGCCGGGTCAATGTCAAGGACAGCTACGAAATCCTGATCGCCGAGGAATCCGACAAGCTCATCGACGACGATATGATCGTCCAGGAGGCGGTCTCAGTTGTCGAAAATAACGGCATCGTATTCCTCGACGAGATCGACAAGATCTGCGCACGCGAGGAACGCCTCGGCGGAGATGTTTCGCGCGAGGGCGTACAGCGTGACCTTTTGCCGCTGATCGAGGGCACGACAGTGGCGACCAAATACGGCCCGGTCAAAACCGACCATGTGCTTTTCATCGCATCGGGCGCGTTTCACGTGGCCAAGCCTGCGGACCTTCTTCCCGAGCTTCAGGGCCGGCTGCCGATCCGTGTCGAGTTGCGTGCCCTGACCAAGGATGATTTCAAACGCATCCTGACCGAGCCCCGGGCGAGCCTTATCAAACAGTATGTCGCGCTGATGAAGACGGAAGGCGTTGAACTCGAATTCACCGACGACGGTGTCGATGCCATCGCCGATATCGCGGTCGAGGTAAACTCCAACGTCGAGAATATCGGCGCACGCCGGCTGATGACGGTGATGGAAAAGATCCTCGATGAAATCAGTTTCGACGCGACCGATCACGATGGCGAGAAGATCGTCATCAACGAAAAACATGTCCGCGACAACATCGGCGATCTCGCCAAGAATGCCGATCTGTCGAAATTCATCTTGTAGGCTCAGTCAGCCAGGGGCACCGACGAGCCGACACCTTCAGGTTTGAGATCAAATCGCCATCGCGGCGGTATCTAAGCCGCTTTCCGCCGTCTGATCCGAACATAGAGCGCGCCTTCGCCGCCATGACGCTTGTGCGCCGGCGCAAAGCTCACCACCCATTGCCGGAACTCCGGTTCTGAAAGCCATCGGGGCACTTCGCGGTTCAGGACGCCGCGCCCCTGCGCTTCGCCACCTTGCGCACGACTGCTCCCTTTGCCGGTAATGACAAGAACATAGCGGTGGCCGTTCTCCTGAGCGCCCGCAAGAAACGACTTGAGCATGCGATGCGCTTCGAGTTGCCGCGCTCCGTGAAGGTCGATCCGAGCGTCGACGCTGACACGACCGCCTCCAAGCCCGCGTATCTCACGCTTTTCGATCGTTGCCAAAGATGGTGGCGCCCGTCGCGCCGGTTCCTTCGCGATATGCCGCTTTACGGGTTTCTCCGAGTGTTCCTCCTGCGAGCGGACCGCCGGGATGGATTGAGACTCTGGATGATCCGGCGTTTTTACCGCGCGGTTCTTGCCCTTTCGCAGCGGCTCGGTCGTTTTGGCGACCTGCTGCCACAAGTCTGCGTCTTCCGGGTCCAGCCCGGAAGAATTTCTTTCCTTTGTACGATTATCCTTGCCCATGATGATGCGATCATGCCGCGATCGTTCTAACTTTCCGGTAAATCCTGCTTGGGCAGAAGCACCGTGAATGTGGCCTTGTGCTTGACTCGCCCGGCGACCTTCCCGGCCGCATCGCCCGACCCCCAGAAAATGTCGCCGCGCTCGCGGCCCTTGATCGCAGATCCCGCATCCTGCGCAATCATCAGGTGTGAAAATCCGTCTTTGCCGTGAGATTTGAGCTTCGGCGCATCGACCCAGATAGGGGTGCCGAGGAGATGTACGGACGTATCGACTGCAAGGCTGCGGCGCGGCGTAAGCGAAACGCCCTGGGCACCGACCGGACCTGCACCCGACAGGCTGCGTGGCAACTCACGAAAGAAGATGTAGGAACGGTTCTCCCACCGCAACTTTTTCGCTTCGTCGGGATTTGCTGCCATCCACGCGCGGATTCCCTTCATCGACATTTTCGACTTCGGGAGCGTGCCGCGTTTGATCATCAGGTTGCCGATCGACGTGTAGGAATGCCCGTTTTTCGCGGCGAAGCCGATACGCATATGACCGCCCTCGGCCAGAGCGATGCGTGCTGAGCCCTGGATATGCATGTAGAAAGCCTCCGCGGGGTCCTCCAGATACACGAGCTCAAGGCCGCGTCCTTCGAGCGCGCCCTCCTCGATTTCCCTGCGATCGTAATAGGGGACAACTCCGTCTTCTGTCTTTCGACCGGCAGTCATCTGATGGTTGCGCTTCGCCCGTTCGCGATCGGAATAAAACTGCACCAGATCGCTTGGAACACGATAGACCGGCACGTTGAAACGGTCTGACCGGGTGCGCGAACCAGGCAGCTCCGGCTCGTAGTAACCCGTCACAAGTCCGGCGGGACCAAGCTCTGAAAACCGAACCGGCGTGAAGTTGTCCTCAAAAAACGCCCTTGCCTCAGCGTCGGACACCGTTTCGCCCATTGCCAGCGCCTTGCGGCACACCGGCTCCAGAACGGCATAGCGGGATTTTTTACCTGATTTTTTGCGCGCCCGGATATCCGCCCGCTTCACGATGTGCACACACGATCTGCGAAATGCCGCGAACGCACCCGCATGATCATCATCCTGCCATCCGGCAATATCGCCGAAGCCGATTGCCACGCGTCCCGGTTCCAGTTCATCCATCTGTTCAGGAAGCGTCCACCAGTAAATGCCGAATGCAAAAAAGAACGCGGCTATGCCGCCGAGACCAAACCAGATTTGCCATGCACGTATCATGCGCGAACCTCGCGCGTGCGCGCAACGTTCACGTGGATACGCTGCAGATGGGGTTTCCCGATTATCCCGCCGAAGCGGTTAGTTGGCAGCCTCGGTCGCAACGAGTTTCCAGTTCGGATCGCGGGAAGAGATATCCCGTGCGAACGTCCAGATATCGGTCACTTCCCGAACCTTTTTCGGATCGCCGTCAATCACCTTGCCGCCCTTGTCGCGGGTCGCGGTGATGAGCTCGCTGACGAACTTGACGGTGACCTGTGCCGATTTCCGCTTGAGCTCCGCTTCGATGATGTCCGCCTTGTTGATGCCGACAAAGCTCGACTCAACCTGCTCACCGCGGCTTTCGCGTTCGTCGAGCGCGCCGACGAAACCGTCATAAACGTCCTTACCCAGCAGCTGGCGCAGCGTGCGGCGGTTGCCGCCGGCAAATGCCATGACGATCATCTCGTACGCGGCCTTCGCGCCGCTCAGGAAATGTTCGGGATCGAACTCTGCGTCCGCCTTTGCGATATCCGTCAGGCCCTTCTCGAGCGGGCTGCCCTTCGGAGCAAACTTCTTCACCCGCTCGGCAATCGACTTGACCGGTTGCGCCGATCCATCTTCCCCGGCATTCGGCAGAGGCACGACGGTGTCCTGCCCTCCCGGTTTTCCCGGACCCGTGCCCGCATCCTGCGTGGTGTATGGATCGTAAGGCTGCCGCTCATTGCCGGTGCGGCGGCCAAGCACGTTCCGAAGGCGCAGAAAAATGACAACCGCGAGAATGAGGAACAACAGTGTTGTTATGTCGAACGTTCCGTCCATGATGATGACATTTCCAGTTAGACAGCTGGCGGCCGCACCTTCGAGATTCGATGATGATGATATAAGGTGCCGACCATATACTTACAAACCAACGCGGGCTGGCGACGCCAGCCACAATTGTGTCGGTGAATAACGTCCAACTTACGGCATTGCCTTGCCTAAGCCAACTCTCAATCAGAGAGCATGACTGTTTGGCATGGAACAAGTTAACCCGGGCATGATCGAATGAGGCTGTTTTTCTTCCTTTTGTTCATCGCGGTTCCGCTCGCGGAGCTTGCGATTTTAATCAAGGTTGGCGAGATAATCGGCGTTCTGCCGACCGTCCTGCTCGTCATCATGACTGCCGTGATCGGCGTTGCCCTGCTGAAACGTCAGGGAATTGCTGCACTTGCCGGTGCACGCCAGTCTCTGGAGGCTGGAAAATTCCCGGTCGACTCCGTCGTCGACGGTGCCTGCCTTCTCGTCGCCGGGGCCTTTCTTCTCACCCCGGGATTGATAACGGATACGGTAGGTTTCCTGCTCCTGGTTCCCGGCCTGCGCCGCGGACTGGCGCATTGGCTGTTCGACAAGATGGTGAAATCCGGCAATATGCATTTTCAGACGTTCGGCATGGGCAACGAGGATTCGCGCGGCGACCCGCGTCAAGATAGCGCGCCCTCGGGGGCCGGGCCGACGATTGAAACCGAGTACACCGATCTCGACACGTCAGAGCCTGAGCAAAGTTCGAGCAACTATGGAAAACGGGATCGCTCAAAATCCCCTTGGAGAAAGTAACACTTCGGCGCATTAACACTGCTCACGGAATTGTGTGTCCGTTGCCGAATGCGATTCGGCATGTTAGCGAGACTGCCAATTGTTATCGGAAGGCGCATCAGCGGGCGACCGCGGGTTCAGAAGGAGTGAAATTGGACCATGGCCAAGAAGAAAAAACCAGCAAGCGACGGAAACGGCGCTTCTCAGGAAACGGCTGCACCCGAAGGCGCCTCAGGCGACCAGGACGCCGATGCCGCGCAATTTGGTGTCCTCGTGCAGTTCATCAAGGATTTCTCGTTCGAGAGTCCGAACGCGCC
Organism: Hyphomicrobiaceae bacterium; assembly: GCA_028066055.1. Taxonomy (GTDB): domain Bacteria; phylum Pseudomonadota; class Alphaproteobacteria; order Rhizobiales; family Methyloligellaceae; genus UBA2767. Next base: position 51,821 of record JALCBY010000003.1, read on the forward strand.
AATGTCATTGCAGTCGCCCGGCGAGAATCCGAGACTTGAGGTGAATGTCAACGTTCAGGTGCTCGACCACAGTGACGATATCTATGAAGTGAACCTGATGGCAGAGGCCAAAGCGCAGAGCGAGGCAGGGGTCATCTACAATGTCGAGCTGGTTTATGCGGGCATGTTCCGTGCGATGAACATTCCTGACGAGTATCTTGTTCCGGTGCTCTTCGTCGATGCACCGACAATCCTGTTCCCGTATCTGCGCCGCGTCGTCTCCGACATTACGCGCGATGGCGGGTTCCAGCCACTCATGCTCGATCCAATCGATTTCGGGGCCTTGTATCAGCAAAGCGCGGAACAGGCTCAAATCAAGGAAGCGCCCACAGTCGCGTAGTGTCAGGTTGCTACGGCGTGCCCGACGATGATGAATCGTCGATAACTGTCTTCCAAAATGCCTCCGCGCCGAGAGTTGCAACGAACGACCGGTGTGCGTCCTTTTCCGCATCGGTAAGCCGCGACGGCAGCGGGCTGGGCCTTTGCTGCACCGCAGTGACCGACGTCTTCCCGACAGTTTCCACGCGGGAGCGCGTCGCAAGCTCAAGATGCGCCTGGTGCCCGCCGATGAGTTCAATATAGACCGCCGCCAGCAAATTGCAGTCGATCAACGCACCATGCGTTGTCCGGCTTGACGCGTCGACTCCATAACGCTTGCACAGCGCATCGAGTGAGTTCGGCGATCCGGGATGTTTGCGCCGGGCCAGGGCGAGCGTATCGGTCACCCGATCCATCAGAATGCGCGTGCCGCCGACACGCTCCAGTTCGGCATTGAGAAACCCGACATCGAAACTGGCATTGTGAATGATGAGACGGTCATCCGCGACGAACTCCAGAAAATCCTCGAAAACGTCTGCGAACAACGGCTTGCCGGTCAGAAACTCCTCCGAGAGATTGTGAACCGCGTAAGCTTCGGCCGGCATATTTCGCTCAGGATCAAGATATGCGTGCCACTCCTGACCTGAGGGAATGTGGTTGACGAGTTCGACGCACCCGATTTCCACGACCCGATCGCCGCTGCCCGGATCAAGCCCCGTGGTTTCCGTATCCAGTACGATTTCACGCACGTATCATGCTCTTTTTATCTCACCGAGTATCAGGCGTCGCCCGCGCTGCAGTTCGAAAGACACGGCCTTCGCGCCCGCGAAGTGACTCGATGAGTCTATCAATTTCGGCGGCCGTTTCCTCGACCGGCCGGTCTGTGTCCACAACAAAGTCGGCGTGCGATCGCTTTTCGTCGTCCGGCATCTGGTTCGACAGAAGGGCCTCGAGCTTTGCTTCCGTCATCCCTTCACGTCCGAGCACGCGCGTGCGCTGAACGTCCGCAGGCGCGGACACCACGATACTGACATCGACCTGTTTGTCGGCGCCGACTTCGAACAGGAGCGGAATCTCGAGGACGGCCATTTCGGCGCCTGCTTCCCCATTGGTGACCAAGAAACGTTCGCGCGCCTCGCGCACCAGGGGATGAATGATGGATTCAAGTTGCTCCAGCGCATCGGGATTGCCGAGAAGCCGCGCGCTGAGCAATGCGCGGTCAACGCGCCCATCGCGCGTCGTGCCGGGAAACGCTTTCTCGATCAGCGGAGCCGCCTTGCCGTCGTACAACCTGTGCACTTCTCTATCGGCGTCAAAAACCGGAATGCCGTGTTCGATGAAACGGGCCGCCGCGGTCGACTTTCCCATTCCGATTGAGCCGGTGAGACCGATGATCAGCATTATGTCTCCGACAGATCGTCAATGATGAGCTGGCGAAGGTCGTCCGTCACTTCCGGACGGACACCGAACCAGCGCTCAAATCCAGGTTCTGCCTGATGCAACAGCATTCCAAGCCCGTCCACCACTCTCAATCCCCTCGCACGCGCTTGCGCCAGAAGGGGTGTTTCCAGCGGTACATAGACGAGATCTGTTACCACCGTGCAGGAACCAGCATTCGCAAGGTCGAGGTCGAGGGGCGGAGCACCGGTCATTCCCAGTGATGTCGTATTGACAATCAAGGCGCAGCCCTCAACATGATCATTGCGCGCCTCCCAGTCGACCACCGCTATTCCCCCACCGAAATGGCTTGCAAGCTCGTCAGCCCGTTCCCGGGTCCGGTTGGCCAATCTGATGTCATCGAACCCGCGCGTGAGCAATCCGAACAGGACAGCCCGTGCGGCGCCGCCTGCGCCGAGCACGAGCGCGGACCCGGAGCTCTGATCCCAACCCGGAGCTTCCTGATCCAGATTTCGGAGAAATCCGTATGCGTCGGTATTTGATGCGTGGATTTTGCCATCCTCGAACCAGAGCGTATTGGCCGCACCGATTGCCCGGGCGGCTTCGTCGGCATGGTCGGCAAGGGCCAGAGCCTGTTCCTTGTGCGGTACGGTCACGTTGGCCCCCACGAATCCCTGCTCCGGCATCTTCGTAAGAAACTCCTCCAGATCCTCCGGCGTGACTTCGTGCTTTGTATAGCTCCCGTCAATTTCATGACGGCCAAGCCAATGGCCGTGGATCAACGGCGAGCGGGAATGCCCGATGGGCCAACCTATTACACAGGCGCGTGCCGTCACGATGTACCACTCCCCTCGCGGCGCAACTGGTTGAGCAGGGCCACAAGCGGCAACCCCAGCACCGTGAAATAGTCGCCCACTATTTTTTCAAAGAGCTGAACGCCGATGGATTCGAGCTTGTAGGCGCCGACGGAAGACAAGATATCGTCACCCGCCACGGCGAGATACCGACCGATATCATTCGGCGACAGGACTCGCATCGTGAGTTCGGCCGTTTCGACATGCGCCCAGTGCACCTTCCCTTCCCGCGAGAGTGCGACGGCTGTGTGAAGCTGATGTGTTTTGCCCTGAAGGGCAAGAAGCGTTTGCCGTGCATCCTCCATGGTCTCCGGTTTCTCAAAGATGCGATCGTTCAGTGCCAGTATCTGATCTGACCCGATGACCAGGCTTCCCGGATGACGCTCACTCACGGTTTCCGCCTTGGCGCGGGCCAGCACTTCGGCCACATCTGCCGGCGCGGCGTCACCATTCCGGTTCAGAACCTTGCGGATGGACCGCTCGTCGATATCCGCAGGATCGACCGTGACGTCCAGTCCGGCTGCCTCAACAAGCGCGGCGCGGCTTGGACTCGCCGACCCGAGGATCAGCGGCGCTGGAAGCCCGGGAAATATCATTTCAATTGCTCCCAGCCATGGCTGTCTTGTCGTGATACTGCTTCAGGATCGCCGCGGCGGTTTCTTCGACCGACCGGCGTGTCACGTCGATCACGGGCCAGCCATTGCGGCTGCACAGACGACGCGTGAATGCGATTTCCTCCTCGATGAGATCGCGATCGACATATTCACTCAGATCTCTGTCGGCCAGAGCCAGCACGCGGTTACGGCGAACCTGCGAAATACGGTCAGCACTCGCAACAAGACCGACAACGAAAACTTCCTTCGCCTTTTCGAGTTGAGGCGGCAGGGGAATGCTCGGTATGAGCGGGATATTGGTCGTCTTGAATCCCCGCTGGGCAAGATAAATGCTTGTCGGGGTCTTGGATGTCCTGCTGATCCCGATAATGACGATGTCCGCATCGTTCAGGTCGTCCGGCAGACGCCCGTCGTCATGCGCCATGGTGAAATTGAGGGCATCGATCCGACGGAAGTACTCGGCATCCAGAACGTGCTGCCCGCCCACGGTGGGTGTCGATGGCGCACCAAGATAGGATTCGAAGACCTGCATGATGGTGCCGAGCACTGGAACGCATGGGACTTTCAAAGCCTGGCAATGCAGCTCCAGCGACTCTGCAAGTTCGGTGTTCACGATCGTGTAGAGGACAATGCCAGGCGCCGACTCTATCTCCTGCAGGACACGGTCGAGCTGCCGCTTGGTCCGCACCAGAGAATGCACGTGCTCGATGCTGCGAACCTGAGAGTACTGAACGATGGCTGCCTTGGCGACGGCGCTCAGCGTCTCGCCGGTCGCATCCGAGATAAGATGCAGGTGGAAAAACTTCGGTAAATCACTGGCCACCCTCTGGAAACTCCGTCAGTAATTTGCGCTCAGTATCGGACAATTTTCCTTTTGCCCTACCTTGTGCCGAATTTTCCACGAATTCGTTCACAATAAAGAATGCGTGGATCGAACGCCGGAAACTTATCCACGTTCGTCCCGCTTCACATCTTCTTCAGGATTGATCCCAAGGCTGTCAACAATTTCTGCACTGGTATCTGCCTTCGCGAACGGCAAGCCTACCAAGTGGTCCCAATCGTTTTGAACCTTCATCTGACCATGTCGTTCGAATTCACCATGCGACAGATAGCAATCTGTTGGGAAACAGTGAGGAGACTGGTGCCGCAAAAGAATATTCGATATCCACCAGATAGAAAAAAAATATGCAAAGAAGATTCTAGAATCCTTATTGGATTATTATCTTATGGACACAACGGCGAGTGAGAGTGTGGAAACACCCCCCCTTCTAAAAGCGCTATCGGGACAATCGAACAATCCCCCTCCCATATGGCTAATGCGCCAGGCGGGTCGCTACCTTCCGGAGTACCGCGAGTTGCGGGCATCGGCAGGATCGTTCCTGGACCTCTGCTACAACCCGGAACTCGCTGCACGCGTCACCCTTCAGCCGATCGAACGTTTCGGCTTCGATGCCGCTATCCTCTTTTCAGACATTCTTGTCGTACCTGATGCTCTCGGCCAGGATGTGAAATTCGTTGAGAATGAAGGTCCCGTTCTTGATCCGATCACTGATCGAGAGGGCATCGCAAAGCTCGGTCGAGATAATTTCATGACACATCTTGAACCGGTACTCGAAACGGTCAGGCAGGTTCGGTCGTCTCTCGACAGCTCGGTTGCGCTGATCGGTTTTTGTGGCGCGCCCTGGACCGTGGCGACTTACATGGTGGGGGGCCGTGGCAGTCCCGACCAGGCTGCGGCGCGGAGCTTCGCCTATCGGGACAGGGACGGCTTTGCCGTTCTGATGGATTTGCTGGTTGAGGTATCTGTCGATTATCTCTGTGCCCAGATCGATGCCGGTGCTCAGGTTGTACAGCTTTTTGACAGCTGGGCGGGAAACCTGCCCGAAGATGAGTTTGCAAAGTGGAGTGCCGAGCCAGCGAGGAAGATCGTCGAAGGCGTCAGAAGACGCGCGCCGGGGATTCCGATCATCGGATTTCCGCGCGCGGCTGGTACGCTTTACAGATCGTTCGTAGACCAGACAGGTGTGGATGGCGTGAGTTGCGATACATCGCTGCCTTTGGCCTATATACGGGATGATCTTCAGCCGCATGCCACGGTGCAGGGCAATCTGGATCCGTTACTTCTCGTCAGTGGCGGCGAAGCACTTGATCGGCGCGTGGATGAGATACTGGATGTCCTGTCCGGTGGGCCGTTCATCTTCAACCTTGGCCATGGCATTGTGCCGCAGACACCGCCGGAGCATGTGGCCCAACTGATGAAACGTATACGCCAATGACCTATCTTTTTTTCAAGTCGCTGCACGTTATCGCTGTGATCGCGTGGATGGTCGGGCTGCTCTATCTGCCGCGGCTGTTCGTTTATCACGTTGACGCGAAGCCGGGATCGGAGATGTCGGAAACGTTCAAGGTGATGGAGCGACGGTTGCTCAAGATCATCATGACGCCGGCGATGCTGGCCAGTTGGGTCATTGGCCTCTGGCTTGCGTTCGGCGAGCGTGCGGTGGATATGAGCGCCGATTTCTGGTTTCACGCCAAGCTTACCCTGGTTGTTGTTCTCAGTGGATTTCATATGGCACTGGCGAAGTGGCGCAAGGAGTTCGAGGCTGACCAAAACACGCGTTCGGCACGGTTTTACCGTTTCATGAACGAAGTTCCGACCCTGCTGATGATCGCAATCGTTCTACTCGTGATCATGAAGCCTTTCTGACCGGTCAGACCCGTAATACGCTTTCAAAAACGATTGATTTCTGCTATATGTCGAGTCGAGTTTTACCTTTGGTGTCTTGATCGGCGCCCGATCCAATCAGCAGCACGAAAGTCTCCTCGCCTTCAGACGTGACAGAACCGGTTTATCCGGTGCACGGGGTTAGGCACAGAAGCCTTCCAGGAAGAATCGCGGAGCACAACGGGGCTGCATCGCTTCCCAATACCTACCGGGTCAGTTCGGAGTGGACCGAATGCAGGAAATGAAACTTCAAGAGCTGAAGACAAAGTCACCGACAGAGCTGTTGAGCTTTGCCGAAGAGGTCGATGTCGAAAATGCGAGCACGATGCGAAAGCAGGAGCTCATGTTCGCAATTCTCAAACAGCTCGCCGCACGTGAAATCGATATCACCGGCACTGGTGTCGTAGAGGTGTTGCAGGATGGCTTTGGCTTCCTGCGTTCGCCGGACGCCAACTATCTGGCCGGACCCGACGACATCTATGTGAGCCCGAGCCAGATCCGCCGCTTTGGCCTGCGCACGGGCGACACCGTTGAGGGTCAGATTCGCAGTCCGAAGGACGGTGAACGTTACTTTGCGCTGTTGAAAGTCAACAAGATCAATTTCGACGATCCGGAGAAGATCAAGCACAAGGTCCATTTCGACAATCTGACGCCGCTCTACCCGGATGAATGGCTGAAGATGGAATTGGACGATCCGACAAAGAAGGATTCCAGTGCGCGTGTCATCGATATCGTCTCACCGCTTGGCAAGGGCCAACGCGGGTTGATCGTAGCACCGCCGCGCACGGGCAAGACGATGATCCTTCAGAACATCGCGCATTCCATTACCGGCAATCATCCGGAGTGTTTTCTGATCGTGCTCCTGATTGACGAGCGGCCCGAGGAAGTGACCGACATGCAGCGCTCGGTCAACGGCGAGGTGATTTCCTCGACCTTCGATGAGCCGGCTTCCCGTCACGTTCAGGTGGCGGAAATGGTGATCGAGAAAGCGAAACGTCTGGTCGAGCACAAACGCGATGTGGTGATCCTGCTGGACTCCATCACGCGACTGGGCCGTGCCTATAACACCGTCGTCCCCTCGTCGGGCAAAGTTCTCACTGGCGGCGTCGATGCCAACGCGCTGCAACGGCCGAAACGTTTCTTCGGCGCGGCGCGAAACATCGAGGAAGGTGGATCGCTGACGATCATCGCGACGGCGCTGATCGATACCGGCAGCCGCATGGACGAAGTGATCTTTGAGGAGTTCAAGGGGACGGGCAACTCGGAACTGGTCCTGGACCGCAAGGTTGCCGACAAGCGCGTATTCCCGGCGATCGATATCGCCAAGTCGGGAACCCGCAAAGAAGAGCTCCTGGTGCCACCCGATCAGCTGAAGAAGATGTATGTTCTGCGCCGTATCCTCAATCCGATGGGCACTATGGACGGCATCGAGTTTTTGCTCGACAAGCTCAAGCAGACGAAGAACAACGACGAGTTCTTCGATTCCATGCAGACGTAGGGTTTTCCGTGTAAATTTTTGGCCGAAACAAAAATTTAAGGAAATGTTAACGTTTGAGTGGGTGGCGGGAGCAGACCCGTGAGCCTATCGTCCGGCACGGATACAATTTTCGCGCTCTCCAGCGGCCGGGGCCGCGCGGGGGTTGCCGTTATCCGGATATCGGGTTCTCGCAGCAAGGCGGCGCTGTCGGCACTCTCGGGAGGCACCCTTCAGCCTCGGCTGGCAACGCTGGTCAGTCTGCAATGTCCGCGGACCGGAGAACGACTGGACGATGCACTGGTTCTCTCCTTTGAGGCACCCGCGAGCTTCACTGGCGAAGATGTGATCGAGCTGCATGTGCACGGCGGCCCGGCAGTGATTGAGGGTGTGCTGGATGCACTCAGCGATATGGAAGGACTGCGCGGTGCGGAGGCTGGTGAATTTGCCCGTCGAGCCTTCGAAAACGGGAAGCTCGATCTGACCCAGGCGGAGGGCCTCGCGGACCTTATCGATGCCGAAACCCAAGCGCAGCGTCGTCAGGCGCTGGATCAGTCTGGCGGAGCGCTTCGTAAACTCTCCGAGACCTGGCGCGATCAGATTGTGCAGGCCATGTCGTTTCTCGAAGCCACGCTCGACTTCTCCGATGAGGCGGACGTGCCGGAGTTGATAGAGACAAGGGCACGTCCCTTGATCGAAAGCACCCTCGCATCACTCATAGGGCATCTCGCCGGTGCGCGGCGTGGCGAGCGGTTGCGTGACGGGATGCAAGTGGTTCTGGCCGGTCCGCCCAATACCGGAAAATCGAGTCTGCTGAACAGCCTTGCCAATCGCGACGCCGCCATCGTGTCGCATGAGCCCGGCACGACCCGTGATGTCATCGAGGTTCACCTCGACCTCGGCGGATATCCTGTGACACTCGTCGATACGGCAGGTTTGCGCGAGGCAGCAGGAGACATAGAGCGTGAAGGCATGCGGCGAACCCTGGTGCGCGCTGGCGATGCGGATCTGGTGTTGTGGCTGGTCGATGCGACAAACCCGCAGTGGACAGCGCCGGAAGACCTCGGTGTGGCGGACGCTCAGGTCGTCACGGTTCTCAACAAAACCGATCTCATGAGCGCAAGAGAGCTGCCGGTTGACGAAACGATTCCGGTTTCCGCGAAGACAGGTCAAGGCATCGATGCGTTGATCACGAAGTTAGAGAAACTTGCGGCAGAAGCGATGGGAGCGGGTGAACCGGCTGTGGTCACGCGCCAACGGCAGCGCCATGAGCTTGAGGCTTGCGGGGATGCGCTGCAGGCGTTTCTGAAGGGAGACCCGTTGGAGGTGGAACTTCGGGCCGAGGACCTTCGTGTTGCCGCACGCGCCCTCGCCCGCCTTTCGGGTCGGGTAGACGTGGAGGATGTTCTTGATCGCGTCTTTGCGGATTTCTGCATCGGAAAATAGGGTTTCACGTGAAACATCGTGGCCGAACGGCTCCGTTCGCCTTTGACGGCGCTGATGGAACCGGATAGATCATCGCACCCATGACGATGGTTTCGGACAGATTCGACGTGATTGTGATCGGTGGCGGCCATGCCGGGTGTGAGGCCGCTGCTGCCGCCGCGCGTCTTGGCGCGCGGACTGCCTTGGTGACCCACAGTTTCGCTACCGTCGGCGAAATGTCCTGTAATCCGGCGATTGGAGGCCTTGGCAAGGGCCACCTGGTGCGCGAGATCGATGCGCTGGATGGTCTGATGGGCCGGGTTGCCGATGCGGCGGGAATCCAGTTCCGGGTACTGAACCGGTCAAAGGGAGCCGCTGTGCAGGGCCCACGTGCGCAGGCGGACCGGAAACTCTATCGCGAGGCAATGCAGGCAGCGGTTCACGCGATATCCGGACTGGACGTGATCGAGGCAGGTGTTGAGGATCTAGTCGTCGAATGCGGTAATGTGCGCGGCGTCGTGACTGCGGATGGCGACACGATCCACGCCAGGGCGGTTGTCCTGACGACGGGAACGTTTCTCAACGGTCTTATCCATATCGGTGAGAAGAAAATCCCCGCCGGTCGGATGGGCGAAGCGCCGGCGCTGAAGCTGTCCGATCGGCTGTATGACATGGGCCTTGCGATGGGGCGGCTCAAAACCGGAACCCCTCCCCGTCTCGACGGGACGACAATCGCATGGGATGGGCTGAGCATTCAGCATGGCGACGATCCGCCGGTTCCGTTTTCGTTTCTGACGGATGAGATCACACGAGAACAGGTGTGCTGCCATATCACTTTTACGAATGCGGCGACCCACGGGATTATCGAAGAGAACCTCGGAAACGCGCCGATCTATTCCGGTCAGATCGAAAGCACCGGCCCGCGTTACTGCCCGTCGATCGAGGACAAGGTGGTACGTTTCAGGGAACGGGCTTCACATCAGATCTTTCTGGAGCCTGAGGGCCTCAACGACGACACGGTCTATCCCAACGGAATCTCGACATCGCTGCCAGAGGACATCCAGCATGCCTTCCTGAAGACGATCCCGGGGCTGGAAAACGCGAAGGTTCTCAAACCCGGCTACGCCATCGAATATGACTATGTCGATCCGCGTGAACTCGATCCCACGCTTCAGGTCAGGCAATTGGGGGGACTGTTCCTGGCCGGGCAGATCAACGGCACCACCGGCTATGAGGAGGCCGCCGCGCAGGGCCTCACCGCCGGATTGAACGCGGCGCTCCGGGCGGCGGGCGGTGCGGACGAATTCGTGGTCAGCCGCGCGGACGCGTATCTCGGTGTCATGATCGATGATCTGGTGACACGCGGGGTGACAGAACCCTACCGGATGTTCACCTCGCGTGCCGAGTATCGTCTGAAGTTGCGGGCCGACAATGCGGATCAGCGCCTCACACCGATCGGACGGACGTTCGGTTGTGTCGGCGGTAAGCGCTGGTCGGCCTTTGAAGCGAAATCAAAAGCCCTTTCCGACGGGCGGTCGTTGCTCGACTCGCTCGACATTACCCCGAACGAGGCTGCGCGGGCGGGGCTCAATGTCAACCGAGACGGACGCCGCCGGACAGCGTTTGAACTGTTGTCCTATCCGCAGATCGATCTTGAGGCCCTGACTGTGCTCTGGCCGCAGATTGCGACGATTCCACGTGAGATCGGCGCTCAACTGGAAACAGATGCGCGCTATTCCGTTTATCTTGCGCGGCAGGAAGCCGATATCGCCGCCTTTCGCAAGGACGAAAAAGCCGCCATTCCGCGGGACTTTGATTATTGCGCCATAGCCGGACTGTCCAACGAGATTCGGCAGAAACTTGAGGCGCGCCGACCGGCCACACTTGCGCATGCTTCCCGGATCGACGGGATCACGCCGGCCGCGTTGATGCTGCTTGCAGCACATGTCAAGAAGTTCCCGGTTCGGAAATCGGCCTGAGCGGATTGCTGTGGTGTCTGAGTTGGCGCTGATCGATACGCCGGAAAAGTTCGCCGACGAATTCGATGTTTCACGTGAAACAGTCGCGCGGCTCGAAATATACGAACGGCTTCTGCGACAATGGCAGAAAGGGACGAATCTCGTTTCACCCGCGACGCTCGATCAGATCTGGCACCGCCATTTTGCAGATTCCGCACAGCTGTTGAACTATGCCCCGCGCAGCGCTGACTGGATTGATATGGGAACCGGCGCCGGATTCCCCGGATTGGTGGTTGCGATATGCAGTGCGAATCGGGACACTGGAACCGTTCATCTGGTCGAAAGCAATGCACGGAAATGCGCATTCGTTCGGGAAGTTGTGCGCGAAACCGGTTGTTTTGTGGAAATGCACCAGACGCGCGTTGAAAGCCTTTGGGGTGACGATAGATTGACCGGCGTAGGCTGCATAACCGCTCGTGCCCTGGCGCCGCTTTCGGATTTGTTGGAGCTTTCGGCGCCTTTTTTTGGACCAACCGCACGGGGATTGTTTCTGAAGGGCGGTAAGGCAGAGGTGGAATTGGAAGATTCCGCAGAAAACTGGCGTTTTCAGGCGGACATGCATCCAAGCATCACCGACGCGCGGGCCCGGATCGTGGAGTTGAGCGATTTGCGACGAAGGAAATCAGACAATGTGGGAGAGGCAGATGCGTAAGGACACATCCAAGCCGCGTGTCCTGGCCATCGCCAATCAGAAGGGTGGCGTCGGAAAAACGACGACGGCTATCAATCTGGGCACTGCGCTCGCCTCGATCGGTGAGCGGGTTCTGGCGATAGACCTCGATCCACAGGGCAATGCGAGCACGGGTCTGGGTGTTCCGAAGTCGATCGAGGCGCGCACGCCGTCGACCCTCGAAGTGCTCTTGGGCGAGGCAACGATTGCACAGGCCGAGCAGCCGACGACGATAGAACGCATGCATGTCGTGCCGGCAAACATTGACCTTATGGCGGTCGAACGCGATCCGAACACGCGGCAAAGCCGAAACTTCGCGCTTCGCGACGCTCTTCAAGCCCATGCGGTTGCCTGCGAGAGGGACGAGCGCGACACGCCGACATATGTCCTGATCGACTGTCCGCCATCTCTCAATGTGTTGACGCTCAACGCTCTGTGTGCGGCTGATGCGGTCATTGTGCCGCTGCAATGCGAGTTTTTTGCATTGGAGGGATTGAGTCTGCTCGTCGATACGATCGAACAGGTCCGTGATCATCTCAATCCCAATCTTACGGTGCAGGGCGTGATCCTCACTATGCATGATGGCCGCCAGGTCTTGACCCAGCAGGTGGAGGAGGATGTACGCGCGTTTCTCGGCAAGAAGGTCTATTCGAATACCATTCCGCGCAATGTCACGATATCCGAGGCGCCGTCGCATGGATTGCCGGTCCTTGTTTATGATATGCATTGCAAGGGCAGCCAAGCTTATATTGCTGTCGCGAAGGAACTAATTCGCCGCGAACGGGGCCTCGAAGCGGCTTAGGGTATAGTGGAATGGCAGCAACGAAACGGCGATTGGGACGTGGCCTGGCCAGCCTCATCAATGAAGAAGCGAGCGTTGCTGCGGTTACCGGCATCGAGGGATTGCGGACCGTGGCCATTGAGGCGGTCCGTTCCAGCCCGCTGAATCCCCGAAACGACTTTTCTTCCGAGGATCTTCGCGAGCTTGCCGAATCGATCCGTACGCGTGGTGTGGTTCAGCCGATTATTGTGCGACCGGCAGAGGGAAACGAGGCCGCAGGCGGTTTCGAAATCATTGCCGGCGAGAGACGATGGCGTGCCGCCCAGACCGCCGGCTTGCATGAAATTCCTGTCATTGTCCGCGAACTCACCGACCAGCAAGCGCTGGAACTTGCGATCATCGAGAACGTCCAGCGTTCGGACCTGAATGCGATGGAGGAGGCGGCCGGATATCAGAAACTCATCAAGACGTATAAATACACACAGGAAGATCTCGCAGGCATTGTCGGCAAGAGCCGAAGCCACCTGACCAACACGCTACGCTTGCTGAGGCTGCCAGGCGGTGTCCAGGAACTGATCAGAGATGGCGAATTGAGCGCCGGGCATGCCCGCGCGCTCGTCGGTCTGGAGGATGCCGAACAAGTCGCGCGCGACATTGTCAAGCGAGGGCTCAATGTGCGCGCGGTGGAGGCGCTGGTTCAGCGTAAGAACGAAGGCTCCGATCGCAGCAAGCGCAAGCGGGTCGTCAAGGATGCCAACACCCGATTCGCCGAACGCGAATTGCGGGATGCACTTGGCCTTTCTGTTCAGATTGTTTCCGGCAAGGGCGAACGCGGCGAACTGCGTATTGCCTACACGTCACTCGAGCAGTTCGAAGAGCTTCGGGCGAGACTTCTCAAAAGATAATAAATAAAATTATATCAATATCTTAGCGAGTCAGCTCGACAATAAGTTGACTTGTCAGTTCGCGTTCGAGGGCTGGAGTCCTGCGCGTATTCCGGATTGTATTCTGGACCCGGGAAAGCGCGCGGGCGGCGGAGCCTTCGCTCCATCTGCGAACATGGAGCAGCAGGGCATCACGCTGTTTGAAATGAAGAGGAGGCCGGAATTGCGCGGCCGCGCGTGATGCAGCTTCTCCTGCGTCCACTGCGGCACACAGCCGGTGCAGGCGCTGAAAATGGCGGCTCAGGATCGTGAGAATTGCGGCGGGTGCAGTTCCGCCCGCAAGCAGTGCGTCGAGTTGACTGAGCGCCTGTCCTGCCTTCCTCTCGGCAACGGCAGACGCTAGGGAATCGAACATCCCCGCACCCAGGTCGCCGATCACGGCGTCAATATCATCCACCGTGATCGTGCCCGTATCGCCAACGTATGTCGCCAGCTTGGCGCACTCCGACCTCGCAAGCCCGGTGCCTCCTCCAAGCCGGGATTCAAGGTAGGCGCGCACCTCGCGCGAGATTTCCAATCCGCTGGCGCCAAGTTCACGGTCGATGACCCGGGAGATATCCTTCGCGGCGTCGGCATAGCATGGAAGCGCGATGGCCTGTTCGCTTGCTTCGAAGAGCTTTCGCAGTTTCGAGGATGGTCGGAGATTTCCCGCTTCGACAATCAGTATGGCGGAGAGGCCGCTCGCGATGAGTTCCGAGATGTCTTCCGGACGCAACCGTCGTTCCGCCTTGACGTGCACGATCCGGTGCTCCGCGAACATCGAGTGAGTCTGAAGTTCCACAGCCAGGCGATCAGGGTCTTCCGACAGGTCCCGGTCATCCAGACGAATGAGTTCTGCCTCAGGCTCCTTCGCCGCGGAAATGTTCTTCGCCAGGTCTCGCGCCCGTTCGGCAACAAGCGCGGAATCCGGGCCATAGACAAGCGCTGCGGCGTAGCGGAAATCAGGATTTTCGATGAAGGGTGGTGTCTGTGCGGCCTTAAAAGCAACCATATCTCAAGCTGTCGGCATTCGGTTGTCCGCAAAGACAATCAGGCCTGTCCGGAGAGATAACCTGCAACCCCCGTGCGGATGGTGTCTGCGACGATACGCGCCGCACGGTTTTCGGCATCGATGCGCGCCCGAACGTTTGAGAAAATCGGGTTGAACCGGTCGTAGGCGGCCCGACCGACGCCCTTGCCGCGAAAAACGATCTTGTTGTCGGCGAGGCTCACGAGCTTGTAGTTGGCTTCGAGAAAGTAGATTTCTCCCTGCGCATCGCCGGTGGTGCTGACAAGTGTTTTAGTAAGTGATTCGCGGACGGAGATTTCCAGACGGTAGACCGATCCGCCAGCACGGCCTCCGCCGGTGGTGGAAAAAATCAGCTCGTTGCGCAGACGCTGCCCAACGCGTCCGGGAATTTCCGTAATGTCAATTCCGGCCATGACGTCCTTGACGCGCGCTCCGTTTGGCGTCGAGCCATAGAGCGGCTGGCAGGCTGATGCCAGCGGCGCTGCGAGCAATGCCGATCCAATCAGCGCCAGGGCCTGCCGACGGCTGCGTAACGCTTTTCTACGCTTGTTGTCAGGCGACGACATTTACGATCCTTTGCGGAACAACAATAACCTTCTTGATGTCCCGTCCCTCAATGGCGCGCAGAACATTTTCAAGCCTGAGCGCTGCAGCCTCAATATCCTCTTTCGGGGCGTCGCGCGCAACCGTCAATTCATCGCGCCGCTTGCCGTTGACCTGAACGGCGATCGTCACCGTGTCTTCAACCAACAGGTCGGATTCCACCTTCGGCCACGGCGTTTCCGTGAGCAGCACGTCGCTCGCTCCCAATGCCTTCCAGCATTCTTCCCCCAAATGCGGCATCATTGGGCCGAACAGCACAATCATTGTCTCAAGAGCTTCCCGCAGCGCCCAGGTGAAGTCGTCGTCGCTGTTTTCGGACAGCCCCGACAGCACATTGGCGAATTCGTAGATGTGCGCGACCGCGCGGTTGAAGCGCAGGGCCTCAATATCCTTTGAAACTTCATGCAGCGCCTTGTGCGTGGCGCGGCGCAACGCCAATGCCTCCTCACCGAATGCAGCCGGCCGCGGGGTATTTGCCGTGCAGACCCTGGGTGTGAGCTCGGAGACGAGGCGCCAAAGGCGTTGTACGAGCCGCCACGCACCCTCGACGCCGGCTTCGGTCCATTGCACATCGCGTTCGGGCGGGGAATCCGACAACATGAACCAGCGGATCGTGTCGGCGCCGTAGTGTCCGATAATGTCTTCCGGATCCACGGTGTTGTGTTTCGACTTGGACATTTTCTCCACGGGACCGATCTGAACGGCAGCGCCCGTTTCGACGTGGACCGCGTGACGCGCCTTGCCGTCACCTTCGATGCGAACGTCGGCCGGCATGACCCACGACCCGTCCTCGAGCTTGTAGGTCTCGTGGTTGACCATGCCCTGGGTGAACAGTCCGGCGAACGGTTCCTTCAAATCGACGTGGCCGGTTGCCTTCATTGCGCGGGTGAAGAATCGCGAATACAGCAGGTGGAGGATGGCATGTTCGATGCCGCCGATATACTGGTCGACGGGCAGCCAGTGATCGACCGCCTTACGTACCGTGGGCGTGTCCGCGCGGGGAGAGCAGAAGCGCGCGAAATACCATGAAGAATCGACAAATGTGTCGAAGGTATCGGTCTCACGCTGCGCGTCGTTGCCGCATTTCGGGCAGGCGACGTTCTTCCAGGTGGGATGGTGGTCGAGTGGATTGCCGGGCTTGTCGAATGTCACGTCGTCAGGGAGCTTCACCGGCAGATCCGCGTCGGGGACCGGCACGACACCGCACGTCTCGCAATGAATGACCGGGATCGGGCAGCCCCAATAGCGCTGGCGCGAGACGCCCCAGTCGCGCAGGCGGTAGTTGACCTTGCGCGTTCCCTTGCCGGTTCCCTCGAACCGCTTAGAGATCTCTTCCTTTGCCGCCGGTACATCGAGGCCGTCGATGAAGTCCGAATTGATGAGAACACCGTCGCCGTCATAGACTTCGTCACGGTCGGAATAGCCGCTGACGTAACTCGCTAGCGCCTTACCTTCGAGATCGGCGGGCGCGACGACGGGAATGATGTCGATATCGAGCGTCTTGCAGAAATCGAAGTCCCTCTGATCGTGACCGGGGCAGCCGAAAATCGCACCCGTGCCATACGACATGAGCACAAAATTCGCGGTAAAGACAGGTACTGTCTTGCCCTCAATGAACGGATGAACAACGCGAATTCCGAGATCGCGGCCGGATTTCTCGGCCTTCTCCAACGCCTCTTCCGTGGTCCCGGTCCGACGGACCTCTTCGATATATTCGGCGAGCGCCGGATTGGACTTTGCCGCCTCTTCCGCAAGGGGGTGGTCAACGGAAACGGCGCAGAATGTCATGCCGAAGATCGTATCGTGCCGGGTTGAGAAGACCTCAAGTTCGCCCGCCGGGGCATTTTTTTCGTCCACTAGGTCGAGTTTGAACTGCAGACCTTCCGAGCGTCCGATCCAGTTGCGCTGCATCGTCCGCACTTTTTCCGGCCAGCGGTCAAGGCCGTCCAGCGCATCAAGCAACTCTTCCGACATGTCCGAGATATTCAGGAACCATTGCGTGAGTTCGCGCTGTTCAACTTCAGCATCCGAACGCCAGCCCTTGCCATCAATCACCTGTTCGTTGGCAAGAACCGTCTGATCGACCGGGTCCCAGTTGACCTTGGCGGTGTGGCGCGAAACGAAGCCTGCTTTCAGGAATTCAAGGAACAGCCGTTGTTCCTGTGCGTAATATTCGGGATCGCTGGTTGCGAGTTCCCGGCTCCAGTCGAGCGATAATCCGAGCGCCTTGAGTTGAGCGCGCATGGCGTCGATATTGGCGTAGGTCCACTCGCGGGGGTGGACGCCGCGCTGGATCGCCGCGTTTTCCGCCGGCATGCCGAAGGAATCCCATCCCATGGGGTGCAGCACGTTGAAGCCCATCGCGCGCTTGTAACGGGCGACCACGTCGCCCATCGTGTAATTGCGGACGTGTCCCATATGGATGCGTCCGGAGGGGTAGGGGAACATTTCCAGGACGTAGTATTTTTCGCCTGGATCATTTTCGTCGGCACGGAACAGGTCCTTGTCGTCCCAGACCGTCTGCCAGTGTGTTTCCCTCTCACGCGGGTTGTAGCGCGATTGCGCCATGGCGGGTTTTCCTTTATCGCGGTGCCTGTTTCCGCAGCGTTGTGATCAAAAAGCGGTGGCCGGTCAAGATACCGGTGCCTGCGACATCGATACTCGCCTCGCAAGCTTGCGCGGAACCCGTACCGGCATAGTGTCGTAGCCCACTTTGAAGCATGGAATTGAACCGGTGAACACAACCATCCCGAACAGCTCACAATCAACCGCGCGCGAGCGTATCGGTGCGGTCAAAGGACAGATCGTCGACGCTGCAAAGCGCGCAAGCCGAAATCCGCAGGATGTAAACCTCATAGCCGTGTCGAAGACCTTTGATCCGGAACAGATTGAGCCGGTCATCGGCGCCGGTCAGACGGTATTTGGCGAAAACCGCGTGCAGGAGGCGCAGGGCAAGTGGCCGGACCTCAAGACCCATCACGGGGATTTGGAGTTGCATCTGATCGGTCCGTTACAGTCCAACAAGGCGCGTGACGCGGTTCGGCTGTTCGACGTAATTCACACCGTCGACCGGCCCAAGATCGCTAAGGCGATTGCAAAGGAAATGGCTCTGCAGGACCGCCGGCCGCGCCTGTTTGTTCAGGTCAATACCGGAGAGGAAGAGCAAAAGGGAGGGATAGCGCCGGCAGAGCTGGAGGGGTTTCTGCGGAGCTGTTCGAAGGAGCACGGCCTCAAGATCGAGGGGCTGATGTGCATCCCGCCTGTCGATGAGGAAGCGGCCCTTCATTTTGCATTGTTGCAAAAGCTGGCGCAGAGAAACGGGCTGAAGGAGCTGTCGATGGGGATGAGCGCGGATTTTGAGACCGCAATTGCGTTTGGAGCGACCTATGTGCGGGTGGGTACGGCGATTTTCGGCCCACGCACCGCAAAATTCTGAAGCCGATTGACACCGGGTTCAACCAAACGTCGTGAATATGCCGTCGCCATCACACTGTTCGGGGGTCAGACGCAGATCTTCAGCTCGCATGGCGATGCATCCCCGCATTGCCGGAAATCCACTGAGGGGAGATGGGCGTATACTGCACTGCCATGTCCGCGTAGTGCCGCCCGGATGTCGTGGCTCATGATGATAACAATGTTATATAATATGTCATGGTATCAAAAATTTTCGGTTCCTTCCGGTTACGGCAGGGTAACGGGTTGATTGTCGTTGCGGTTGCTCGGAACAGCGCGCCTCCCCTCTATTTTGCCGACAGGACAGACTGAAAGCTCCGCCGCAGGATGCGGAACATGGTTGGTGTGTAAGAAGCGTCGGTTCGAGTTTCCCGTGACCCAGCGGTGTTACGCGACTTCCTTTGATCTTTCTGGGGCGAATTCCGCTTTGACACAACGCACAATGGAAATTGCGGCTGCGGATGCAGGTGACGCCCCGATCCCGCTAAGCCTGGCACGTGTAGACGGCAAAAGTCGTCAGTTCACGGACTCTTGACTGTTTTTTATGCCTCTTCAGGTTTACCCCGGGACGTAGATAGGTCAGTGGAGACTGTAACGAGCGGGTATCAAATGATGCTAGTCTCACTGACAATCAGCAACACAGCCTGAAGAGCCGGATATGAGCACAGCGCGAAAGATTCTCATTATTGATGACGACGATGATTTGCGGGACTCTCTCAGCGAGCAATTCGCATTGCATGATGAATTCGATTCACAAATCGCAGACACCGCCGCAAATGGCCTCGAGCTCGCAAAATCGGAACATATCGACCTGATCCTGCTTGACGTCGGCCTTCCGGACATGGACGGTCGTGAAACCTGCAAGGTCCTGCGCAAAAACGGCTTCAAGAGTCCGATTATCATGCTCACCGGGCAGGATTCCGATGCCGATATGATCCTGGGGCTCGAATCGGGCGCCAACGACTATGTCACCAAGCCGTTTCGATTTTCCGTTCTTCTTGCACGCGTGCGTGCGCAGCTGCGGCAGCACGAACAAAGCGAAGATGCGGTCTTCACCATCGGTCCCTATACCTTTCGCCCGGCGACAAAGACACTGGTCGATGAAGCGGGTTCCAAGGTCAGGCTGACCGAAAAGGAAACGTCCATACTCAAATATCTCTATCGCGCCGGCGAAAAGGTCGTGACACGAGAAGTGCTGCTGCACGAGGTGTGGGGCTATAACGCTGGCGTAACCACTCACACCCTTGAGACGCACATCTACCGGTTGCGGCAGAAAATCGAAAAAGATCCCTCAAACGCCGAGCTGTTGCTGACGGAAATGGGTGGCTACAAGTTGATGCCATAAATCTCTTGCAACACACCCCCCGAGTCGCGTTAAGGTAAGCCGTCCCGGTCGGGGCAGGTATCGCGTTTCCCAGAGTTCATTCCAGTACTGCGTATCCAAACTTTGTACGGAGTTTGAGCCGATGCAACACGGCGAAGCAGCCGAGTTGCTCGCGCGCGTACCGGTGTTACGGGGTATTGGCGGCGAGTTTCTCTCGGTGATCATGCAGATTGGAGAACCGCAGCGCTTTGCGGCGCACGACACCCTTGTGGTTGCCGGAATGCCTGCGCGCGGCGCGCTGGTCGTGCTCGAAGGCGAGGTCACGCTTTACACGGAAGACGGTCGCGAATTCGGTGATCCTCTCGGGCCGGGAGACACGGTGAGCGAGATGGCCATGATCGTGGAAACACAACACCATTTCAGCGCATTCGGCGCTAATGACGGTTTCGCCCTGAAAATCGGAAACGAAGCCTTTGGACAGCTGATGGGTCAATATCCATGGCTGGCGGCCCATCTCGCACAGAATATCGGCCAGGATCTCAAAGCGACCGCCAAGACGCTTCACGGACTCGACGACATGCTAGTGATCTCCGAACACGAGTTGCTGGCGTTTCTCGGCGACGAGGATGCCGAGGACGACCCGGATGAAGTCGGCGAGACGAACGAAGCAAAAGAAACGAACGAGGTGAACGAGGCGGACAAGACAGACGGCGGGCCAT
>JALCBY010000003.1:72288-125315 GCA_028066055.1 Hyphomicrobiaceae bacterium
GAAGCAAAAGAAACGAACGAGGTGAACGAGGCGGACAAGACAGACGGCGGGCCATTCGAACTCGCTGCGAGTCTTGAGGATCTCGTCGTTGGCGAGCACGGCTCGATCGTGCGGCGCATGGTACAGGGACATGATTTGCTGGCGGATTTGAGCGAAGCTATCTCCGACCCAGATCAAATAACGCCAGAACAGGCACATGATCGGACGGTTTCTCCCAGTCCCGGGCTTCGTCGATCACTTTGAGAGTGAGACTTGTGTCGCCGAGCGCAGGCGTCACCCAGATGTGATCAAGGCGGCGGCCCCGGTTTGACGCACGCCAGTCCCGGGCCCGATAGCTCCACCATGTGAACAGTTTTTGCTCCGGCGGTATGTGATGCCGCATGACGTCGATCCAGTCATGGGCGCGGCGGACGCCTTCGATATGATCGACCTCGATCGGGGTATGGCTGACCACTTTCAACAGCTGCTTGTGTGACCACACGTCCGTTTCCAGCGGCGCCACATTCAGGTCGCCGACGAGAATCATGCGGCTGGTCTTCTTGTCCGGCTGGGTCTCGCACCATTTCGCCATCGCGCGCAGATAATCGAGCTTTTGCGCGAATTTCGGATTTTTCTCTTCATCCGGCAGGTCACCGCCCGCAGGAACGTAGAAATTGTGCACCTCTATGTCGTCAGCACCGGGCGATTTCAGACGAACGGCGATATGGCGGGCATCTCCGCTGCCATTGAAGTCACGGGTTTCTATTTGTTCGATCGGTAGACGGGATACGGTAGCAACCCCGTGATAGGCCTTCTGCCCGTTCAGAGCGATGTGGTCGAAGCCGAGGGATCGGAATATTTTTGTTGGAAAACTGCCATTGGCGCATTTGATCTCCTGGAGACAGAGAACGTCCGGGTTATAGGTTTTGATGAAACGCTCGATCAGGCCGAGGCGAGGACGGACGGAATTGATGTTCCAGGTGGCCAGCTTGAATTTCATGGATGAGAGGCTCGATTTGCGGCAGGAGAATCTGAAACTCAGACTATAGCAAAAAAAGACGCCCAACCTTGGGGGGTTGGGCGTCAAATCCGCGAAAACGCGGCGCGCCGGGAGGGAAACCGGCGCAAGCGAGCGCGTCTACGGCTAGACGGGGGGCACTACCGATGAAGATCGACGTCACCCGCTTGTGCAAATACAGATATGCCGACTGGAAGGAATTTCAATCTTTGATCGTTAAAAAAATTAACGAAGGGCTGATGCAAACGCAGAATCACGTGTGTCCGTGAAGAGCGCTGCATCTATAAGGAATTGATATTGCGCACGAATTACGGAAAACGGCGCGTTAATCATGTCTGCGGCGTTAACACGAGATCAAATATTAATTATTGTCAATATTGTCCAATTCGATGGATGACGACTGGAAAAAGCCCTTGGACTTCTTGTTACCGGCAATGAGGTCTGCGAGCTGAATCCGGGTGTCGAGGCCTTGGGCGTCGGTAACGACCCACTCATACAGCTCCAGTTCCGGTCTTTTGAAGAAAAGCTGAAGCTGCCCGCCTGCATTTCCGCTCTTGTCGACCATGACGATCGCGACTGCTGACTCATCCTGATGCATCTGCAGGATTACCGCGTCGCGCAGCAGATCGATGTTCTCGCCCAGGAACAGCAGGATCGGTGTCGCTTCGAGTGGGAACTTGTCGACTGTCTTGAGATCGTGATCCTCAATCGCAAGATATTCACCGTCTGACACGATGCGCAGCTTGCTCGGAGCCGAGTAGTCAAAACGCAGCCGCCCCGGTCGCTGCACGTAGAACCGGCCCTTTTTGCGCTCGTTGCGATGATCGGTCTGAACGAAACGGCCTTCGAGATTGCTCAAATTGTTCAAATAGTCGTTGATGCCGCGAACCAGAGAGATCTGTTCGGATGACAAGACGAGAGGCGGTTGAGCTTCGCCCGGCGCGGGCTGCCGAATCCCGGTTCCCGGCGTCGACTGCGTCGCCCAGCCCGTCGCTGGGCTTGCCGGGTCGGGTGCCGTTTGTTGATCGGTGGATTGCGGCGTTTGCGCCAGCGCAGGCAACGACAGGGCCGAGCAGACTGCGCACGCGAAAGCTGCACGTCGGACACTTCTTGAACTCACGGGATAAGCCACCTTCGGATTGCCAAGGACCGTTCGCCATACTGGCATAGATGATTCAGAGGAAAATCGTCAACTTGTTGACGAGATCGCACAAATAAATTTGTTCGGCAATCAAATCTGCTCGTGCTCTCCAGCCAGGATCTCGCGTTTTCCTGCGTGATTGGCTGCGGAGATAACGCCTTCCTCTTCCATCTGCTCAATCAGTGTCGCAGCCCGGTTGTAACCGATGGAGAGCCGACGCTGAATATAGCTGGTCGAGGCCTTGCGATCGCGCAGAACGATCGCCACGGCCTGGTCGTAGAGGCTGTTGGCTTCACTGTCGCCGCCGGAGCCGCCGAGCGCCGCGGCCTCTTCGTCCTCATCGGTGGTAATCGCTTCGAGATATTCGGGTACACCCTGCTTTTTGAGGAAGCGGACCACCTTCTCGACCTCGTCGTCGGACACGAAGGGGCCGTGAACGCGCATAATCCGTCCGCCGCCCGCCATATACAGCATGTCGCCCTGTCCGAGCAGTTGTTCGGCACCCTGTTCGCCGAGAATTGTCCGGCTGTCCACCTTTGATGTCACCTGGAAGCTGATACGCGTCGGGAAGTTGGCTTTGATCGTGCCGGTTACGACATCGACGCTCGGGCGCTGCGTCGCGGTAATCAGATGAATTCCCGCCGCCCGCGCCATTTGTGCCAGACGCTGGACCGCGCCCTCGATATCCTTGCCCGCGACCATCATCAGATCGGCCATCTCGTCCACGATGACGACGATGTAGGGCATGGGGTCGTAGTCCATCTCTTCCTTTTCGTAGACTGCTTCGCCTGTTTCCTTGTCAAATCCCGTCTGTACCGTACGTGTGAGAACCTCGCCCTTTTCGTGGGCTTCGCGCACACGTTCGTTGTAGCCGTTGATGTTGCGCACGCCGAGCTTGGACATGCGCTTGTAGCGCTCCTCCATTTCCTTGACGGTCCATTTGAGCGCGACGACGGCCTTTTTGGGTTCCGTGACGACCGGCGCCAGCAAATGGGGAATGCCGTCATAGACGGAGAGTTCCAGCATCTTCGGGTCGATCATGATGAATTTGCATTTGCTCGGATCGAGACGTTGCAGGAGCGACAGGATCATCGTGTTGATGGCAACCGACTTGCCCGAACCGGTGGTGCCGGCAACCAGAAGATGGGGCATGCGCGCGAGATCGACGAAGACGGATTCACCGCCAATGTTTTTGCCCAGTGCCAGCGCGAGCTCGCTCTCTGAATTGGTGAATTCGTTGGCTTCGAACAGTTCGCGCAGAAAGACCATTTCGCGCCGCGCATTCGGCAGTTCGATACCAATGGCGTTTCGCCCGGGAATCACGGCGACGCGGGCGGAAATTGCACTCATGGATCGTGCGATATCGTCGGCAAGACCGATAACGCGCGAAGATTTCGTACCCGGCGCAGGCTCCAGCTCGTAAAGGGTTACGACCGGTCCCGGACTGACGTTGGTGATCTCCCCTTTAACGCCGAAGTCCTGAAGCACTTCCTCCAGCAACCGGGCGTTCTCCTGCAGCGTCGCCTTGTTGACGCCGGAATTGCGGCGGGATGAGGTTGCGCGTTTCAGCAGTTTGAGCGGTGGAAGCGAAAATGTCGCTGCCAGCGCAACGGCCTTGGCGCGCGGCGCAATGTGAAGCACCTCGCGCGGCGCTTCATTTGGCGGGCTTTGCATTTCCACGGGTATTTCGGGTTCGGGCGCGGCGATCCCGTGGTCCGCCGCAGATGTCATCTGCGGGGTGCGCGCATCGGCAAAATAGGGCTCGATCCGGCCCGCCGGATCCACCTGTGCTTCTTCCTGTTCGCGGCGCAGGAACTTCGGCAGCGGGTCATCGGCGTCAAGGCCGTTGGCTGTGGAAGGATCATATTCGAATGCCACTGGCTCCGGCGCATCGTCATAGCCGTCATAGCTTTCGCCGAACGCGTCAATCTCTGTCGAGCGGCGTCCGAAGCGATCCGTGGCAGTACGGAAAAGCGCGCCGATGCCGCTCGCGGCATTGGCAAGTCGCGTGCCCCAGCCTTGTGCGCCGGCCTTCGGCGTACCGCGCAAGGTCTCAAACGTCGAACGGGAAATGCCCGACGCGAACAGAATCAAGGCAACTCCGCCGACCAGAAGCAGGGTACCGGCGACCAGTCGCCCCAAATTCCAAGGCAGCAGTCCCAGCACGAAACTTGACGCGGAAAGCGTAAGATCGCCCATGATCCCGCCAAGACCGTTTGGCAATGGCCAGGCCGACGGTTCGGGTAGAACCGATAGACCACCAGCCAGGACGATAACGCCTGCAGGCCAGGCCGCGAGGCGCAGCCTTGCGCGTGGCGGAATCTGGCAGAAGGCGATATGGCGGCCCCAGGCCGCAAGTGGAAGAAACAGTGCGATGGAGCACAATCCCACCGACTGGATCGAAAGGTCAGCCACAGTCGCGCCCCAACCGCCCAGCCAATTGGTTGGCGCGCCGCGGGTTGCATTGTTCAGGCTGGGATCGTGGATTGACCAGCTCATCAGGCTTGCCCATGAGGCAACAGCGAGCGCAAACAGGCCGACACCCGCGACCCACCAGGTCGTGCGTTTCAGTCCGCTTTCAAGCGCGCCGGGCAAAAGCCTTTTTCGCGCCGTGCTTGTCCCGGTTAGTGCCAAATTCCCGCAACCCTCATTTCAGCGTATCGACGATACGGGCCAGCGCATCTTCCGTCGTCGCCAGATCCTGGACCATCGCCACGCGTATATATCCGTCCCCAGGGTTTGTTCCATCCGCGCCGGTTCGCGCCAGGAAGTTCCCCGGTAACAGTTTGACACCACAGCCTTTCCAAAGGGTTTTCACAACCGTTTCGCTGTCGCCATAGTCGTTCACGTCGAGCCAGAGGAAAAACCCGCCATCCGGGCGGCGATATCCGTAACGGTTGCCCAAAATCCGGTCCGCCGCGTCGAATTTTTCCCGGTACAGCGCACGGTTTGCCTCGACATGCGCCTCGTCACCCAGGATCTTCACGCAGGCATGCTGGATGGGGACGGGAAGTTGCGGCGCCACCACGTTGCGGAACGATGCGAATGCCTCGATAAATTCCGGATCTCCGGTGCAGTATCCCGCCCGCAATCCCGGCAGATTGGAACGCTTTGACAAGGACTGCATGGAAATGACGTTGGACAGGCTGCCCGTCTTCTGCCACGCGGTCTCCAGCGCGCCGGGTGGCGGCGAGGCGGTGTAAATCTCCGAGTAGCACTCGTCGGCGACGAGAATGAAATCATGGGTCCGTGCCAGCTCGATGGCACGCTGAATATATCCGGTGCTTGCGACGGTTCCTTGCGGATTGGTCGGCGTGCAGACGAACATTGCGACCGTGCGCTTGAGCAGATCTTCATCGATCGCGTCCAGATCGGGAAGAAAACCCGCCTCGGGACCCGCGGGCAGGAGCACGAGTTCAGCACCCGAGGCGCCGGCCGCTGCATATGTATGGTAGAACGGGTTCGGAACGAGAATCGCCGGATTCTCGATGTCGGGGCGTCGCGCGCACACTGAAAATGTCACGTAGAACAGCCCTTCGCGCGTCCCAGCGAGGGGAATGATGCCCAGAGAGTCCTTTTCGAGACCCGCAAGTGCGGGGTAACGGCGGCCCAGCCAGTCCGAAACCGCCGCGCGAAACTCAGCCGTTCCCCGGATGGCCGGATATTTTCCAAATCCGGCCTCGGCCTCGGCAAGAGCGGGAATCACGAAATCCGGCATGGGATGGCGCGGTTCGCCGATCGTGAGGTCGATAACATTTGCGCCGGGTTGCAGCCCGTCCAGGAGTTTTTCCAGCCGTGCAAACGGCGAAACGGGCATTTCGGTTCGTGTGATCGGGGAACTGGACTGCGACATGACACCGTCAATAACTGAACGCAACTGACCCCGGTTGTGCGGGGCGGCGAAGGTTTTGGCCAATCTAGGTGCAGACTGGTTAAGGTCTCATTAACACTTTTCACGGATTTCCGCCGTTGAAAGCCGCCTTGCATAAAAACAGGGCCCGGTGCCAGAAGGCATCCGGGCCCGTTTGCGACGTAATCTCTCATCGCACCGCGACGGATCGTCTGTGCGGTGAACGCAGCATTGCGTCCGGCGACGGCTACTGCACAACCTCCCCATGCAGATTGATATCGAGGCCTTCGATCTCGGTGTTTTCGTCCACACGCAGACCGACGATCAGGTCGACAACCTTCAGAATGACGAAGGTGGCAATGGCCGACCAGGCGATGGTCGCCAGAATGCCCTCGATCTGAATGATGACCTGGCTGAAGCCGCCCGCGGTTCCACCGATGGCTTCGACCGCAAACCATCCGGTCAAAACCGCGCCGACAATGCCGCCGACGCCGTGGATGCCGAACACGTCCAGAGAGTCGTCATAGCCAATGGCCTGTTTCAGTTTCACGCAGGCGAAGAAGCAGACGATCCCGGCGACCACGCCGATGAACAGGGCGCCCATCGGATCGACGAAGCCTGAAGCCGGGGTGATGGCCACGAGACCCGCGACGGCGCCTGAAATAAGCCCGAGGACACTCGGTTTTTTCAGCACGACCCATTCGGTGAACATCCAGGCAAGTGCTGCCGTCGCGGTGCAAATCTGCGTGACCGCCATGGCCATGCCCGCCGCGCCGTCAGCCGCAACGGCGGAGCCCGCGTTGAAGCCGAACCAGCCGACCCACAGCAACGACGCGCCGATCACACTCAGGACGAGGTTATGCGGCGCCATGTTTTCGGTCCCGTAGTTGCGCCGCTTTCCAAGAACCAGTGCGGCGACGATTCCCGCAACGCCGGAGTTGATGTGGACGACCGTTCCGCCCGCGAAATCGAGTACGCCGTCGTCACCGAGGAATCCGCCACCCCAGACCCAGTGGGTGATTGGCGCATAGACGACCAGAACCCAGACGCCCAGGAACAGGAGCAGTGCGGAAAACTTCATGCGATCCGCCACCGCGCCGCATACCAGCGCCGGCGTTATGATCGCGAAGGTCATCTGGAAGGTCATGAAGACCGATTCCGGGATCGTGCCGCTCAACGTATCCTTGCCGACGCCAGCCAGAAACGCTTTCGACAATCCGCCGACATACGCATTGAGGCTGCCGCCGTCGGTGAAGGCGAGCGAGTAACCGACCACCATCCAGAGCACCGACATCAGACAGCAGACGGCAAAACTTTGCATGATCGTGGCCAGAACATTCTTTTTTCGCACCATGCCCCCGTAAAACAGAGCAAGGCCCGGGATCGTCATCAACAGAACCAGAGCTGTCGATGTGAGCATCCATGCCGTGTCTCCGGCACTGAGCTTCGGTTCATCCTGCGCAAGTGCGGGTCCCGCGAAGAGGACCAGAAGTGCGACCAGGGTCGAGCTCGCAGTAAGAAAATTGCGTGCTTTTCTCATTTCAAACCCCCAAGAAAGTCGTGATTTTTCGGAACTACAGCGCATCGGCATCGGTCTCTCCCGTGCGGATGCGGATGGTTTTCTCGACCGGCCCGACGAAAATCTTGCCGTCGCCGATCTGTCCCGTTTTTGCGGCATTTACGATTGCATCTGTTGCCTTGGCTGCGAGCTTTGCCGGAACCACAACCTCAATCTTGACCTTCGGCAGAAAGTTCACGGCGTATTCGGCACCGCGATAGATTTCGGTGTGGCCCTTCTGCCGCCCGTAGCCCTTGACTTCGGATACCGTCATGCCCTCAAGCCCGAGTTCGGTCAGCGCTTCGCGCACCTCGTCCAGCTTGAACGGCTTGATGACGGCCGTAATGAGTTTCATTCCTAAACTCCCCCTGTTGTGCGCTTGCCGCCAGTTCGATCTGTACCGACAAGGCGCACGGTTGTTCGGTATGCCAGGCGCGTTGCCCGGCAATATCCAAAATGACTCAAGCCGCGTGCCAGTTTGAGTGGATGCGATTCAAGTTATTGTTTTTGTTTTGAAAATTGAATATCACCCGCCGAAACAGTGGCGCGTTCGCCGAGATTCTTGCATAAATTATCGGCAAATGCATCGCTTCGCCCAAAAAACGCGCAGGGCGATCGGAGACTATTTTTTGCGAATTTCGCGGATCATGCCTTCTTGAGCGACGGAGGCGACGAGTACGCCGTCCGCCGTAAATATGCTGCCCCGGCAGAACCCCCGCGCGCCGTTCGCGGCAGGGCTGTCCATAGTGTAGAGCAACCAGGCGTCGGCGCGGCAGGGGCGATGAAACCACATCGCGTGATCGAGGCTCGCCATCATCAGTCCGGGATCGAACAACATGCGCCCGTGGGCAACCAATGCGGTATCGAGCAGGGAAAAATCGGACGCATAGGCAAGCGCGCATTGGTGCAGCGCCGGGTCGTCGGGCAATTTGTCAGTGGCGCGAATCCAAATCGACTGCTTGGGAGACCGCTTCTTGGGATCGAAGAACCGGGATGTATCAACCGGGCGTAGCTCGATCGGCCGCTCGCGCTCAAAGTATCTTTTGATGTTCGCCGGCATCTGATCCAGAAACTGCTCCTTAATGTCGTTGAGGCTGGGCAGGTCTTCCGGTCTCGGCACGTCGGGCATCTCGAACTGATGGTCGAACCCCTCTTCCTCGAGATGAAAGGATGCCGACATGGAAAAGATCGCGTTTCCGTGCTGGATGGCCACCACCCGCCGTGTGTTAAAACTGCGCCCGTCGCGAATCCGGTCGACCTCATAGATGATCGGGACCGCGGGATCTCCGGGACGCATGAAATAGGCATGAAGGGAGTGCGCCATGCGATCATTCACGGTGCGTTCCGCGGCGACCAGAGCCTGGCCGATTACCTGACCGCCGAACACGCGCTGCCACCCGTCCTGCGGACTGCGGCCGCGAAACAGGTTGTGTTCGAGCTGCTCAAGATCAAGTATGGAAAGAAGACGTTTGACTGCGCTGATCATTCGCTGCCTCTATTGCATTGGACGGGATTGAGAAGGTTCTCCGGGATGCAGGACCCATGGAGCGGATGACGGCGCCGGCTGTCAAGATTATCTGAGTGAGCCATGACTGACGAAAGTTCCGGACCCGACACATGTGACGTGCTCGTTGCGGGTGGAAGCTTTGTGGGACTGACGCTCGCACTGGCGCTCTCCCGGGCGTCGCGGGGGGTCTTGCGCGTTACGGTGGTCGATCGCACTCCTCCCGACGTGGCGCGCGCGGCGGCGAATGACGGGCGGGCGTCTGCATTGTCTGCGGCGAGCATGCATCTCCTCCAATCGCTTGGCGTTTGGGAGGAGGTGGCCGCGCACGCACAGGCTTTCACGGAAATCGACATTTCGGACAGCCGGCTCGACGCGGTGGCCAGACCATCGCTCCTGCATTTTGACGGCGCATTGAGTGAAGGTGAACCAGCGGCCTATATGCTGGAAAACCATGTGCTTCGCACGGCATTGATAGCGAGCGCGGAAGAGGCGGAAAGCATTTCATTTATCGCCCCGGAATCCGTGGAAGACTTTTCGGTCACATCGACCGGAGTCGCGGCACAACTCGGGCAAGGCCAGACGATTCAGGCATCGCTGCTGGTCGCGGCAGACGGTCGGCGGTCGGCACTGCGCAAGAAGGCCGGCATCAAGTCTATCGGCTGGGCCTATCCGCAGGCGGGCATCGTCGCGACCCTTGGCATCGAAAGGCCGCATGGCGGCAGAGCGGTTCAGCATTTTCTGCCGCAAGGTCCGTTCGCGATCTTACCGCTTCGCGGAGACAGGGTTTCGCTGGTGTGGACCGAACCGCGCGACCGCGCGGACGAGATCGTCGCGCTGGACGACACGGAATTTCTGCGCGAAGCCAGAAAACGCATGGGCGGGCGATATGGCGCGCTATCTGTGGCGGGGCCACGCGGCACTTTTCCTCTCGATCTGCACCTGGCACGCGCCTTCGTGGCCGACCGGGTCGCACTTGTTGGGGATGCGGCGCATGGCGTGCACCCGCTTGCCGGGCAGGGCCTCAACATCGGTCTGCGCGATGTCGCCGCACTGGCAGAGGTTGTGATTGAGAGTGCACGGCTCGGCCTCGATATCGGCTCGACACCGGTTCTGGAGCGCTACCAGCGATGGCGACGGTTCGACAGCGCCTTTTCCGGGTTTGCCATGGATTCCCTGAACCGGCTATTTTCGAATGACAGCGCGCCGTTGCGATCCATCCGCTCGTTTGGCTTGGGTCTCGTTGATCGTGCACCTGCCCTGAAGCGGTTCTTCGTCCGCGAAGCCGCCGGGCTCACGGGAAACCTTCCAAGGCTGCTCAAGGGACAGGAAATTTAGACCGAAGACATCTAGTAGAGCCAGCTGCTAGGCTCCGGTTTCGCTTACCGCCGTGTCTAACAGACGTCGCAGCTCGGCTACTTCGGTTTTTCCCATCGACCGGCGAAACGCGTCTTCGGCCTTTTGCCAAAGCGGTTTGGCACGCGCAACAAGTGTGCATCCACTCTCGGTCGGATAGAGCGCACGAGCACGCTTGTCTTTTGCCTCAGAAATCCGGATCCAGCCTGCGTTGACGAGCGGCTGCAGATTGCGTGTAAGCGTAGTACGGTCGAGACCGAGCCGCCTCGCGAGCTGTGTGATTGTGAGGCCCTCGGTGCGTTCTACATGCGCAAGCACCATATATTGCGACGTCTTGAGACCGACCTCGTCCAATGCCTTGTCATAGGCCTGGCTGACATGCCGTGCCGTTCGTCTGAGCATCGCGCACGAACATTCGGTCGGGACGGGCATGGGTTCCGATCCGTCGGACGGTCCGTATCGTTTTGCGGCGATTGGAAATCTCCAATTGACAAATAAGTGTAATTACACAAGTGTATATACACTATTATATCACGAAGGGGATATCCTTCAACCGGCTGTTTTGACATCCGCTGCGAAGAAAAAATGCCGACCGTGCCGGTTAGCAATGAACTGATACAGACCAGGCAGGGATGAGAGGGTCCTCATGAGTGTTGAAGCGTCACAAGGTCAATCGGGACTTCCGGCCAGAATCTGGCTGGTCATCATCGCCGGCTGTATTATCTCGTTGGTCGGTTTCGGCGCACGGTCGTCATTCGGCCTTTTCCTCGAACCGCTGACGACGGCGCATGGCTGGACGCGTGAAACCTTCGCCCTGGCTCTGGCGATCCAGAACCTGATGTGGGGCATTGGTGTTCCGGTCGCCGGTATGATTGCCGACAAATACGGCGCGTGGAGAGTTCTCGTGTGTGGCGCGCTCGTTTATGCGTTCGGCGTCTGGGGCATGGCGAACTCGGAAACCGGCGCTGCCTTTCATATTTTCGCAGGCTTCACCACCGGTCTCGGTGTTGCGCTTACGGCTTTTTCGCTGGCGCTTGCCGTCATCGCCAAGGCCGTCGGGCCCGAGCGACGCTCCATGGCCCTCGGCATCGGTGCGGCTGCGGGTTCAGCGGGCCAGGTCGTCTTTTCACCCTTCGCCCAGGCGCTGATTTCCGCCTATGGCTGGCATTCGGCCCTGCTGGTCCTTGCCGCGTCGGTGCTCGTCATCATTCCGGCCGCCTTGCTTCTCCCGAAAGGATCACAAGCGACC
Source organism: Hyphomicrobiaceae bacterium (assembly GCA_028066055.1). Taxonomy (GTDB): domain Bacteria; phylum Pseudomonadota; class Alphaproteobacteria; order Rhizobiales; family Methyloligellaceae; genus UBA2767. The sequence goes on from JALCBY010000003.1 coordinate 83,944, forward strand.
GGGCTGGCCGGCGAGGCCGATCAGACATTTTCGCAAGCCATGCATGAGGCCTTTTCGCACAAGGGCTACATGTTGCTGACGACGGGCTTCTTCGTCTGCGGCTTTCACGTGGCATTCATCACGGTGCACTTCCCGGCGTATGTGACCGATCTCGGGCTAAGCCCGCAGACCGGCGCGATTGCAATCTCGCTCGTCGGGCTGTTCAACATCGTCGGCGCTTATGCCTCCGGCGCGGTTGGCCAGCGCTACAGCAAGAAGAGCAGTCTCGCGGTCATCTATTTCCTGCGCGCGGTTGCGATCACCTGCCTTCTGGTCGCGCCGAAGACGCAATTCACGATCTACGCCTTTGCGGTCGCCATGGGTCTCCTGTGGCTGTCCACCGTTCCGCTGACCACCGGAATCGTCGGCCAGATCTTCGGAACACGCTTCATGGCGACATTGTTCGGCATCGTTTTTTTCAGCCATCAACTCGGCAGCTTCACTGGCGTCTGGCTCGGCGGCTGGCTGTACGACAAGACAGGGTCCTATGATCCGGTTTGGTGGGCGGGTGTTGCACTTGGCTTGCTTGCCGCGCTCATCCATATCCCGATCGATGAGCGCCCATTGCCGCGGATTCTGCGAAGTGGCAGGTCTGCCGCATAGGCTTGCGGATGCTCAACTGTCCTCGAGTTTACGCGCCTCATCGGGCAACATGATCGGGATCCCGTCGCGGATCGGATAGGCCAGTCCGGCCTCGCGGGAAATCAACTCCTGCGCGTCGCTGTCATACTCAAGTGCGCCTTTGGTGATCGGACAGACAAGGATTTCCAGGAGCTTGGGATCAAGCTTCGCCTTTTTCTGGGCCTTGCGGGCGTCAGCGGAAACTTCGGTCTTTTCGCTCATATCTTCAGCCATCTCATCGTCGTTTTGCTGGTATCGGTAGCGCACGGTTCATTGCAGGGTCGATCCGGTGCTGCCCTCGCCACTTGCGAGTTCCATCTCTGCGAGCGCGACCAGGACTTCGGCCCGGGTTTTGAGATCGCCGGCCTCGAGCAGCGCCTGCTTTTCTTCCGGGCCATAAGGCGAAATCATCGACAGTGTGTTGACGAGGAGTTCATTGGAGGAGTTGTTGATACCGTCCCAGTCGGCACTGAGCTTGTTGGCCTCGAGATATCTTTTCAGGACCGCGAGAAGCCGATCCCGGTCGACGGCCTCTTCGCCGCGCCCGTGCTCAAGGTCTCCGGCAAACGGTTTCCAGTCCACCGAGCACATGCGGTAGGGCGCGTCCGTGTTTTCCTCCGCATCGATCACGAACCTGCAGATACCGCTCAGTGTAATAAGATAGCGCCCATCGTCGGTTTCCTGAAAGGCGGTGAGGCGCCCTGCTCCGCCAGTCTTGCGAAGGTTGGCCTGTTTTCCCAGCGGCGATTCCTCGGCGTCGTCGGTGTCGGGTTGCACGATACCGATCAGACGATCACCGGCGAGAACATCGTTCACGAGCGCCAGGTAACGCGGTTCAAAGACATTGAGCGGCAAGGTCGACCGTGGCAGCAGGATGACGCCTCGCAAGGGAAACACTCTCAGGGTTTCGGGCAAATCATCAACTTTGACGTAGGTCTCCGGCACGGGCCAACCGCTGCCTCCTATGAAAGTTGTCGCCGGGGCATCGTCATGCGAACAGGAGCGAAGACAATTTCTGCCGTCCCTCTACCGTCGCGGGATCCTCGCTTCCCCAGGCTTCGAAAAACTGCAGCAACTGGTTTCGCGCCGCACCGTCGTTCCAGTCGCGATTTGAAGCCACGACTTCCAGCAACTGTTCCGCGGCGCCGGACCGATCGCCGTTCGCATTGAGAGCAATCGCGAGATCGCAACGCGCCTGGTGGTCGGACGGGTTGCTTTCCACCTTGGCACGCAGGTCAGACACATCGCCGGCTTCGTCCGCTTTGCGTGCAAGATCGAGCGTGGCACGAACGGCATCGATCTCCGGCGAGCTCTTTCCTCCCGAATCCCAGAGGCCCAGGGTTTGTTCGGCACGCTCGACGTCGCCCGTCTGGACGTAGCAGCCGGCCAGTCCGGCAACCGCCCGCGCGTTCGTTTTGTCTTCCTGGACGACCTGGCCAAAGATCTGCGCGGCCAACGCCACATCACCGGCTTCGAGGGCGGTTTCGGCCTGTGCGATGTCCGCATCCGCCTGAGACTGGCCCGCGGGCTCGGCATGGCGGGCAACGAACGCTTTGACTTCGGATTCCGGCAACGCTCCCATGAAGCCGTCGACCGGCCGACCGGCCTTGAATGCGAACACGGCAGGGATCGACTGGACTCCCATCTGTCCGGGTATGGCCGGGTGTTCATCGATGTTCAGCTTGACCAGGCGTACGGTTCCGCCCGCCTCCCTGACGACTTTTTCCAGCACCGGCGTAAGCTGTTTGCAGGGTCCGCACCAGGGCGCCCAGAAATCGACGAGTACCAGTGCATCCTTCGATGCATCGAGCACGTCCGCCTTGAAGGCTTGCGTGGAGGTATCCTTAATCAGGTCGGGAGCATCGCCGCCGGGCGCGCTTCCTATGATTGGTGGTTCCATGACTTTACTGCCCGTTTGATGAATTTACGTCGACCGGACGCTTTTGCACGTTTGAAGGGAAGATGAACCGACCGCCGCCCTTTGGCAACCGCCCACGGCGTCACATCGATCTAATCAGATCCGCTGCTGACCTCCAGTATTCTCGGTTCGTGGCCGCAGTCCCGCACGAAGCTGAGCAGTCCGTCCCTTGAAATCGTCGTTGTCGCGGTGTTTTCGAGCGGATGAAAGTTGAGGACGTCATGTTTCATCATGGCCGCGTCCAGCACGACTGAAACCCGGCGCTCCGCATCGTTGATCAGCGAAAACGGCGTAACCGAACCGGGAAGAACGCCGAGCGTTTCCTCAAGCAGCTCGGCGCGGCCGAAACTCAGCCTTCCGCTGCCGATGGTCTTGTGCGCCGTCTTCAGGTTGATGTCCGCATCCTCAAGAGCAACGATCAGCCAGATCGTGCCTTTTTTGCATTTCAGGAAGAGATTTTTCGTATGCGCGCCGGGAATCTGGCCACGCAGCTCGCGCGATTGTTCGACCGTGAACAGGGCAGGATGTTCGACTGTTTTGGTGTCGATGTTCAACGCCTTCAGGCGTTCGAGCAGCTGTTCGCGCGTTGCAGGCATCCATTCCATCGTCTATCTGTTTCAGCCTGGCAGCGGCCTGTATAGTCGCAGTTCGGCGGTTAGGCAAATGGGCCACTTCAGACGTTGCGATGAGGCTTTGAGCATTTCATGACCCGGGCACAACTGAGCGTGTACATGTTTGGACTGTACTTGATCAGCGGTGTTGCGCTGCCATTCCTGATCATTCCGCACTTTGCGCTCGGCATGTTCGGCATAAGCGCTGGCGATGGTATGTGGGTGCGTTTTGTCGGTGTGCTGGCTGGTATCCTCGGTGCATTTTACATCGCCGCGGTCCTGACGCGAACCGACATCATGCTGGGCTGGACGGTACCGGCGCGTTATGCGACGGCAACATTTCTGTGCACGATGGTCGCACTCGGAAAGGTCGGATTGGCATTGCTGATTTTCGCCGCACTGGACGCGCTGACCGCATCGATCACGTGGATCGCGATCAAGGCGGACGCGGAAGAAAAGGCGGCGGCGTAGACGGTTCAACCGGGCAAACGCAACGTGGTTGCATTGATGTGCGCATTGAGCGATAAACGGGCGCTGCCGGGAACGGCAGACTGTTCCACACAGTGATGCGGGCGTAGCTCAGGGGTAGAGCGCAACCTTGCCAAGGTTGAAGTCGTGAGTTCGAATCTCATCGCCCGCTCCATTTTTCTCAAAACTCCCGCACGACTCGACGGTTATTCAACATGAATGGTGGATGAACGGGCCGTTCCGGGTGCGTTCAGGGCGCTTCATGCATTCTCTCGCCAGTTCGCCGGCAAAGGGCCGGCCCAGCACGGAGAGAAAAGATGAAGACCGCACTGATTGCCGCAGGCGCTTTGACCACCGCCGCCCTCGCCGGGGCATCCGACGTATCCGCGAAAGATGTAAATTTCGCACTGACCTTCGGCGACCCGCAGGGTTATGTCCAGATTGGTAAGCCGGGCCCCTCCCACGGACCGAGTTACGTCCACAAGGCGCACGCGAAAAAGAAGAAGCATAAGCATGCAAAGCGTTATTGGAACGGCAACCCCGGTTACGGGTATGGTTACGGGGGTCCCAATCCCCGACCGCGCGCATATGGCTATTGCGCGACGTCCTACCAGATCCGGGCGAGGCTCAATCGCCACGGCTGGCACGGGTTTCATGTCCGCAAAAGGACACCGCGCTTCCTGATCGGCACGGGCTATCGCTCCGGCGCCAAATACAGTCTTAAGGTTGACCGTTGCAGCGGGTATATCGCGAACGCCAAGCCGGTCGGCGGATATCGATACGGTATCTACCGGTAGAACACCGTCCTGGACGGTGTTCGAAGGGTTCGCCGGCGGTACACTCCCCCCGGCTGTCGGCGGACCCCACCTTGCCCGTCATGCAGGGAGAGTTTTCCGAAGATACGTGGAAAAGCGTCCCGGCCAGTTCGGGTTTATGCCGGTTTCGGTCAGCAATCGCTGAAATGCCGACGCCCCGCACGCCCTGTCGCGGGGAAACCGGCAAGCGATGATCAGATGAGCGGTGATTGTTCCCGGCTATCGGGTCTCGTAGGATGCGCGACGGTTGAATCCACCACGGCGGGAAGCTGCCGCTGCAGCGGGAAACTGCTTCCAGGTAACAATGACCTTTGCACCGACCGGCACGCGGGAATAAAGGTCGAGAATATCGGCGTTGTAAAGGCGAACACAGCCGTTCGAAACTTCCTTGCCCACGGTCCATGGCGCGTCCGTGCCATGAATTCTGTAGAGTGTGCTGCCGAGATAAAGGGCACGCGTACCGAGCGGATTGCGGGGGTCGCCACCTTCAACGGCGAGCGGAAGTGTCGGATTTTTCTTCCGCATGTCCGGAGTCGGCACCCAGCGCGGATTCACGCGCTTGGCAGAGACATTGAGGACACCCTGCCATTTCTCTTCCAGAACAGGCGTACCGATGAGGTAGCTGAGCGCCTGACCGGGCTTGTTCACGAAATAGAGACGACGGTCGGCGAAAGAGACGACAATGGTTCCTGCCTTGTACTGCTTGGAGAAGGGGACCTGCTGACGGCTCGTAACCCGAGACCAGTCGCGGTTCTGGACGTTTCCGCCGCCGCCGAGCAGCGCGCGGAACAGGCCGGCTTCGGCCGGTGCCGGGGCGGTTGCAGCAAAAAGGCCTGCTAAAGCAAGAGCTGACAGTATGCTTCCTGTGAAACGATTGCGAAGTCCCGGCATTTTACCCTCCGTCTGTACTGTTACCGCGCTCAGTGTCCGCGATAACGATTAAGATCAGGTGGGTACGCCGTTAACGATTTTCAATAATTTCTCAAGCTTTCACGGCGAAAATCCCGGAATTCAGCGAAAAAATCGCTCCATTCTCATTAACTTTGTTGCCGAAAACCGTCCTGAGAAATCTTCGGCGAAAGCACTCCGGGAATTCGAGATGCAGCGCGCAGAGCATCAGAGGGACACTTGCCTGCGTGCCGTCACTCGCCGGCGAGGCCCGCTTTTTTCAATCCCTCCCTGACAAGTTCGATATGGGCCGGTTCCTTGAGCGGGAACGCCAGCAGGAAGTCGCGCACGGAATATTCGGGGCGCGCGGCCAGCAGTTTCTCCTTGTAGCGCCCGGTCAGATCGTCCCGGTCGGCCAGTGCCGTACAATAAGTAGCGATGGCGTGGATATGATAGTGGGCATTCGGCTGACGTGCCGCGCGCACGACCCATTCCACCGCCTCATCGAGCTTTCCAAGCTGAACCAGGCAGTTGGCACGCACACTCAACATGGCGAAACGGATCGGGTCATAGGGGCTGAGCCGTCGCGCCGTGTCGGCGGCTTCGATGCCGCGCTCGCTGTCGCCGGCGGCAAAACAGGTGCGGCTCAAGGAAAAATGCGCTCCCGCGAAGTTCGGGTTCAGGTCAATCGCAGTTTCCAGTTCCTCCACCGACTGATCATATTCTCCGAACATGAGAAGTGTCCGACCCATGGCCCAGTGGCCGAGTGCATCGCGTGGGTCGACGACGATGCTCTTTTCAGCCAGGTCCAGGGATTTTCTCAGCGCGCCGTCCCGATCGGGATCGATGTGCAGAAATGCGCGCTGGAATTCGATGAATGAAAGCCCGGCGTAAACCCGTGCCTCTTCAGGTTCCAGTTCGAGCGCGTGCTCGAAGAGCTTTTCCGCACGATTGAAGTCCGCGGCGTTGAACCGGTTCATATGCCATACGCCCCGGTGATAGGCGCTCCAGGCATCCAGCGCCTGATCCGGACGCATCAGGGCTCTTTTCTGCTCGGCGGCCTCGATCTCCATTTGCAGGCAGCCCACGATTGCGTCGGAGATCTCCTGCTGAACGAGAAAAAGCTCCGAGATATCGCGGTCGAAACGCTCGACCCAGATCTCCGTACGCGACGGAGCATCGATGAGCGCAATGTCGACGCGAAGCTTGCCGTCCGCGACGGCGATGGACCCTTGCGTGATGTAACGCACACCAAGTCTCTCGGCGATTTCCAGTACATCCACCGATGATGTGACGATATTGAATGCCGAGCCGCGGGCGATGACGAAAAGCCAGCGCAGCCGCGAAAGCCCCATAATGATGTCGTGCGTCAGCCCGACTGCAAATATGTCCGTTTCCTGCCCCGCGCCGACCTTCTGGAACGGCAGAACCGCGATAGACGGCCTGTCGGGAAGGGTCAGTAAAGGCTCGGATGGCTCAAGTCCTTCCCGGACCACGCGATTTCCCGATTCAGTACCGGCCGACGTCATCTGCTTGCCAGCCAGGCCATCATTGTCCTGTCGTCCGCCGGAGGGCGCGCACCCTCCCGGCGCCAGGATGTCCCGAGCGAGGCGCCGATGACTGTCCGCTTCTTCGTCACGTCCGGTCTGATCCAGCAACTCGATCAGGCGCATGCGTATGTCGGCGTCGTCGGGTGCGAGTTCAGCGGCGGCTCTGGCATACTCGAGCGCCTTTTCGGGCTGGCCGGTATGGCGTCTGCAAAGGGAGTCGAAAACCCGCAGCCGTGCCTGGCGAACGTCTTCACGTTGCTCCGCGAGCCAAAGTTCGAAATCGGGGCAGCCGGCGAGTGCGAAGCCTTCAAGAAGCTCGCCGGCGTTTGCCAGTCGTTGGAGCTCTGCCGCCGGCCACGGGTCGGGGTTGGCGGCGGCGTTCAGCAAATCGCGTGCATCGACACCAATGCCGGACGTTTCGATACGGATAAAGTCCCCGTCGGCAACAACAAGGCACCCGGTGTCGGCTTTCAACAAGGGCCGGATCTTTGAAAGGCTCCATCTCAATGCGCCTTTCGGATCGTCGGGCCGTTCCCAGAACATTGTGCACAGCGCCGAGCGCCGGCGCGGACGCGGAGAAAGCGCCAGGTAAGCGAGCAACGCGCGCGTCTTGCGCGAGCGCGGCAGATCAATGCCCGCGCCCTCCTGCTCGACAGACAGTCCCCCCAGAAATGTGAGCGCGAGGGACGAATGTGTCTTTTGATCAAAACTCATCGACGGGCATCTGGGTCAAATACGCCTGAATTCAGCGTTGGAGGCCCCATTTTCCACGATTCACACGCAAATTACCACGGCGTTTCCCTCTAAGTTCCCAACCTGCAATCCCTATTTCATATCCAGCGCAGCAAACGGGACGAACCCGTTCGGGAGACAGATGGAGGACAGGATGCTGAGCCAGTTGGTGGATGTTCGGGTAGCCGCATCTCGTGACGGCGAGATCACGCTCGATGGTGACATTGGTATAGGGGCGTTTCCCGCCGACTCACTGCGAACCGCAACGAATGTGACGGCCATGGTCGTCGGATTTTGCCTGGTTTTGCTTGGAATGGTTGTACTGACCGGCGCTTTTTGAGGCCGGTCGCGAACGAAGAGGTTTTTCGAAGGTCACATGCGAACGCGAAAGACGGTTCGGCACCAATGACCGTCAGGCGCCCGGCAAGGCCGCGGCACACCGCCGACGCAAAGGACGAAGGAGAATATGATGTCATATGTAGATAACATTGTACCTGATGTACCATTCGAGGGGCGGCAGCGTCGGCCGTCCGTTCGCGAGGCGGGCGAGGCCATCCGTGCCTGGTTCTCCTCGATGATGGAACGCTGGCGAGCGCATCGTGCGGACAAGCGTGCGATGAGGCACCTCCGCCAACTCAGTGATCACACGCTGAGAGACATCGGCATCGACAGATCGGAGATTTCGTCAATGGTTGTGCATGGCCGGTCCGGCCGACGGAGCCGCGCATAACAATTGACTGCCCAGAGAGAATGCGGGTCCGCAGGTGCGGGCCCGCATTTTCATGAAATCCGGCCCGAAATGCTTCCGAATCCCCGATCTTCAGCCGATCAGCGGTCCAGCTGCTCCCGAAGCGCGGTTTTGAGCACCTTGCCATAGTTGTTTTTCGGCAGTTCCTCGGTCAGGAAATAGGCCTTTGGACGTTTGAACCGCGCAATATGGTCCAGGCAGTGCGCATCGAGCGCCTGTTCGTCGAGCGAAGCATCCTGCACCGGGACCACAAACGCGACGACTTCCTCGCCCCAATCGGGATGGGCGCGGCCGACGACCGCCACTTCACGGACGGTCGCGTGCAGAAGCAGTGTTTCCTCCACCTCACGCGGATAGACATTCGCTCCGCCGGAGATGATGACGTCTTTTGAGCGGTCATGAAGGGTCAGAAACCCGTCCTCATCGAGCGCGCCGGTATCGCCTGTCCACAGCCAACCATCCCTGACGGTCTCTGTGGTGGCTTGCTCGTTGCGCCAGTAGCCGCCCATGACCGTCGCGCCTTGCACGAGGATTTCACCGACTTCTCCCACCGGCACATCGTTGCCGTCGGCGTCAACGACGCGCACCTGAACGCAGGAATGCGGCAGGCCGACCGACGCGGCTCTTTCGCGCCATCGCGGATGGGCGCGGTCGGCAACCAATTCCCTGGACAATGCGGTGATGGTCATCGGGCTTTCCCCCTGACCGTAGATCTGGACGAATTTGGGCCCCAAAACGTCAACGGCCTCAACGATGTCCGCCAGATACATGGGGCCTCCGCCGTAAACGATGGTTTTCAGTCCGTCTCCGCGCGAGCCGTTTGCCTTTGCATGTTCAACAAGGCGTTTGACCATGGTCGGGGCCGCGAACATGGAGATATTGCCGAGTTTGTCGGCAAGGGCGAGGATTTCTGCCACATCGAACCGCCCGGTCTCCGGTACAACATGGCGCGCGCCGCGCTGAATACCGACGAAGTTGTAGAGCCCTGCGCCGTGAGATATTGGCGCGGCATAGAGAAAGGCATCCTGAGGGCTGACGTCGTCCACATCCGCGAGGTAGGCAAAGGTCATGGCCTGAAGGTTGCGCGCCGACAGCATCACGCCTTTCGGCGTGCCGGTGGTGCCGGAGGTGTAGAAAAGCCAAAGCATATCGTCATCTTGCAGTTGTACAGGCGCGTCCAGAGGTGTGGCCTGACGGCAGGCGGCGTAGCCGGGATGATCGACGGAGATGACGGTGGGAGAAACAGAAAGCTCCTTGAGTGCGTTGCCGACGTCATCGCTGACAAAGACGAGCTTTGCCTCTGCATTGTCCAAAATCCATGCGGCTTCTCTGGGATGCAGCTTGGCGTTTATCGGAACCGCCGCGGCTCCGGCGAACCAGATTCCGTACAGCAGTTCGAGATACTCTGTTCTGTTCGACATAAAGATAGCGACGCGATCGCCGTGCGTGATGCCATGTCGCGATGTCATCGCACCGGCGATGGCCGCCGCGCGCACCTGAAATTCCGTGTAGTCGGCGACGACTTCTTTGCCAAGCAGGAGAGCAGGCGCGTGCGGTGCGCGCCGGGCCGAGCGAACCAGCCACTCCGCCGGGTTCATGGGGTTGCCCTGTCTGAGAGTGGTGCAAGCATGCTGTGCCCCGGCCTTCTAGAGGATTTCACGTTGGAATTTTCCGTTGCGCCGGTAGAAATAGTCGATATCGTCGCGTGGCGAGGGATACTCGTTGCGGCTCAGTTTTGCGTCCAGGGTTTCGAGCGCGAATCGGGTGATGGTCGGGAGTTCAAGCTCAAGCGCCTGCCCGAAGGTCAGCCAGTGCAGATTGAGCAACTCGTCATTCTCGTTCGGCAACTGGTGTGCAATGGCCTCGGCCGGTGCGCAGAAAAACCGCGTGTCGAACCGGCGGACCTGCCGCGGGGGCGTAATCGCCCGCAGAAAAAACGTCAGCGGGGACAGTGATGGTGCGATGCCTTGCTCCACAAAGGGCTGCCAGGCGGGAGACGATGTGGTCCATGGTGCATGCGCGCGCGCGCCGATCAGCAGACCTGTTTCTTCGGCGGTCTCACGAATGGCGGCGAGCGCCAGTGCCTGGGCGCGCCTAGGCGATGCGACGCCCTTCATGTCGTTGAGAAGCTTCCGCTCGACGGAGCGGTGCAGCCTGTCGGGTACGTTGAGGCGGCTGTCGCCGCGGTCGACGCGTCCGCCTGGGAAAACATATTTTCCGGGCATGAATGGGCTGTTCAAGTGACGCTGTCCCATCAGGACCTTCGGGCTTGCGCCTGAGCGGTCAATGACGATCAGCGTTGCGGCGTCCTTCGGCCGGACATTGGGATGCAACTCGGGGTTCGACATATCTCAATTCGTTTGCGGGTCGTGCTTTATACGCCGCACGCCGACGTGCGATCAAATCCCTGCATGGAAATCTGATAGGCAGGCGGTTCAGACCACCGTTCCAAACAGCCGGCCGATACCTGCCGTGACGGCCATTGCCAGCGCCCCCCAGAATGTCACGCGAACAGCTGCGTTGAATTTGCTGGCACCGCCTGCCTCCGCCGAAATCGCGCCAAGAAGCGCCAGACTGGCAAGCGAGGATGCGGAAACGCATGCGATGACAATCTGCGCGGGCACCGCTACCGCGACCGCAACAGGAACGCTCGCGCCGATCGAAAACGATGCCGCGGAGGCCAAAGCGGCCTGAACAGGCCGGGGCACCACCGACTCCGATATCCCCAGTTCATCGCGCGCGTGTGCCGCCAGGCCGTTGCGTTCGGTGAGCTGCGTTGCAACTTGCCTGGCAAGGGCATGCTCAAGGCCTCGATCCACATAGATTTGCGTCAGTTGATCGAGCTCGGCCTCCGGGTTTTCCTCAAGCTCGCGCTTTTCGGCCGCGAGATCGGCGCGCTCCGTATCGGACTGCGAGCTGACGGAGACGAATTCACCGGCCGCCATCGACATGGCGCCTGCCGCAAGGCCGGCGATACCGGCAAGAAGAACAGCCGTTTTTCCTGGCGATGCCGCGGCAACACCCACAATCAAGCTCGATGTCGACAGAATGCCGTCATTGGCGCCGAGCACCGCGGCGCGCAGCCAGCCTATCCTCTGGATATGATGTCGGCTGGTTCGGCTTTGTGTCCGGCTCACGTAAGTCCCGCAAATTTGTACTGCGAGGGTGGTTGAATCCGTCAGGCGGCCTGTTTGAGCAAACCCCTGTTGATCAGGATTTCCGCGATCTGAACGGTGTTGAGTGCCGCGCCTTTGCGCAGATTGTCGGAGACAACCCACAGGTTCAGCCCGTTCTCGGTCGTTGCGTCCTCGCGAATACGCGAAATGAAGGTGGCATAGTCGCCCACACACTCGACCGGCGTCACGTATCCGCCGTCCTCGCGCTTGTCGACGACCATGCAGCCCGGCGACTCGCGCAGGATATTGCGCGCCTCATCAGCCGTAATCGGCTTCTCGAATTCTATATTGACCGCCTCGCCATGGCCGACAAACACGGGCACGCGCACGCAGGTCGCCGTGAGCTTGATGCTCGGATCGAGAATCTTTTTCGTCTCGGCGACCATCTTCCACTCTTCCTTCGTGTAGCCGTCCTCCATGAACGCATCGATATGGGGGATGACATTGAAGGCAATCTGCTTGGTGAACTTCTCCGGCGTCGGCGGATCGGTGACGAATATGCCCTTGGTCTGGTTCCAGAGTTCTTCCATCGCCTCCTTGCCCGCACCCGACACGGACTGGTAGGTCGAAACGACGACCCGCTTGATCGTCGCCGCGTCATGCAGCGGCTTCAGCGCGACCATCAGCTCCGCCGTTGAGCAGTTCGGATTGGCGATGATGTTCTTCTTGGAAAAACCGGAAATCGCGTCGGCATTCACTTCCGGAACGATCAGCGGAACATCCGCGTCGTAGCGCCATGCGGACGAATTATCGATGACGACGCAGCCCTTGGCGGCAATCTTCGGTGCCCACTCCTTTGAAATCGAACCGCCGGCCGACATCAGTGCAATGTCCGCGCGCGAAAAGTCGAACTGTTCGAGATCCTCGCATTTGAGCGTTTTGTCGCCGAACGAAACTTCCGTGCCAAGCGAGCGGCGCGAGGCAATTGCGAAGACGTCGTTCACCGGAAACTCGCGGTCAGCGAGAATTTCCAGCAGTTCGCGGCCCACGTTCCCCGTAGCGCCGACAATGGCGATGTTGTAGCTCATCTGACTCTCCAACACATGCGGCCCAAAATCAGGCGGCAAGGTTACTCTGGCATATCTAGCGCGGGATGTAGGTTATGCACGGTGCAAAGTAAAGGATTTACGAAGCTTTCTATCTGAACAGCGGGCAAGATTTACGGCCCATCGGCCCGCCCCTGGGGTGATCGTAGCTGCCACTTCCTGACAAGCGTCATTGAACCGTGGCTTCATCGTACCATGTAGGAGTGAGGGAGCGGCAGGTTCAGCATTCGGGAATTCGCGCCATGTCCGGTGAACAAACCTATGATGAATTCTGGCTTATGTATCTGAGGGCGCATTCGCGGCGGAAAACGCGCCTCATTCACTATCTCGGAATTTCGGTCATCATCGTATCGATCGTCTGGGCGATTGCGTCCGAGATCTGGTGGATAGCGCTGGCGGGCATCGCCACCGGGTATGTCACGGCGTGGTCAGCGCACTACACGGTACAACACAATGTCCCGGTGATGTTCGAGGGACCGAAATCGGCGCTGTGGTCTCTCATCAGCGGTCTGCGCATGTATGTTCTGGGGTTGAGCGGCCAGTTGGCACCGCAGCTGCGACGCGCCGGCGTGGGCGCTGAGTGACATTTGGAAAGACCATCTTTTCACCGATTTGTGACCCCGTGAGCGTTGCGTGGACTATACGGTGCGCGAATAAATTCACCATCTGGAGTGTTAACGTCGTGATGCACTTGCCGGGCACCGCCTGGTTCGGAATTCAGGAGGGAGCTTTATGACCGATACACCGGAAAGCTTCGCGCCCTTGACCATCGCCTTTCACTGGGTGATCGGGGTGACGATCATCTGTTTGCTGGCGCTCGGGCTTTACATGACCGACCTTCCAAAGGGCGAATGGCGGGGTGAGCTTTACGGCTATCACAAGCTTGCCGGTACGACTGTGTTCATCATTGCGGCGCTGCGCATTCTTTGGCGCTGGCAGAACGGCATGCCGGTACCAGCTGGCGACTATCCGCAGTGGCAGCACGCGCTGGCCATGGGTGTCCACTATTGTCTTCTGATCGCGACCCTTGCCATGCCGCTCTCAGGTGCGGCGCTGTCATACGGTAAGGGACATCCCGTGCCTGTGCTTGGCCTGTTCAACATCGGGCCGCCGGCACAAGAGATTCCGTGGTTGGGCGACGGCGGCAGCTTTGTCCACTATTGGGCCGGGTGGGTCCTCATCGCAATCATCGTCCTGCACGTGATCGGGGCATTGAAACATCACTATCTGGACAAGGACGGCACCTTGCGGCGGATGCTCGGATCACGGGTGAGCCAGGCAGAGAAAACCCGGCCCTGAGGTCAGGGCCGGGCTTCGGGAGACGCATACCCTCGCAAATCAGGTATGCTTGTACTTCTTGATCTCGCCGCTCTTGATACGCGCGAAGTAAGATTCCGTTTCCCTCTTCACGATCGGTGCCAGGAAATACAATCCGAGAATGTTCGGAACGCAGATCAGGAACACGAACGCATCGGAGATGTCGAGAATCGGTCCGAGTTGGACCATGCAGCCCAGGGCTACGAAGAAGCAAAAGATAGCCTTGTAGATGCGATCCATCGTCTGACTTTCCCCGAACAGATAGGTCCAGCCCTTGAGCCCGTAATACGACCAGGAAATCATGGTCGAGAAGGCGAACATCATCGCCGCGAATGCCAGCGGGATCGGGAACCAGGAGATCTCGCGCGCGAAGGCTGCCGACGTCATGGCGATGCCCTGTTGGCCGACAAGCGCGAAGCCGGGCTCGGCGACAGCCGCTGTGCCGATGACCAGCGCGGTGATGGTGCAGATCACGATGGTATCGATGAAAGGCTCAAGGAGCGAAACCACGCCTTCGGTGACCGGTTCGTTGGTTCGCACCGCCGAGTGGGCGATGGACGCGGAGCCGATACCCGCTTCGTTGGAGAAGACGGCCCGCTGGAACCCGATGATGAGTGCGCCCAACGCGCCACCGACGACACCCTCACCGGTCATGGCGCCGGTGAAGATGTTGGCGATAGCCTGCGGGATGGCGTCATAGTTCATGAAAATGACGATCAGCGCGAAGACACAGTAGAAAATCGCCATGAAGGGCACGATCTTTTCGGTCACGCGCGCGATGGACTTGATGCCGCCGATGATGACCGATGCGACGACCAGCGCCATGACGATGCCGAACAGCCAGCCCTTGTCGGCAAACCAGCTTTCCTGGGTACCACCGGTCACATTGACGAACTGCACGAACGCCTGGTTCGACTGGAACATGTTGCCGATGCCGAGCGCGCCGAGACAGATGCCGATGGCGTAGAACGCACCGACGAATTTGCCGAAGCCCTCCATGCCGCGCTCGGAAAATCCCTTGCGCAGATAGTACATGGGGCCGCCCGAGACGGATCCGTCCGGATTCTCGTTGCGGTATTTGACGCCGAGCGTGCACTCGACGAATTTCGTGGACATTCCGAGGAACCCGGCCATGATCAGCCAGAATGTAGCGCCCGGACCGCCGACGGTGACCGCGACCGCGACACCGCCGATATTGCCGATGCCGACGGTGCCGGAAACGGCCGTCGCAAGCGCCTGGAAATGGGAAACCTCGCCGGCATCTTTCGGATTGGCATAATCGCCGCGGACGAGCTCGATGGCGTGCTTGAAGCCACGGATATTGATGAACCCCATGTAGACGGTGAAAAAGATCGCGCCGACAACGAGCCAGAGCACGACCAATGGCAGCGCGGCATCTCCAATGGGAATCTTGAAAAAGACGACTTTGCCGAACCATTCCGCGATTGGCGCGGTCATGGTGTTGATGGTTTCGTCAAACCCTGCCGCGTGAGCCGATGCACTCATCAAAGAAAGCATGAGTGCGGCTAATAAAATTCTCTTCATGACACTCCCCCTTGTGGTGTCTCGAATAGCTTGTGTCCTATGGGACGACGGTTACGGGAATCGGGGACATCTGAACGAGCGTTCCGGCGACACTGCCGAACAGCAGCGTTTTCATGCGCGACTCCCCCTTCCGTCCGATAAAGATCTGCGCCGCGCCGTGCTCTTTCGCGAGATCGACAAGCGTCTCAGCGGCATGACCGTGCCGCACTTCCGTCGCGACGCCGACGCCCTTGTCCCTGAAGGTCTGGGAAACGGGATCCAGCACGGTCGTCTGTGCGCGCTCGATCTCTTCTTCACGGCGCTGGTGGCGCTCGGCATTTTCCTCAGGCGTGTTGAAACTGTAGGGCGACCACTCGATCACGTAGGCGAGAACGAGTTTTGCACTGCTTGCTTTAGCCCGTTCGGTCGCGAAATTGGCGGCTCTGAGGCTGCCTTCGCTCCCGTCAATGGCCACAAGGTAGGTCGTTGTCATCGGCGAGCCCCCTTCCGATTTGGCTTGCTGGAAACGCATCCGGGCTGCGGAAAACACAGTAGCCTGCTACCCGCGACACTTCAGCGCAGGTCGAGTAAGACGCGAATGTGACGGGGCGCATAGAACCAAAGTCTGTGAAACGATGAGTCCAACCGTGCTCAAGAGCCGGAAATTGGACCCATTTGTGAGGAATGTAGCCGAACCGGCTGTGACGACAGATCAGGCAGAGATTTCAGTCAGATCCGCAAAAACCCGTGTCAGTTGGCGGGTGTGGTGACGGAAGCCCGCAAGGGAAGCTGATCTTTCACCTCGCGGCATTTCTTGCCCATGAATTCGTTGACCATCTCGACCAGCGGTCCCTCAAGCGCGTTCAGCGAATTATCGAGTTTGGCGCTTGGCCAGATCACCGAGTAAGCCAGCATGGGCGCATCGATCGAGCCCCAGTTGAGCCGTCCGGAGGTCGCCTTTCCGTCTTTGAACGTCACTTCCGGTGTGATTTCCACCGTGATGTCATATGTCTCCCCGTCCGACTTGAGGTCGAGCGAGCAGGCGATGCGATGGGTATCGAGTTTGGCTGTGCTACTCCGCGGGCTGGCGGCGGCGGCGAGTGTCGAGCGTTTGAGTTTCAGCTGTGTCGTGCAGCGCGCCTTTCCCCAGGGCCAGTCGAGTTTGCCGCCCGACAGCATGTTTTCAATGTCTTCCTCACGCCAGGTTTTGACGATCGGGCAATCGATATCCGCGCCTTGCGGATCCTTTGTCGAGAGAATGCTGCAGATCTGGACTTTACACACGCGCCGCTGCGCCTTTTCCGCCTTCTCCGCCGGCGTCAGGACGCGTTTGACCCCAGCCGACTTCCCCGATTCCGTTGCGGGTGAACTGTCCTCTGAACCGGGGCTCTGGCTCCACGAGGGTGATGCTGTTGCGAAGCACAAAGCGGTGATGACCACGGCAAGCGGAGTTCGAGCAGGAAAATACAAGATAACGGCGCTCCAATGGGTTGAATGGCTGGGACTGCGGGCGGCAGACAGTTAAGATTTGGCGGTAACGGGACCGATATTCAAGCTTGGACGGATTCGTCCGACGCGTTTTCACCGAAAAACAGCAGGCATCCGTCAGGATCTTTCACATGGAATTCGCGCATCCCGTAAGGTTGCGTGAACGGTGCACGAACCCGTCCATCCTCAAGCGCATCAAGCTTGGCCTTGTAGATGTCGTAGAGGTCGTCGACACCCTTCACCCAGAGATAGACAGAGATGTTGTTGGCGGTTGCCTGAAGGGCGGCCTCGTCGTCTGTCCGGATGAAATGCAACGCTGCCTCGCCATGGACGACGATGGCAAAACTCTTGTCTTCGGAAACGAAACGCCGTTCAAAGCCGAGCACGTCTGCGTAGAAATCGACGCTCGCCTCCACATCGCGTACCGGCACGATGGCGACGGCATCTTCTATGAGGGGCTGGGTGTCACTCATGGAACCAGTGTGACGGGGAGGCGGCTAGGCGTAAACCCGCTCAATACCCTGTCCCCAGCCGAGGCCGGACTCGATGCATTTATCCGCGGTCTCCTTGTCGATCAGCTGGGTCAGCAACCACCGGTCGAGTTCGACCCCGGCCAGACATCCGGCGGCCATGGCCATGCGTTCATGGGTCACAAGCGGCTTCTCCACGAAGATGCCGCCCTTGCTCTCGAGCGCCTCTCGTGCGGTCGGATAGGTGGTGGCCTCCACACCGGCAAGTAGTCCCGACCCGGCGAGGATCAGCGCGCCGGAGCATTGCGAGCAGACATACTGATCGTCGGGATCGAGCAGCAGGCGGGCGAGAAACTCAGCGTCGTTCATGAGTTCGCGCGTTGCCGGGCCGCTCGCCACCACCACGGCATCCATGTCGCGGGCGCTCTCAATGGGTCCGTGGGTGCGCAGCTCGTAGCCGGCGGCCGTAACGTGTTGCGGTTTGGTGCCGAGGATCATGACCGACCAGTTGCCGCCGCGCGTGGGTTGTGCCTCGTAGTCAACGGCCTCGTCTTCGCCACCCCCTTCTCCGTCCTCGTCGGTTTCCTCCTCCTCCGGAGGCTCATCCGCAGGGGGCAGCATCTCGGGGAACATCGTCAGCGGCCGGTTCAGGAAATCCCAGTGAAGCCACACGTCGATGTCGGTTACGCCGTCGAAGGCGATTATTGCGATCTCGGTCATGTTGTTTGCCTTTGCTACGCGGCGAGCTTGTCCATCTCCGCCTTGATGGCGGCGCCCATTTCGGTCGTGGAGACTTGCTTCTTGCCGTCCTGCATGATGTCGGCGGTGCGCAATCCGCTCTCAAGGACGTTTGCGATTGCCGTGTCCACGATATCGGCGGCCTCGCCCATGTTGAAGGTATAGCGCAGGCTCATGCCGAAACTGGCGATCGTGGCGATGGGATTGGCAAGCCCCTTGCCGGCGATATCGGGCGCTGACCCGTGCACCGGTTCGTAAAGCGACTTGCGCTTTCCGTCCTCCTCCGCGCCGAGAGAAGCCGAGGGCAGCATGCCAAGCGAGCCCGTCATCATTGCCGCCTCGTCCGACAGCATGTCGCCGAACAGATTGTCGGTCACGAGCACGTCGAACTGCTTGGGATCGCGGATGAGCTGCATGGCGCAATTGTCGGCGAGGATGTGATGGGATTCCAGATCGGAATACTCTTCCTTGAAGATCCGGTCCGCCACCTCGTTCCACAGCACGCCGGTGTGCATCACGTTGCGTTTTTCAGCCGAGTGGATCCTTTTGCTTCGCTTACGGGCAAGGTCGCAGGCGACGCGTACGATGCGCTCGATTTCAGGCGTCGTGTAAACGGTCGTGTCGACCGCGCGTTTGTGTCCGTCCCCGTGCTCGGTGATTTCCTTCGGTTCGCCAAAATAGGTTCCACCGGTCAGCTCGCGCACGATCATGATGTCGAGGCCCTCGACCAGCTCGCGTTTGAGCGATGACGCATCGGCGAGCGCCGGATAGCAGATTGCCGGGCGCAGATTGGCGAACAGGTCGAGATCCTTGCGCAAACGCAGCAATCCGGCCTCGGGGCGAATGTCGAATGGGACACCGTCCCATTTGGGCCCGCCGACCGCGCCGAGCACGACTGCGTCCGCCTTCATCGCCTTGTCGACGGTCTCGTCGCTGACGGGCGCACCGTCGGCATCGATGGCCGCGCCGCCAACAAGTGCGGTTTCGACATTGAAGCTGTTCTGGGTCTGCGCGTTGAGCCAGCCGACCACGCCCTCGACCTCGCCCATCACTTCGGGCCCAATGCCGTCTCCGGGCAGAAGAAGAAGATCGTAACTCGCCATGGTCGTACTCTCCCTGAAATTTACCTGGTCTTTGTAGTCCGCGGCGATGATCAGACCGCCTCGCGGGCGGAGTTTGGGTAGCCGGAGAACCCGTCGCACGCAAGGGCAAAGTATGAGAGGATCGGCGCCCGATTGACTATCACTCAACGGATGATCCGCAAAATGCCCGACAACAACTCAGCGTGCCAAAGGGTTGAAAATCTTTTTCGCGACATTCCGGAGAGCTTGCCCGAAGAACTGTTCACCGAACTGGCCTCCGGCGGCTCAACACGTATCCTGCGGATCGTTTCGACCGGCCACACAACGCCCGATGGCGAATGGTACGACCAGGAGGACAGCGAGTGGGTGGTTGTCCTGAAAGGACGGGCAAGGCTGAGTTTTGCCGATGGTCGCGATGATCTGGAAATGGGGCCGGGTGATCATGTGTTGCTGCCGGCCCATTGCCGTCATCGCGTCGCATGGACCTCGCCTGAAGAACCGACCGTCTGGCTTGCTGTGCATTTTGATGCGCAAACGCAAGCAGGTTAGGTTGCAGGCCGCTAATCACTCACCAATACGTTCGCTTCGGACAGCCTGATGACCAGCAAACCACTTCAAGGTGTCACTGTTCTCGATCTCACCAATGTTCTGGCGGGCCCGTTCTGCGGCCACCAGCTTGCGCATCTCGGTGCCGACGTGATCAAGGTCGAAATGCCGGGTCGCGGAGATCTCGCGCGCCAGCTCGGCGCCGACACCGAACTGAACGAGAAGCTCATGGGCGTATCGTTCATGGCGCAGAATGCGGGCAAACGCTCCATCACGCTCAATTTCAAGCACGAGAAGGGCCGCGGGCTGTTCCGCCAGCTCGTCGCGAAAGCCGACGTGGTTATCGAGAATTTCCGGCCCGGCGTGATGGACCGGTTGGGGCTTGGCTTTGACGCTCTGAAACAGCACAACGACAAACTCATCTATTGCGCCATCTCAGGCTACGGCCAGGACGGGCCGATGCGCGATCTCCCGGCCTACGACCACATCATCCAGGGCGTCGCAGGTGTCATGAGCATTACCGGAGCGCCGGACACCGCGCCCTACCGCGTGGGCTATCCGATGTGCGACACCATTGGCGGCTTGACGGCGGCCATGGCGATCTGCGCCGCGGTGGCGGGACGCGACAAGGACGGCGCGCAGTTCATCGACGTCTCGATGCTGGAGTCGACGCTGGCGACCATGGGATGGATCGTCTCCAATTATTTGGTCGCAGGCGTCGATCCCAAGCCGCTGGGCAATGAGAATTTCACCTCGGCGCCCTCCGGCACCTTCGATACGGCGGACGCGCCGCTCAACATCGCCGCCAACAAACAGGAGCAGTATGAGGCATTGTGCAGGATCATCGGACGGGAGGATCTGCTCGATCATCCCGACTATGTCACGCGCGATCTGCGGAAACAGAACCGCTACGCGCTCAAGGCCGAAATCGAGAAGGAGCTTGCGAAACGCACCGCGCGCGAATGGGCGGATATTCTGAACAAGGCAGGGGTGCCCTCCGGCACCGTCCAGAGTGTTCCCGACGTGCTCGCCGACCCACAGATCTCGACACGCGGGATGATCGCGGACTATCCGGATGTTCCGGGCGTTGGTCGCGATGTGCGGTTGCTGCGCACCGCCGTCAAGGTGAACGGTGAGGCGGTTTCGGTCGACGCGCCGCCGCCGACCCTCGGCAAGCACAATAGAGATGTCTATGCCGAACTCGGCCTCAGTGAAGACGAGCTGCGGTCTCTGAAAGACGAGGGTGTGATCTAAGTTTCAGCGGCGTACGCCGCAAGGTCTACAGCCAGGGACGTTCCGTTTGCAGGCGTTCCTCATGGGCATCGATCTTGTGCATCTTCTGCTCGGTCTGGCCGATGTCGTCGAGGCCGTTGAGCAGGCAGTGCCGCGAATGCGGGTCGATCTCGAATTTTATGACGCCACCGTCGGGACCGCTGATCTCCTGCTTCTCCAGATCGATGGTGATCGTCGCATTTGCGCCGCGCGAGGCGTCGTCGAGCAACTTGTCGATTTCTTCCTGGGGAAGCTCGATCGGCAGCATGCCGTTCTTGAAACAGTTGTTGTGAAAGATGTCCGCAAAGGACGGCGCGATGACGCAGCGGATGCCGAAATCATGCAGCGCCCATGGCGCATGCTCGCGGCTTGATCCGCACCCGAAATTCTCGCCCGCAATCAGGATTTTTGACTGCCGGTAGGCCGGCTTGTTGAGTATGAAGTCCTCATTCTCCGACCCATCCTCCTTGTAGCGCATCTCGGCGAAAAGCGCTTTGCCGAGGCCGGACCGCTTGATGGTCTTCAGATACTGCTTGGGGATGATCGCATCGGTATCGATGTTGATCATGTCCATCGGTGCGGCCACGCCGGTCAGGGTGGTGAATTTTTCCATGGTCTCAACTCATTTGCTGATGCGCCACCGCGGGCGCAAAACCTTCTTGGCGCTTTTCATGCGGCGTTTGGCGCTGCTGGTCAAGTCTGCAGACAACCGGTTGGCCGGACCATATCTGCGCCATGACCTTGTTTCGCGCCGCACGCGGTGCGGTTAATATGGCGCCATGATGGATCCGACCATACTCTTTGCCGTTGCCGCGACCTTCCTGCTCGCGGGTACGGTCAAGGGCGTCATCGGTCTCGGTCTGCCGACCGTCAGTCTCGCCATCCTCACCGTTCTTCTGGACCTGCCGAGCGCCATGGCGCTGCTGCTCGTACCGTCGTTCGTCACCAATCTGTGGCAGGCAATGGTCGGTGGGAACGGCATGGTCATTCTGCGGCGGATCTGGCCGTTTCTGGCCATGGCGACGGTGACGGTCTGGGTTGGGGCAACGGCGCTGACGCGCATCGATCTCGCATGGCTTTCCGCGCTTCTCGGCATGCTGCTTGTGAGCTATGCGGCCATCAGCCTGTCCGGATACCGAATTGCTCTCAACATGCGGCAGGAGGTCTGGGCCGGACCGTTGATCGGAACCGCGAACGGAATCCTGACCGGCATGACGGGTTCCTTCGTGGTGCCCGGCGTCATGTTCCTGCAAGCGATCGGCCTGCCGCGCGACATGCTGATCCAGGCCATGGGCATGCTGTTCACGGTTTCGACCCTGGCGCTCGCGGCCGCGTTGCAGGGGAACAACCTGCTGACCGGCGAACTTTCCGTCGTTTCGGCGGCGGCCCTCGTTCCGGCGATCCTCGGCATGGTTTTCGGCCAGCGCATCCGGCAGCGCTTGTCGGAAGAAAAATTCCGAAAAGTTTTCTTTATCGCCTTGCTGCTGCTCGGAGCTTACATCATCGTCAGCGCGCTGGCCGGCGCCGGGTGAATTCATTTCTTATGAAAACCGAAAAGTGAGTGCCCTAGTTCTGGGCCCGGCGCGGCTTTGCCTTTGCGAAACACTTCCGCATGATCTCGCAGCGTTTCGGACCGGGCGGGTGCACCCAGTCGCCCGGGTGGGGTTCGAGAAAGGTGCAGATCTCGTCCATGCCCGATTCCGTCAACCAGCCTTCCCGCTTGCCGCGCTCGACCGCGTAACAGTCCGCCCGGGTCTCACGCGGTCCGAAAATCTGGTGGCCGCACTCGTGGGCATAAACATAGAGGCGTACCGTGTCCGAGAGCCCTTCGAGCTTCTGTGGATTGAGGATGATCACGCCCTTCTTCGCGCCGCCATAGTCCCAGAAGGTGTGTGAGATGAGCGTCCGCGCCTGGCCACAGCGCACGTAACGCCCCGCAAGCTTGAGCTTGCCCGGCGCCAGAAGCTTGTCCTTGGGCGAGGCCTCGGGTCCGGGCGACGTCGATACCAGCAATCCGGCACCGATGACCAGCGCGCAGGCAGTCGCGACCTTGTTCAATCGCCAGAATCTCAAACTTCTTCCCCGTCTGTTTGGCAGATGCTGCAAGGTGCGGCTGCAACATCGGTGGGTCAAATCACGTTACTGCGTTGTCGATCCGCCACGCGACGCGCGCGGGGCGGCTTCCTTGTAACAAATGCGGATTTTCTTGCAGCGTGCCGGGCCAGCTTCGTGCTCGGCGTCGCTCTTCAGTTTGGATACGAATTCGCAGACCTGCTCCAATCCTTCTTCATTCAGCCAGCCGTAACGGCGGCCCCGCTTGACCCCGAAACAGTCCGCCGCCGATTCGTTGCGCCCAACGAACTGATGTCCGCATTCATGGGCGTAAATAAACAATTTCACCGGCGTCGGGAGGTTTTTCAGCATGATCGGATTCAAAATGACATAGCCCGGATAAGCACCGCCCCAACTGTCGAATTTCGGGTCCATGACCGTCGGACGTCTGCCGCAGATCATGCGGTGCTTGTCGATCTTGAGCTTTCCCGGCTTGACGAGCTTGGCGTCCGGCCCGGCGGAATTCAGATAGTCATCCAAGGGAACGTCCAGATCGGAACCGGGCGCGACATAGTCGGTCTGCGCGTAGGCCTCGCCGGCAGCGAATGCAAGAATGACCGCGATACTGAACATTCTCGCGATACCGGGAACGCGCACTTTCATATCCCTTCGGCCTCCATTATGAGCGAATCCAATTTAGAGGAGCGGATCGGAAATTCAAACGCCGGAATCCGGCGATTTGCCGACTTTTTTCGCCGATTCCTCGGTTTCGAGATACTGCTCGGTGCGCTGGCGCGTCCGAACGAGATGCGCAATCCACAGCAGGATGCCCGCAGCGGCAACGATTACAATCGCGTAGTGCTCGACGACTTCGAAACGCGCGAGCACGGTTTTCATCACTGCGCCGAGCAGGAAGCTGACCCCGCCGAGCGCTGTTGCCCAGAGAAAGGCGGCAATCAGGTTGAGCAGCATGAAACGCCATGCGGCGATGCGGCTCATACCGATCACGAATGGGCTGATACTGCGAATGCCGTAAACGAACCGGAAGCCGAGAATGAACCACGTATCGTATTTTTCAAGAAGATGGGTCACGCGGTGGACCCGCATGCGCCATGAGGGCCAGCGTGCCAGCAGCCGAATGCCATACAGTCTGCCGATCCAGAAATAGGCCTGATCGCCGACAAAGGATCCGATCCAGGCCACAAGCACCACAAGCCCGATTTTCAGATAGCCCAGCTTGGCCGCGACCGCGCCGAGGACGAGAATGGTCTCGCCCTCGAATATGGTGCCGATGAGGACAGCCAGATAGCCATATTGGGCAACCAGTTCGGACACGGGCCACTCCTTGGTTGCCCGATCCTATAGGCCGAAACGGGCTGCATTTGTAGGCCCTGCATCGCGATGGTCGGTACAATCTGCCTATTCGGCGAGAGTGATGACCTGACGGACGCCGACGATGCGCCGCAAGGCCTTGTCGACCAGATGTGCGGTTTGTTGTGTCAGGCCCGCGACACGCAGGTCCGCGGACAGCTCCTCGCCACGTCCATCCTCGCTTGAAATATGCACGCGTGCCGGGACAAGTCCCAGTTTGGAGAAAGGTTCGACGAGACGCTGCACCATCCCCGGATCGGCGGTTGCAGTGACGAAAAATATAGCCTGAACGGCCTGATCGGAAGTTGGCTGCGCAAACGCAGCATGGGTGGACGAGGGTTCCTGGAAAGACATCGGAATGTCTCCTTCACAAAGAATTCGAATTGAGAACGGGTGAATCCCGGCGCGCTGTCTAAGCGGCCGGGCCGGTAATTCGAATGGCGCGAATAAGTCGCGCGGTGTGAAGGACAAATGTCATGAGACCGCTTATAGCAGCCCCTTGGTTAACAATTCAACCGCATCGCGGGAAAGCGCCTCAGTTCAGCTCCCGCACATCGATGAAGCGCCCGGCGATGGCTGCCGCCGCTGCCATGGCGGGTGAGACCAGGTGTGTACGGCCGAGATGTCCCTGACGGCCCTCGAAATTGCGGTTCGACGTGGACGCGCAGCGTTCGCGCGGGTCGAGCTTGTCCGGGTTCATGGCAAGGCACATGGAGCAGCCGGGCTCACGCCATTCGAAGCCTGCCTCCACGAAGATCTTGTCGAGACCCTCTGCCTCCGCCTGCTCTTTCACCAGCCCTGATCCGGGAACCACCATGGCATTGACATTCTCGTTCACCTGCTGGCCGCCGACGACCGCGGCCGCGGCACGCAGGTCCTCGATGCGACCGTTCGTGCAGGATCCGATGAACACGCGGTCGATGGTGATGTCCTTGATCTTGGTGCCCGGCGTCAGTCCCATATAGTCAAGCGCGCGGCGCATGGATTCCTTGTGGTGATGTTCGACGGCATCTTCCGGGTTCGGTACTTCGCCGGTGATCGAAACCACATTCTCCGGGCTCGTGCCCCAGGTCACGATGGGCGGAAGGTTCGCCGCATCGAGTGTGACCTCCTTGTCGAATGCCGCATCGTCATCGGATTTCAGTGTCACCCAGTGGGCCATCGCCTGCTCCCACGCGCCGCCTTTGGGCGAACGCGGCCGGCCTTCGAGATACTTGTAGGTGATCTCGTCCGGCGCGATCATGCCGGCCCTGGCTCCGCCCTCGATCGACATGTTGCAGACCGTCATCCGGCCCTCCATGGTCAAATCGCGGATCGCCTGTCCGGTATATTCGATGACATGCCCGGTACCGCCCGCGGTGCCGATTTCGCCGATGATCGCCAGGATGACGTCCTTCGCGGTGATGCCTTCCGGCAGCGCTCCCTTGACCTCCACCTTCATGTTCTTGGACTTTTCCTGGATCAGCGTCTGCGTCGCCAGCACATGCTCCACCTCGGTGGTCCCGATGCCGTGTGCGAGCGCACCGAATGCGCCGTGGGTCGCGGTATGGCTGTCGCCACACACGATCGTCGTGCCGGGCAGAGTGAAGCCCTGTTCCGGACCGATGACGTGAACGATACCCTGCCGTACGTCGACTTCGTTGAAATACTCCACGCCGAAGTGGGCGCAATTCTCCGCCAGCGTGTCGACCTGCAGCTTCGCTTCCGGATCGTCGATACCGTCTCCGCGATGGGTGGTCGGGACATTGTGATCGACAACTGCGAGTGTCTTGTCCGGCGCCTTGACCTTGCGGTCGTGCATGCGAAGCCCCTCGAAGGCCTGCGGGCTGGTGACCTCGTGGATCAGATGTCGGTCAATATAGATCAGGCAGGCGCCGTCCTCCTGTTCGTGAACGACATGGTCATCCCAGATCTTGTCATAAAGCGTTTTCGCCATCGTTACTGAACTCCTGCCGCCACAATTGCGTAATTTGACGATGTGATAGCGCGTTGTCGCGGGACTGACAAATGGTTGTGACAATCCGCGGTTCAAGGCATTCTGGAATGCTATAGGCTAACGGTGCGGCGAACCAGTAGACGCACTTGGGAGGAAAATTTCTGATGAAGTATGTTTTCGTGGCGAGCCTGCTGGCGGCTGCCGCCCTTTTACCGCGCGTTGCCCAGGCGCTCGATTTTCCCGACTGGCCTTTGAATGCAACATGCGACACGACCGATTTGCAGTGCCCGCGCTTCGAACAACGCGCGCGCGGCGAGGTTTCCGGTGTCTGGAGAACCTTGCCACCTCAGGTGCAGGAGAAATGCCTGAGCGAAGTCAAGACACTTGAGCCCAGCTACAGGCTGCTCGGCGACTGTCTGGCGCTGGAGATGCAGGAGCTGCTCAAGAACCAGCAGCGCCGGGCGGACAACGGCGAAGTGGTGTATGACACGCCTAAGGCCAAGGTTGCGGTTGAGCAGGTCGCGCCGCAACCGGAGCCTCAAGCCCCTCCGACGCCGCCCGAGCCGCAGGCTTCGCAGTCACAGCCGGTGCCGCGGGCACCACAGCCTCAAGCCGAACCGCAGCCACCGCAAACGCAGCAGGGCGTGCCGGCACAGCAGACACAGTGATCCGGCAGTAGTTGCTGACACAGACACGAAAACACGGGGGGCCTCATGGATACCGAATTGCGGCAGGAGGCAAACGACCTGCTGATCCGTTACGGACAGGGCGAGACGGAACGCCTGTTCGTCTCTTCAAAGGGGGCCGTTGTCCGCGACGATGAAGGCCGGGAAATCCTCGATTTCACATCCGGGCAGATGTGCGCGACGCTCGGTCATTCCCATCCCGCCATCGTCAAGGCAATCCGGGAAAGTGCTGAAGACGCCATCCATCTCTTCTCGGGCATGATCCCCGAGCAGGTCGTGAAACTGGCAAAGAAGCTGTCCGAATGGCTGCCGGCGCCCCTGAAACGGTCCATGTTCGTGAATACCGGCAGCGAGAGCAATGAGATCGCCTTGCGCATGGCGAAGATGGTCACGGGCCGCTACGAGGTCATCGCGCTCGGTGGTTCATGGCATGGCGTGACGGGGCAATCGTCGGCGGCATCGTTCGCCAGCGAGCGCCGGGGCTACGGCCCCAAGGTTCCGGGCGTTTCCGTCATTCCCGAACCCTATGCCTATCGTTGCCCCATCAAGCATTGCCGCGACAAGTGCGACATGAGCTGCATGAAAGTGGGGTTCGACCTGTTCGACATGGCGTCGGAGGGTGCGCCTGCCGCGGTGATAGCCGAGCCGGTACTCAGTGCGGGTGGTGTGATCGTGCCGCCGGAGGGATATTTCGCAACGCTCCAGCAGGAAGCGAAGAACCGCGGGATGATGCTTGTTTTTGACGAAGCTCAGACCGCCTTCGGGCGCATCGGCGAGAAATTTGCCGCGACGGGCCTCGGCGTCACGCCGGACATCATGAGCGTATCGAAAACCCTCGGCGGCGGTTTACCGCTTGCCGCCACGGTCACATCTGACGAAATCGAGGAGCAAGCGCACGAGCGCGGGTTTTCCTACTATACGAGCCATGTGTCCGACCCGCTCCCGGCTGCGGCCGGGTTGGCTGTGCTCGAAACCATCGAGCAGGAGAATCTGATCGAGCGGGCGAAGGAACTCGGCACGCACCTGCGCAAGAATCTCGACAGTCTGCAACAGCGCTACGAAGCGATCGGCGATATTCGCGGTAAGGGGCTGTTGCTCGGTATCGACCTGGTCAAGGATCGGGAGACGCGCGAGCCATATCTCGAACTGGGCGACATCACGACGAAGCGCTGCATGGAACTGGGACTGTCGATGAACATCAAGCGCCGGCCCGAACGCGGTGCGGTCTGGCGTATCGCACCGCCCCTTACCGTAAGCGTGGACGAACTCGATCAGGGAACGGAAATCCTCGATCGAGCGTTGCGCGAAGGCCTGGACGAGCTGGCGAAGCCTGTTAACTAAGCGCAAAAAAAGAGCGGCCGCCCGAAGGCGACCGCCAGTGTTGTTCTATCCGCTCTTCTCCGGCGGATTTTGTTCGCTGTGTCGTTAAGGCCGTACGAAGGCGATAACGCGGGAACGCGGATAGGTTCCGATACCCACCTTGCGTCCATGGTTGCCGGAGATCAGCTTCACCTTGTTGCCCTGTACCGACATCACGTAGCCCACGTGGCCGCCGCCCCTGCGGGACAGCACGGCGATGTCGCCCGGGCGCGGGTTCGATACACGCCGGCCATAGTTCGCGAATGATTTTGCCATCGCCGAACCGGTTCCGCGCCGACCCATCTTGCGTTCGACCATGTTCATGAATTCCGCGCACCAGCGTCGGCTGCGTTTGGTCGGGTTTGTGCCCAGATACCGCTTGGCCACGGCCACCGCACCCGATCCGCCACCGCCGCCCGAACGCGCGCCGGCACCGTCGAAACAGGGGAAACTACAGGTATTCGCACTTGCCGGAACCGTGGAGAGCGTTCCGAATGCAAGCGATGCCACAAAAATGGCTGAGACAAATCTCATCGATCGTCCTTCTTTTCTTCTCATCGATAATCTTGGGAGATGTGCGTCCGCTCAGGACGCATCGCGCTGTCCCTTGCGAACAACCGCCCCATATGTGCACTGCAACACATGGCTTTGGCGGGTGGGGTGCGTGAGAGCTTTTTGCCTCACGAACGTAAAACGCATCCCATCACGATGTGGCGAAAAAAAGGCAAGAATTTCAAAGGTTAACGATCATTCATGCGTCAACGTGCCACGATCACGCCTGTGATTTTGCCTGATTTCTCCGGAATCGACTGATTTGTGTGCGCCGCAAAATCCGTATGTGCCGCACGGTATGAAAAAGGCCGGCTGAATCCAGCCGACCCTTGAAGTCAAAGTTCGAATATTTCGAATATGCGGAGAAGGGCTAGTCCTTCTTTTTGCCCTTCTTGTCTTCTTTGGCTTCAGCGTCAGCCTTGGCCGGCGTCTCTTCGGCAGATGCGTCTTCCGCGGCCGTCGCTTCCTCTTCCTCGGCGGGCACCTCGTCGACGGTCGCCTCCGCCATCAGCGCTTTCGCCTGCTCGACCCAATCCTCACGCTCGATCCGACCCTTGAAGCTCAGAACCTCATCGACATTCGCGATGTCCTCGTCGGTCCAATTGGCGATCTGGTCGAATTTGATGACACCGATTTTCTCAAGCCGCTGGACCAATTCCTCGCCGACACCCTTGATCTGCGTGAGATCGTCCGGATCGCCTTTGGGCTTGGTGAAACCTTTGAAGCCCTTGCCGGCCTCCTTGGCCGCGGCGGCCTGGGCCTTTCCTGTGGCGCGGGCATCCCGGCGTTCGGGAATACGGGCGGACTTGCCGCGGCGGCCACGCAGATAATAGAGCTTGGCTCGGCGGACCCGGCCGCGGCGCACGACCTCGATTTCGGCAATCAGCGGCGAGTGAACCGGAAAAACGCGCTCCACACCTTCGCCATATGAAATTTTCCGCACGGTGAAACTCTCGTGGAGACCGGAACCGTCGCGTGCGATAACAACACCTTCATAGGCTTGGATGCGTTCGCGTTCACCGTCCTTCACCTTGACCATGACGCGTACGGTGTCGCCAGGTGCAAATTCCGGAACGGCCCGGTTGGACTCAAGTTCCGCTTGATGCTCTTTCTCAAGCTCCTCGATGACATTCATCGTATCTACCTTTCAACAGGGTAGCTGCCGCCTTGCGCGACGCTCACCATTCTTTTTGATTAGTTGGGTGGTCGCTGCTTCGTTTGTCCGGCAGCGTGGCGCGTTTTCTACAGCAGGCGGAACAGTTTGTCGATAGATCGATTCTCCCGCCCGGCATATAATTTTGATTCGCTCACCAGGTGGTAAATGTCCCGAACCATCCCGTCCTCCACTTTCATTTTCATCGGCGTGATTATCGCAATCATCGTCGCGCAGGCGTTGACGCTATGGGCCATGGGCCGGATACCGATCTGCGAATGTGGCCATATCAAGCTGTGGCACGGAAATGTCCAGAGCTCCGAAAACTCACAGCACATCGCCGACTGGTACACGCCCTCCCATATCATCCATGGATTCATCTTCTACTGGTTGACTTGGCTCGTCGCTCCGAAATGGCCGCTGCTCGCTCGTTTGGCGGTTGCCGTCGGGATCGAAGCATCCTGGGAGATTGTCGAGAATACCAACATGATAATCGACCGCTACCGCGAGGCGACCATTTCGCTCGACTATTACGGGGACTCTGTCCTCAACTCGGTGTCCGACACAATCGCGGCGATCATCGGCTTCCTTCTCGCATGGCGGTTGCCGATTGCGCTCACGATTGCCATCGCCCTGTTTTTCGAAATTCTCACCGGCATCGTTATTCGCGATAATCTGACCCTCAACGTCATCATGTTGCTGTGGCCGCTGGATTGGATTCGGGAGTGGCAGGCTGGCGGATAGTGGCAGGCAATCAGGAGAGAACGGCTTGAAGAGGGCAGTCGTAACGGGCGCGAGCCAGGGTATCGGGAAAGCTGTTGCGAGAAGGCTTGGCGACGACGGCTGGGAGGTCATCAACCTGGATCTGAGGCCACCTGCGGGCGAGACGGGTATTCCCTGGGTCAAAGCCGATCTTGCGGATGCATTGCAACTGGAAAGCACGCTCGCCGACATTCTCTCCAGCGGTCCTGTCACCGGTCTGGTGAACAATGCCGGGATCGGCATTTCGAGTTTGCTTGAGGAAACGGCTGACGAGGATTTCGACCGCCAGGTGGCCATCAATATGCGTGCGCCGATGATCTGCGCCCGTGCGGTCGTTGCAGGCATGCGCAATGGGGGCTTCGGACGGATCGTCAACATTTCCAGCCGGGCGCATCTCGGCAAGACCCATCGCACGGCCTATTCGGGAAGCAAGGGGGCAATTCTTTCCATGGGGCGGACCTGGGCCCTGGAGTTGGCCCGCGACGGGATCACCGTGAACACGATTGCACCGGGTCCGATCCGCACCGAATTGTTTGAAAGGATCAATCCGCCCGACATGCCACGGACGCGCGAAATCATCGACAGCGTGCCCGTGGGCCGGCTTGGTGAGCCGGAGGATATCGCCAATGCCGTTTCCTTTTTCATGGGCGAGGCGGCAGGTTTCGTGACCGGGCAGACGCTCTACGTGTGTGGCGGCATTACGCTCGCGCGTGGCGGGAATTGACGGACAATCCAGAGGCGATCACATCGGGTATTTTTCATCCGATGCGAAAGAGGATATATGGGGTCTGGTTCGTCTGACGAATTACAACGCATCAAGGGGGGAGCCGGTGCCAATCTGACGCGGCCCGGTCGCTAATGGCTGCAAAAACCGTACGCAAGGGCAGGGTCAAAACCCGGCGCAGCACATATGCCGCGCTGGCCAAACAGGAACTCGCTCTTTTCGGCGGGATCGCGACTGCGGTTCTGTTCGGCATCTTTGGTGAGTTCTGGCTGTCGCACCTAGACACGTATCATATCGGTGTTCTGCTTTTTTTCTGGCTGTTTGGCGTCATGGTGTGGTGTTCGTTCAGTGTCGTCCGCCATGCCGATTCGCTGGCCGAATTGCTCGGCGAGCCATACGGCACGCTCATTCTCACGCTGTCGGTCATATCGATCGAAGTCACAATGATTGCCGGTATCATGCTGGGTGGCGAGAACAACCCGACCCTGCCACGCGACACCATGTTTGCGATCCTGATGATCGTGCTTAACGGGATGGTCGGGCTCACGCTTGTGATCGGCGCCCTGCGTCATGGACAGCAGCACTACAACCTTCAGGGTGCAACCGCGTTTCTCGCGGTTATCACGACGCTTGCGGTGTTGTCACTCGTGATTCCCGATTTCACAACGACAACCGCCACGCCGACATTCTCACACTTGCAGGCGGCGATTTTCGCAACCCTGACCCTGCTGCTTTACGGCGCGTTTCTCATGATCCAGACGGTGCGCCACAAAACCTTCTTCATGGAACCTGAAGGGACGCAGAGGCCGGCGGAGCAGCTGTCCGTGGGGCATTCGAAGCACCGCATCAAGATCCATTCGATCCCGTATCACGCGGTGTTGCTGTTTCTGACCCTGCTCCAGGTCATTCTGCTTTCGGAGTTCCTGTCGAAAATCCTCAACCACAGCGTCGAGGAGGTGGGCATGCCGATCGCCTTCAGCGGCATCGTCATTGCCATGATGGTGCTTGCGCCCGAAGGCATGGCCGCAATCGAGGCTGCCGCGCGCAACCGGCTTCAGCGCGCGGTCAATCTGTGTCTGGGTTCCGCATTGTCGACCATCGGCCTGACAATTCCGGCCGTTCTTGCCATCTCTCTCTATACGGGCGTCTCGCTTGAATTGGGTCTTGATCGTGTCGAGCTGGTGCTGCTGATGCTCACGCTGTTCATTTCACTCATCACCTTCTCAGGCGTGCCGACCAATCTGCTGCTTGGTGTCGTGCATCTGGTGCTCTTCTTCTCCTACCTCACGCTCGTCTTCGAGCCATAGCGGGTCAGGGTTCGATAATCGGCACCTGGGGGGCGGCGTCGCGGGGAAGCGCGCCGGTCAATCGGGGGTCATCGGCAATCTCGACCTGACGGCGATAGGCGGTAAACCCGCTGCGAACGTAAAACGGCAGCGCACGCGGATGATCAAGCGTACCGGTGTGCACCCAGAACCTTTCAATCGGCCGGGACCAGGCGAATTCGATCGCTTTTTGCATGAGTGCGCGCCCGACACCGCGTCCAACAAGGCCGGACGAAACACCGAACAAGGTGAGCTCGCATTGGCCTTCTTCGCGGAAATCGAGTTCCAGTATGGCTTCGTCCTGGCCTTCATACTCCAGCATGTAAACTGCGTAATCGGGATCGGTGAGTGCGGAAGCAAGCTCATCCGGTGACCTGGCAAGCCGGGAAAACCACAGCAAATCCGCGCCGATGCGCTTGTAGACGTCGAAATACCAATCCAGGTCCAGCTGTTCGATCTGGCGAAGTGCACCCGGTAGCGGCGGTGTGGCCTCAGACCTCTGCGGCATCGACCGCATCTCGAGGTAGGTGACAATCGCCGCAATCTTGCCGGCGGGAATATCGGTGAACTGGCTCGTTTCACTCATTGTTTTTTTGCTCCGGCGTTACTTTTTCCTCCGCGACCACAGGTCGGGCCGGCGCTCCTTCGTAATGGCTTCAGCCTGCGCACGGCGCCATTCGGCAATTTTGCCGTGGTCGCCGGACAGAAGCACCTCGGGGATCTCCAGACCCTCCCACGTCCTCGGACGCGTATAGTGCGGGTACTCCAGAAGCCCTTGCTCGAAGCTTTCCTGCTCGAGGGATGCCGCATCGCCAATAACACCGGGCAGCAGCCGGACGCAGGCCTCGATCAGAACGCACGCGGCAACCTCGCCACCCGCAAGCACATAATCGCCGATGGATATCTCTTCTATGTTGCGGGCCGCGATCACCCGTTCGTCCAGCCCCTCGAACCGGCCACACAACGCGGTGACGCCCGGGCCTTGCGCAAGCTCGCGCACGCGTGCCTGGTCCAGGGGTTTTCCTCTCGGACTGAGAAACACAACCGGTGCGTCGGGCGACTTTGCGGTGGCCGCGTCGACGGCGCGTCCCACAACATCGGGACGCATCACCATGCCCGGCCCGCCTCCTGCCGGTGTGTCGTCGACGGATCGGTGTTTGTCTTCGGCGAATTCCCGGGTGTCGATGGTGTGGAGCGCCCAGGTTCCATTCTCCAACGCGCTGCCGATGAGGCTTGCGCCCAAAGGGCCCGGGAACACGTTCGGCAGTATGGTCAGGACTGTTGCCGTCCAGGGAGTCCGCATTGGCTGTACACTTCCGGCTCAAACGCGCTTTTCATTCTTGAGCAGCCATGTTTCAAGCTGGCCCACTCCCTTGATATCGATACGGCCGCGCGGTTCAAAGTGAAACTCGCCGCAAAGAGCATCATGAACCTCTCTTGAGACGTGAACCGTGCCTGGCAGACCGTGCGACTCTAGCCGCGATGCCAGGTTCACAGTTTCACCCCACACATCATAGAAAAACTTGTCTGCGCCAATCACCCCGGCCATCACCGGGCCTCTTGCGAGACCAATGCGGATTTGAAGGTTCATACCGTGTCGCTTCGAAAGCGCTTCCACAGTTCCCGGCAGGTCGAGGGCAAGACGGGCGAGGCGCGCGCCGTGATCCCGAACCGGCGAGATCACGCCGCAGGCCGCCATATAACCGTCGCCGATGGTCTTGATCTTCTCGACGCCGTGTTTGACGGCCAGCGCATCGAACTCGGTGAAGATATCGTCGAGGATATCAAGTGTCTGCTCCGCGCCGAGGTCTTTGGCCAGAGGCGTAAAGCCGGACAGGTCGGTAAACATTACGGAAGCCTCTGGAATGCTGTCCGCAATTCGCGTGCCGGGCCGGGCCTTGAGACGCTCGGCGACGGGTTCGGGCAGTATGTGCCGGAGAAGCGTATCGGCTTCCGCGCGCGCCCTGTCCGCAAGCGTAAAGGCGTAGAGGACGATCACCGCAATGATCGAGCCCGTGGTTATGACCGAGGAGATGTAGAGGTTGTTGAGCAGCGACGGGTCCGGCGGCACAAGCGCGTCAGCGGTCGGGTAGAGAAACCATGCCACAAGATGCAGAGCGAGCCCGATGATGATCGTCGCGATCACAAGCCACAGATGGGAGAGCCCGAATATCGCGAAAGGGATCGCTGCCGCGACGAGGTAGTTGATCTGAACGCCTGAATCGTGACCGAGCGTGCGTACGAAAAAGAACAAGCTCGCAAACTCCGCCACCGCAATGATCACCGCAGCGCAGATCTCACCGATGCGGTGCGCCAGCGGCGCGAGCAGTGCGATGACCATGAGAAGTAGGTTCGCCAGAACCAGCGGCATATATGTGCCGATGTCGTAGACCGCGAACAGACCGGCGTAGAAGAGTGAGAAAAGCGCGATCAGGTAGGCGGTGACATTAACAATCATCAACCGGCGGCGAACGGCCACGGGATAGCCCCGGGTCCCCAGCTCCGCCAGGGGTGCCAGCCACCTCGCGATATCGACAAGACGCGTGCGTTTTCCGGACGGTTCCATCCGGCTCGTGCTCATCGCTACCTCGTTATTCTCGCTGGTTCGCGGCATGGGGACGAATGTGCGACCCTAGCGTGTGCAGTGAAAAGAGTCCTCAGCTGTCTTGCCTCAGGGCTCGAAAACTCCCTCGGGAGGTATCATGAGAAGCCAACCGGCTTCCTGGTCGATATCGGGCACGACGGCTTCCGTGAAGGGAACCAGCACGGTTGCACCGCCGGTTGCCGGGCGCACCTCCAACAAGTCGCCTGCGCCATAGTTCTGAACGGCGATTATCTTGCCGAGTGCTGCGCCGTCTTCGCTGACGGCGACAAGGCCGATCAAATCGGCATGGTAGTAAGTGGTATCGTCGCCGGTTTCGGGCAGCGTGTCGCGGTCGACATAAAGCTCGATGCCCTTGAGCGCTTCGGCCTGCTCACGCGTCGTGACGCCGCGCACAATCGCGACAACGCCGTCCTTTGCGGGCTTGACGTTCGACAACTCGAAGGAGCGCGCACCGGTTTCGTCCTCCAGCGGACCGTAGTCGGCGATCGATTGCGGCTGCGCGGTAAACGTCTTTATGCGCACCTCGCCCTTGAGCCCGCGCGCGCCGGAAAATCGGCCGAGGCACACGCGCGCCTTGCGGTCACCCGGCATGAGTCCAAGCGAGCGCCCATTGGACGCCGCGCGCCATTACTCGGACTTCTCTTCTGCCTTCTCAGCAGGAGCTTCTTCTGCGGGAGCCTCGTCCGCGGCAGCTTCTTCTGCCGGAGTTTCCTCTGCTGCTGCTTCTTCAGCCGGGGCCTCTTCAGCGGGCGTGTCCTCTGCAGGAGCTTCTTCGGCTGGCGCTTCGGCTTCAGCCGAAGCGGCGGCTTCCGCCTCTTCCTTGGCTTTGGCCTCCGCCTCGCGCTTGGCTTCCTCGCGGTCGAGGCGCTTCTGGCCTGGTTGTGCTTTCTGCGGGTTGTTCTTCGGGTCGCGCTTCAGGATGCCGGCGGCATCGAGAAAACGGTGTACGCGGTCCGACGGACGTGCGCCGACGCCGAGCCAGTATTTGACGCGATCTTCAACCAGTGTAACGCGTTCGGCGTGATCCTTGGGAAGCAATGGATTGTAGGTGCCGATGCGCTCGATAAAGCGGCCGTCGCGGGGTTTTCGCGAGTCGGCCACAACGATTCGGTAATAGGGGCGCTTCTTCGCCCCGCCCCGTGCCAATCTCATTTTCAGTGACATATCCTGGTCCTTCTTCGATGTTCCGATTGTGAGTTGAAATTTCGTCTGTCAGCTATTTCTTTTTGCCCGGCAGGCCCGGAAGTCCGCGCGGCAGCCCGCCGCCCATGCCCGGTAAACCGGGAAGGCCACCTGGCGGCATTCCTGGTGGAACGCCCGGCATTCCCGGAGGTGCGCCGCCCGGGTCCACGCCTTCCGGCATGTCCGGCATGCCGCCGCCGAACAGCTTGGCGAGGCCGCCCTTGCCCTTGCCCATCTTCTTCATCATGTCGGCCATCATCCGGTGCATCTTGAGCAGCTTGTTGATGTCCTGCACGGTGGTCCCTGAGCCCTTGGCGACGCGCTTCTTGCGGGACGCGTTGAGCAGTTTCGGGGCACGCCGCTCCTGCGGCGTCATGGAAGAAATGATCGCCTGCTGGCGCTTGACCACGGTGTTGTCAAGGTCCGCTTCCTCGATCTGCTTTTTCACCTTGCCGATGCCGGGAAGCATGGACAGAACGCCGGACATGCCGCCGATCTTCTCCATCTGCTTGAGCTGCTCGGCGAGGTCGTCGAGGTCGAACGCGCCCTTGCGCATTTTCCGCGCAATCTTGTCCGCCTTCTCGGCATCGAGCGTTTCGGCGGCCCGCTCGACCAGCGAAACGACATCGCCCATTCCGAGAATCCGGTTGGCGATCCGGTCGGGATGGAAATCCTCCAGAGCATCGACCTTTTCGCCGACACCGATCAGCTTGATGGGCTTGCCGGTCACCGCACGCATTGAGAGAGCCGCGCCGCCGCGCCCGTCGCCGTCGACGCGGGTCAGCACAATGCCGGACAATGGAACGCATTCATCGAAGCTCGTCGCGAGATTGACCGCGTCCTGGCCGGTCAGCGCGTCTGCCACCAGGAGCGTCTCGTGCGGCTTGGCGATCTTGTGGATGTCGGCCGTTTCCTGCATCAGCTCTTCGTCGATGTGGGTCCGGCCGGCCGTGTCCAGCATCACCACGTCATAGCCGCCGGTCTTGGCGTCCTTGAGCGCACGCCGGGCAATCTGCAGCGGGTCCTGCCCCTTCTTGATCGGCAAAGTATCGACGTCGACCTGCTCTCCGAGAACGCGCAACTGTTCCTGCGCTGCCGGACGGCGGGTATCCAGCGAGGCCATGAGGACTTTCTTCTTGTCCTGACCGGTGAGCCTGAGCGCGATTTTCGCGCATGTGGTCGTCTTACCCGAACCTTGCAGGCCGACGAGCATGACCGGCACCGGCGCTTTTGCCTTCAGATCGATGCCGACGGCTTCGTCGCCCAGCATGGCGACAAGCTCGTCATGGACGATCTTGACCACCTGTTGGCCTGGCGTGACCGATTTCAGGACTTCCTGGCCAACCGCCTTTTCCTGGACGGTTTCGATGAAACCGCGCACGACCTCGAGGGCCACGTCCGCTTCGAGCAGGGCGCGGCGCACCTCGCGCATGGCTGCCGCGACATCTTCCTCCGAAAGCGCTCCGCGCCCGGTGAGTTTATCGAAGATGCCGGACAGGCGGTCTGTCAGTGTTTCGAACATGCGTTCGTCTCGATCGTTATTCCAAAGCAGTAACGCACCCGTGGGCGAACCCTCGCTGACGGGTGGTGACCTCCCTGCCTCCCGGTAGACTGTCTATCATACCATGTGCAGGGCGGCGGCTCGAATATTCGGGCCTGCCAATGATTTCGGGGCGAAACTACGCTCGGCGGCGGGTCAAGTCAACGCGGTGTTGCATTGGTCCGTCAGGCGTTGTTGCGCTTTCCGTAGATGATCCAGTATACGGCCGCGACGCCGCCCGCACCGCCGACGATGTTGCCGAGTGTCACCGGAACGAGGTTTCCTGCCACATCGCCCAGCGTGCCCTCCGCTCCCGCCAGCATGCCGACCGGGATCAGGTAGAAGTTTGCGATGGAATGTTCGAAGCCGAGCGCAACGAAAGCGGTGATCGGAAAGATAACGGCAATCGCCTTGCCGCTGACCCGGCGCGCGGCGAATGTAAGCCACACGGCGAGACACACGAGGGCATTGCAGAGAATGCCGCGGATGAATGCCTCGATGAAACCCAGACCGAGCTTTCCCTCGGCAATCTTGACCGCCGTCTCCCGGACACTGCCTGCGTCTAGTACACCGCTGTAGTAAACGAGTATGGCGATAAGGACAGCGCCGGCCGCATTTGCCAAGAGCGCGACCGTCCAGTTGCGAAACAGCTCCGCGAGCGAAACGTCGCCGTCGGCCCAGGCCATGACGATAAGGGTATTTCCGGTAAAGAGCTCCGCACCTGCGACGACCACAAGGACGAGACCGAGGCTGAACGCTGCACCGCCCAAAAGCTTGGTGGGTTCAAATCCGAGCGTGCTCCCGGTAACGGTCAGCGTGTAAAAGGTGCCTCCGAACGCAATGAAGATGCCCGCCAGAAGCCCAAGCGTGAACAGCTTGTCGAGCGGCAGTTTCGCCTTTGCGGTCCCGGCTGATTCGACACGGGCTGCAATCTCTGCCGGAGAATAGGCATCTATGCCGGTAACATCGACGCTGTTCCTGCCTGCCCCTTCACATCGATTGGGCTGAGATGTCATGCCCTGCCCTTTGGCTGATACTGATTGATTACGGACTGTACCCTAATCGAGCGCGGCGACGGTTGTTCTGGGTCAATTGAACACCTGCTTGATTCCGCGTCGAATTTGCCCGGACAGCATCATCTTCGGGGCTGCGACTCCCAAAACGCTCCAAAAAGTGATATGCTTGCCGCACGCTACAAAACGGGCAGAGCGGTGACGTTGCGCATACCAGTCCTGATCGTTTTGACGCTCATCCTGACATTGGTTCCGGGCGGTGGTCCGGTTCGTGCCGCCGAAGACGTGGCGATTGCGGCCGGTGGGCGTGACGGCAGTCACTATGCCTTCGGACGCGGCATTTGCCGCTTGCTGAACCGCAAGACGGATTCGGTAACCTGCAGTTTACTGCCGGCCCCGAAGGGGGATGCTCCGGAATCCTACTCGAACCTCTTCAACGTCCATAACGGCGCGGCCGAATTCGGTCTTTCAGGCTCCGATTGGCAGCATTATGCAACAAGCGGCACCGGGCCGGTGAAACATGTCAGCGAAAAGCTCAACACGCTGCGCAGCGTGTTTTCACTGCATCCCGAACCGGTTACGCTGGTGGCGCGTCGTGATGCGGACATCGGTTCGCTGGACGATCTCAAAGGAAAACGCGTGAACCTCGGGAGGCCGACCTCCAAGACCCGCAACAGTGTCGACCTGATCCTGAAATCGAAGAACTGGTCACCCGGCGACTTCATGCTTGCCGAGGAGCTGACCGGCAAGGATCAGTCCCTCGCATTCTGTCACGATCGCGTTCAGGCAATCTTTGTTGTTTCCGCCCATCCGAATGAAGCGGTTGAACAGGTCACCAAACTCTGCGACGGCGTCGTCGTGGATCTTGTGGGCGAGAAGATCGACGCGCTCCTGGCGTCGACACCGCATCTGGCAAAAGCAAATGTTGCCGAAGGCACATATCCCGGCATGTCCAAGCCCGCTTCCACATTCGGCGCGGCCCTGACGGTCGTGACCTCGAAGGACGTTCCCGACGATGTGGTTTATCAGTTCACGAAGGCGATT
The DNA here is from genome assembly GCA_028066055.1 of Hyphomicrobiaceae bacterium. Classification (GTDB taxonomy): domain Bacteria; phylum Pseudomonadota; class Alphaproteobacteria; order Rhizobiales; family Methyloligellaceae; genus UBA2767. The sequence continues at coordinate 124,297 of JALCBY010000003.1, forward strand.
TTCGACAATATCGGTGAGCTGAAGAAACTCCATCCCGCGCTGCGCGACCTCGATCCGGCGGCCATGACAAAATCGGGGCTGACCGCACCGCTGCATCCCGGCGCGAAACGTTTCTACACCGAGCAGGGCCTGATGTAGGCGTTTCCTCGGTGTCCAAGACCGGCTTGCACATTCTCTCCTTGAACATGTTCCGGCTGTCCTGTCGTCCTCTGGCGGACTAGGTTTCAACTGCGGGCTGGAATCTCACGCCCGATTCGCAAGCCACGCCATCTGAATTCGGACATGTCATTCGAAATCATCTTGCTCCTGCTCGCCGCCGCCACGATGCACGCCGTGTGGAACAGCATGATCAAGGGCGCCGGCGACGGTGTCGTCATGGCAACCTGGGTCTACAGCGGGAGCGGTGTGTTTCTTGCCCCTGCGCTTCTTTTCCTTCCCGCCCTCCCGGGCGAAGGCTGGATGCTCGTCGCGATCCACTTCTGCCTGCACATGATCTACAAGACGCTGCTCATCAACATGTATCGGCTGGGGGACTTCTCGCGCGTGTTTCCCGTCGCCCGGGGCATGGCACCTGCGCTTGTTACGCTTGCCGCGATCCCCATCGTCGGCGAACTTCCACCGCCGGTTGCCCTTGCGGGTATCGGGGTGGTCTGCCTCGGGCTTGTCATGTTTGCAACGGAGCGCGGTGCTCTGCAGAAGGCCAGCCTGCAGACCTTTCTTCTGTCCGCGGGCGCCGGTGTCGTTGTCAGCGCCTATACGATCGTCGATGCCCTTGGCGTCCGTCTTGAAGGCGTCGGGCTTACCTATTTTGTGACGCTGTTCGCGGTCGATGGCTTCGGCATGGCCCTTCTCGGGTTTTGGTGGCGGGGAAGGACGCTTTTGCCGGCCATGGCCATGGTCTGGAAGACAGGCGTTACCGCATCACTTCTCAGCATGGCCAACTTCGCGATTGCACTCTGGGTTGTCTCCTTTACGCCGGTTGGGCCCGTCGCAACTGTTCGCGAGACGAGCATCGTCAT
>JALCBY010000003.1:125415-220873 GCA_028066055.1 Hyphomicrobiaceae bacterium
TCGGCGCACATGGTGCAAACTTCCTTGTTTTAGCGAGATCCGCCCTGATCCTCCTGCTGGGTTTCCCAGAAATCAATGGATTGGCGACGCAGCGTATCGGCGCAGGGGCTTTCATATTTGAAAATCCGGGCGATGAAGAGGCTGTTGCGCTGGCAATAAATCCACGGCCCTCCCGGCAACTTGACCTGATAACCAAATTGGGCGTGGCGGACCGGTGCACTTACCTGACCGTTTCCATAATCGCTGTAAGCCGTAACATACCCTGCGCCCTGGGCAGAGCCAGGTGAGGCGGATCCAATTAAGAGAATCGCACCAGAAATTAGCAGGGCCGGAATCATCTTCATGCGGTGTGTCATCCGATACTCCTTAGTCGAAGTCATTGTCCCCGCCCTCTTCGGACCGGGTTTCCCAAAAATCAAGCGCCTCACGGCGCAACGTATCGATGCACGATACCTCGCAATAATACCAAAGCCCACCGGGTAAGCGAACCTGAAGTCCATGCCGCGCCATACGCACGGGCGCGGTCACAGTGCCGTTCCCATAGTCGCTTTTGGCCGTCACCCGGCCTTTGTTCACTTTCGGTGTGGCAGCAGCGGCGGTAGTTAATGCGGTGGCGAGAACAACAGCTGTAACGCCCGCAAATGCACGATTAAGCGGCATGACATGTCCTTCCCATTCCATTCAGGGGCAAGTTGTGGTTGGGACATTACTTTGTTTGCAATTGCGACACTTTCAAGATCCTCTCACGGACCCTTGAACGGTTAGAGCTCAACAGGGTTATCATTCGCCCACGGGTGCGCGGAGCCGCACGCGGCAATCCGCCCGACAACCTTGGGGCTTCGGTTGTCGCGCAAACCATTCTCGTAGGCCACGACAACGAGATGCGGCATAACGGCATCGATAAGCTCGTTCGGCTTCAGCAGATAGTCCGGGTTGGATGGACCTGCGTAACGCTCGTTGCCGGCGGCCGCCGTCTCGTAAATCAACACACCGTCGGTGGCGACGCACCCCACGATGTCACTCAGAATGGGCCGGTACAGATAGTTGGTGACGATCACACCGTCATAGCGCATGTCTTTCAGCGGAAAGGCGCGTCCGGTTTCCAGATCGGCCTCTATGAGACCGACATCCTGCCTGTTTGCCAGGTCCTCGACGTTTGACAGGTCGCGATCGATGCCCGTGACCGTAAATCCCATATCAAGCGCCAGCCTCATATGGCGCCCCGCACCGCAGGCGACATCCAGAACACTGCCGCCGGATTTTACGCCTTCGAGAAACCGCTGCACCCAGCCGGACGGGTCCTTGGGTCGGTGATCATGTTCGCTTTCCGTGGTCATAACGGCGCGCACCCTAGATCACGATCGGCGGAAACGGAACCGCTCTCCGACGACAAACGAATTCAATACCTGTCCGTTGAGCGGGATCGGATGGGAAACAGAAGTCCGTTTTTTCCTGATTCTGCTTCCGTGAGCCAACGATGATTTGTTCCCGGTGCGTCGGGAGCGGAGCAGTTCGATGCAAATTCCTTGTTGCAAATAATTCTCAATAGCATAAATATCGGGGATCAGTTACTCACAGTCAGAGGATGTATACGGATGTATTCCTTTCTACGCCGAGCGATTTTGGTCGTTGCAGCACTGGTCGCGATTTCTTCCACTGCCTTGGCCGACGATAAATTCAAGGTCGTAACCACCTTTACGGTCATCGCCGACATCGTCAAAAACGTCGCTGGTGATCGGGCGATTGTGGAATCAGTCACGAAGCCGAACGCGGAAATCCATAACTACCAGCCGACCCCGCGTGACATTCTGCGCGCCCAGGATGCCGATCTGATCATTTGGAACGGTCTCAACCTCGAACTGTGGTTCGAGAAGTTCTTCACCAACCTGAAGGATGTTCCCTCGGTGATCGTGTCGGAAGGGGTGGAACCGATGGGTATTGCCGAGGGTCCTTACACGGGAAAGCCCAATCCGCACGCCTGGATGTCGCCGAGCGATGCGCTGATCTACGTGGAGAACATCCGCAAGGCACTGGTTAAGCACGATCCGAAGAACGCCGAAGCCTACAATGCGAATGCCAAGGCCTACGCGAAGAAGATTGAGGAAAGCGTGAAGCCCATACGCGAAGCCCTCGCCGCAATTCCCGAAAACAGGCGTTGGCTCGTCTCAAGCGAGGGCGCCTTCAGCTATCTGGCGCGCGACTTCGGCCTGAAAGAGCTCTATCTGTGGCCGATCAACGCCGACCAACATGGAACTCCGCAACAGGTGCGGCGTGTCATCGACACGGTACGCAAGCACGATATCCCGGCGGTGTTTTCCGAAAGCACTGTGTCCGACGGACCTGCCAAGCAGGTCGCCCGCGAAACGGATGCTAAATATGGCGGCGTGCTTTACGTCGACTCGCTGAGCGACGAGAGCGGTCCCGTTCCAACCTATCTGGACCTCCTGCGGGTTACCACGCAGACTGTCGCAGATGGGCTCAAACAATGAGGGAACAAGGCAAATGAGAGGCCCGGCAGTCAGAGCCGAGGCGCACGAGCACGCGGGTTCCCAAATTTCGCCTGAGGCGGAAGGTCTTGAGATCACGTCCGTCACGGTGACCTATCGCAACGGGCACACAGCTTTGAAGGATGTGAATTTCGCCGTCCCGCAGGGCTCCATCGCCGCTCTTGTCGGGGTTAATGGCAGCGGGAAGTCGACCCTCTTCAAGGCGATCATGGGATTCGTCCCCTTGGCCCGGGGGCGGATCCGGGTGCTCGGCATGTCGGAAGCCGAAGCCCAGGCACGCAATCTCGTCGCTTATGTGCCCCAGGCGGAGGAAGTGGACTGGAATTTTCCGGTGCTCGTCGAGGATGTGGTGATGATGGGCCGCTACGGCCACATGAACTGGCTGCGGCGTCCCTCAAAGCATGATCACGAGATGGTTGACGCCGCGCTTGAGCGCGTCGACATGAGCGCCTACCGGAGGCGGCAGATCGGTGAACTCTCCGGCGGGCAGAAAAAGCGCGTCTTTCTCGCACGCGCCCTGGCCCAGGAGGGTCAGGTCATTCTGCTGGACGAACCCTTCACCGGCGTCGACGTCCGTACTGAAGAGCAGATCGTGGAGCTGTTGCAGGCATTGCGCGACGAAGGGCGCGTGCTGCTGGTTTCGACTCACAATCTGGGAAGCGTACCCGAATTTTGTGACCGCGCGGTTCTTTTGAACGTGACGGTATTGGCGCAGGGGCCGACGACGCAGGTTTTCACCCAAGCCAATCTCGAAAAGGCCTTTGGGGGCGTGCTCCGGCAGGTCACCCTCGGTGGCGATGAGTTGCACGTGGATGACGATACGCGTCAGGTGACCGTCCTGACCGACGACGAACGGCCATTTGTTATCTATGGCGAGGAGGAGGACGAAAAGCAGAGCGGGAACAAGAAGAGGTGACCCTTCTGCTTGAACCCTTCACCTACAACTACATGGTCAACGCCATGTGGGTCGGCGCGCTTGTCGGCGGCGTGTGTGCGTTTCTCTCCGCCTATCTGATGCTCAAGGGGTGGTCGCTGATCGGTGATGCGCTGTCTCACTCGATCGTTCCGGGCGTTGCCGGCGCCTACATGCTCGGGTTGCCCTTTTCGCTCGGCGCATTTCTCGCCGGCGGTCTTGCCGCGGCTGCAATGCTGTTCATCAACCAGCGCACGCGGTTGAAGGAAGACGCGATCATCGGCCTCATTTTCACGTCCTTCTTCGGGCTGGGCCTGTTCATGGTTTCGCTGTCGCCCGCCTCGGTGAACATCCAGACCATTGTTCTCGGCAACATCCTCGCAATTTCCCCCGGCGACACGCTTCAGCTCGCGATCATCGGGTTCGTTTCGCTCGCTGTCCTGGCTTTCAAATGGAAAGACCTGATGGTCACGTTTTTCGATGAGAACCACGCACGATCCATCGGCCTCAACACCACCGCGCTGAAGATCCTCTTCTTCACCCTGTTGAGCGCGTGCACGGTCGCAGCGCTTCAGGCCGTCGGAGCATTTCTGGTGATCGCCATGGTGGTGACACCAGGTGCGACGGCCTATCTGCTGACCGACCGGTTTCCGAGGCTGATCGCAATCAGTGTTGCAATCGGTTCGCTGACCAGCTTTTTCGGCGCCTACGCCAGCTATTTTCTCGACGGCGCGACGGGTGGCATCATCGTGGTCCTGCAAACCGCCATCTTCCTGACCGCATTCGTCTTTGCACCCAAGCACGGCTTCCTTGCGGCAAGACGAAGGGCGCGCGCGGCGCTGGAGGCGGGCGTATGAGCGCGCTTGTCGATCAGTTGCTGCTGCCGTTCCAATTCGAATTCATGCGCCAAGCCTTCGTCATCGGCGTCGCGGTGGCGCTGCCGACGTCATTGCTCTCCTGCTATCTGGTCCTCAAGGGCTGGTCGCTGATGGGCGATGCCATCTCCCACGCCGTGCTTCCCGGCATTGTGCTTGCCTATATCCTCGGGATACCCCTCGCCGTCGGCGCATTCGGCGCGGGAATGGTGTGTGCGCTGGCGACCGGTTACCTGAAGGAAAACAGCCGGGTGAAGGAAGATACCATCATGGGTGTGGTCTTCTCCGGCATGTTCGGTCTCGGCCTCGTCATGTATGTGAAGGTCCAGACCGAGGTTCATCTCGATCATATCCTGTTCGGCGACATGCTCGGCCTGACCTGGGCCGACGTTGGCTACAGCTGGCTGATCGCAGGGTTGTGTACGTCCGCCATCCTGATCAAGCGAAAGGATCTTCTGCTGCACGCTTTCGATCGCCAGCACGCGCAGGCCATCGGGCTGCCGGTGCGGCTGTTGCACTATGGGCTGCTCGCCATCCTCTCGCTGACCATTGTCGGTGTGCTCAAGGCGGTCGGCATCATCCTGGCAATTGCCATGTTCATCACACCCGGGGCGATTGCGTTTCTGATCACCCGGAAATTCTCTTCCATGCTCGCGGTCTCGTGTGCGGTTGCACTGGCGTCGACCTTCTTCGGAACCTATCTGAGTTTCTTCCTCGACAGTGCGCCCGCGCCGACGATCGTCCTGCTGATGACGATCATCTTCATCGCCGTATTCATCGTGCAGCAGGGACGTATCGCCGCGGCTCAACGCGGGTAATACATCCTGCTTCGCCGGGAACCGGATCTGATGAACCGGTAATGATGCCGGAGAGTTGCACGCGCACTCCGATTGCGGCGGCGCAGCAATCCCCATATAAGGCAGATGATGAATGAAACTGCGTCCATACGCTTGCGCAAGATGAACGGGCTCGGCAATGATTTCGCCGTTCTCGATGCGCGCCCGGCGACCCTGCCGCTCAGCGTCGGGCAGGCGCGCGCCATCGCTGATCGCGATACGGGCGTGGGATGTGATCAGGTGATCGCCATCGAGCCCTCGCCCGCGGGCGCGGACGCGTTCATGCGCATCTGGAACCACGACGGCGGCGAAGTCGAGGCGTGCGGCAATGCCATGCGCTGCGTGGCGACGGTGCTGGCCGATGAACTCGGACGGCCCAACGTGTCGATCCAGACCGGAGCCGATATGCTCGGTGCCGTGGTCAATCCGGATGGCAGCGTGACCGTCGATATGGGCGTGCCGAAGTTTCGCTGGGACGAGATCCCGCTTTCGGAAGAGTTTCACGATACCCGGACGATTGAGCTGCAGGCGGGCCCGATCGATGCGCCGGTTCTGCATTCGCCGAGTGTGGTCAACGTGGGGAACCCCCATTGCATCTTCTGGGTCGACGATGTGGAGGCCCACGAACTCGACCGCATCGGCCCGGTACTCGAGCACCATCCGCTTTTCCCGGAACGTGCGAACATCTCGCTCGCACAGGTAACGTCCCGCGATGCGGTCACCCTGCGCGTCTGGGAGCGTGGCGTGGGCCTGACGCGTGCCTGCGGGACGGCGGCCTGCGCTGTCGCAGTGGCGGCTCATCGCAAGGGCCTGACCGAGCGGAAGCTGACTGTGACGTTGCCGGGAGGTCCGTTGCAGATGGAGTGGCATGAGGGTGACGACCACATCCTTATGACCGGTCCGAGCGAGCTTGAATATGAAGGAACGCTCGATCCGGCCCTCCTGCAGGGCGAGGCGGTGTCATGAGCGCTCCGGAAATCCTCACCTTCGGTTGCCGCCTGAATGCCTACGAGACCGAGGTCATGCGGGATCTTGGAAGCAGGACGGGCCTTCAGGACGCGATTATCGTCAACACATGCGCGGTGACGGGCGAAGCCGTGCGCCAGGCGCGCCAGGCGATCCGCAGGGCAAGGCGCGCGAATCCCGATAAAAAAATTGTCGTCACCGGGTGCGCGGCGCAGCTTGAACCGGAGATGTTCGCGGCGATGGCGGAAGTCGATCATGTCATCGGCAACGCGGAGAAGATGAAGGCGGAAACCTTCGCTGCGCTCGCGACCGGAGATACCGAAAAGGTACTCGTTGACGACATCCAGTCGGTTCGTGAAACAGCCTCCCACATGATCGAGGGGTTCGGGTCGCGCACACGCGCTTACGTTCAGATCCAGAATGGCTGCGATCACCGCTGCACATTCTGCATCATTCCCTATGCACGCGGTGCGTCGCGGTCCGTTGCGGCCGGAGAGGTCGTCGCGCAGATCCGCCGTCTCGTTGAAAGTGGCACACGCGAAGTGGTGCTCACCGGTGTCGATATCACGGCCTATGGCGTGGACCTGCCGGGCGATCTGACGCTCGGCGGCCTGGTGCGGAAGATCCTGAAGCTGGTGCCTGAGCTCGACCGGTTGCGGCTTTCTTCCATCGATTCCATTGAGGCTGATCCGGCGCTGATCCGCGCGATCGCCGAGGAAGAGCGACTGATGCCGCATTTGCATCTTTCGCTGCAGGCCGGACATGATCTGACACTCAAGCGCATGAGGCGCCGTCATTCCCGTGCTCAGGCCATCGAGTTCTGCGATACGGTTCGCGGCCTGCGGTCCGATATGGTTTTCGGGGCAGACCTGATCGCCGGGTTTCCGACCGAGACGGAAGAAATGTTCGAAGGCACGCTTTCGATCATCGATGCCTGCGGTCTGACCTATCTCCATGTATTTCCCTACTCGGCGCGCGAGGGTACGCCCGCTGCACGGATGCCTCAGGTGGATGGAACATCGGTCAAGGCGCGCGCGGCACGCCTGCGGGAAAAGGGCGAGATCAGTCTCGACCGCCACATGCAGGCGCAGGTCGGATCAGCCCAGCCGATCCTGATGGAGAATGAGACGCGCGGACGCACGCCCCACTTCACGCCGGTTGATACGGCGGAACGGGCGCATCCCGGTTCGATTGTTTCGGCACGCGTGACGGGTCTCAGTGGCGGGGCGCTGCAAGGAACCTTGCTGCAATGACCGAAAAGAAAAAACCCGGATTTTTCAAACGTTTGCTTGGGTCGCTCCTCGGCTCGAAAGAGAAGGAGCAGGAGCCGGAAGAACCAAAGACAGAACCGGTAGAGGAAAAAGTTGAACCCAAGCCGAAAGCAAAAGCCCCGGCCAAGAGACCTGCTGGAAAGAAACCGGCGGCGAAAAAACCCACGGCAAAAAAACCGGTAACTAAAAAGCCGGCGGCGAAGAAGGCCAAAGAACCGCCTGCGAAGGTGGAAAAGGTCGAAAAGAAGCCGGCAAAAAAGCCTGTAGCCAAGAAACCGGCTGCCAAAAAACCTGCCGCAAAGAAGACAACCACTACCAAGAAGGTCGAGGCGAAAAAGGCGCCGCCTCCCGAGGAAATCGTCGAAGAGGTTGAAGAGGTTGTTGAATCGGAGCCGGTTCCTGAGCCCGTCGCCGCGCCCGAACCAGTTGAAGAGCCGGAGCCGGTTGCCGCGGTTGAGCCAGAGCCCGAGGGGGAACTCGAGCCTGTCGCCGAGTTGGAACCGATTGACGAGCCGGAGCCGGCTCCTGAACCTGAGCCCGAACCGGAACCGATCGATGAGGTGGAACCGGATGCTGAGGTCGAGCCCGAGCCCGAACCTGAGCCGAAAAAGAAAGGCTGGTTTTCGCGGCTGCGTGACGGTCTGAGCAAGACCTCCAACAAGCTAACCGAAAACATCACGTCCATATTCACCAAGCGCAAGCTTGACGACCAGACGTTGCAGGAGCTCGAAGACGCCCTGATCCAGGCGGATCTGGGGCTCGACATGGCGATCCGTATCACCGAGGAAGTGGCGCGCGGGCGCTACAACAAGGAGATCGCGCCGGAGGAAGTGCGGGCAGTTCTCGGCGCCGAGGTTGCCAATGTCCTGGAGCCCATGGCCCGGCCGCTGGAGCTCGATTCAGCCAACAAACCGCATGTCATTCTCGTCGTCGGCGTGAACGGCACCGGCAAGACGACCACCATCGGCAAGCTGTCGCATCAATTTGCGGGAGACGGAAAAAGCGTGGTCATTGCCGCGGGTGACACGTTCCGGGCCGCGGCCATCGATCAGCTCAAAATCTGGGGTGACCGTACCGGAGCTCCGGTCGTGTCGGGAAAGGTTGGCGCAGACGCGGCGGGTCTTGCCTACGACGCTCTGGAGCAGGCGCAGGGCGAGCAGGCCGACGTGCTGCTCATCGATACCGCGGGCCGGCTGCAGAACAAGGCGCACCTGATGGACGAACTCGCCAAGATCGTGCGCGTGATCAAGAAGCTCGACGAAACCGCGCCGCATTCGGTCTTGCTGGTCCTCGACGCGACGACAGGACAGAACGCGGTGAGCCAGGCTCAGGCCTTCATGGACATTGCCGGCGTTACCGGCATCATCATGACCAAGCTGGACGGCACGGCGCGCGGCGGCATCCTGGTTGCAATCGCCGAAAAATTTGCACTGCCCATCCATGCCATCGGTGTCGGTGAGTCGGTCGACGACCTGCAGCCGTTCGATGCCTATGAATTCGCGTCCGTCATTGCAGGCGCTGAGGAGAAGGTCGAAGCGTGAGCGCGTCAGAAGTTCCGAATAGCACTGAAAAGAGCAAGCAGGAGAACCCAGTCCTGCGCCTCGTGCTCGATCTCGGTCCGTTGCTGCTGTTTTTCGGCGTCAATGCCTACTTCGGTATCTTCGCAGCAACCGCAATCTTCATGGTTGCGATCATCGTGGCATTGGTCGTTTCGCGCATGCTGACGGGACAGTTTGCCAAGATGCCGCTTGTGACGGCGGTCTTCGTGATGGTGTTCGGCGGGCTCACCCTTTACCTGCAGGACGAAACCTTCATCAAGATCAAACCGACCATCATTTACCTCCTGTTCGCCGGCATTCTGCTCGGTGGCCTGGCGGTCAAGCGGGTGTTCCTGCGCAGCCTTCTCGGTGAAGCCTTCGATCTCGATGATGCCGGCTGGCGCAAGCTCACCTATCGCTGGGCATGGTTCTTTGTGTTCCTTGCCGGCCTCAATGAGGTGGTCTGGCGCAGCTTCAGCACCGACATCTGGGTGAGCTTCAAGGTCTTCGGGCTTGTACCCCTCACGCTGGTGTTTGCGGCGTTCCAGGTCGGGCTTCTGCAGAAGCACGCCCGCTCGACAGACTGAACGGCTCCTGAGGGCACCAATTGACCTGCGCGGACGCAAAGCAATAGTGGCCCTGCGCGGCACCTGTGTTGAAGAAATCCACTCTTCTCCCATCTAAAGACTTGGTTCTGTGAGTATTTCACACAGTTTCAAGCAAACGTGACTGGACCGTGCCCACCCCAAACGGGTTATTCAGTAGACGGGATAATTGTCGCGATAGAGAAACATTCGCGCAACTTCGTCAATTCCGGGGATCGCGTGATGGAACCGAATACGCACGAACGCCAGTACGTGCTCAGTCAATGTGTCATCCACCTGCTTCACCGTGCGGGACAGTGTGCTGGCGATCTTTTCACAGAAGAGGTCATCGATGGCGGCCTGACCCCGCGCCAGTATGCAGTGCTGGTTGCCGTTTCACTTGACGAGGGGCTCAGTCAGACCGATCTCGTCGATCGGACGGGCATTGATCGCTCAACCTTGGCAGATATCATCCGGCGCATGCTGAAGAAGGGGCTCGTCAGCCGGCGCCGCACGCGCCACGACGCCCGTGTCTACTCGGTCAAGCTGACCGAAGCGGGGCACAAGGCCCTGCGCGCTGCGCAACCCGCTGCCGATCAGGCCGATGAGCGGCTGCTGGCCGCGCTGGAACCGGGCAAGCGGGATGAATTTCTGCAATCCCTGAACACGATTGTGCAGGCCATTGGTCCGGAGAGTGCCAAGAACGGGCGCTGAGACCGTCTTTCACGACCCCTTGCTTCGCGCATTCCGAATGGCCGGAAGCAGATCGTCCGTTAACGTCTTCGCACCGATCGGACCGACATGCTTGTAGAGAATGGTCCCGTCATTGCCGACGATGAACGTTTCCGGCATGCCGTAAACGCCCCAGTTGATGGCGGCTGATCCTTTTGTATCGACGCCCACCGCATCGAAGGGGTTTCCCAGTTGGCCGAGGAACCGCCGCGCGGCGGACGTCTTGTCCTTGTAGTTGATGCCGACGAGGCGCGCCTTGCTCTCCTTTGCGAGCTGTTCAAGGAAGGGGTGCTCGTCTCGGCAGGGCAGACACCAGGATGCCCAGAAATTGACGATCTGGACGCCTTTCCCTTTGAGATCCGCCGACTTGAGGCCGGCGACCTGTTTGCCGTCATGTTTCAGACCTTTAAGCGGCGGCAGTGTGAATTCCGGCACCGGTTTGCCGATAAGTGCGGAGGGCAGCTTGGAGGGGTCGCCACTGTACAGGCCGACAAAGAAGAGGCCTGCCAGCGCGAGGAACAGAATCAGCGGTAGCGCCATGCGCCAGGAGACCAGCGGGCGCACGCTGCCCGCTTCGTTCGTTGATGACGTCATGAGCGCCGGGCCCTTTGCTTGTTGGCCTTCGGGGAGCCGGCACGCGCCGACCGGCGCTGAACGCCCTGCGCTTCCAGTTCTTCGAGCAGACGCAGCTGATGCCGGGCATCGGCACGAATCCAGGTTATGAGCCCGGCAAGAACGATGACCGTGGCGCCGTACGCGGCCCAGATGAAACCAGCATGTTGCCCGAGATCGAGAAGCGCGTTCATGCGCGTGCGCCCTCCCCGGCTCTTGCGGCGTCAACCTGCGTAAGCCTGAGAGCTTGAACGCGGCGGCGCAGCACTTCGGTGCGCATGGCTGTGAGATGCAGAACGAAAAACAACGCCGTGAACGCGACCATCATTACCAGAAGCGGGATCAGGATCGACGGGTGTATCGCAGGCGCGTCGAGGCGGGTGAGCGATGCCGGTTGATGCAACGTGTGCCACCAGTCGACGGAAAATTTGATAATGGGAAGATTGACCGAACCCACAATGGCGAGGATCGCGGCGGCGCGTCCTGCACGGGAGGGCTCCTCGATGGCCTGCCAGAGCGCCATCAGTCCGAGATAGAGAAAGAACAGGATCAGTACCGACGTCAACCTTGCGTCCCAAACCCAGTAGGTCCCCCACATGGGCTTGCCCCAGAGCGATCCCGTAATCAGCGCAAGCAGCGTAAAGCATGCACCGATCGGCAATGCTGCCTTGGCGGCGACATCCGCCATGGGATGGCGCCAGATCAGCGAGCCGATGCTGGCAATCGTGACGATTGAGTAACCCATCATGGCGAGCCACGCAGACGGCGCGTGAATGAACATGATTTTAACCGTCTCGCCCTGCTGGTAGTCCGGCGGGGCGAAGAAAAAAACGAGATAGAGCCCGACCAGCATCAGGATAACCGTCAGACCCGTCAGCCACGGCAGGACCGCACCTGAGAGCTTGAGAAAAAACGTCGGGTTGGCCAGTCGGCCAAAAAAGCCGGGTGTATCTGCCATGGAATGGTTCTAATCTAGGTCTTTTACGGGCGCAATTGACGAAAACGATAGTTCCGCTTGATCGAGTTCGCATTGAGGTCGATCAAGCGAGCGACAACCGTAAGGCCGCAGCCGCCGCGATCGGTGCGAGAACGACAGTGGCCAAGGTCAATGCACAGAGTATCAGGTAAGACGACAAAAAAGAGGCAGGACCGGTTATTACCGCGTTCATGGCCGATATCCCGAACACCAGTACGGGCACATACAGCGGCAAAACGAGCAGTGCGAGCAGCAGACCGCCACGTCGCAGACCGAGCGTCAGCGCCGCGCCGACGGACCCCAAAAAGCTGATGGCCGGTGTTCCGGTCACCATGGTCAGCAACAGGATCCAGAAAGCGTTCGCCGGCAGGTTCAGCAGGAGCGCCAGGATTGGCGCGGCGATCACCAACGGCAGGCCGATTGAAATCCAGTGCGCCAGCGCCTTGGCCGCGGCCACAAGTTCAAGCGGCAGCGGTCCGAGTGCGATGACTTCCAGCGTTCCATCCTCCAGGTCGTTATGAAAAATGCGCTCTACCGAAAGCAGGGCTGCCAGCAACAGTGCAACCCAGAGCACGCCGGGCGCGATGCGGGACAGCAGATTCAGGTCCGGCCCAAGGCCGAGCGGAAGGATGGCCACGACGACAAGATAGAACCCCAGCGCGGTGGATACGGCGCCACCTTCGCGCAGAGTCAATCGCACATCGCGGGCAACAAGGCGGATGAAGGCATGCATCGGTCAGTGTGCCTCCGCGCCGAGTTCGAGCGTATGCGCGAACTTGACGCCCAATGGCAGATGCGTCGCCGCGATTGCCAGCCCGCCATTCCTGGTGTGGTTACGAATGGCGGACGCCAGAATGTTCCGCGAAGCCTCATCGAGCGAAACAGACGGTTCGTCCAGAAGCCAGAGAGGCCGTTCTATCACCTGCAGGCGGGCAAGCCCGAGGCGGCGCGCCTGACCCGCGGACAGAAGACCAGCCGGAATGTCGCTCAGATCGAGAAGATTGAACGTCTCAAGAGCAGGGTCGATGTCGCCGCCGCCGCAATATTCCGACCAGAAGAGGAGGTTTTCGCGGACCGTAAATGCGCGTTTCACGCCGTTGAGGTGTCCGACATAGTGACAGAACTCGCCGATGGGCGTTTCATCATCCGCTCCTTCCAGGGTGATCCGGCCCGCGGCCGGTGGCAGAAAGCCGGCCAGAATCCGTAATAGGCTCGATTTTCCGACGCCGTTTGCGCCGGTCAGCTGCAGACCGCTCCCCTTCTTCACCTCGAAGGAGAGGTTCTCGAACACCGTGCGGCCACCGCGAACGCAGGTCAGGTCTTGGACGCCTAGTCGCATTTTAGAGATTTCGAACCTTTCAGAGTGTTGCAATCAGGGATACTCCGCAGCCGGGTGCGGAAATATTCGGTGCGAACGAGGCTTGAGCAGCGGCGCACAATATATTAAGTCACGTGATATTAGACGCCAGCGCAAAAACGGGGCGTGGTTGATGGCGGATGCGCGGTTCGGTTACGGATTGCGGGATCATGGCAAATCCGGCATCACAAGACACTACCTTCCGTCGGCACACCGGCGGCGCGGGCCAGGGCCATTCAAATTTATGAGGAGATTTGCCCGTGAGCGCGCACGCACGTCCTTCCCTTGACAGTTTCAAATGCCGCCGCACTTTGGAAGTCGGCGGAAAAGCCTACGACTATTTTTCACTGCCCGAGGCCGAAAAGAACGGGCTCGACGGGATTTCCCGGTTGCCTTTCTCGTTGAAGGTTCTGCTTGAAAACCTGCTGCGGCATGAAGACGGAACATCGGTCAAGGCTGATGATATTCGCGCGTGTGCCGAATGGCTGGCGTCGAAGTCGTCGACTCAGGAGATCGCCTTTCGGCCGGCACGCGTCCTGATGCAGGACTTCACGGGCGTTCCGGCGGTCGTGGATCTGGCTGCGATGCGCGACGCGATGGTGACGCTTGGCGGCGACCCGGCAAAGATCAATCCGCTGGTGCCGGTGGATCTGGTGATCGACCATTCGGTCATGGTCGATTTTTTCGGAAGCAAGGATGCGTTCAAGCTGAATGTGGACAAGGAGTATGAACGCAACCAGGAGCGGTATGCCTTTCTGCGCTGGGGTTCGGAAGCGTTTGAGAATTTCAGCGTCGTACCGCCGGGTACGGGTATCTGCCACCAGGTCAATCTGGAATATCTGTCCCAGACTGTCTGGACGAATGATGTCGATGAGGACGGTGGCAGCGTCACATATGCCTATCCCGATACGGTGGTGGGGACAGACAGCCACACGACGATGGTGAACGGTCTTTCCGTTCTCGGCTGGGGCGTCGGCGGCATCGAAGCGGAGGCGGGCATGCTCGGACAGCCCATTTCGATGGTCATCCCCGAAGTGGTCGGGTTCCGGCTGGAGGGCGCGCTCAACGATGGTGTGACGGCAACCGACCTCGTGCTCACGGTGGTGGAAATGCTGCGCAAGCGCGGTGTCGTCGGCAAATTCGTGGAGTTCTATGGACCGGGCCTGGATCACCTGTCGCTAGAGGATCAGGCCACCATTGGAAACATGGCACCGGAATATGGCGCGACATGCGGCTTCTTCCCTGTCGACAATGACACGATCTCCTATCTGACGGCGACGGGCAGGGACAAGGACCGTGTGGCGCTGGTCGAAGCCTATGCGAAGGCACAGGGTATGTGGCGGGCAAGCGACACGCCCGATCCGGATTTCACAGACACCCTTTCGCTCGACCTGACGACAGTGGAGCCGTCCATCGCAGGACCCAAACGTCCGCAGGACCGCGTCGCACTCAATCGTGCGCCCGGCGCCTTTGAAGTCGCACTCGCGGAAGCGCGTGGCGTGGACGAGCCGGGTGCGTCGTCGGACATGATGGAAGAGGGTGACGAGAACGTTCCCACCCTTCGCCACTCCGCCAAGGTCGAGGGTGCGAACTACGAACTCAACGACGGCGACATTGTCATCGCGGCTATCACCTCATGCACCAATACGTCGAACCCGGCCGTGTTGCTGGCCGCGGGGCTGGTGGCGCGCAACGCGCGGGCCAAGGGCCTGACGGTGAAGCCCTGGGTGCGTACGTCGCTTGCGCCGGGAAGTCAGGTCGTAACCGACTATCTCGAAAAGGCGGGTCTTCAGGACGATCTCGATGCGCTTGGATTCAACTTGGTCGGGTATGGCTGTACCACCTGTATCGGCAATTCCGGACCTCTGCCGGAAGAGATTGCCGAAGCGGTTCACGCCCACGACCTGGTTGTCTGTTCGGTGCTATCCGGCAACCGGAACTTCGAGGGCCGCATCAATCCGCACGTCAAGGCCAACTGGCTGGCGTCGCCGCCGCTGGTCGTCGCATATGCGATCGCTGGTTCCCTCGATGTTAACGTGGCGACCGATGCGCTCGGCGAAGACGCCGAAGGGAACCCGGTTTACCTGAAGGACATCTGGCCCTCCACCCAGGATATCGCCGATCTGATCCGTTCCTGCGTCACGCCGGAAATGTTCGCTTCACGCTATGCCGATGTGTTCAAGGGCGACGAGCATTGGCAAAAGATCGGCGGCAAGGCGGGCAAGACCTACGACTGGCCGGAAACGTCGACCTATGTAAAGAACCCGCCCTACTTTGAAGGCATGGCGCTGGAACCGGAGCCGATCACGGATATCGTCGACGCGCGCATTCTCGGCCTGTATCAGGATTCCATAACAACGGATCATATTTCACCGGCAGGCGCCATCAAGGTTGACGGTCCGGCCGGTGAATATCTCAAGGAGCATCAGGTCCGTCCCATTGAGTTCAACTCTTACGGCGCGCGGCGCGGCAATCACCACGTGATGATGCGCGGCACGTTCGGCAACATCCGCATCAAGAACCAGATGGTGCCGGGAACCGAAGGCGGCGTGACTGTGCACTACCCTTCCGGCGATGAAATGTCGGTGTTCGACGCCGCCATGCGTTACAAGGCCGAGAACGTTCCGCTGGTTGTCTTTGGCGGTGCTGAGTATGGCACCGGTTCAAGCCGGGACTGGGCAGCCAAGGGGACGCGTCTTCTTGGCGTGGGAGCGGTGATCGTGGAGTCGTTCGAACGTATTCACCGTTCGAATCTGATCGGCATGGGCGTTCTGCCGCTGCAGTTCGAGGAGGGCTTGTCCTGGAAGGCACTTGGACTAACTGGCGCGGAAAAGGTGACCATCGAGGGGCTTGGATCGATTGAGCCCCGGCAGACGGTCGTTGCGAAGATCATCTTTGCCGACGGCAAGATCGAGGACCTGCCGTTGCTCTGCCGCATCGATACCGACGACGAACTTGCCTACTACAACAATGACGGCATTTTGCCATATGTCCTGCGTAATCTTGCGACAGCAGCGTGATCTCAGCGGGCTGGTTGCGCTGGCACTGACGGTTTTTTGCCGTGAGCAGCGCAACCGGTTTTCTCACCCAGTCGTTACTGGCAATTGAGAACCGGAAGCCAGATACTCCGGTGCGTTGAAACGTCGGCCACGTGTCGCAAATGCAGGATTGTTCCCAGTGTTGAAAAACGTGTTCATAGGTATCTGCTCCGCTCTGGTGCTTTCCGGCGCTCTCGTTGCGGCGCATGAAAATGCGGTCGCGGAGCCGGAACAAAAAGCTGTGATCGAGCTTTTCACCAGCCAGGGATGTTCTTCCTGCCCGCCGGCCGACAAGTTGCTTGGCAAGCTCGCTCGTCGGGACGACGTGGTGGCGCTGACCTTTCCGGTAGATTACTGGGATTATCTTGGCTGGAAGGATACGCTTGCCAGCCCCGCCTTCAGCGCTCGCCAGCGTGCCTATGCGAAATCCCGCGGCGACGGCGAGGTCTACACGCCGCAGGTCGTCGTCGACGGAGTGAGCCACGCTGTCGGCAGCCGGCCATCCGAAGTCCGGCAGGCGATCGCGCGTTCAAAGCGAAAGCTCCGAAACGCACGCGTTCCGCTCAAACTGCGAACCGAGGGTGACTCGCTGGTCATCACCGTCGGCGCGGCCCCGCAGGGTGCACGCGTCAAGCCTGCGACGGTCTGGCTTGCGCTTGTCAAGAAGGCCGAAACGGTGAAGATCGCGCGCGGTGAGAACCGAGGCCGTACGATCACCTATCACAAGGTTGTCCGTGACATGACGCCGATTGGTCAGTGGACGGGAAAACGCGTGGTCATCAAGCTCCCGAAGCATCATCTTCAGAACAGAGATGCCGATGGCTGCACGGTGCTCCTTCAGCAGGATACCGCCGGTCCGGTGCTCGCGGCGGTTGAAATGAAAACCTGGTAGGCGCGCCGCTCCTACTTCTGTCCGTCCAGCACGAGCCTGTTCAGCCGCTCCGCGAATTTTCCAGGATTCTCCGGTAACGTCCCTTCGAGGATGCGTGCCTGGTCGAGCAGCAGCCATGCAATGTCGTCGAACGCGTCGGCCTTGCTTTTCGACAGGGCCTTCACGAGATCATGCGAAGGATTGATCTCAAGCACGGGTTTGGCACCACCCTGGCCCGCCTGCTTTTCAAGAAATTTGTCCAGACCACGGTCCGGGCCCTCGGCGGGGGCTACGAGACAGGCGGGGCTTTCAACGAGGCGTGCGGAGGCCCGCACATCGGTCAGTTCGTCGGCGAACAGCGATTTCAGTTTCTCCACAAGCTTGACCGTGTCGGGATCGGATGCGTCCTTCCGCTCGCTCTCCTCGCCTTTGTCTTCGGGTAAAGGAATGGCTGAAAGGTCGATGTCGCCCTGCGTGATCGATTGGAACGGCTTGCCTTCAAACCCCAGGGTGGTCGTCACCCAGAAATTGTCCACCGGATCGGAAAGGTAAAGCACCTCGACGCCGCGCGCGGCAAAGCCTTCAAGCTGCGGACTCGCCGCAATCTGCTCCTGGGAATTGCCGGTCATGTAGTAGATCGCGGTCTGGTTGGGCCTGAGGTCCGCGATATACGCCTTCAGCGTACGCCATCCATCACCGTGCGAACTGCGGAAGCGTGCGAGCTCGAACAGCGCGTCGCGCCGCTCCATGTCCTCATAGAGACCTTCCTTGACGACCGCGCCGAAGGTTTCCCAGAAACTCTCGAATTTTTCCGTGTCGTCCTTGGCCAGCTTCTCCAGCTCGGAGAGAACACGGTTTGTAACGCCGGTCCGGATGGCCGCAACGATCGGATTATTCTGGAGCATCTCGCGGGAAATATTGAGCGGCACGTCCTCGGAATCGACGATACCGCGCACGAAGCGCAGATAGGCTGGCAACAGATCGGCATCGTCGGTGATGAACACGCGCCGGACATAGAGGCGCACCCGTCCGGCGCGCGACGGATCGTAGAGGTCGAATGGCGCCATTGTCGGCACAAACAACAGGACGGTGTATTCGTGCCGCCCCTCGGCCCGGTAGTGGATCGTCAGCGCGGGCTCGTCGAACAGCCCTCCGACATGGTGGTAAAGCTCTTTGTACTGGTCCGCGGTGACATCCGCCTTCGGGCGTGTCCAGAGCGCGCTTGCGGAGTTCAGTTGGTGAGGTTCCTCCTTGCTCTCCACGGTCGCCAGGAAGTCGATATGAAACGGGATGTGGTCGGAGTAGGCGCGCACGATCCGGGCCAGCTCGCTTTCTTTGAGATAATCGAGCGCATCGTCCTTCATGTGCAGCGTGACGACGGTTCCGCGCGGCACCTCCTCTTCCTGCGCCTTTGTGGCTTTTGAGACGTTGAAGCCGTTCACGCCATCCGATGTCCATACATGCGCTGACTTAGCTCCCGCCTTGCGGCTCAAAACGTCGACACGATTGGCCACCATGAATGCGGAATAGAAGCCGACCCCGAACTGGCCGATGACGGAAGGTGCATCCCCGCCCTTCTTCTCGGCAACCTTGAGAAAGGCCCGCGTACCGGAGCGCGCGATCGTACCGAGATTATCGATAAGTTCCGCCCGGCCCATGCCGATGCCGTTGTCGGAAATGCTGAGCGTCTTGGCGTCTTCGTCGACCGAGAGCGTAATCCGCAAATCTGGTTCATCGGCCAGAAGCTCAGGCTTGGTGATGGCTGCGTAACGCAACTTGTCGCAAGCGTCCGCACTGTTGGAAATGAGTTCCCGCAGAAAGATGTCCTTCTCCGAATAGACCGAGTGCACCATGAGCTGGAGCAACCGGGCAACTTCGGCCTGAAATCCGAACTGCGTTTCTGCCTTTTCACCGGACTGAGCCGTCTTGCTGTCCTTGTCTTGCGTCTTTTCCTTCTTCGCCATGTTCCCAAACTCGCATGTGTCATGTTTGCCGGACGATACGATGTATCGATCCGCAGCCTCGCGCAGCAAGTATGAAGAAATCTCGCGGGAGTCAAAAAGAAACGGGCCGGGACACTGTACTGCCCGGCCCGTCCACATATCCCTCACGCCTTGCAGATACCTGCAGGGTGGCCTGGTTTGAAGAGAAGACCCCGGGGGGGCTGGGGGGCTGAGATTCCGAAGTCTCGATCTAACCCAAGCCGAGAGATAATGTAAGACATAGTATCATACTTTGGGGCGGTGCAAGGGCTGAAGTGGGGCATAAGTGTGAATTTTATTTCAGAATGTTACGCCCCCGTGAATCCCTCCTTTTTGCCTGCGTCAGGAGGCGACTTGCATTCCCGCGCGTGCAGCGCAATCATATGTGAACAGCATATGACAGATTAAGGGAGGCGCCGTTGAGTGACAGTGAACCCATAGTTTTTCAGCGCGCGGAGACCGCATCCGGTCCATCCGTGCCGCAACGTTCCAACCGGTCGCGTGTCCATCATGGACCCATTTCCTTCGACCGCCGCGAACTCAGCCAATTGCTTGGAATGTATGGCCGCAAGGTCGCCGAAGGCGAATGGCGCGATTACGCCATCGACATGCTCCGCGAAAAGGCGGTCTTTTCCGTATTTCGCCGCGCCAGCGAATACCCCCTCTACCGTATTGAAAAACGTCCGAAGCTGGCGCGCCGGCAGGGCGCATACTGCGTGATTACGCCAAGCGGACATATCCTCAAACGCGGTCACGATCTGAAGAACGTCCTCCGCGTGATCGACAAGCGATTGCGGCTGGTGCAGGCTTAAGGCTCTCAGCCGCCGGGAATTTTGTCGGGCGGGGTCGCGTCGCCAGGGCCCAGCGCTAGTTGGAGATACACGGTATCCAGCCATTTGCCGTGCTTGTAGCCGACCGATTTCACCGTACCCGCATCGACGAATCCGAGTGACTTGTGAAACGCGATCGAGGCGGTGTGATCCGAACCGCCGACGATTGCGATCATCTGCCGAAATCCCCGCGTCTTGCACTCTTCGATCACCCGACGCATGAGCGCACGCCCGATCCCGCCACGCTGGATGTCAGGATCGACATAAACAGTACTCTCCACGGTCAGCCCGTATGCCGGACGCGGACGAAACGCACCGGCATAGGCATAGCCGACGACGTGGCCATTCACCTCCGCCACCAGATGAGGATAGCCTTCCTCGAGCAGCGCTTTCCGGCGTTTTGCCATCTCGGTTTCATTCGGCTCGATCAGTTCGAAAGACGCCGTCTCCTCGCGCACCGAGCGTGCATAGATTTCGGTGATGCGGGGAATGTCCGCGTTTGTGCTCTTGCGGATTTTCAAAGTGCGTTCGTTCATTGGCTGGTTTGGCCGGGAACGTAGCGTATGCGTCTGAGAACTCAAAAAAAGAAAACGGGCCCCGGCCTGATTGACCGGAGCCCGCCTGGAACTCGTTCTGTCCGTCTTGCGCTACTCGCGGTTTCCAAACAGCGACAGCAGCATGATGAACAGATTGATGAAGTTGAGATAAAGGCTCAGGGCGCCCATGATGGCCTTCCGGCCGGCAACCGCGCCGTCATCTCCGACATAGTACATCTCCTTGATGCGCTGCGTGTCGTAAGCCGTGAGGCCCGAGAACACCAGCACGCCAATGACCGAGATGGCGAATTGCAACGCCGAGGAGGCGAGGAAAATGTTCACCACCATGGCGATGATGACACCGATCAGACCCATAATGAGGAATGATCCCCATCCCGAAAGGTCCTTCTTGGTCGTGTAGCCGTAGAGGCTCAGGCCGCCGAAAGCCGCCGCCGTGATGAAGAACACGTTGGCGATGGACGTCCCTGTGTAAGCCAGGAAAATCCATCCCAGCGACAAGCCCATCAAGCCGGCAAATATCCAGAAGCCCATTTGTGCTCCCGATACGCTCATGCTCCCGACACGCGCCGACAGGTAAAACACCATGCCGAGCGGCGCGAGCATTACGACCCAGATAAACGGCGTTGCCGCTATCTGCTGGTAAATGCCGCTGGCAACCGCGGCATATGCAACGAGGCCGGTGATGCCGACGCCCATCGCCATGTAGTTATAGACACGCAGCATATAGGCGCGCAGACCCTCATCGATGACTTGTGCATCGGTTCCGGCCGCGCTCGATGTACGCGCGTATACTTGTCTGTCGAATTCCGCCATAATTCGGGATCCTTTTGACTGATTGTAATTCCGATCAGGTCCAACGCCTGAGTTTCGCCTATAATATGGTAATTTCTGCGACGTTTCGCAAGATATCTAAGTGTCTACCTTTCCTATCGTTAAGATAGGTTTTTTCTATCGATCGCGCAGGTAACTTGCTGTTTTCGCACCAAGAACACGCCAGGTGGCGAAGGTGCCGAACAACAGGACCAGTCCTGCGGCAAGCGAAATCGCCATCAGCACGGCCGGTAGCGAGAATGTGAAAGTGGCGTCCATTGCGAATTTCACGACCAAATATGCGCCCAGCGTCCCTAACCCGGCGGCAACAACGCCCGTTACGAGCGCCAGAACCCCGTACTCGACAATATGCGCCGCAACGATACGCGCACGGGTGGCTCCGAGCGTCTTGAAGATCACCGCTTCGCGGATTCTTCGGCGTTGCGCGGTCGTGAGCGCTCCCGCGAGAACGATCGCCCCTGCCAGCAGGGTAACACCACCCGATGCCTGAATGGCGGCCATGACCTTTTCCGCAATCTCGCGGAAGGCGTTGACCGCATCGCGGACGCGAAGTGACGTGATGTTGGGAAAGGTCGCGGATATCTCCTGGATCATCGGACCCTCACGCGCGATGCGGGTTTTCTCAGGCAGCGTGAGGGTTGCGAGAATGTTGTGGGGCGCCGCGCGGAGCGTGTTGGGCGAAAACACCATCACGAAATTGATGGCGAGCGAGTCCCAGTCGACCTTGCGCAAGTTGGCGATCTTCGCGGTGACGTTGCGTCCGAGCACATTCACCGTGACCGTGTCGCCGATCTTCAGGCCAAGCCCCTTGGCGATTTCCGTTTCAAAAGACACCAGCGGCGGGCCTGCATAATCCTTGTCCCACCATTCTCCCTCGACGAGCTCGGACCCCTCCGGGAGCGTGTCCGAATAGCTCAGGCCGCGGTCTCCGCTGAGCACCCATTCGGTATCGGGCGTGGGCTTGATCTCGCTGGGGCGTTTCCCGTTCAGGCGAACGATACGGCCCCGCAACATGGGGGCGTGGCCGATGAGGGTTTTGGCTTCATGCTTGCGCACGATGTCCGTCAGGGGATCGACCTGATCCTTGTTCACATCGAGCACGAAGTAGCTCGGCGCCTGAGTGGGGATGGTGGTCTCGAATTCATTCTGCAGCGACGCGTTGACGAGCGCGACTGCTGAGAGCAACGACAGGCTGGCGCCAAGTGAAAGCGCAATCGGGCGGGCGAGGCCGCCGGGACTGGCAAGACTGGCGCATGCGAGCGCGAACACGGCGTTGCGGGGACGCGGTATGCGCCGCGCCGTATATTCGATGAGAAACCCGAGACCAAGAAACAGACAGAAGACGGCGAGAAGGCCGGCGCACGCGAGCAGCGCGAGCAACCGCATTTCCGAAGATGCGATGGCGATTGACGAAAGCACCAGACCGCAGACCAGGCTCGCTACGATATAGATATTTCGCGGGCGGGACTTTTCATCTGAAACCTGCTGGCGAAGCAGCAGGGCCGCGGAAAGATCTCGCGCCTGGCCCAGCGGCCAGAACACGAACATCAGCGCTGTCAGGATACCGTAGGCGGTGGCCAGGAGGAGTGCGAAGGGCTGGGGCTGAAGGGCTAGGTCGACCGGAAGCGCGCCCGCACCTGCCGCTGCCACGGCGGCGGGCATCAGGGATCCCAAAATCAGCCCGATGGCGATGCCGATGCCCGCCAGCACCAGAACTTCCACGAGATAGATGCTGAAGATGGTCCCGCCGCTGGCGCCCAGACATTTGAACGCGGATATGACCGGGCGTTTGCGCGCGAGGTAGGAGGCAATGGCATTGGCAACGCCGATGCCGCCAATCATCAACGTGGTGATCCCGACGAGGGTCAGGAACTGGGACAGGCGTTTTGCAACCCGGTTCACGTTCGGCGACGGGTTGCGCCTGTCGCGGATGATGAATCCCGCATCGGGAAACTTGGACTCTATCTGTTTCTGGATGCTGTCGAGTTCGTCGCCCACGGCCGCATCGTCGAGGGCAATCCTGTATTGCCAGCGGATCAGGCTGCCCGGCTGAACGAGCCCGGTCATTTTGAGATTTTCGAGCGACATCAGGACGCGTGGGCCAAACGCAGGCCGCCCCGCGAGCTGGTCCGGTTCCCAGGTGAGTTCCGCGACGATTGTCATGTCCGCGTTTCCGATGCGAACGGCGTCACCCACCTTGAGGTTGAGCCGCTCCAGCAGAAGGGCCTCCGCGGCCAAAGTGCCGGGCGCGGCAAGAGCCGCCATGGTTCGCGCCTCGCCGTCGGCCTCCAGTCCCGCCCGGCCATAGAGCGGGTAGTGCCCGTCGACCGCCTTGAGTCGCACGAGCGCCGCCTTGTCGCCGTTCTGCTTGCGCGCCATGGCCCGCAGTGTGGCAACTTCCGAAACCGTGCCGAACCGGCGCATGAGGGCGAGCTGCTCAGGATTCGCCTGGCGATGCACGAGCGCCAGCGATACGTCGCCACCCAGAATTGCCTGACCCTGCCGGGCAAGACCGGTCTCAAGCGCGCTCGCGAGAGATCCGATGCCGGCGATTGCCGCAACGCCGAGCGCGATACAGGCGACGAAAATCGCAAAGCCACTCCAGCCCAGCCGAAGGTCGCGCAACGCAATCCGGAAGACCAGCGGAAGCGTAAATCGTCGGCCTGACGCCGCGTGTGATGTCAGGGCATCCGTACTCATGCGAGGGCTGCGGCGCGTGCACGCCTTGGTTTGCGCAAACGCCCGTCGCTCATATGCAGAGTCCGTCCGCAGCGCTGCGCAAGCTTTTCGTCATGGGTGATGAGCATCAGCGTGGCGCCGTAACGTTCCCTGAGGGAAAAAAGCAGATCCATCACCTGTTCGCCCGTCTTGCTGTCCAGATTGCCGGTCGGCTCGTCAGCGAGAATAATTTTCGGTCCGGCGCTGAGCGCGCGTGCAAGCGCCACGCGCTGTTGTTCTCCGCCGGAAAGCTGGGCGGGGAAGTGATCGGTCCGGTGTCCGAGATTGACGTCGTCGAGCGCTTTGCGTGCCGCGTCGAAGGCTTCGGGCGCATCGAGGAACTCCAGCGGGAGCGCGACATTTTCAAGAGCGGTCATAGTCGGAACCAGATGAAACGACTGGAACACGATGCCGATGGTGCCTGCGCGTAGCCGCGCGAGCTCATCCTCGCTCATAGGCGCAAGATCGTGTCCCGCCACCTCGATCTTGCCACCGGTGATGCGTTCAAGGCCCGCCGTGACCATCAGAAGCGTGGTTTTGCCCGATCCGCTCGGGCCGACAACCGCCACAGCTTCGCCTTGATCGATTTCCAGGTTCACGCCCCGCAATATATCGATATCACCCGCCCGGCTCGGCAGGGTCACATGCACATCTTCTAGCCGGATTGCAGGTTTTCTGTTTCTCTTACTCAAGGACAGGGCCTTCCGTTTCCAGCCGGTGTCATAGCAGATCAGCGCGGCGGCAGGTTACAAAAGAACGCGTGAGCGTGCCGTTAGCATCGAGGTTCAGGAAAATCACGTCATGAATTTGACCCGCATAAGGCGAATATGGAGTGCAACCGGTGAACAGCCGCGCCATTCCGGCTCGCGCGTCTCCTTATACGTGTGGCGATCCGGAATCCTTCTCTTGGCTCTCACATTTCTCCTGTACGTACCGCTCCGGGCCGCAGATCAGACTGTTATCGTGACTTATGGCGACAGCCTGTCGGCGGGTTTCGGGCTTACCGAGCAGGATGCTTTCCCGGCACAGCTCGAAAAGGCGCTGCGTGCGAAGGGTCACAATGTGCGTATCGTCAATGCAAGCGTATCCGGTGATACGACTGCTGCGGGTCTCGCCCGGTTCGACTGGTCGTTTCCCGATGGTGCGCAGGGCGTGATCCTCGAACTTGGTGCAAATGATGCGTTGCGCGGTCTGCCGCCCGACAAGACGCGATCCAACCTCGATCAGCTCATTACCCGCATCAAGGCCAAGGGCGCTGAACCCCTGCTTGCCGGCATGCTTGCTCCGCGGAATCTCGGCGTGAAATACACCCAAGCCTTCGACAGCATCTATCCGGAGCTTGCCAAAAAGCATGGTATTCTGCTCTATCCCTTCTTTCTCTACGACGTTGCCGGCAAGAAGAAGTTGAACCTGTCGGACGGACTGCACCCCAACCCTGCCGGTATCAAGAGGATCGTGGAGCAGATTGTGCCCAAGGTCGAAGAATTGCTGAACCGGATTTCGGCGCGATCCGTGAAAACCCAGTAACTGTTTTTTGAATGGGCTGTTTCGCACGCGCAAATCTGCTAAAAGGCGGAAATCTCCCGCAAACTTTCAAACATATTTCAGGAACAGACATGGAAACCCGCGCATTGGGCCGCAGCGGCCTTCAGGTGAGTGTCATCTGCCTCGGTACGATGACATGGGGCCAACAGAACACTGAAGAAGAAGGCCACGCCCAGATGGATATGGCGCTCGATCGCGGCGTCAACTTCTTCGACACTGCTGAGCTCTATGCCATTCCGCCACGAGAAGAGACATACGGGCGGACCGAAGAGATCATCGGCACTTGGTTCGCAAACCGCAAAACCCGCGACAAGGTGATCCTCGCGACGAAGGTCGTCGGGCGCTCGCAGAACACGTGGTATCGCGAAGGCGGTCGTACCGCGGAGCTCAGCCGCGAGCAGATTTTCGAGGCGGTTGAAGGAAGTTTGCGGCGGCTGCAGACGGACTATATCGACCTATACCAGCTGCACTGGCCGGATCGCCCCCTGCAGCTGTTCCAGGGCCATGAGTATGTCCACATGGAAGGCCCTTCCGTGCCGATCGAGGAGACACTTGCCGCGCTTGGTGAGCTGGTTGAGCAGGGCAAGGTCCGCCATGTCGGTGTCTCCAACGAGACCGCATGGGGAACCATGCAATACATCCAAGCCAGTGAAACGCGAGGTCTTCCGCGGATTGTCTCTATCCAGAATGCGTACAACCTTGCGAACCGGGTTTATGAGGTCGATCTGTCGGAGATCGCCCATCGCGAGCAGGTCGGGTTGCTTGCCTATTCGCCACTCGCACAGGGCTATCTCTCGGGCAAGTATGAAGACGGTGCGGAGCCTGCCGGTGCGCGTCGAACGCTGTTCGGACGCATGGGCCGATACGAAAGTCCGCAGGGCCAGTCCGCCATCTCCGCTTACGTGAAACTTGCCAGGAAGCACGGGCTCGACCCGGCGCAGATGGCGCTACAGTTCGTCAACACGCGCCCCTTCGTCACCTCCAACATCATCGGTGCGACAACGCTCGAACAGCTGGAAACAGATCTGAATTCGGTGAACGTTGCGCTGTCCGATGAGCTGCTCGAGGATATCGAACGCATTCAGCGGACCTATACGAATCCCTGCCCCTAGGGAAAGGAGATTTGCGCCGTGCCGCGATTGTTTTCAGCGATCGAAATCCCTGCGGAAATCGCCGATCGGCTTGCCGGGCTGCGCGGAGGCATCGACGGTGCGCGCTGGGTCGATCCGGAAAACTACCACATCACGTTGCGCTTCATCGGCGATGTGGACGGCACCACCGCGGAGCGATTCTGCGAGGCGCTGGCGAAAGTCGAGTGCGCGCCCTTTGCTCTCAATCTGGACGGCCTGGGTTCGTTCGGCCGCGGACGCCCTCGTGCCGTGTGGGCTGGTGTGGCGCCGAGCGGTGAGCTTGCCGCCCTCAACCGCAATCATGAAAAAGCTGCGGTTCTCGCGGGGCTGGGCGCGGAAACCCGGAACTTTCATCCCCATGTGACCCTTGCACGAATGAAGCGCGTGAGGGCACAGGACGTGGCCACCTATCTTTCGCACAATGGGGCATTTCTGACCTCGGCCTTCGAGGTGACCCGGTTCGTCATTTACTCATCGCGGGCCTCAAGAGGTGGCGGTCCCTATGTGGTGGAACGCGCCTATCCGCTTACCGGCCGAGCCATATGACGGAAACTCTTCTGATCTTCGATTGCGACGGAGTTCTGGTCGACAGCGAGGTCCTGGCGGCCAAGGCGGTTTCCAGAGTGTTGAACGGCTACGGACTTGAGATCAGTGTCCGACAGGCTCTGGACCGGTATGTGGGGATCAGCACGGCGAGCATGACGGAGATGATCGAAGCGGAGTATGCGTGCCGCCTGCCGTCGGATTTCGCCGTGCGAATTCATGAAAATGTGAATGAGGTTCTCGAGGCGGAACTTGTCGAAATGACAGGCGCAAATGCTGTCCTGAGTGAACTGTCGGGGCTGCGGTGTATTGCGTCGAGCAGTTCGTTGAGGGGAATCAGGCGCTCATTGCGCGTCACCGGGCTGGATGGCCACTTCCGGGAGGAAGCCATTTTCAGCGCCGAAATGGTGGAAAACGGAAAACCGTCGCCGGATCTGTTCTTGCATGCAGCCCGCGAAATGGACTTCAGCGTTGAAAACTGCGTTGTCATCGAAGACAGCCTTCCGGGCGTGAAAGGTGCCGTCGCCGCCGGAATGCGGGTTATCGGATTTGCCGGTGGCAGCCATATTCGTGATGGGCATCATCAACGCCTGCGGACCGCCGGTGCGGGACTCGTATTTGATGACATGCATCTGCTCCCGGACATTCTGGCGAACTTCGAGGTGTGTCGGTGATCCCGGTATGCAACCGATAATTTGCGGGAATCTTAGGTCAGCCGGGCGAGCAGCGCTCGTGAGGCCGCCTCGATCAGATCGAGCACCTCTTCGAACCCTTCATCGCCGCCATAATAGGGGTCGGGCACTTCGCGCCCGCTTGCGTCCGGCAGGTGGTCGAGAAACAGTTGGATCTTGTGGGCGTGCGCCTCGGGTGCCATACGCAGCAGGTTTGCATGGTTCGAGCTGTCCATCGCGATCACAAGATCAAACGCCTCGAAGTCGTCACTGTGCACCTGTCTGGCGCGCTGATGCGAAAGGTCGATGTCGCGCCGGCCTGCAGCAGCCACGGCCCGCGGGTCCGGAGGGTTGCCAATATGCCAGGCGCCGGTTCCGGCGGATTCGATGATGAACTTTTCGCCATGTCCCGCTTGCGCGGCGACGTGGGAGAAGACGCCTTCCGCCATCGGCGAACGGCAGATGTTCCCGAGACAAACGAACAGAATACGATGCGTGGCCATGTTGGTCGTCATGCCGCCCCAAATGTGGACCCTTCATGGTGACGATGTCATCGGGTAGTAACACAGTTGAGCAAAGGAGGTGAGGTCATGGCAGATAAACTGGACGAAGTCGCCCGGGCGGACGCGCTCGCACAGCTTGAAGGATGGACGCCGGTGGACGGCCGCGACGCCATTTCGAAGTCCTACGGCTTCTCAGACTTCAACGACGCATTTGCGTGGATGACAAAGGTGGCGGACGTCGCGGAAGAAATGAATCACCACCCCGAGTGGTTCAATGTGTGGAACCGTGTCGACGTCACCCTGTCGACCCATGACGCCGGCGGATTGACGAAACTCGACATTGCGCTCGCCAAACGGATGGATGAGCTGGCGGAGCGTTGAATTTTACCAGGTACCCTCGCGCCACCGATCCGTGAAGATGGGGGCCTGGGTCCGGTAACGCGGCGTGTAGCGGCGGCGCTGTCTGACCTCGGGCTCATAACCATGAACGGATGCTTCGAGTACGGATGCAGGAGCGGACTGAATTGCGGCCAGCGGCATGACCAAGTGGGTTGCGTTGGATGCAACCTTAACCTCATCTGTAGCAACGGAATCCTGCCCTCGCTGCTTGAACTCTGCCGTGGCTTCTTCGCTCCAGGGCAGCGGTTTGCAACGGCAGTCCTGGATATATTCCTTGCGATAACGGAAGGCGTTATCAAGCCGGATATATGGTTTGCCGTCGAGGTCGATCGAGTGCTGCACGTCGCCTCCGGGATTGCGGTGGTAGAACAGACGCGCCGGCGCGCCGCAGCTTGCACGGCACTGTTTCGCGTCGCGGG
The DNA here is from genome assembly GCA_028066055.1 of Hyphomicrobiaceae bacterium. Classification (GTDB taxonomy): domain Bacteria; phylum Pseudomonadota; class Alphaproteobacteria; order Rhizobiales; family Methyloligellaceae; genus UBA2767. Next base: position 154,620 of record JALCBY010000003.1, read on the forward strand.
CGATACCTGCGCGCGACGTGGAGAAGCTCATCGGCCAGTAATACCCGTCGCACGTCCGCACACACAGCGTTCGATATCCCCCGGAGCCCCGTCCGGCGGAAGTGTATCTCCCGGAATAACCCGACAGACCGCCTTGGTGCTGACTGCCGTGGGAACCATAGGGTTGGATATTTGCGCGGCGGCTTTGCGACGATCCACCGCCGAACAGCGAGCTGAAAAAGCCGCCCGAGGATTGGGGTTGCTGTCTCGGACGGTATGTGGTCCGCGCAGGATAACTGCCGCGGCTTCCGTAAGGCTGGGCGCCGTAGCGCGAGCCCTGACGTCCGGACTGGAGCGCACGCAGGCGCGCATTGAGGCTTCGGCATCCCGCCACTGAATTGGAATACTGCGGAAGATGGCAGCCGTAACGCTGGATTTGCGCGCGAATGCTTGCCAGCGCGGCACTGTTCCCGCTCTGTGCCTTCGCGTCAGGAATAGCGGTTATCCACGGTGCGGTATTTGCGGTGACTGCAATGGCGAGAAGAGCCGCCCAAGCCGGGCGCGACATCGCGCAATGACTGAGAATACGCTTGAACGTCTCCAACACGACGAACCCCGTCTACGCAATACATTTGACGGTCCGGCTCAAACGCACCGACCTTGTCGATTCGGATTCTTGCGCTTATGTCTTTAAGAGGCCCTAATGGCGGGATATTTTTGCCCAAGGAGAGAAAATGCGCTCTGGCAAGGCAGGAAACGACGGTTTCAGGGAATTTGACGCTGCATTCGACGGTACCGAATTTACGATCGGATCGCTCGAAGCTCGCGAAGAGAAGGTGCGGACACGCTTTTGGGAGAAATTCCGCCGTGTCGCCGCGCATATTCCCTTCGCGGACGATCTCCTGGCGTCCTACTATTGCGCCATGGACCCGGGGACGCCATCCCGCGTCAGGGGTGTGCTGCTCGGGGCACTCGCCTATTTCATCCTTCCCACCGACGGAATTCCGGATTTTGTGCTCGGATTCGGCTACACGGACGACGCGGCAATTCTCGCCGGGGTCATCTCGCTTGTCGCGGCCCACATCCAGCCGAAGCACCGCGCCGCCGCGTCAAAGACACTTGGGAAGGACCTGCCCGATGAAGGTTCTGACGCGGAAAGCTGATCGCGCAATCGTCATTTCAAGGACAGAGCCCACTTGAAGCCGGCGTCCCGGTGCGGAGATAAACGGGTGCATGAAAGCAAAAATGCAATCGGATCCTGCTGCCGGCAGCAAAACCCGAGGCTATTTCGCCATCGGTGCCGAACGCATTTCCAAGCAGCTGAATGTCGGCAATTTGATCCGCTCGGCCCACGCGTTCGGGGCAAGTTTCGTGTTTACGGTCGGCGCGCAATACTCCGGCCAGGAAGCGCACGCCGATACCTCAAAGACGCCGTTGCATGTGCCGCTGTATCATTGGGACAGTGCGACAGACATGGTCCTGCCGCACGGGTGCAACCTGGTGGGGATTGAACTGATCGACGGTGCGATCGATCTTCCCAGTTTCCGGCACCCGCTGCAGGCCGCCTACATACTCGGTCCCGAGCGCGGCGCCCTCTCGCCGGAGGTGCTTGCGCGTTGTGATCATGTGGTCAAAATACCGACCGCATTTTGCATCAATGTCGCAATGGCAGGTGCAATCGTGATGTATGACCGTGTTCGCTCGCTGGGCCGGTTCGCACCACGCCCGGTTGCTGCGGGCGGCCCGGCGGTCGAACTGCCCGAACATGTGCATGGTGCGCCGAAAAGGCGCCGCTAGTTGTCGGTAAGTGCGTCAAGGAGCCTTCAATCTCTAGTCAAACCGTTGAGAAATGGGTATGTTTTCAAAGATGCGGACTATGGGAATCGGGGGTCATGAAGAAGCTCAGTAGGGCGTTTATCGCCATGCTCGTTGGCTTGGGGATGCCGGCGATCGCGCAATCGGCCAATTTTATCGAAAAGCACGGCGACTGGTCGGTTTACGCGCACGAGGCGGGTGGCAAAAAGACCTGTTTTGCTGTTGCGAAGCCACGCTCGTCCAAACCGAAAAATGTGCGCCGCGATCCGATCTTTTTCTACATTTCGGACTGGCCGGCGGACAAGGTGGTGAACGAAATCAGCATCAAGATGGGTTATCCGCTCAGATCCACGGTGCCGGTCGAAATCAAGATATCCGGCAAGGCCTTCAAGCTGTTCAGCAAGGATGAGGGCGCCTATGTGGAAAAGACGGCGGACGAACAGCAGGTTGTTACCGCGATGAAGGCGGGCAGCACGATGGTCGTGCAGGGCCGTTCCACGCGCGGCACCCTGACGACCGACGAGTATTCGCTCAGCGGCATCTCCAAGGCGCTCGAGGCGATCACCAAAGCCTGCCAGTAGATACAGGGCCTTTCCCAAAGCGGCCCGGCCTGTGCTAAACCGCGCAGACAATGATTGGTCGTGATCAAAACAGCCAAACGCTCATCGGTTTTGACCGGGCGCAACTCGCCGATGTTTTTGCAACCCTCGGTGTGCCTGAGCGTGCCCATGGCATGCGCGTGTCGCAAATCTGGAACTGGGTGTATGCGCGCGGCGCACAGGAGTTCGACCAGATCACGGTTTTGTCCAAGGATTTGCGTGCCGCTCTCGCAGAGCGATATTCCCTTGCCCGGCCGGAAATCGTCACTGAACAGGTATCCGCGGATGGAACGCGAAAATGGCTGCTGCGTCTCGCGCCTGACCGTCCCGGCACACAGGGCCCGCTCGTCGAGACCGTTTACATTCCGGAGGAAACACGCGGCACGCTGTGCATATCAAGCCAGGTCGGTTGTACTCTGACCTGCAAATTTTGCCACACGGGGACCCAAAAGTTGGTTCGTAACCTGCGCCCGGCGGAGATCGTCGGCCAGATCATGGTGGCTCGCGACCGGATCGGCGAGTGGCCGGAAGCCGAGGCTGACGATTCCACGGGCCTGCCGGATGCGGAACGCAAGATCACCAACATCGTGCTCATGGGTATGGGCGAGCCGCTTTACAATTTTGACAATGTGCGCGACGCCATGGGCATCGCGGCTGCCAGCGACGGTCTCGGATATTCGAAGCGCCGCATCACGCTTTCCACCTCCGGCGTGGTGCCGGAGATCCCCCGCTGGGGGCAGGAAGCAAACACCATGCTGGCTATCTCGCTCCACGCAGTGCGCGATGATTTGCGCGACGAACTGGTGCCGATCAACCGGAAATGGCCGATCGCTGAACTGCTCGATGCATGCCGGGCGTATCCCTCCCTCTCAAACGCCAAACGGATCACCTTCGAATATGTGATGCTGAAGGGTGTGAACGATTCCAACGCCGATGCGAGAGAGCTGGTGCGTCTGCTGGCGGGCATCCCGGCCAAGATCAACCTGATCCCGTTCAACCCATGGCCGGGCGCCCCTTATGAGTGCTCGGACTGGGAGCAGATCGAAGGCTTTGCGGAGATCGTGAATCGGGCCGGTTATGCGAGCCCGGTCCGCAGTCCGCGGGGGCGGGACATCATGGCCGCATGCGGTCAGTTGAAATCCGCAAGCATCAAGGAACGGGCAAGCGCACGCCGGCTCGAGGCGGCGGTGCCGTGATCGTCAAGCTGCTCTTGCGCTGGGTCTGGGTGGCGATCGCGTTTCTGGTCTCAACGACCATCGCGCTCATCGTTCTCTTTTCGCTTGGCATCTTCTGGCTTGGCGACGAGTTTCGCGCCGCCGCAGGAAGCAATGAAATCGTGTGGCACGGTGCCGATGTGTTCGCTGCCTACTTCTTTGCCGCAGCCGTCGGGCCGGCGCTCACGGCCCTGCCGGGTTTCCTCGCGGTTGTGGTGGGCGAGATCATGCGAATCCGGTCAGCACTCTATTACACGCTGACGGGTGGCGCGGCGGTCGCCGTCATTCCGCTGTTGGCGCGTTCCGCCGAAGGCGCAGCCGGCGTGCCCTCAAGCTATATGTCGATCTTTGCAGCCGCCGGGTTTGTCGGCGGCTTTACCTATTGGGCATTGGCCGGCGCACGCGCCGGTTGAGCTCGTTCAGCCGCCAATCAGCAGACCGCCCAGATAGAGCCCGAAGCCGAAGCCCAGATGACTGCAGAAATCGTGAATCCGGGTAACGGTGGGATCGGGCGTATTGGCGCCCATGGAGCCTGCGCCCAGGATCGGTTCCATCATGAACCAGGTCACGGAAACAGAGAGAATTCCGAACAGCATGGCGGGAACGAAGCCTGGTCCGGTTGCGAAGATGACATACACCAGAAACAGGTAGATCGCGCCATAGCTGATGCCGACGCCGTAATGGACAAGCCAACCAAGCGCCATCTCGTTCCTGACCGGCGGGGTTTTGCCGATGGTCTTGTGCACAAACCGCCCTTGCGGCAGGTAGGCCGCCCAGCGTCCGATGATGCCCCAATTGGTGATGGGCCATTTCATCACCAGACGCATCAGCTGCTGCGCCACATCGAGTGTGAGAGTGGCGACGATGCCGACAATCAGGACATCTTTCAGTGCATTGAAGATCATGCGTGGTCCTCCCCTTTCGGTAAAGGCACATCGAAACAGGCATTGACCATGCCGATCATCGTGTAAAACCCGCACAAGGTCACAATTTCCAGAAATCCATTCATGCCGAATGTGTCGATGGTCCGGCCCTGGAGCTTTACGGGGATGGACTTGAAGCGAAAGGCCCAGCCCATCACCTCGCGCACCATCTGGTACGGCTCGTCGAGCTTGTGGGCCCCCGACGCAATGCCGTCGATTACGCCGTCCGGGACGCCGGCTTCGCGTGCCTTTTCCAAATGATCGCGCCAGATGAATTCGACACCGGACTGACGCCCGACTTCCAGAACGACGAACTGGTAGATGTCGCGAGGAAGGTCGGACTCGTATTTGTAGAAGAACCCAAGCTGCTCGATGCGTTTGGCGAGCTGGGGGTGGTTGAGCAGCGGGATGTAGGGGCCGAGATGATGCACGCCTTTGGCCGCGCGGCGGCGCACGATGTCGTCGTAGATCGCGCGGTCGTCACCGGTCAGTGAAGCCGTCGGGTCGGGCAATCTCGCCATCGCTCATCTCCTCGTCGTGCCCAATACCGCCATGCCCTACTCCTTGTAAGACCAGGCGGCGGCCCCCTCGTGATAGGGCTGCGTCGGCGTCTTGCAGTTTCGATCGGTTTTCACGTCGATCACGACCGTCTTGTTCAGCTCAAGGGCCTTGGCAAATGCGGGTGCAAGATCATCCGGGTTCTCGACGGTAATTCCTTCCGCGCCGAATGCGCGTGCGAATCCGGCCAGGTCCTGCTCGGGCGCTTCATTCAGCTGCGCGGGGATTTCTCCGTCCTTGACCGCGCGCAACCAGACATTGCCGAGCGCATCATTGTTGCTGACGCAATATATGACCGGCAGGTTGAACCGCGCTGCCGTCTGGACCTCCATGCCGTGCATGCGGAAACACCCGTCACCGGAGAACACAACGACCGGGCGATCCGGACGCGCAGCTTTTGCGCCGATCCCCGCGCCGATGCCCCAGCCCATGGGCCCGAGATTTGACGCGGTGATGAACTCGCGCGGGCCGTAGCTGTCCCAATAGTGAGAGGCGAAAGCGCGATGGGCGCCGCTGTCGACGATCGCGATCGTCTCGCGCGGCATCGCCTTGCGGCATTCGGCAACCATGCGTGTGGGGTGGATGCGTACCTGATCACTGGTCATATTCTCCGGGTCATAGAGCCGCGGACCCTTCTTGATTTCATCGACCCACTTCCGGCGCTCGGCACCGGTCGCCAGAAGGTCCTTCGCGTCATTGTCCGAAGCCTCACGCAGCCATTTCAGAAATGCGCCACCATGCCCGCGCACAAACCGCTCGACTTTCGGGATGGTATGACATCCGACGTGAACGGCAGAGATGTTGACCGTCAGAACCCCGTTCCTCGGCGCAAGTTTTTCAGACCAGTACATGGAGTCGCGAACATTGAGCGTGCTTCCAAGCACGATCAGAAGGTCAAGGTCCTGCTCGAGAACGGCGTTCGTCGCGTGGCGCGTGCCGGCATATCCGAACACGCCGAGCGCCAACGGGTGATCTTCCGGCATGGTCCCCTTTGCGTGCTCCGTAGTGCAGACGGGAATGGCGAAACGTTCGGCCGTCTCGACGACATCTTTTGTCGCGTCGTCTGCGATCACCCCGCCACCGATAAGGATCGCGATACGCGTGGCGCCGTCGACGGCGTCCCAAAGCGCCTTCGCGGCCTCGGTGTCCAGCGTCGTTGACGAGAGAAGCTGCATCGACGCAGGCTCCGGCTCCGCGTCAATTTCCGCGCACTGAATGTCGCGCGGAATGGTCAGATGGGCCGGGCGTCGTGCGCCGTCGAGCATGCTCTTCACGGCACCGCGATACTTGTGCCGCAAGAGCCTGATGTCGGGAACGCTGTAGGATTCCGCGGTGACGGGCGCCATGATCGCGACATCGTCATAGGTGCTCGCGGTTGCATCCTGAAACAGCCCGAGTCCCTGCATGTAATTCTCGACCGCACCGGTCAGCAGCAGCACTGGCGATTCGTCCGTGTAGGCGGCCGACATGCTGGTGACGGTATTGGTGAGCCCCGGTCCGCCGATACACAGGCATGCGCCGATTCGTCCGCTGGCACGCGCGTAACCGTCCGCCATTGCCGCGGCACCGCCCTCATGCGCCGCGACGACCGGCGTGATGTCCGGAACGTCTGCGATCGCTGGTAGAAACGGATCGACCAGTCCGCCCGTCATCATGAACAGATGGTCCACGCCGTCTGCAACAAGCGATTTCAAAAGAAATTCGGTTCCCTTCATTCCGCGTCAATCCTCAGGCTTGCATGTGTCTCTAGAATGCATCGGGCCGGGCCATGGCCCAGTGATGCTCATATTCAGGGTCAATCTTGCTCGCGTGCAGCAAGTGCCCTGGCGGAATATAGGTGTAAATCTGTGCGTAGGTTTTTTCCGTCTCGTCGGCTACACGGCGGTAGACGTAATCAGGCGTCAACTCATCCGGAGAGGAAAGCCCCATCGCGCCGACCAGGTCGAGAAAACTCTCGACCGTCACCCTGTGGAAGTTGGCGGCGTTGTGTTTGCGTTTCTCAACCACAACGGCCTTCATGCGCTCGCGGTCCTGGGTCGCGACGCCAGAGGGGCAGGTGTTGGTGTGGCAGCGCACGGCCTGGATGCAGCCGATGGAGAACAGCATGGTGCGTGCCGCATTGCACATGTCCGCCCCCAGGGCCATCTTCTGCAGCATGTCGAAGCCGGTCGCGACCTTACCGGACGCGATCACTTTCAGATCCTCGCGCTTTTCGATCCCTACCAGACAGTTCTCAACGAAGATCAGACCTTCATCGAGGGTCCTGCCGAGACGGTCGGAAAATTCCAGCGGTGCCGCACCGGTCCCGCCTTCCGACCCGTCGACGGTGATGAAGTCGGGCGTGATGCCGGTTTCCACCATGGCCTTGCAGATGCCCATGAATTCAGATTCCCGCCCGATACAGAGCTTGAAGCCGACCGGCTTGCCGCCGCACAGCTCACGCAGCTGAACCACATACTCCAGCAGGCCATGGGGCGTGGAGAAAGCCGAATGCGCCGGCGGCGAAATGCAGTCCTCTCCGACAGGCACGCCGCGCGCCTCGGCGATCTCCTCATCGACCTTGGCCGCGGGGAGCACGCCGCCGTGGGACGGTTTTGCACCCTGCGACAGCTTGATTTCGATCATTTTGACGGCATCGTTTTTGGAGCGTTCCTCGAACTGTGCCGGATCGAACTTGCCATCCTTGGTTCGGCATCCGAAATAGCCCGTTCCGATTTGCCAGATGATGTCTCCGCCGCCGGCGAGGTGGTATTTGCTCAAGCCGCCTTCGCCGGTGTTGTGGGCAAAATTGCCGATGCTCGCGCCACTGTTCAGCGCCAGTATGGCGTTGGGGCTGAGCGCCCCGAAACTCATGGCGGAAATGTTGAGGCGCGACGCGCTGTAAGGTTTCTTGCATTCCGAGCCCCCGACCGTCACACGCGCTTCCTCCTCGGGAACGACTTTTGGCGCCAACGAATGATTGGCGCGCAGAAAGCCGACGTCATCGATATTGGACTGTGTGCCGAAGGGCTGGAAGCCGGCTTCACCGTCTGCGCGTTCATAGACAAGCTGACGCTGCTCGCGATTGAAGGGGCGGCCGCTGGTGTTCGTTTCGATGAAATACTGGCGGATCTGGGGACTGATGAATTCCAGCCCATAGCGCAGATGTCCGATCACGGGGTAGTTGCGCAGCACATTGCTGCTGGAGAAATAGAGGTCATAAACGCCGGTCAGGACGTAAGGAACGATGAAAAGTGCTGTCCAGCGGAAGGGCAGCCAATATTGCGGGACGATGAGCAAAAGCACGATGCCGATGAAGGATATCGCAAAAAAAGTTCTTCTGGCGAGCATGTCGGACTGTGCCTCCCCCCAATAGAAGCGTTGTGTGAATGTGGCGGGCCGTCGAGCCCGCGCTGGCCGTTAAGCGCGGCTCTGGAATGTTTTTTCATGCTAGCATGGCGGGTCGGGTTGTCCATCCGCCAGTGATGGCATGCCAAAGAGAAGGTCGGTCAGTCGCGACTTGGCTCGAGCAAAAGCCGGACAGCGAAGCTCGCAAACACACTTGCGAACACCCAGTCCATGATTCGCGTTACGACCGGGGATCGTTTGACCGTCTCCGCGATCCTGTCTGCAGCGACGATGACAGCCAGACAGAACGGGACTGCGAGCGCGATGAAGTAGACGCCGAGGAAGGTCATTTTCGCGGCGGCATTTGGATCACCGGCCGATACGAACTGCGGCAGGAAGGTCACAAAAAACAGGATGATCTTGGGGTTGAGCAGATTAATCCCGACGCCCGTGAGAAACACGTGCCCGAGCCGCTGGTGCGATTCCTGGTCGCGGGAAACGTCGAGGGCTGAACCATTCCGTATGGCGTCGATGGCGAGCCAGAGAAGATAAAGCGCGCCAACGATCTTCAGAGCCGTGAACGCCTCGGCCGATGCGGCGAGAAGTGCGGACAATCCGAATGCCGCGAAAAATGTGTGGACGAAAAGGCCCGCTGTAGCGCCGAGATAGGAAACGATACCTGCGCGCCTGCCCTGCGACAGGGTTTTGCCGAGAAACAGCGTCATGTCCGGCCCGGGCGCAATAATGACCACCGCCGCGGCGAGCGAGAAGGTGATCAGAACGGAAGCGCTGGGCAGGAATTCCATGAGTTCAGTCCCTCGTGTTCAAGACCAGTCGTTAGCGGGTTCGTGCATGATACGCCACCCGGACCTTGCTATTTCATTTCTAAGCGCCACTTGACCATGCCGTGCGATGTGGTGTGTCTGTGTCCATATGGCGATACGTTTCCTGTTGATAGCGCTTTTTGGAGTCTTTTGCTGCAGCAACACGCTGGCTGCTGCGAACAAGGTGTATCAGTGGGTACAGCTTGCTCCTGACGGCAAAATCAGCGTCCGCGTCATCACGGATGCCGCGACATGTCCGGAGCTTGCAGTTGACGGCCGATCAACGTCGATGTCTCAACGTGTGGGGCCGTCGGAAAATTTCCCCGAATATGTTTGCGAGCTTCTGTTGCCGCAAACGACGCAACGCATCACTCTTGATGGCCGTCCACTCGCAACATTGCCGGGGGACGTGCAGCGCGTCGCAGTGATCGGTGATACGGGATGTCGCATCAGATTCAGTATGGCGCAGGCCTGCAACGATCCCGACGCCTGGCCGTTGCAGAAAGTTGTAGCTGCAGTGGCAGCGCGGAAACCGGATCTTGTCATTCACGTCGGCGACTATCTCTATCGGTTCGGCCCCTGCCCTCCGCCAACCGATTGCGAAGGGTCTCCTCATGGCGACAAGTTCGAAGCCTGGGTCGCTGACTGGATCGATCCGGCGCAGCAGCTTTTTTCTCATGTGCCTTTCGTCTTTGTCAGGGGCAATCATGAAAATTGCGGGCGCGGCGGCAAGGGCTGGTTTCGATATTTTGCGAGCGGAGCCCGTCCGCCGGAATGTCCCGCCGTCACCTCGCCGTGGAAGGTTTCTGCAGGTGGTCTCGATCTGATCGTTTTCGACGCATCGGATGGCCGTGCGCCGGAAAGTTCGCCAAAATATCTGCCGACTTACCGTCGCATGGCCGACGCCATGTTTTCAGGGCTCACCCGCGAGACCTGGTTTCTGACACACCGACCGATCTGGGCGGACCTGGTTGCCTTCGGGGACATGATCGACGGTGACGACACCCAGCGCGCGGCATTCGGCAAGGCTTTCCCGGAGCAGATCAGTCTTGTTCTTTCCGGCCACATTCACGCGTTTCAGGCAATCGACATGGTGGACGGGCCCGTCCAGGGTATCTCCGGCAACAGCGGCACGCGGCTTGATCCCATGCCCGATTCGCGCCTTGAGAACATCGAGATTGCCGGGAGCCGGGCGCGCACGGTTATCAACGATCACGGGTTCGGTTTCCTTCTTTTGACCCGGATGGAACAGGGCGGCTGGCAGATGGACGCCATGGACGAAAACGGCACGCCGCGCCGGCGCTGTGCATTGAAAGGCCGCGAACTGATCTGCGAAGCGAAAATCCCCTGAGCGTTAGACCGGCGCCTGCCCGTCACTTCACGGTCCATGCCAGGGCCTGCTCGAGCCGGTCGTCCCCCCAGAACAGTTCGCTGTCTTGCGTGATGAAAGTCGGAGCGCCGAAGATGCCGAGCGACATGGCCTGTTCGGTCTGCGTCTTCAGGCGTTCCTTCGCCTCCGGTTCGGAGATTTTGGCGAAATACGCGTCTTCGTCCCGCCCCACCTTTTGCAGACAACCGGCGAGAACCGCCTTGTCTGCAATGTCGCGACCCTCCGCATACTCGGCGAGATAGACCGCTTGCGTAAACGGCTCGGCCCAGCCCTCGTCCGCCGCGATAAGGGCAATCCGTGCGGCGTACAGTCCATTCTGCGGAAATGTGTCGGGCATGGCGAAGGAGAGCCCGCGCGCGGCGCAGATTCGCTCCATGTCGCGCACCATATGCCGGCACTTGCCCTTCTGGGTTTTGAAGGGTGAGGTTTCCCAGCCGAGCTTCTTCAGTATGGGTCCGAGGAGAAAGGGATGCCATCGCACAGCGACGTCTGATTCGCTGGCGAGTGCGCCAATGCGCATTGCCGAGAGATAGGAGTAGGTGGAGCCGAATTCGTACCAGAAATCCAGATGTGGCATGGACGAGAACCTAGCATCGGCATAATCCTGGAACCAGCGTCAGCTGCCGCCCGGCGGGCGTCACGGAAAAGCCAGCTTGCTCGATGGGCGCCGTCCCTCCATCAGATCACGCTCCGAGATCAGCCGATCACCCACAAATGTCATGAAGGCGGCAACCCTGGCTGTATGGCGCAGATCCGGATGGGTGAGCAGCCAGACTTCGTGACCCCAGTCGGTCGGATCGATCTGCAATCGAACGAGTTCAGGCACAAACTCGCCATACAGACAGGGTAGCCGAATGAGACGCGGGCCGGTTTTCGCCAGCGCCGTCAGGACCGCGGGGGAGTTCGACCGGAGTGTGTTGATCGTGTTCGGAAATCGCTCCCTGAACCAGTCTTCTTGCCGAAGGGTCACCGGTTGATCCGTATAGCACAGGGTCTCGATGGGGCCGTCCGTATTGTTCAGAATTTCCGGCAGATATTCCCGTGCCGCATAAAGCGCGTAAACCGAACGTCCGATACGTCGCCCGACCAGTCCCATGGGCGGGTCCTTGAGGGCGTAGCGCAAGGCGATGTCGGCCTCACGCCGTGTCAGGCTTGCGGTTTCATTGGTCTCGATGAGTTCGAGTTCGATGTCAGGGTGGTTGGCGTGAAATGCCTCGATATGCGGTCGCAACAGCATCGAAGTGGCCGATTCGTAAGCGCTGACGCGCAACACGCCTGATAGCCGCGTATCTCGGCCCTGAATGCGCCGTTGTGCCTCATTGAGCTGTGCTTCCGCGATCTCTGCCGCACTTAGCAGCTCCGCTCCTTCAGGGGTCGGCACAAGTTGACCCGTTTGTCCGCGGTCAAGAATCCGGGCCCCGAGCACGTCCTCCAGGTTTGCCAGCCGCCGCGAAACCGTGGTGTGGCTGACTTGCAAGCTGCGGGCAGCGGCGCGGACAGACCCGTGCCGGCTCAATGCGAGGAGCACGCGGGCATCGTCCCAATCCATGCCATGTGGTGCATTCATGCACCAATATATACCAAATTTATTATTTTGTGTAACTAAAACAGTCCAGATGCTGTCGCCACCGATAATTATTCATCGGGCACGTCAAAGTGAGGAGGTGGCAATCCATGATGCACTACCCGACGGTTGCGGCCATGAGCGCTTCCGCTCTTGCTCTTATATACACCGTTCTGACGGTGCGCGTGGGCCTCTTGCGCGTTCGCAAAGACATTCTCATCGGAGATGGCGGTGACACTATGCTACGCCGCCGAATCCGGGCCCATGCAAATTTCGCTGAATATGTGCCGCTCGTTCTGATCCTCCTCATGCTGGTGGAGGGCACGGGTGCACCGGACTTCGTTATCGTCGGGGCGGCGGGCGTGTTCGTCATGGCCCGGACCATGCACGCCATCGGTCTGTCGACGCGCGACGGCAATTCAATTGGACGTGCCGTTGGCGCATTAGGGACGGTCATCGTGCTCACCGGATGCGCCGTCTGGCTCACGCTCCTCTCGGCGCAACTCGTCTTGCCCTAACGACGTTCCGCGCGGACCGGTTGGTGAAAGGAGCGAACCCTGAAGTCGCCGACACACTTTTTGGTCGGGTGCGGCATGGCCGGGAGCGTAGCATCGAGATAATGGCGGAACCAGCGCTCAGGACGAGGACGAAGGCGACCGGGGTGTGATCCATGCCGGCCTTGAGGTGAAGATTGGCGAACTCGGTCTCAGGGCAGTCGCCTGCATCGTGTTGTGCCACACATCCTGCCCGTTGGAATATCGGTGGCAGAACCCCCGAGTGGTGTGGGTGCGACTGCTCCGGCTCTTTAGGGTTAACAGACGATTAAACAATTCCATCTTAGCTAATGCATGTGGCTCACGATGAAAGAGGTAGCCGTATGACCCGACTCTCCGCCGCAGTCCCAAAGCCTGTTCCGGCCGATAGTCGCAAGGCGCGGCGGTTGGCGCAAAAGCAATCCCGAAAGAAACGCGGTAGAGGGCGCGACACGCCACGCGCACGTCAGACGAAGCAGTCGTTATCAACACTGGTTCGTGCAGAAGAACTGATGCAGCAACGAAAGTTCCGCGAGGCGATTCAGTTGCTGCAAACTGGGATCGCACAAGCACCCAACAATATCGACCTTTGGCTTTTGTTCGGGCTTTCACTTGAGGGTGCCGGCTCACATGATCCAGCCTACCTAGTCTACAAGAAAGTTCTCGAGTTGGACACCGAATGCGTGGACGGTTGGCTTGCGATCGGCAGAACGCTCAATGCGACGGGACGGCCCGAGGCTGCCGACATTGCGATAGAGAAATGTCTCGCGCTGAGCCGCGACAATGCCGAGGCCCTAAGGCAGCGTGCCACAATCAAATTCAGGCTAGGTGAGTGCTCGAAAGGATTGGAAGCTTGCGACGCGGCGCTGAGCCTGAAACCTGACTGGGAGCAAGCCTTTTACGTGAAGGGCATGCTGCACAAGTCGTCGGGTGATATGGCCGAGGCACGCGCGGCTCTCATGCGAGCTCACACGCTCAAGCCGGAATGGGTCAAGCCGTTATACGCGCTCACAGAAATTACGGACGATGCCGGTTTGGACGATCTGCTCGGGCGGCTTCAAACCGCGCTTGCGCACGAGCACGCCGACCCACGCGACAAGTCTCGTGCCCTGTTCGCGATCGCGCGGGTGACTCGGGCGCAAAAACGCCATGACGAGGCGTTTGCCGTGTACAAACAGGCAAATGACGAGATCAAGTCGTCGTTTCCGTTCGACAAGAACGAGCTTAAGGCGTTCATCGATGAGACGATCAAGTCTTTTCCTCACAACATCTTCAACGAATCTGCCGGACGCGGGAGCGAGTCCGAAAAGCCGGTTTTCATCGTCGGCATGCCGCGCTCGGGAACCAGCCTCACTGAGCAGATTATCTCCAGTCACGCCCGAGTACATGGCGCCGGCGAGAGTCCCGCGCTGAAGGAAATTGTCGACGTCCTGTCGAACTGCAGCGATATCGGGGTCGACTATCCGCGGGATGCCCGGAAACTGGAGCCGTCGGCTCTGACATCACTCGCTAAGGAGTATCTCACAAAAATTGAGATGAATTGCCCGCCGGCCGCATCCCGTATCACTGACAAGCTGGTCTTCAATTTCATGAGTTTGGGACTTATTGCCCTGCTCTTCCCCAACGCATCGATCATTCACTGCAAACGCGATGCGATGGATACCTGCCTGTCCTGTTATTTCACCAACTTTACCCAGGCAAAGATGATTTCGTTTGCCTTTGACCTCGATGCGCTCGGCTTCTACTACCGACAATACAACCGTCTCATGGAACATTGGGACGAGGTGCTGCCAACGCCGATACTTCACGTGGAGTATGAAAAGCTGATTGCCGACCAGGAGGCGGAAAGCCGGCGGATCATCGATCATATCGGACTTGATTGGGACGATGCGTGTCTGAAATTCCACGAACAGGAGCGCGCGATCATCACCGCTAGTATCGTTCAGGCACGTAAACCCATTTACACGACGTCCGCTGGCCGCTGGCGCCGTTACGAGAAGCATCTTGCACCCCTCAAGGATGCTTTGGGCGAGTTGTCGGAAATCCCAACGGATACGGCAACGTAAGATTGCCACGCGGCGCTTGGACGCTATAGTGCGGCCGAATTTTGCGATCCAGCGGTAAGGCGTCATGTCCGGGAATTCAAATATCAAGAAAGTGGTGCTCGCCTATTCAGGCGGGCTCGACACGTCGATCATCCTGAAATGGCTTCAGGAAACCTACGGTTGCGAAGTGGTGACCTTCACCGCCGATCTGGGGCAAGGCGAAGAACTGGAACCGGCCCGGAAGAAGGCCGAGATGCTCGGCATCAAGGAGATTTATATCGAGGATCTGCGCGAAGAGTTCGTGCGGGACTTCGTATTTCCCATGTTCCGCGCCAACGCGCTCTATGAAGGCGTCTATCTGCTCGGCACGTCGATCGCACGGCCGCTCATTTCGAAGCGCCTTGTCGAAATTGCTCACGACACAGGCGCGGACGCCATCTCGCACGGCGCGACGGGCAAGGGGAACGACCAGGTCCGCTTCGAGCTGGCGGCCTACGCTCTTGATCCGGACATCAAGGTGATTGCGCCGTGGCGCGAGTGGGAGTTCGTCTCACGCGAGGATTTGATCGACTTCGCCGAGAAGCATCAGATTCCGGTGCCGAAGGACAAGCGGGGCGAGGCGCCTTTTTCTGTTGACGCCAACCTGTTGCACTCATCATCCGAAGGCAAGGTGCTGGAAGACCCGGCACAACCTCCGCCCGACTATGTGTTCATGCGCACCGTTTCACCGGAAGAGGCACCTGACAGGGCCACGGAGATCGTGATCGGTTTCGAGAAGGGAGACGCCATCTCCCTCAACGGCAAGGCGATGTCGCCGGCCGCGTTGCTCACGGCCCTGAACGATCTGGGCCGCGACAACGGTATCGGACGGGTCGATCTGGTCGAGAACCGCTTCGTGGGCATGAAGTCCCGGGGTATTTACGAGACGCCGGGCGGAACGATCCTGCTCGAGGCACACCGTGCCATCGAGTCTCTGACCCTGGACCGCGAGGCGGCGCATCTGAAAGATCAGCTCATGCCGCGCTACGCGGAGCTGGTCTATTACGGATTCTGGTTCGCGCCGGAGCGGGAAATGCTGCAGGCGCTGGTCGACAAGTCGCAGGAATGCGTCTCAGGCGAGGTGAAGCTCAAGCTCTACAAGGGAAATGTCATTGTCGTCGGCCGCTCCAGCCCGAACTCGCTATATGCAGAGAATCTCGTAACCTTCGAGGACGACAAGGGCGCCTACGACCAGAAGGACGCTGAAGGGTTCATCCGCCTGAACGCATTGCGGCTCAGGTCGCTCGCCAAACGCAAACTGAAACCATAGCGCTTCATCTTACGTTAAATTCTGCACATGAGACTTGTAGGCAATAGAATTGACATCACCCATACTAGGCGCGCGAAATCAAATCAGGTAGCATCTAGCGCCGATCATGGAGCCCAAAAACAAATGAACGAAAAACTGAAACCTTTGGTTGCTGCTGCGCGAAAAGCCGAGATGACTCCTACTGATCGCGAGAATCAGAGAATTAGTTTTGCGTATGGCAATACAGCGATTGAGAATGACCGAATTACGCGCGAAATGATCCGCTCGGAAGCTAAGCGGCTTGCGACCATGAAAGCTGATGGCGAGAAAGAAGAATAACCGGCGGCGGCATAGTGAGGCACTTGAAGCCGACCTGATACAAGACCCGCAAGAAAACGCTGAGGCGGAGGCTAGAAACGGCCTCCGCCAATTTGATTTGGGCATGAGCATTGTTGAGGATGCTTTGGCCAAAAAACAATTTCGTTTAAGGCCTTCCCTCGTACTCAGTCTGCACCGCGCGGCGTTAGAGGGGATAAATGCGTACGCTGGGAACTACCGGCCCGGCGGTGTGGAGATAGAGGGCAGCAAGCACGAACCAGTAGGGGCACATCTGGTCCCTGAGTTAGTCGAAGACATGTGCGACTATGTGAACGAGAACTGGGATGAAGCCACTGCGATTCACTTGGCGGCCTACCTGATGTGGAGGTTCAATTGGATCCATCCGTTTGCTGATGGCAATGGAAGGACGTCACGTATCATCTCGTACGTTGCACTGTGCATAAAGCTTGGGTTTGTGCTTCCCGGTTTGCGAACCATTCCAGAGCAAATTGAGTCGGATCGAAACGCATACTTCGAAGCACTTGATGCAGCAGATGCCGCATATGCTGACGGCGAAAAGGTCAATGTTTCAAAAATGGAAGACCTTTTGGGGGCTCTTCTCGCAACACAGCTGACCACCCTCTATGAAAAGGCGAGCGGGAAACCCATTCAATAACAAACAGGCAATATTACCTACGCCTCTCAAATGCGTCGAAACGAGTGGTATGGAGTCTTAAAACGTGACCGCCCCCTGCGGCCTGGGGTAGTCCAGCATCTGTACGCTCTGGATTGACGGTTTTGAGAGATACATCTTGTCGCCGTTTGTGGATTCAAACTCGAGAAACAGCTGTGTCCCGTTCAGAAGTTCGTTAACGCTGCGCGTCTGAGGGACGACAAGGCTGCCTTCCATGACCATTCCGCCGGCCATATGAATGCGAACCGTACGCCGCGCCCTGGGTTCCGGGGGCGCAACCTGACCCTCTGTCATTGCGATTGCTTGCTCCATAACGCACGTCTCCTGTGTCAAATCGGGATTCTGAAACGAATTCGCTCACTGCATTGCAGGAAACGTGCAAAGCGCGCGGTCGGCGCGAACGAAACATGACAAACCGATAACAATCCGCGCGATTGCATTGGCTCTACAATTGCCCGTATAAGGGCGCGCCGCCGCCGCGTGCCGGGCATGCGCCGTCAGAAACCTCCGAGAGATGACATGACACTGCGAAACATCGCGATCATTGCCCATGTGGATCATGGCAAGACGACCCTGATCGATGTCCTGCTGAAGCAATCCGGCGCGTTTCGCGACAATCAGCGCGTTCAGGAACGTGCCATGGACTCCAACGACCTGGAGCGCGAGCGCGGCATTACGATTCTCGCAAAGTGTACATCTCTCATGTGGAATAACACCCGCATCAACATCGTCGACACGCCGGGTCATGCTGATTTCGGCGGCGAGGTGGAGCGCATTCTCAACATGGTGGATGGCGCGATCGTGCTGGTGGACGCGGCCGAGGGGCCGATGCCGCAAACGAAATTTGTCGTCTCAAAGGCGTTGAAGGTCGGTCTGAAACCGGTTGTCGCGGTCAACAAGATCGACAAGTCGGACGAGCGCCACGCGCAGGTTGTCGACGAGGTGTTCGATCTGTTTGCCTCGCTGGGCGCCGACGACGAACAGCTCGATTTTCCGATCCTCTACGGCTCGGCCAAGGAGGGCTGGATGGCGACGTCACCCGACGGTCCGAAGGATGGCATGGCGCCGCTGTTCGATCTGATCGTATCCCATGTCGCCCCGCCACCGGTTCAGGAGGGTGCATTTCGTATGCTGGCGACGACGCTGGAAGCTGACCCCTTCCTGGGTCGCATTCTGACCGGACGTATTACCAGCGGCTCGGTCTCTTCGAATACGACCATCAAGGCGCTGGGCCATGACGGGGCGGAGGTCGAGCGTGGCCGGATCACGAAACTGCTGTCCTTCGACGGGCTCGAACGTGTCGGCATCGAGGAGGCCAAGGCGGGCGATATCGTCGCCGTCGCCGGGCTGTCCAGTGCAACCGTCTCCGACACGCTCTGCGATCCGGGCGTCATGGCTCCGCTCGACGCACAGCCGGTCGATCCGCCGACACTCGCCATGACGTTTCGCATCAACGACGGGCCGTTTGCCGGACAGGAAGGTTCAAAGGTCCAGAGCCGGGTGATCCGGGAACGCCTGTTGCGCGAGGCGGAAGGCAACGTGGCGCTGAGTATCTCCGAGACGGACGACAAGGAGGCGTTCGACGTGGCCGGGCGTGGTGAATTGCAACTCGCCATTCTGATCGAGACGATGCGGCGCGAAGGGTTCGAGCTGACCGTGTCCCGGCCGCAGGTCGTCATGAAGCGGGACGAGAACGCCGACGCGCTACTCGAACCGTTCGAGGAAGTCATCATTGATGTCGGCGACGAGTTCTCCGGGGCGGTGGTGAAAAAGCTTACTGAACGCAAGGGCGAGCTGATGCAGATGAAGCCGTCCAGCGGAGATCGCCAGAACTTGACATTTATCGCTCCGACGCGCGGGCTCATCGGGTATCTTGGCGAACTCCTGACGGACACCCGCGGCACGGCTGTGATGAACCGGGTGTTTCACGACTATGCGCCTTACAAAGGCCCGATTCCCGGACGGCGCACAGGCGTTCTCATTTCCAATGCGCAAGGCAATGCGGTCGCTTTCGCCCTGTGGAATTTGGAAGATCGCGGTCCGTTGATGATTGAGCCGGGGACGCGGGTGTATCAGGGTATGATCGTCGGCGGCCACAGCCGCGGCAACGATCTGGAAGTCAATGTGCTGAAGGGTAAAAAACTGACAAATATCCGCGCTGCGGGCCGGGACGACGCCGTCGCTCTGACCCCTCCTCTTTCCATGACACTTGAGAAGGCTCTCGCCTTCATTGAGGATGACGAATTGGTGGAGATCACGCCGGATTCGATCCGCCTGCGCAAGCGTCATCTTGATCCGCACGAACGCAAGCGAGCCGAGCGGCGTTCCGCCTCGTAAAGGAATTGCGGGGCCATCCGGTTAGCGGCTAATCTTGAGTATCATGCCGACTGACCTCACATCTGTCCGGACTGCGCGGTCTGAAGACGCAGCGGCCATCGCGCGGGTCCATGAACAGGCGTGGCGGCACGCCTATCAGGGAGTCATCCCGCACCTCCCGCTCGCGCAGATGATCGCACGGCGCGGTCCCGGTTGGTGGCAGAACACACTGGCCAAAGGCATGCCGGCGCTCGTGATCGAGTTTGACGGAGAACTTGCCGGGTATGTGACCCTTGGCCGCAGCCGAATGCGCGGCACACCTTACGGCGGCGAGCTGTTCGAGCTCTATGTGCTTCCCGACTATCAGGGTATCGGATTTGGCGGCCGGCTGTTCCGTGCGGCACGCGCCGAGCTCGAGGTCCGTGGTATCGAAGGACTGTGTGTCTGGGCGCTGGTGGACAACGAGATGGCCTGCGCATTTTATCTGCACCTCGGTGGCCGCCCGATCTCCGAAGGGGCGGACACGTTTGGCGAGGCAGTTCTCCGCAAGGTTGCATTTGCCTGGAGCTGACCAAAATTTATGCATTCAAAACATTAAATTGCGAGGGCGCGCGCTTGCGCGACCGGCGTGTTTGGGTAAAGTCTGACCCGCAATTCGCGGCATGCGGGCATTCAGAAAGTCCGTTGCCGCAGGGGAGGAAGCACTGGTGGTCGAAACCACTGCCGTCGGCTCGTTGCCGAAACCGTCATGGCTGGCTGAACAGGAGATGCCCCGGGCGGCCTGGCGCCTTGAAGGCAACGAGCTTAAGCGGGGCAGGTCCGACGCTACCCTCCTCCGGATTAGGAAACTGGAAAACGCCGGATCGATGCGGTCTCCGGCGGCGATCAGTTCCCCGCACCTTTGGCGCGTGAAGAATTGAAGTCACAAGTGAAGTGAAAATCAGGCAAAATATGAAAGGGAGGAAAGAAGAAGAAAGTGCCGTTCCATAGCGTTTGTAGCGAGCGGCGGGAAAGTATGCTTCTATCACCGCAGACCTGCGTTTGGATCGCGCGAAATCTGCAGATTTGAGTGGGTTTGCATCAGTTTGTGTTGGTATTGGGAGGAACTAAATGACCGAAACCAAGAAGATGGACCGTCGGTCCTTCATCAAGAAGGCCGGTGTCGGCGCCGGTGTTGCTGCCGCGTCGACTGTGGCGGCGCCTGCCATCGTGCAGGCAAAGACCGAAATGGTTATCGTTTCCACATGGCCCCGCGATTTTCCGGGCCTTGGCATCAGTGCGCAGCGCGTTGCCAAGCGTATCCCCGAACTGACCGACGGCCGGATCAATGTCACTTACTTCGCCTCCGGAGAAAAGGTCGGTGCGTTTGACTCGTTCGACGAAGTCGCCTCCGGCAAGTCGCAGGCCTACATCGCTGCCGACTACTACTGGAAGGGCAAGCACCCGGGCTGGGCCTACTTCACCGCCGTTCCGTTCGGCCTCGTCTATTCCGAGATGGACGCCTGGATGAAGTATGGCGGCGGACAGGATCTGCTCGACGAGATCGGCGCGGAGTTCGGCATCAAGGGCTTTCCGGTTGGTAACACCGGCGTGCAGATGGGCGGCTGGTTCAACAAGGAAATGGAATCCGCCGACGACTTCAAGGGCCTGAAAATGCGTATTCCGGGCCTCGGCGGCGACGTTCTCGCCAAACTCGGCGCTTCTCCGGTTTCGTTGCCGGGCAGCCAGATCTATGAAAACCTCGTCTCAGGTGCCGTCGATGCGACGGAGTGGGTCGGACCGTATAACGACTACTTCATGAAATTCTATGAAGCAGCCAAATACTACTACTATCCGGGAATGCACGAGCCGGCATCGCAGCTGTGCATGGGCATGAACAAGTCCTGGTGGGAAGGTCTGTCCAAAACCGATCAGGCGATCATCGAAGCTGCCTGTAACGAGGAGAATTCCCGTCAGATGGCGGAGACCAACGCCAATAACGGCGCGTTCCTCAACAAGCTGATCACGGAGCACGGCGTCAAGCTGCGCAAGTTCAACGACGACATCTACGACAGCTTCGGTGAGGCCGCGAAGGAAGTGTTCGACGAAACCCGTCAGCATTCAAAGCTGGCGGCAAAAATTCACGACAGCTTTGCAAAGGCGCGGGCCGATGTCGGCGCTTGGAACGGTTTGTCGGATACGGCCTATACAATTCAGCGCAACCGCGTGCTGGAAATCGGCTAGGTTGGCAAAGCCGTAACTGAATTCAGGGACGGGGCGTTGGCGGCCCCGTCCCGATGCCTCGGGGGGGACCTGAAAGTCATGGCCAAGAAGGCGCGCGCCGCGCGTGGGGCATCTGTTGCCACCGCTCCGGCGCAAGACAGCTCAGTCATTCTGTCACGCTGCTTCGCGTGGAGCGTCATCGCGATCATGGTCGCGTTTCTCCTGAACAACTACCTCACGAACTGGCGAGATTGGCCGGGTCCCACGACGTTGTTCCTGGACGCGACCAACGTTGCGCTCGCATCGATCCAGGCCGGCATCTACGCCGTGGCGGTTGCTGCCGCCATCGCCTATGTGCTGTCCACGAAACCACGGGAGCTTCGGCCCGACAGCGAACTGATCTTCTCGATAACCGCATATATCATCCGGGCGTCGTTTTGGACGGTGTTCTTCGTCGGGCTCGCTGACATGGTTGTGTCGTTCCTGCGCGTCGAGGGGCTGCTGCCGGTGATATTCGGTGACAAACTGGCCGTCGATCTCGGCAAGTCGACCTTCCGCGGGGTCTGGGTGCATTTCCCGATGCTTGCCCTAGGGGTCCTCGTTGCCACCTACCACCGCGGGCTCGGATTTCCCTGGCTTGCGTTGCTGGTCGTGTCGGCCGAACTGCTGATCGTACTGACCCGGTTCATCTTTTCCTATGAGCAGGCATTCATGGCCGATCTGGTGCGGTTCTGGTATGCGGCGCTGTTTCTCTTCGCGAGTGCATATACCCTTCTTGAAGAGGGGCACGTACGCGTTGACGTGCTCTATTCGACTTTCACCGGCCGAACCAAAGGTCTCGTCAACGCTTGGGGCAGCGTGCTCCTCGGCATGTCGTTGTGTGCGGTAATCATTTTCTACGGCATGGACGGCAAATCGACGGTGATCAACGGGCCGTTGTTGATTTTTGAAACCACGCAGACCGGCTTTGGCATGTATGTCAAATACTGGATGGCCGGCTTTCTCGGGATTTTCGCCATCACCATGATGCTGCAGTTCTCGGGATACTTCCTTGAGGGTGTTGCGGACTATCGGGACGACCCCGGCAAACGCAAGCTCGAATCTGAAGGCATTCTGGAGCATTAGGCTGGACAGCTCGGCATGGAACTCTTCTTTCTTTTCCTTCTGATTGTTCTCATGGCGGCCGCGTTGGGGTCGGGATTCCCCGTGGCGTTCGCGCTGCCGGGCTCCGCCATCATCAGTGTTGGACTGGCTGCCTTGAGCGGGTGGTTGGTGACCGGCAGTCCGGATGCTTACTTCGTGCAAGGCGGTCCGTCGGAATGGCTGAATGCAGGCGTCACGAACTTCCGCGGCGTCTACTGGGAGGTGGAACGCGATACGCTCATAGCGATTCCGCTTTTCGTCTTCATGGGAATCATGTTGCAGCGATCCCGGATCGCGGAAGACCTGCTCGTGACCATGGCGCAACTGTTCGGACCGGTTCGAGGCGGTCTTGGCATGTCGGTCGTGTTCGTCGGCGCGCTGCTCGCCGCGACCACGGGAATTGTCGGCGCAACGGTCGTGGCAATGGGGCTGATCTCGCTGCCCGCCATGCTCCGCAACAATTACTCGCATCCCCTTGCGACCGGCACAATCGCGGCATCGGGCACGCTGGGTCAGATCATTCCGCCTTCGATCGTGCTCATCATTCTGGCCGACCAGTTGGCAAGCGCCACCGACCAGGCGAGCACGGCGCGCAAGGCAATGTACAAGGATTTCACCGGCGAGCTTTCCATGCCGTCGGAGTTCGACGTCTCATCGACAAGCGCGGGTGAAATGTTTCTGGGCGCCCTCCTCCCCGGCCTGGTGCTGGTTGCGGCCTATATCATTTTCATCGCCGTTCTGGCCTTCCTGCGCCCGAACTCCGCACCGGCTGTGCCCTATGACGGAAAATACAACGCGCAGTTCGCGCTCAAGGTGGCAATGGCGCTTGTGCCGCCGCTGGCGCTGATTTTCATCGTCCTCGGATCGATCATCACCGGTATCGCCACGGTCAATCAGGCCGGAGCGATCGGTGCGGTTGGTGCGATGATCATGGGCGGGTACCGGTTGCGCGAAGGCCATCCCCGCGCTTACTGGCCGGCAATTCTCGCATTCGTTTCCGTGGTCGTGATCATCACCACCACCCAGGTCAATCCGATCAATGTGAAGAACATCGCGACTTCCGCGGATGTCGTCTGGCTCGTTGTCGCCGTGGTTGCGGTGATCGGTCTTCTGGCGGCGCTCGTATGGAGCGGCATCAGAGCCTACAGGATCGACGATACGCTCCGCGGCGTCATGATCGAGACGGCCAAGACGACATCCCTGGTTTTCATCATTCTTCTGGGTGCGGCAATGCTGACCGCTGCATTCCGGGGCTTTGGCGGTGAGGAGCTGGTGAAGGATTTTCTGACGGGATTGCCCGGCGGCTTCTGGGGGCAGTTCTTCATCGTCATGGCGGTCATCTTCGTCCTCGGCTTCTTCCTCGATTTCATCGAGATTGCCGTGGTGGTGGTTCCGATCGTGGCGCCTATTCTGCTCGCCGACCCGTCCGCCAACGTCACCGCGGTCTGGCTTGGCGTTATGATCGGTCTGAACATTCAGACCTCGTTCCTCACACCACCCTTCGGCTTTGCGCTTTTCTATCTGCGCGGTGTGGCTCCGGCCGCGGTGAAGACCCTGTCAATGTACAAGGGCGTTATCGCATTCATTGTTATGCAGCTGCTGGCGCTCGTGATCGTTGCCTACAATCCGCGGCTGGTGAACTATCTGCCGACGCGGCTGTCCCTGACCAGCGAAACGGCGCCGCCGCCCCTCAATCCCAAGCTGCAACATTGCGTCGAGCAGTTCGTGTTCAATGAATACAGCGTGCGTGGCGATGAGATCCGCGCGGCGATTGAAAGAGCCCGCAAACTGGACCTGTCGAGCCTGCCAAAGAAATTGCAGAAGGGCATTGAGGAAAGTTTCGGCGACGCGCAGAAGACGTTTGAGCTGCGTGAACAGGTCATAACCGCGCAGTCGGCCGTTGATGCGGCCAAACCGGACTATCGCCCCTTACATATGCGGGTCAGGGAAATTCAGTCTTCCATCGCACGCGAGAAAGCCGAAAAGCGTGAGCTCGAGACGCTTCTGCGCCAGGTGACGGGCGAGGACGCTGCCGGAAAGAAAGAGGAAATCAAGTCGAAGATCGCCCTGCTCGACGCCGATATGAAATCACTGGAAGCATCGATTCCGCAACAATGGCCGGAAACGCAAAAGAAATTCACGACACTTCTGAAGGCTGAAAAGACGGCCCGGCTAAAATACCGGCGCAATGTGGACAATGCTTATGAGCCCGTGCAGGAAGCTGTCACCATCGTCGCTGCAACCGATAACCTTCTTGAGCTCAAGCCGAAGATAGAGGCGCTGCGCGATGTCATCGGCTCGAACCCTCCGGATAAGGCCGCGGTAAAGATTGCGGCGGTGCTGCCGGAAATCAGTGGTGTTGCGGGTGCGCGGTCCATCCGGTCGCAGGTTTCGCGGGTGAGGCGCGCCCTGACAGGACGGACGCCTGACAAGAACAAGGCCTTTGCCGAGCTCGACAAGGCGATCAAGAAGCTTAACGAAGAAGCCGCATGGCGTGAACAGGCGGCGAAGACGGTGTTGCCCGATCTTCGCGCATACGAACAGGCGATCTTCGATACCATTGGACTGCGCAAACAGCCCAAACTGCCGCCGGAGCAAGCGGTCGAGGTCGCCGGCTGCATGGCCTATCATCGCGACATCTCGCTGCACTTCTGACGCTATAAGTATTTCTGTTATTGGAGTGCCGAAGTATCAAATGAAAATAAGAAAATATTTTAATCAAATTGTATTTTATGTTTATGAAATAGATATATCTCCTGTTTCATGAAAACTAATTTACCTTGTTTCCGGTAAGTTAATTCGGAATACGTAGGCTGGCTCCACTGAAATTTTGTTTGGAGCAAGTCGAATGCTGCAAAATTTCTTCCGCCGGGACTGGCTGATCATGGTCGGTCTGATCGTGCTGGGTGTATTGACCGTTACAGCCGGATTCTACTCCGGACATTCTACATTCGAGTATGCCCTGTCCACGGATGCACGACAGGCTTCAACCCGTTTGGTGAGTCAGGCCGAAACGAGCCTGTTCGGGAAACACGTCGGTGGAGCGAAGCAGGTTGCCGGTGAGCCGGTCGTCGTCGTTGCGCCCAGGCTTTTCTCACAGCTTCGCGAAGACGCAAGCCGCGATGGGTCGCGAGATCTGGAAATTGCGAAATCGGTCCACGGCAATTCGTTCCTCCTGAAGACGCTCGACAAATATCTGTCGGGATGGATGAGCAATCTGACGCAGGTCTTCGATACCGAAAATCACGTCAGCGATATTGTCCGGTTTGCCGTTATCGATCCCGCGGGAGCGGTTGTTTTGCGGTCGCAGGACTTCAAGCCGGAGGCGCTCACGAGCTTGCTGAACGAGAGCGGCTTCCGTGCAGAACTCCACACCGCAATGGGCTTGAGGACGACCCGGGTCATCGCCAACGCGTCTGCCGAAGGGACTCAGCACGGCGACTTTCAAAAGATACTGATCGTGCCGATGGTCCGTGGCGACAAGGTCGAGCGTATATATGTCCTGGACGTCGACCAGTCGTCGGCCGCGGCCATGTCGAAGGTTGCGCTGATCGCTGTCTCCATGATGACGAGTCTTCTTATTGTCATCGGCTACATGGTTCCTGCGGTCGTCGCGTTTCGGAAAATCCGGGAACGGCGGCGCGCGGAAGACAAACTCAGATTCCTGGCAATGCACGATCCGCTGACGGGCCTGTCAAACCGGGTTCAACTGCAGGAGCGGCTCGGTGAGGCGCTAGCGCGCGCCCGGCGTCGCGATTCGTTCCTGACCATCATGTGCATCGATCTCGATCGTTTCAAGGAGGTGAACGACACGCTTGGTCACCGCGCAGGCGATATCCTGCTCCGGGAGGTTGCCAAGAGGCTGCGGAGTTGTGTCCGCGAAACCGATACCATCGCGCGCGTGGGTGGAGACGAATTCGTCATCGTCGCGGAAGACCTCGACGAGCCGACCGATGCAATTTACCTGGCGCGCCGCATTTGCCAGCTGCTTGCAAGAGCCTTCGAGGTTGAAGGGCATGATCTGGCGATTTCCGGCAGCGTCGGCATCACATTCGCACCTACTGAAGGAACGGAAGCCGAGACGCTGCTTAACAATGCGGATCTTGCCCTCTACCGCGCAAAGAACGATGGCAGGAATACGTTTCGTTTCTTCGAGCCCGAGATGGACAGGGATCTTCAGCGTCGCCGATCGCTCGCTGTCGATCTGCGCCAGGCGTTGCGAAATGACGATCTGAGTGTCCACTATCAGCCGCAATTCGATCTCAAGACCGGTGAATTGACGGGATACGAGGCTCTTGCCCGCTGGCGCCACAGGGATGAGGGCGAGGTTCCGCCATCCGAGTTTGTCCCGATCGCGGAGGAAAACGGTCTGATGGGCATGCTCGGAGAGTGGGTGCTACAGGAAGCCTGCCGATATGCCCGGCGCTGGCCGGCGCATATCAAGCTTTCGGTGAACGTTTCGCCAACGCAATTCTTGGCCAATAATCTGGCAGCGGTTGTGCGCAACACGCTGGCTGAAACCCAGTTTTCGCCGGAGCGACTGATCCTCGAAATAACCGAAGCTCTCCTGCTGAAGGATGCCGACGAGACTCTTGCAACCCTTGAAGAACTCGCGGAGACGGGCGTGCGGCTGGCGATTGACGATTTCGCGGTTGGCTATTCGAGCCTGCGCTTTCTGACGCGGCTTCCCGTCGAGAAGATCAAGATAGACAGATCTTTCATTTGCCGCATGGAACGCGACAGCGACATGAGCGCCATCGTCAACACCATTATCGGCATTGGCAAATCGATGAACGTCAAGGTATCCGCGGAGGGTGTCGAGAGTGAGTCCCAGATCCGGATCCTTCGCGATGCGGGCTGCAACGAGATTCAGGGATTTGTCTGCGGGCGCCCGACCGCACGCGTGACCGACAGGAATGAAAGTCTGCAGCGTGCACTGAGCCATACGCGTGGCGGTTGGCCGCGAGACGCTACCGACTGCAATGAGCAGGCGGAGAACGAACCGCGCTCCAGCGTTGAGCTCGAGACGAACGTGCGAAATCCGCTGCCGCCGCTTACATCGACCGGCGAACTGTCCGGACTTCTTCCCGATCCGCCCCGCGAAAGGCGCGCCGCCAACGAGGTGCGACGTGGTCCCGGCAATGCTGTCTACAATCTCCATGCCGATACGGAAACCGCATCGACGGGCAAGCCGGGCGAGGATGTGCGGAAAAGGAAGCTGGCGGGCTAGTCGGTCAAACGCCGGCCGCCGGGTCCGAAGCGCAGGGTTTGTGTCTCGCCACATCTGAAGGTGCGGGCATGGGTGTCCGCAGCCTTCTGCGCCAGCTCGTTCGCCTTCGGATTGCGGTTCGCAACAATATGCGCGACCTGGCATGCCTCGCCGTCCTCGAGTTTTGTGACGACGAGCGTTTGACCCTTTTTTCCGTTTGAGTCCCAGAAGTAGCGGAGAATGGTCGCGAACGGCGCCCACTCGCCGTCCTTGCGCTCCACCCGCCACTCAAGCGTCTTGTGGATGGTGTTGAACGGAGTCAGCGTCTGGGTTGCGGCGATTTGTTTCTCCGCGTTCGGACCGAAGGAAACGAAATATCGAAGATCCCCCTCCGCGACGCGAACGCGCATGCCTTTGTGGCCGATGCATTCGAAAACCGCCCAGCCGCCCTCATTCGGGTTGGAGGCGGTCAGGTTGCATTTGTCGAGATCGAGGGATGTGTAGGCACTTGAGATTTCACCCGCGCTTGCTGGAACGGCGGTGAACCCGACTAAGCCGACAATGAATAACACTCGATCCCACATGATTTGCTCCTGAAATCTTTCGGCGCGATGAAGTCCGCTCACGGGAACATGACGCCTGCTTCCCTGAATATAGGAAGCGTGGATTGCGAATGAAAACGCCGTCGGTTCTGGTCATGTGGCCCTGCCGTTGCTATAGGCAGGCGCAGGAGTGGATTTGCGATGAGCGAGATGAAGCTGGCAGTCATGGGCGCGGCGGGCCGGATGGGACTTGAACTCATCCGCGCCGTGCACGGCATCGACGGGTGCGTCGTGGCCGGTGGTACGGAAATGACCGGTTCGGAAGCCCTGGGCGCAGATCTCGGTGTGCTTGCCGGCATCGGCCCGCTCGGCGTGACCGTTACCGACGATCCGCTGGAGCTCTTCGCGTCAATCGACGGTATTCTGGATTTTACGGCGCCCGCCGCATCTGTCGCGTTTGCCGACCTGGCGGCGCAAGCCCGCATCGTCCATGTGATGGGATCGACCGGGTTTTCCAGCGACGACGAAGCCCGGGTTGAGGCTGCCGCGCGGCACGCGACAATCATCAAGGCCGGGAATATGAGCCTCGGCGTCAATCTTCTGCTCGAACTTACCCGCAAGGTCGCGAAGGCACTCGATGAGGATTTCGATATCGAAGTGCTAGAGATGCATCACCGGCACAAGGTGGATGCGCCTTCGGGAACGGCGCTGATGCTTGGGCAGGCGGCTGCCGAGGGCCGGGACATCGACTTGGAGAAATATTCGGTGCGAAGCCGCGACGGCCACACCGGCGCGCGCAACCGCGGCGACATCGGGTTCGCGACATTGCGGGGTGGCAGTGTGGTCGGCGAGCATTCGGTGATTTTTGCGGCCGACGGCGAGCGACTGGAGCTCACCCACAAGGCTGCCGACCGAGGCATTTTCGCACGTGGCGGCGTCAAGGCGGCGCTCTGGGGACGGGGCAAGCCGCCCGGGGTCTATTCCATGGTCGACGTGCTGGGTCTTTGAGGAACGGTTTGGAAGAGAAGAAGAAAATGGACAATGTACTGGTGCTTGTTCGCCACGGGCAGAGCGTATGGAATGCAAAAAACCTGTTTACCGGCTGGAAGGATGTCGATCTCACCGACGCTGGCATTGAGGAGGCGCGCCGTGCCGGGACGGCACTCAAGGCACAGGGCATCGCGTTCGATATTGCCTATACGAGCGCCCTGATCCGTGCACAGCGGACGCTCGATCTCATTCTTGAGGAGTTGGGACAGAGCGGCCTTGAAACGATCAGGGATCAGGCGCTGAACGAACGTGACTATGGCGATCTCGTCGGACTGAATAAGGAGGAGATGGCCAGGAAAGTGGGCGCGGAGCAGGTACATATCTGGCGGCGGTCGTTCGATGTGGCGCCGCCGGGTGGCGAGAGCCTGAAGGACACGGCGGAGCGCACCCTGCCCTACTTCGAAGACAAGATCATGCCCGATGTTCTTGCCGGCAAGAATGTGATTGTCGCAGCCCACGGCAATTCGTTGCGCTCCATCGTCATGAAACTCGATAACCTGTCGCAAGACGAAGTGACGCAACTCAACCTTGCGACCGGCGTGCCGATTGTCTACCGGCTCAACGCGGACGGTTCGGTTGCAGAGAAAAGCGATCTGGCCGGGCAGGCAGCGGCCTAACCGCGTGATTCCGCCCTAACTCTAATGTTTAGAGCAAGATTCAGACATGAGATCGATTCGGCCTCATGTCATCATGTTCTAGGCGTCCTGAGCCAGCCGGCCTGATTCCCATCCGATAATGGCCTGTTTTCGGGTGATGCCCCAGTGGTATCCGCCAAGGCCACCGTCCTTGCGCAGCACCCGGTGGCACGGAACCACGAATGAAATCGGATTGCGCCCCACTGCCGTACCCACCGCGCGGGCGGCCCGTGGCGAACAGACATGGGACGCAAGATCGGAATAAGTGATCGCCTGTCCCATCGGCAGCCGAAGCAACGCGTCCCACACGCGGACCTCGAAGTCCGTGCCGATCAGCACGACCTTCAACGGGTCGGTTTTCCGCCAGAGCTCAGGGGTGAAGATGCGCGTGGCGTAGGGAGCGGTGCGGTCGGGCGCATGTAGGTAAGTTGCCGCCGGCCAGCGCCGTGCCATGTCTTCAAATACCTGCGGTTGTTCAGTCTCGTCGTCTGCGAAGGCAACACCGGCAACGCCGCGGTCCGTTGCCATCACCAGCGCAAGTCCAAACGGTGAGACATGGTAGCCCCACACAATCTCGAGCCCTGACCCGCGTCGTTTGTAGTCTCCGGGCGTCATGGCCTCGTGGTCGATGAAAAGATCGTGCAGTCTTCCCGGCCCCGAAAGGCCGACCTCGTAAGCGGTGTCCAGGATCGTTGCCGATCCCTTGAGAAGCGCACGGGCGTGGTCGAGAGTCAGAGCCTGTACGAATTCCTTCGGACTGATGCCTGCCCAACGCGAAAAGAGGCGATGGAAATGCGCCGGGCTGAGACCGGCGTTGCGGGCGATCTCATCCAGGTCCGGCTGATCCCGCCAGGTTTCGGAAATAAAGGCGATCGCCTGCCGAACACGGTCATAGTCCTCGTCCCAATGCGATGTGTCGTCTTGGGTGGTGACGGTCGGCTCAGGTTGAGTGGTCATGGTCTCTTGTAGTGCGTTCATCATGAAACGAGCCATAACCCGCTAAGAATGGCCGCGCGACCCGTTTCTTGCGCGGGCCGGTCATTCACTGACGGAAGGGCGTCACGCACGTCTAGCTCTTGTGTGCGGCCAACGCCTCGCGCAGGGCAACCGCGAATTCGAGACGTTCGTCCTCTGAGAGAAATGAGCCGACGATGAGACTGCGTCCGTGCGAGGTGAGCCGTAGCACGCTCGCACGTCCGGGATGGGATCGCAGATCGACCCGCGCCCAATAGGGGTTGAATGTAAACTGGCGTGTCCGACCGGACGCGAGGACCTTGGTCACGGTCAGGGTGCTGCCTGTGATCGATACGGTCTCGTAGGCCCGGCCCGCGTGATAGTTGAGCTTGAAAGCAAAATAGATCAGCAACACATCGAGGCCGAAGAAGCCGAGAACCGGCCAGGCCCCCGCCAAGAAGAAGGCGAAACCCGCCCCGAAGCTGACCACGCTGATGATGCTCATAAGGATCAGAAAGCCGCGCGGGCTCAGGGAGCGGTGCGGTGTCAGAACGGCGGAAAAGTCGTTGCTGACCTGATCGCTCTCTTGAGGAACGGGCCCGATCTGGTCCATAGGAGGCGTGTGGGTTTTCATCACGGCGTCTTATTTTCCTTTCAGCGAGCCAACCAGAAATGGCGAAACATTCCAAGTCAAAATCGACGCGACCGGTAAAAAAGAAGCCGGTAGCGACAAAAAAGCTCGATCGCGAAGCAGCGACGGAGATCTTTCGCCGGTTGCGGGCGCAGGATCCCGACCCAAAAAGCGAGCTTGAGTATGTCAATTCCTTCACACTGCTGGTTGCGGTCGTATTGTCGGCGCAGGCGACGGACGCTGGCGTGAACAAGGCGACGAAGGAACTCTTCAGGGTGGCCGATACGCCGGAAAAGATGCTTGCGCTCGGCGAAGAGCGGGTGCGCGACCAGATCAAGACCATCGGCCTCTATCGCAACAAGGCAAAAAATGTGATCGGCCTTTGCCGGGGGCTCCTTGAAAACCATGGTGGTGAGGTGCCGCGAAAGCGGGAAGAGTTGGAGGCGCTGCCAGGGGTCGGACGCAAGACGGCCAATGTGGTGCTTAATGTGGCGTTTGGCGAACCGACGATGGCGGTCGATACCCACATCTTCAGGATATCGAACCGTACCGGTCTGGCGCCGGGAAAAACGCCGCTCGAGGTGGAAAAGGGATTGCTCGAGATCGTGCCCGAGGAATTCGGCCAGCACGCCCACCACTGGCTCATTCTGCATGGCCGCTATGTGTGCAAGGCGCGCCGCCCGGAATGCGAACGTTGCGCTATCTCGGACCTCTGCCTGTATGACGCGAAATCAGTCGCTGCCTGACTATCCCCGGCACTCGAGAGGTTGGGTATCGGTCACCTTGAACAGGATTTCGCTGCGCGAAACCCCGATGTCCTTGAGCTGAAAATCACTCAGCGACCGCAACTCCTGCACGGCCTTTTTGCGCCAGCGCCGGCATTTGATACGGCGTCTCAGCTCTGCCGGCATCAGTGCGCGCGCAAGACGGCGCGTCAGAACGGAGAAGGTCCTGGCGCGGATCCTGTGGGCACGAACGATATGGGGTCGCAGGTGAGGATTGGCGTTGATGTACAGGTCCAGCATGGTCCATTCTCCATATAAATCAGAAATACTGATGTTGGAGATCGTAATATCTGTTGGAATAAAAGCATTTACAAACGATGATTTTTGATCCAATAGATAAGAAAAATTTATCTATTGATATGACTCGACGCCTTCCGCCATTGAATGCCTTGCGCGCCTTTGAAGCCTCCGGCCGGCATCTGAGCTTTGCCAAGGCGGCTGAGGAGCTCGGCGTTACGCCGCCGGCAATCAGCCATCAGGTGCGCCAACTCGAAGATATTCTGGGCGTTCCCCTGTTTCGGCGAATGACCCGTCAGGTCGCTTTGACGGATGCAGGGCGCGCCGCGCTGGAACCCATGTGCGAAGGATTCGACCGTCTCGCCGAGGCCGTCGCCCTTGTCAGGGACCGAGACGACACCGGCGTGCTCACACTGAGTGTGGCGCCGTCCTTCGCCGCCCTGTGGCTGGTGCCGCGGGTGGAGCAATTCAGTGCGGCACATCCGGAAATCGACCTGCGCATCTCGGCGAATTTGACCTTGTCGAATTTTACCGATGACGGGGTCGACGTGGCCATCCGCTATGGACGCGGCAACTATCCGGGTCTCAGTGTCGTGCAGCTTTCACAGGAGAGTATTGCTCCCATGTGCAGTCCGGATCTGCTTGAGGGCCTGCACCCGCTCAATGGTCCGGAAGACCTTGCGCACCACACGCTGTTGCACGACGATTCGACAGTTCCGCTCGGACCATCACCATATTGGCGCATGTGGCTGCGCCTGGCCGGTCGTGCAGATATCGACGCGAGCCGGGGTCCGCGCTTTTCCTTTGCCGACCACGCGCTGCAGGCAGCCGTTCAGGGTCAGGGCGTCGTGCTCGGACGCCTGTCGCTTGCCGGCGACGAACTTGCTGCCGGCCGCCTGGTTCGGCCCTTCGGCGACGCGTTACCGACGGAGTTCGGCTACTATCTCGTGCATCCCGATACAAAGCCGCTTCCGCCCAAGGTCGCGGCTTTTCGCGAATGGGTGCTGACAGAGATCGGGCTCATCATGGCCGATCAAGACTCCGGCTAGGTCCCGACCTTCGATCTCCCGGTATAGGGACGCACCGACTTGACCGAGTGCACCATGAAGGCGGTTGCGAAGAGTGGGGTGAGCAGGTTGAGCAACGGCACCGAGATCATACCGGCGATGATCAGTCCCGACAGAAAGACGCGCAGCCGATTGTCCTGCCGCAGTGTCTGGGCCTCTTCCAGCGGCATATAGCGCAATGCGGCAAGCTCGAAATATTCCCGGCCGAGCAAGTAGCCGTTGGCAACGAAGAAGGCGACGATGTTGACTCCGGGGACCAGCAGCAAAAACAGCACCAGAATATTGACGCCGATGACCAGCAGTCCGAATTTGACTGCGACTTTCAGCCCCTCGACTGTGCTCAGGGCGCGCCCCTCGGGATCGTTCGGATAGTCTCTACGTTCGATCTCCTGTGCGATGTCATCGAGATGAAGACTGGCAATCAGTCCGGTAATCGGTCCGATGAGAAAGATGGAGCCGACGACGAGGCCGAGGCCGCCGAGAATCTGGATGGTCCACTCCATCCATCCCGGAAGGGCGGCAAACATTCCGAACAGGGTGGTCAGCGCCACGATAGCGACGATGAGCAGACCGATTGTCAGGCCAAGCGATTTGAACAGGATCGACCGAAAGGCTGGCGAGAAGAGCTGAATGAAGGCTTTGGTTGCTGCGAAAAACATCTCAGAGGGACGGTATCCTGATCCGCGCCTGCTCCACATGAAAGAATGCGCTATGCGCAATATGGGGTCGGTCGTCTCCGATACCAGCGCAGGAGAGCACTTGCGTATGCAACCGCTCTGCCTATAGTGCGCGTGGCCCGATGCAGGCAAGCGGGGACCGGGGAACATTCATGAGCGCCAGCAAGTTTGACGTGGCCGGGATCGGCAACGCGATCGTCGATGTTATAGCGCGTTGCGATGATGCTTTTTTGTCCAACAACGGCATGGAAAAGGGGTTTATGCAGCTCGTTACCGCCAGTCAGGCGGACGACATCTATGCCGCGATGGGGCCAGCGCAGGAACAGTCCGGCGGATCGGCCGCGAATACCTGTGCCGGTATCGCTTCCTTTGGCGGAACCTGCGCTTTCATCGGGCGGGTTGCCACGGATCAGTTCGGCAAGGTGTTCGCTCACGACATCACGTCGATCGGCGTCGCCTATGACACAGTACCTTCCGATGCAGGTCTCCCGACTGCCCGATGTCTCATCCTTGTCACGCCGGACGGCGAGCGCACCATGAACACGTTCCTGGGCGCCAGCACGGAGCTGGGACCGGAGGACGTCGATGGAGATATCATCGCCGCCGCCCGGATCACTTACCTGGAAGGTTACCTTTTCGACCGGCCGGAAGCGAAAGCGGCATTTCACGAAGCAGCGAGGCTTGCCCGCGCCGCCGGGCGCAAGGTGGCTCTTTCCCTGTCCGACGCGTTCTGCGTCGACCGGCATCGTTCCGATTTCCTCGAACTGGTGCGCGGCGGCGTCGATATCCTGTTTGCCAACGAAACCGAGATCACGTCGCTATACGAACTGAACTCCTTCGAGGAGGCGGCAGGTGCGGTGCGGGCGGAAGCCGAGATCGCCGCGCTCACGCGCTCGGAACAGGGCTCAGTCGTGATTTCCGGCAATGAGACCCACGAAGTCCCACCTGATTCGGTTGATCGGGTTGTCGATGCGACAGGCGCCGGCGATCTTTACGCAGCCGGTTTCCTGACCGGTCTGACCCGTTCGCTGCCGCTTGAGACATGTGGACGGCTGGGCAGCCTGGCCGCGGCGGAGGTGATTTCGCACGTTGGCGCCCGGCCTGAAAAAGATCTGCAGAAACTGGTGGAAGACAGCCAAATCCTGGCCCGGTGAGCGGCTCGCGAGCCGCGGTTCATCCTTCGGCAGGGCATCGCCCGGCGTTGCAGTGCGGATGAGATTTCCCGCAGGGCGATGTGATATTTTGGCAACGGCCCGCCGCAAAATTCCCAATCAACACACGTAATTGCATAAAAGCTGGACGTTGTCGGGTAATCTCGGCGCAAAGGCGAGTGTATTGAGTTTAAGAGGGACTCGATGAACAAGATGTTCAAAATTGCAAAGACAGCGATTGTGGCGGGGGTGCTCGCAATTGGTTTCACGGCGAATCCGGCACAGGCCGGTGGTGACTTCGGCGCACCTCCTGCGCCGCCGCCCGCTCCGGTGTCCGGCAAGACGATTTGGGAAGGATTCCACGTTGGCGGTCATGCCGGGTGGGGGGATTTCGACTATGGTGTCAGCCAGTCGGGGCCAGCGTCGCCGCTTGTCGGTGTGCGTGACAGCGAAGACACATTCCTCGGTGGATTTGTGTTCGGATCATCCTGGCAGTTTGGCAAGTGGGTTCTCGGCACCGACAGTGCTTACAAGTTCGGTGATGCCGAGACGGGGACGAACTTGGCAGCCAACGGATTTGGCGCAACGGTTGACGTCAATTACAGCGCCGAGACGCGCGCACGCGCGGGCATACTGGTCCAGCCCAATACGCTCATTTACGGTACGGTCGGTCTGGCATCCGCAGAAATCGAGGCGTCCGGTGCGCTCGTTGGCGGCAGCAACGACAAGAAGGTATATGGCGTTGTCTTCGGCGGCGGTATCGAGACAACCACGGACAGCCGGTGGTTCGCGCGCATCGAATATCTTTACGCCGATTATGAGGACGAGAGCTTTGCCCAGGTCGGTGGCGGTTCGCTTGACGTCGATCTGGACAGCAGCACGGTTCGCGGCGCGATCGGGTACCGGTTCGACTGGACGCCGTGGGAGCTTATTACCGGGCGTTAGTGTCCCCAAAAACGGATTGTATAAAGCAAACGGCCTGCCCGTCTGGCAGGCCGTTTTTTTTGATGTCGGCAATACAGGGTCTAGTTGCCGTAGGAACCGCGCGGCACACGAACGCATTTCTTGCGATTTTTGTCCCAAACCGTTCCTGCCGGGCATGCTTTTTGTGCATATGTGTCGGGCGGAGCGATTTCCGCGTTGGCAGGAAGCGTCGTGGATAGAAAGCCGACGGCAAGACCCGCGGCTGCGAACATCCGAATCATCGTAACGAACTCCTCGATTTCTGGCGTCAGCCTGAAGTGGCTGTACCGAGGGGTTACGCAGACGCTTCACGAGACGATGCAAACGGATTTTCACGAAGGCGTGACATGGTGATCCGGCCTCGGATCAGGCGCGCGGTTTGCGGCGCGCGGTGCCGAGCATCGATGGTGAATTGCGGATTGCAATTGCCGGCTGGCCACATTCCGGTCATCTCAAGGAGGCAAGGGATTTGCGTTGGGTGGCGGTATGGACGGCAGGGTCGATGCGGGCATGATCGCGGAACGACACATCAACCGGCGCGGCGTTTTGCGGGGATTGTCGGGCGTGTTGGGGGCAGCGCTCGTTGGCGTTCATCCGTCGATTGCCGAAGCCGTGACCTGCCCGAACGCCTGCCGCTCCATGGTCGGCGAAAAGGATACATGGATCCACGGACTGCCGATCGTCGACGCGCATTGCCACATTTTCAATGCCCTCGACGTTCCGGCATTTCAGTTCATCACCAAAGTCTTTCTTCCGCACTATGCGGTGCACCTGGATTCGTCGAACCGGCGCAAGCTTGAAAGCAAGATCCGGGATGCATCTGCGGATATGCTCGGGCGTACCCCGGGCTTCGAGCAGGAGCGCGCGGTTCTTGAGGCGCGGCTTGCGGGAGAAAGCGAAGCCGAGGCGCTTGCAAGTGTTGCCGACCTACCGAAATTTGCGCGCGGCTCGGCAAGGTCGTGCTTCGGTGCCGATGTCGCGGACAACATCGTCGCGATCAAGAATCTTGTTTCGATACTGACCCAGTTCCGGCACAAGAATTTCGAGGCGCTCGTGATGACCAACGCCCACAAGGAGCCGCATGTTCGGGTTGCGCTCTATACACCCTCCATGGTCGATATGGATTACTGGCTCGGCGCGGCGAGTGCGCATGACAACGTGATCGGTGATATCGATTCCGGAGTACAGTCCATGCACCAATCGTCGCCCCGCCAGCAGGTTGAACTCATGGAGATGATCCAGCGGCTGCACCCCGGGCGGTGCCACGGATTCGTTTCCTTTTGTCCGTGGCGGCAGGCCGACGATGCATTCCACAACGCGCAGGTCGGCGAGGAATCGCCCGCGCGCCGCCGTACAGCGCTCGAAACTGTCGAAGACGCGATCCTCAATCGCGGGTTCCTTGGGGTCAAACTATATCCTCCCATGGGGTTTCGCGCGCTGGGCAATGCCGAAATACAGCTTGAAGGGTTCCCGGCGGACGCGGCGGGTACGCCTTTTGCCGGTGCGTTCGGGCAGCATCTCGACGAAGCGCTGCGTGCCCTCTACGTATTCTGCGTCAAGCACGATGTGCCAATCATGGCGCATGCGGCGCCCTCCAACGGCGCTGGATCTTACGATGCCGGGGATGCGGACATGGGATATGAAGAGCGCGCGCACCCGAAATACTGGGCACGGGTTCTTGCCGAACCGGGCCTGTCCAATCTTCGGCTCAACCTCGCGCATTTCGGCGACGGCCACCATCCGCAAAAGACCGTGGAGTGGAGGGAAGTCATCGGTGACCTCATGGATGCCTACCCGAATGTCTACACCGATCTGTCGCATTACCCGGAACTGGTGATGGACAACTTCATCGGCATCGGCCAGCGCTGCCGGGAGGCTGCGGAAACATTGGGTCAGATTCGAAAGAGCTTCCTCGCCGGTGAGCGGGGCGTCAAAAGAGCGCAGCGAATCCTGTATGGGTCCGACTGGTCGATGTTGGCGAAGGAATACTATTACGCTGACTATCTGCCCGTTGTCGCCCACATGTACCGGCGCAAGATTTACGGTGTCGGGGCGGGCGCCAAACAGAATGCGCGTGCGTTCCTTTCATACAATGCGCGTGAATTCCTTGGTCTTCGCAATGGCAATAAGGCACGCGCACGCATAGAGGCATGGTACGCCCGGCACGGGCTCGACACGTCGGGCTTCAGGGCCCTCGACGTCGTTGACGATTGAGCGGTGTCTTTCAGGCTGCCGGCAGGAATTTGCGCTGCAAATCCAGAACGGCCATGACGAATCCCATCTCGTCTTCCACGGCCTCCCGCCAGATTGAAAAATAATGGGCAGAGGAGGGCGCCACACGCCCGACAACGTCGCCCTGGTCGAATTCAAGCACCGCGTCATACTTCCTGGCGACGGCCTGCATGCGCCGGTTCTCTGCCAGACAGTTCATGTAGATGCGGTGGATCGAGCGGTTCCGCGCGGCGCGGATGACCCGTCCGAGAAGTTCGGTGCCGATGCCGCTGTTCTGATAGTTCTCTTCGACCGAAAAGGCCGCCTCCGCCTCGCCGTGAACGGAACGTCCAAGGGGACGCAGTTCGGCGGCGGCCCGTACCTCGCCATCGACCGTATGGCCGTAAATGATGCTCTTCAGATCCTGCAGCCGGTCCGCATAGTTGCGAATGAATTGGTCGTCGACAGCCATGCCGAAGCGCATGCGGCGGCTTTCGCCATCGAGCTTCAGCAGATGGTCGCAATATTTGTGATATTCGGTCACAAACAGTTTTCGGGTGCTGCCCGTTTCGATCTGCTTGCGGTCCATCACCATCTCCTTTCGACGAGCCGATTACGCTCGGCTCTTTATTGTTGGCATTTTGTGCGCTGCACATAGAAATGCAAGTATTTACATTGCGTTGCACAATATATGGTCAACATTGCGGCTTGATGACGCCGGGTGAGCATGCCCTGTGGCCAATACAATCAAAATGACTTGATTAGCCTCGCGAATTTGGTTTCAAACGCAGGTTCGACAAAGGAACGGAATTCGTGTCTTCAACCATCGAGCGTTTGACAGGGTTGCACTGGAGAGGTCAGGGGCCGGCTTTTCTGGTCGCGTCCGGCCACGCCGGGACCCATTGGGTGCTCGGGACCTTCTACGTTCTGCTTCCCTACATCGCGCGCGAATTCGGCATGACCTACACGCAGGCGGGTGCCCTGGTCACGGTGTTCCACGTCTCGTCGCTTCTCGCCAATCTCGGAAGCGGAGCGGTGGTGGACATCCGCGGGCGCCGCGTATTGGTTCAGGCAGCCTCTCTCATTATCGGCGCCGCCTCGCTTATGGCCATGGGGCTTGTCACGTCCGCCATCTGGCTTGTACCTCTCGTCATCCTGATCGGCATCACCAACAATCTGTGGCATCCGGCGGCAATTTCATATCTGTCACACTGTTTTCCACACAATCGTGGGTATGCGCTGGCCGTTCACACGCTCGGTGCAAGTGTGGGCGATGCCGCGGCACCTGTCGTCGCCGGCACCACACTTCTGGTCATGTCCTGGCAGACCACAGCAAGTGTCGTGACATTGCCCGTTTTGTTTGTCGCGGCGCTGATCCTGTTCGCGCTCAACAGCGCCGACAAGGCGAATGATGCCAAGAACGACAAGAATGGCGGCTTTGGCAGCTACATCAAGGGTGTCGGCGGACTTCTGCGTGACCGCGCCGTCATCGGGCTCTGCACCATGGCGGCGTTCCGCTCCATGACGCAAAACGGGCTTCAGGTGTTCCTGCCGCTTTATCTGGTCAACATACTCAAGGTGAGTCCGAGCGTTCTCGGATTTGCGATTATGAGCATGCAGATTGGCGCCATGCTTGGCGGCCCGGTTGCCGGCGTGACCTCGGACCGCATCGGGAGGCAGCCGGTGACGCTGATTTGTCTCACGGCAGCGACCATTGTCATTGTG
The DNA here is from genome assembly GCA_028066055.1 of Hyphomicrobiaceae bacterium. Classification (GTDB taxonomy): domain Bacteria; phylum Pseudomonadota; class Alphaproteobacteria; order Rhizobiales; family Methyloligellaceae; genus UBA2767. The sequence goes on from JALCBY010000003.1 coordinate 195,189, forward strand.
GGGCTGACGCTGGTCAGTGGAATGGTTCTGTTCATTCTAGCCGCTTCGCTGCTCGGTCTGGCTCTGTTTGCCGTTCGTCCCGTGATTCACAGCTGGGCGATGGATCTGGCACCGTCGTCCATGAGCGGCAGCGTCGTGAGCCTGCTGTTTGGCGCGCAGTCGGCATTTTCCGCCCTGGTGCCGCTTGTTGGCGGCATGATCGCCGACCGGTGGGGGCTCGCAAGCGTGTTCTATGTTCTTGCAGCAACGCTGCTGATCTCAAACCTGATTGTCCTGATCCTGCCCAACGATGCCAGACAGAAGAAAAAACCGGCTTCATCCAACTGATATTTAAGGTTGGATGACCTTTTTTCATGGTGTCTCGCCAGGATTGTCCTTTGCATATCAGCCAGTTGTAGCTTAGACATATGATAACATAGGTTATCGGGGTGTCTGCGGGGCATGGGCAAGTATGATGCACTGAAAAGCCATCTGGCGCAGATGGCCGACAGTGACTGGCCGGCGAAATTCACCGAAGTCGAAGCCATTCTCGGATTCGCGCTGCCGCGCAGCGCCTATGCTTATCCGGCGTGGTGGAGCAATGACCCGACCGGGCATTCCCACAGCCGCGCATGGCTCGCGGCGGGCTGGAAAACCAGCGATGTCGATCTCAACCATCAGCGCGTCAGGTTCGTGAAAGTGGGTGAAGAGGCCGTCGCGCGGGTTCAGGCGGCGCCCGTTCCGTCGCGGCCGCTTTTTGGCGCATTGAAGGGGGTAATCCAGATGGTCGCGGGAACCGATCTGACCAAACCGACGGGAGGTGCCGTCGAGTGATGCGCAAGTGGAACAACACATGACGTCCGGTGGTGTCCTGCTGGATACCTGCGCACTCCTCTGGCTGCTGGAGGAGGCGGAATTCGACGCCGAGACACTGGAGCAGGTTGAGGCGGCGGCGCGCACCGCAAACCTCTGGGTGTCGCCTGTTTCCGCCTGGGAGGTGGGGATGCTCACCGCGCGGGGGCAGCTTGTGCTGTCGATGCCGGTCGAAGTGTGGTTCGACAAGATCCGGGAGTTGCCGGGGGTCGGTCTGGCGGAGATCAGTGCGAAAATCTTTATCGAGTCGTCGCAGCTGCCAGGCTCGCCGCCGGGCGATATTGCCGACCGTCTGCTGATCGCAACGTCACGAAGCAGCGGACTTCAGCTTGTTACTCGCGATCCGAAGCTTCTGGATTATGCAGCGGAAGGACATATCCGTGCGATTCGCTGCTAGTGCGGCCGCTTGACCGGACAAGCCTGACCGGCTAGCCCAACGCGCACGTTGTCTCAGGGAGTGGAGGGACATGGAAAACGGGCCGATGCAGCGCTACCGGACGCTTGTCGAGGAAGGATGCCTCAGGCGTGACCCGGCCCAGTATCTCGCAGCGGAGAAGCTGGAACTTCTGGCCAACCGGATGGCTCAGTACGAGCCGCCGCAGAAGACCGACATATTCTCGTTCTTCACGCGAAAAGGCGGGGAAGTGCCCGAAGGTCTTTACATGTATGGCGGCGTCGGCCGCGGCAAGACCATGTTGATGGACCTGTTCTATGAGACCGTTCCGTTCGAAGCCAAGCGCCGCACGCACTTCCACGAATTCATGGCGGGCGTGCACGATCTGATCGCGCGTTTCCGCAAAGAACATGACGGTGATCCCATTCCGCTGGCTGCCGGCGAGATCGCGAACGATGCGCGGCTTTTGTGTCTCGATGAGCTGCAGGTGACGGATATCGCCGATGCGATGATTCTCGGGCGACTGTTCGCATCCCTGTTCGAAGCCCACACGGTCGTCGTCGCCACATCAAATGCGCATCCTGCTGAGCTCTACGAAAACGGCCTCAACCGGCCGCTGTTCGAACCGTTCATTGCGCTGATCGAGGAGAAGCTGGAGGTGTTGCAGCTTGAATCGCAAACCGACTACCGGCTTCAGAAACTACAGGGCGCACAGCTCTATTTCTCGCCTGCGGACAAGAAGGCGGCCCGCAGCATGGACGAAGTCTGGGAAATACTCACAGGCACAAAGAAGGGTGCGCCGGCGTCGATCGAGGTGAAGAAGCGAAAAATCAAAGTGCCCGAAGCCGCTATGGGCGTGGCGCGGTTTTCGTTTGCCGATCTGTGCGAGAAGCCGCTCGGTCCCAACGATTACCTGGCGCTGGCGCATGCCTATCACACGGTCATGATCGATGGCATCCCGGTCTTGAAGCCGGAGTTGCGGAACGAGGCGAAGCGGTTCATCACGCTCATCGATACGCTTTACGATACAGGTGCAAAACTTGTCGCCTCAGCGGACGCGGAACCGCAGGAGCTGTATAAGCAAGGCGATGTGGCGAAGGCATTCCAGCGGACGTCTTCCCGCCTGATTGAGATGCGGTCTGAAGGGTATCTGGCGCGGGCGCGCGGTGAGGCCGTGTCGGAGGACGCGGCGTAACGCACCCATTACGAGGTTGCCTGACCCAGCCGAGTCCGGGCGATGCGCCTGCTGACGCATCGGCTGAAGATGACGCCTGCCGTCAGCTTCAATACCCCCGGATATCGGACGAAAAACATATCGCCCACCATTTCGTCTCAGGCATGCGGCCCTCCGATGGGGTTGCCGTTTTCTCGCACGACGCGCTCGCTTCAAAGCCACCACACGGGAGGATCGCCGCATCGGCCCTGATCGGTCCATTGCCGACGTGGATGCCCGTGAGCCCCGTCCTTGTCCGTCAGTAAATCGGTCACCGGAGCTTCATAGCCAGCCTTGCCATATTTTCCGGTCTGGCGACGATGATCTTTTTTGACATAACTGAGTTCGTGATTTAGAATTTTGTATACAAATGGATACAACTTGTAAGAATTGATCGTGAGCAAGACACGCACAGAGGCGCAATCCGGCAGTCAGACGGCTTATCAGGCGTTGATGGACTCAATCCGAAACGGAGTGTTCCGCCCAGGCGACCGCCTCCGGGAAGAGAATGTCGGGGGGCGTCTGTCGTTATCCCGGACGCCGGTTAGAGAGGCGCTGAGGCGGCTTGAGGCAGAGCGGATCGTCGAGCATCGCCCGCGTATCGGCGCCGTCATCCGCAGATTGTCGCACACGGAGATCGTCGAGCTTTACGAGATGCGGATTTTTCTGGAACGGACCGCAGCCGAAATTGCGGCAAAGCACGGCACGGAAACGGAATTTGATGCGCTCGACGATCTCAACAAGGAGATTGAGCAGGAGCGCGGCAATCCCGCCAGGGCCGCGGCGATAAATCGGGATTTTCACCAGGGCCTGTATCTGGCCTGCCGCAATCGCTTCCTGCTGGAAGCAGCCCGCTCTCTGAACAATTCACTGCTGCTTCTCGGACCGACCACCTACACCGGCGACGAGCGCATCAACGTCGTTGTGGGCCAGCATGCCGAAATTCTGGATGCCTTGCGGCGGGGTGATGCCGAGGCGGCCGGAGCCGCGGCGGAAACCCATCTCCAGACATCGCTTCGCTATCGGCTCGGTGCGCTTACAAGGGATCGGGGGGAACGGCTCGATGGCTGATCGCGATATCATGGGCATTGTCCTCAGGCGAGGTCGTGCAGCGCATCCTTTCGAGCGAACTGCTTCCTGCTCGATCGGGATACGGTCTGAAGGTTGTCTGAGATGTTCGCATGGCGAAGCCGTGTCGGAGGACGCGGTACAAAGAACACAGAGCCTTGGGTGAAGTAAGCAACAGTTACGACGTTCTTGTTGCCGGAGCCGGCAACGCCGCGCTGTGTGCGGCAATCACCGCACGCCGGGCGGGCGCGCGCGTCCTGGTGCTGGAGGTAGCGCCGAAGGAGTTCCGCGGCGGCAACTCGCGCCATACCCGAAACATCCGCTATGCCCACAACGCGGCGACCGACTACGTCACCGGCCCCTATCCGGTCGACGAATACTGGGAAGACCTGCTGCGCGTAACGGGAGGCAAGACCAACGAAAAACTGGCTCGCATGGTGCTGGAACAGTCGGTATATGCCGTCGATTGGATGCAGGAACAGGGCGTGCGGTTTCAGCCTCCCTTGTCCGGAACACTCGGTCTGGCGCGCACCAACGCGTTCTTCTTTGGCGGCGGCAAGGCGATGATGAATTCCTATTTCTTGACCGCGGAAAAACTTGGCATTGAGGTGCTCTACGAAGCGGAAGTCACGGACCTGAACCTTGATGGAAGCCGTTTCCAGAGCGCGACGGTCCGCCACGATGGGCAGGAACGCCAGATCAGCGCGCGGACCGTAGTGATCGCGGCGGGTGGCTTTGAGGCCAATATCGACTGGCTGAAGGAGGGTTGGGGCGAGCGGGCGGAAAATTTCCTCATCCGGGGTACGCCCTACAACAAGGGCCGCATGCTGCGTGTCCTGCTGGACGCGGGCGCCCATCCGGTCAGCGAAGCGGACCAGTGCCATGCTGTTCCCATCGATGCGCGATCACCGCAATTCGACGGTGGCATCGCAACCCGCGTCGATTGCGTGATCTACTCGGTCGTCGTCAACAAGAATGCCGAGCGGTTCTACGATGAGGGCGAGGATATCTGGCCCAGACGTTATGCAATCTGGGGCCGGCTGGTAGGCCAGCAGCCGGATCAGATCGCATACGCGATCATCGATTCCAAAACGCCCGGACTGTTCATGCCGACGATCTTTCCGGCGATCGAAGCGGACACGATCGAGGAATTGGCGGAGAAACTGGACCTCGACCCCAAAGTCCTGTCCAGGACGGTCGACGGTTTCAACCGGAAGGTTCAGCCGGGCACGTTCGATCCGACCCAGCCGGACGGTTGTCACACCAAGGGGCTGAAGCCGCCGAAAACGAACTGGGCCCGGAAAATCGATCAACCGCCGTTTTTCGGTTATCCGCTCAGGCCCGGAATTACTTTCACCTATCTGGGCGTCGAGATCGACGAGAAGGCGCGAGTCTTGATGGGCCCGGAAAAGAAGCCCGCGGACAATATCTTCGCGGCCGGGGAAGTGATGGCCGGAAACGTCCTTGGACAGGGTTATGCCGGCGGACTTGGTATGGCCATCGGCGTGGTCTTCGGGCGCATCGCCGGAGAGGGGGCAGCGCGCCGTGCTGTTAACTGACAAAGCCCAGCCGGAGCCGATTGGGGAAGCCGAACGGCTGATGACGATCTGCAATGCCTGTCGCTATTGCGAAGGCTTCTGTGCCGTGTTCCCCGCCATGGAGCGCCGCCGGTTCTTTGCTGAAGGCGATCTGACCTATCTGGCAAATCTCTGTCACGGGTGCCAGGGCTGCTACCACGTGTGCCAATACGCACCGCCGCACGAATTCGACGTCAATGTCCCGCAGACCTTTTCCAGGGCACGCGCGGAATCCTACGAGCGTTTTGCATGGCCGGGATTTCTGGCAAAAGCGTTCCATCGCAACGGCCTGATCCTGTCGCTGCTGACGGCCCTTGGCCTTGCCCTCGTGATCGGTCTGACCTTCGGCTTGCAGAATCCGGATGTCATTTTCGGCAGTCATTCGGGCGAAGGCGCGTTCTACCGGGTCATTCCCTATGAGGCGATGGTGTGGCCCTTCGGTCTTGTCTTCCTCTTCGCCATTGCCGCCATGATCGTTGGCGGCGTGCGATACTGGCGGGCGACTTCCGGTGCAGTGCACGGAAAGCTGTCGCCCGGTGCCGTTCTTGGCGGTGTCTGGGACACGTTGACACTGAAAAACCTCGGTGGCGGCGGTGGTGGCTGCACCTATCCTGACGAGACGTTCTCCTATGCGCGGCGCACCTATCACCATTTCACCTTTTACGGCTTCATGCTGTGCTTCGCTGCAACCTCGGTCGCAACCGTCTACGACCATGTGTTCGGCTGGATCGCGCCTTATGGCTATCTCAGCCTGCCCGTCGTCCTTGGAACTCTCGGCGGCATCGGGTTGCTCGTCGGCCCGGCCGGGTTGTTGGCACTCAAAATGCGTGCGGAGCCCGCGCCGCAGGCGCGTGAACTTGTGGGCATGGACGTGGCGTTGCTCGTGCTGCTGTTCCTGATCAGCCTGACGGGGCTCGTTTTGCTGGTCTTCCGCGAAACTAGCGCCATGGGCCTGCTCCTTATCGTCCATCTCGGCTTCGTGCTCGCGCTGTTTGTCACCTTGCCATATTCGAAGATGGTGCATGGAGTGTACCGCCTGCTAGCGCTCATACAGGATGCCGCGGAACGCCGCGCGGAGTGATCTTTGGACCACCCCGGTGCGACCGCCACGAGGTTGCGCCACTCGCCGTTTCGGGCTAACCACTCCGGCACACACTGATGTGCACGACTTTGCGGAAAATGCTGGGTGTCGTTCACGTCTCGACAGGGGTGCATCACGTAGGAGAGTAGTCAATGGCGCGCAACAAAATTGCGTTGATCGGCTCTGGCATGATCGGGGGCACGCTCGCGCATCTCGCAGGATTGAAGGATTTGGGCGATGTGGTCCTGTTCGATATCGCCGAGGGGATGCCGCAGGGCAAGGCGCTGGATCTGGCGCAATCGTCGCCCGTTGAGGGTTTCGATGCCCGTCTGAAGGGCGCGAACGAGTATGCCGACATCAAGGGCGCGGATGTGGTCATCGTGACCGCCGGCGTGCCGCGCAAACCGGGCATGAGCCGTGACGATCTGCTGGAGATCAATCTCAAGGTCATGAGCCAGGTCGGCGCGGGCATCAAGAAGTACGCGCCGAAAGCTTTTGTCATCTGCATCACAAACCCGCTCGATGCGATGGTTTGGGCGCTGCAGAAGTTTTCCGGACTGCCCCACAATATGGTGGTCGGCATGGCCGGTGTGCTCGATTCCTCGCGCTTCCGCCTGTTCCTGGCGGAAGAATTCGACGTGTCTGTCGAGGACGTGACAGCCTTTGTGCTCGGTGGGCACGGCGACACGATGGTGCCGCTGCCGCGCTACTCCACGGTGGCCGGTATCCCGCTTCCCGACCTCATCAAGATGAAGTGGATCACCAAGAAGCGGCTCGACGAGATCGTGCAGCGCACCCGTGACGGTGGTGCGGAAATCGTCGGCCTGCTCAAGACCGGTTCGGCTTACTACGCACCTGCCGCGTCGGGCATCGCCATGGCCGAGTCCTACCTCAAGGACAAAAAGCGCGTTCTGCCGTGTGCGGCCTATCTCAACGGCGAGTATGGTGTGAAAGGGCTTTATGTGGGCGTGCCGGTGGTGATCGGCGCGAAAGGCATGGAGCGGGTCGTCGAGATTGACCTGAATGCCGGCGAGCGCAAGGCCTTCATGAGTTCCGTCGAGGCGGTGAAGAGCCTCGTCGACGCGTGCAAGACTATTTCACCGAAGCTCGGTTGACGTGCATCATTAGCGCGGGGGGTGTCAGATGAATATTCACGAATATCAGGCCAAGGAAGTTCTGAAGGCTGCAGGCGCGCCGGTGCCCAAGGGTGGGATCGCCTTCTCGGTCGAAGAGGCGGTCAAGGCCGCGGAGGATCTCGGCGGTCCGATCTGGGTCGTCAAGGCGCAGATCCACGCCGGAGGCCGCGGCAAGGGCGGCGGCGTCAAGGTGGTCAAGTCGGTCGACGAGGTGCGGGATGAAGCCTCCCGCATGCTCGGCATGACGCTGGTCACGCACCAGACGGGACCGCAGGGGAAAGAGGTCGGCCGCGTCTATATCGAAGACGGCTCCGACATCGACCGTGAACTCTATCTCTCCGCGCTGGTCGACCGCGAAACGTCCCGGATTGCCTTCATCGCCTCGACCGAAGGCGGTATGGATATCGAGGAAGTGGCAGCCAAGACGCCGGAAAAAATTCTCACCATCACCATCGATCCCGCATCCGGTTATTCGGGGTTTCACGGCCGCAAGATCGCTTTCGCACTGGGGCTTGAGGGTGATCAGGTCAAGCAATGCGTCAAGCTCATCGGCACGCTGTATAATATGCTCATCGACAAGGATGCGAGCCTGCTGGAGATCAATCCGCTGGTCGTGACGAAGTCGGGTGAACTCATCTGCCTCGACGCCAAGATGAATTTCGACAGCAACGCGCTCTATCGCCATCCCGACATCGTGGAGTTGCGCGATCTGTCGGAGGAAGACCCGGCGGAGGTCGAAGCGTCCAAGTTCGACCTCAACTACATCAAGCTCGACGGCACGATCGGCTGCATGGTCAACGGCGCAGGCCTCGCCATGGCGACCATGGACATCATCAACTTGTATGGCGCGGAGCCCGCAAACTTCCTGGACGTGGGCGGCGGCGCTAACAAGGAACAGGTGATGAATGCGTTCCGTATCATCCTGTCCGACGACAATGTGCAGGGCATTCTGGTCAATATCTTTGGCGGCATCATGCGCTGCGACATCATAGCCGAGGGCATCGTCGCGGCAGCCAAGGAGATGGAGATCGACGTGCCGCTGGTGGTGCGGCTCGAGGGCACCAATGTGGAACTCGGCAAGAAGCTCCTTGATGAGTCCGGGCTGGCGATCGTGTCGGCGGATAATCTCGACGATGCGGCCCAGAAGATCGTCGCCCAGGTCAAGGAGGCCGCATAGATGTCAGTCCTCGTCGACAAGAATACCAAGGTCATCTGTCAGGGCTTCACCGGCTCGCAGGGCACCTTCCATTCCGAGCAGGCCATCGCCTACGGGACGAAAATGGTCGGCGGCGTGACGCCGGGTAAGGGTGGCAGCGAACATCTGGGTCTGCCCGTGTTCAACACGGTCGCCGAAGCCGTGAAGGAAACCGGTGCCAATGCCACCGCCATCTATGTGCCGCCACCCTTTGCGGCCGACGCGATCTTGGAAGCGATCGATGCGGAAATCCCGCTCGCCGTGTGCATCACCGAAGGCATTCCGGTGCTCGACATGGTCGAGGTCAAGCGCGCGCTGTCGGGCTCGAAAACGCGCCTGATCGGACCGAACTGTCCGGGCATCATCACGCCCGATGAATGCAAGATCGGTATCATGCCGGGCCATATCCATCGGCCCGGTTCCGTCGGCATCGTGTCGCGATCCGGCACGCTGACCTATGAGGCCGTCGCGCAGACGACCGCTGCCGGGTTGGGTCAGAGCACCTGTATCGGCATCGGTGGCGACCCGGTGAACGGCACGAACTTCATCGACTGCCTCGATCTGTTCCTCGGCGACGACAAGACGGAGTCGATCATCATGATCGGTGAAATTGGCGGGTCGGCGGAAGAGGACGCGGCGGATTTCGTCAAGTCTTCCAAGGTGAAAAAGCCGATCGTCGGGTTCATCGCCGGCGTGACTGCACCTCCCGGACGGCGCATGGGCCATGCGGGCGCCATCATCTCCGGGGGCAAGGGCGGGGCCGAGGACAAGATGGAAGCAATGCGGTCGGCGGGAATTGCTGTATCAAATTCGCCGGCAGGTCTTGGAACGACGCTCGTAGACGTATTAAATGGTTGAGTGAACCGGCGCGCTGCACGTGCGGGTCGGTAGAGGCGGAACCATAGGGATCACTATCCCGCACGCGAGGTCGGCTCATGGGACGGCAGGAACGCAATGAACTGTTCGCCCGCACGTCATTTCTGGACGGGGCGAATGCGGACTATATCGAAGAACTCTACGCCAACTATCAGAATAATCCGGGTACTGTCGACGAGGAGTGGCAGGCCTTCTTCCGTGACCTGAAGGACGCGCCGGACGATGTCCTGCGCGAAGCCGAAGGACCGTCCTGGAAGCGGGAAGATTGGCCGGTTGCGGCCAACGGCGAGCTTGTGAGTGCGCTCGACGGCGACTGGACTCCCGTCGAGCAGCGGCTCGGCGCTGCGATCCAGGGTCGCGCCCAGACCATGGGCGTGGAACTCACCAGCGATCTGGCGCTTGCCGCGACGCGGGACTCGGTGCGCGCGCTCATGATGATCCGGTCCTACCGCGTGCGAGGTCATCTGGCCGCCGACCTCGATCCTCTCGGGCTCGACAAGAAGGAAGCGCATCCAGAACTGGAACCGGCATCATACGGGTTCACCCCGCGCGACTATGACCGCAAGATCTTCCTCGACTTCGTGCTCGGGCTCGAATTCGGGACGGTGCGTGAGATCATCGAGATCCTCAAACGCACCTACTGCTCCAAGATCGGCATCGAGTTCATGCATATTTCGTCGCCGGAGCAGAAAAGCTGGCTTCAGGCGCGCATGGAGGGCCGCGACAAGGAGGTGTCCTTCACCGACGAGGGCAAGAAGGCCATTCTGTCCAAGCTCGTCGAGGTGGAGGCGTTCGAGAAATTCCTCGATGTGAAATATACCGGCACCAAGCGTTTCGGCCTCGATGGTGGCGAGTCGGCGGTGCCCGCACTTGAGCAGATCATCAAGCGCGGCGGCCACCTCGGCGTGGAGGACATCATTCTCGGCATGCCGCATCGCGGGCGTCTGAACATCCTTGCCAATGTGATGGGCAAGCCGTTCCGCGCGATTTTTAATGAATTCAAGGGCGGGTCCGCCAATCCGGACGACGTGGAAGGGTCCGGCGATGTGAAGTATCATCTTGGCGCGTCGTCGGATCGCGAATTCGATGGCAACAACGTGCATCTTTCACTGACCGCGAACCCGTCGCACCTGGAAATCGTGGTGCCTGTCGTACTCGGCAAGGTCCGGGCCAAACAGGATCAGCACCGGGATGTGCAGCGCACCAAGGTGCTGCCGCTCCTGCTGCATGGCGACGCTGCCTTCGCGGGTCAGGGTGTGGTTGCGGAATGTTTCGGGCTTTCGGGTCTTGCCGGCCACCGCACCGGCGGGTCGATCCACTTCATCGTCAACAACCAGATCGGTTTCACCACCGCGCCTCACAATTCGCGATCATCGCCCTATCCTTCCGACGTTGCGCGCATGATCGAGGCACCGATCTTCCACGTGAACGGGGATGATCCGGAGGCGGTTGTGCATGTGGCGAAGGTGGCGACCGAGTTCCGTCAGGAATTCCACAAGCCTGTCGTCATCGACATGTTCTGTTATCGCCGCCACGGCCACAATGAAGGTGACGAACCCTCCTTCACGCAGCCGCTCATGTACAAGAAGATCCGTTCGCACCCAAGCGTGGTCGAAGTCTATTCGCAGCGCTTGATCGATGAAGGGCTCATCACCGCTGACGACTATCAGGCGATGCAGACCGACATGCGCGAGACGCTGGAAGAGGAATTCACTGCCGGCGAATCCTACAAACCCAACAAGGCCGACTGGCTCGACGGCAAATGGTCCGGGCTTGGCCTGGCGGAAGAGGGCGCGCGCCGCGGCAAGACCGGTGTCGATATCAGCCGGCTTCAGGAAGTGGGCAAGGCGCTTGCCTGCGTGCCCGAGGGCTTCGATGTCCATCGCACCATCAGGCGCTTCATGGACAACCGCCGCAAGATGATGGAGGAGGGTACCAGCATCGACTGGTCGCTTGCGGAAGCGCTTGCATTTGGCACGCTGCTGCTGGAGGGCTCACGCGTGCGCCTGTCCGGTCAGGATTGCGAGCGCGGGACGTTCTCGCAGCGCCATTCCGTCATTCACGACCAGACCACCGATGCGCGTTTCACACCGCTCAACCATATCGCCGCCAATCAGGCGCAGTATGAAGTGATCAACTCCATGCTGTCGGAGGAGGCGGTGCTCGGCTTCGAGTATGGCTACACGCTGGCCGAGCCGAACGCGCTCACCATGTGGGAGGCGCAGTTCGGCGATTTTGCCAACGGGGCGCAGGTGGTCATCGACCAGTTCATTTCGTCGGGCGAGCGCAAATGGTTGCGCATGTCGGGCCTCGTGCTGCTGCTGCCACACGGGTACGAGGGCCAGGGGCCGGAACATTCCTCGGCGCGGCTCGAACGCTTCCTGCAGTTGTCGGCCGAAGATAACTGGCAGGTCGCCAACTGCACGACACCGGCGAACTATTTCCACATTCTGCGCCGGCAGCTGCACCGAAACTTCCGCAAGCCGCTCGTGCTGATGACGCCCAAGTCTCTGCTGCGTCACAAGCGGGTGGTATCGCCACTGGACATGCTGGGGCCGGATTCGACATTCCACCGGGTGCTCTGGGATGACGCTCAACTGCTGGAGGGTGAGAAAGTCAAGTTGGCGCCGGACAAGGAGATCAAACGCGTCGTGATGTGCTCGGGCAAGGTTTATTACGACCTTTACGATGCCCGCGAGCAAAAGGGCATCGACGATGTCTATCTCATGCGGCTGGAACAGATCTACCCGTTCCCGGTGCAGGCGCTGAAAGAGGAACTTGGGCGCTTCCCGCAGGCGGAAATGATCTGGTGCCAGGAAGAACCCAAGAATATGGGCAGCTGGATGTTCGTGGAGCCGAACATCGAAATGGTCCTGAGAGACATCGGCGCGGAGCATACGCGTGCCGTCTATGCTGGACGGCCCGCGTCAGCGGCAACGGCCTCGGGCCTGATGAGCAAGCACATGGCGGAGCTGGAAGCGTTTGTCGCGGCGGCGTTGGGCCGCTAAACGGCCAGCATGGAAGAGACTGATCCGGCGCGGCGGCCGGACACAAGAGAGGGGCAAGAGGCATGGCAAGTGAAATCCGCGTTCCCACACTGGGGGAATCGGTTACCGAGGCGACGGTCGGACAGTGGTTCAAGAAGGCGGGGGACGCTGTCAATGCGGATGAGCCGGTTGTCGAGCTTGAAACCGACAAGGTGACGATTGAGGTACCGGCACCCGCGGGCGGTGTGTTGTCCGAAATTGCCGTGAATGAAGGCGAAACGGTCGAGGTCGGTGCCCTGCTTGGGAATATCTCCGAAGGCGACGGTGCCGCGGCGGCACCAGCCAAAGAGGAGAAGGCCGAGGCCAAGGCGGAAGCAGCGCCGGCTCCTGAGAAAGTCGAGGCGGTATTGGCTGCCAGCGGCGGCGACATGCCGTTGTCTCCCGCCGTGCAGAAACTTTTGACCGAGAACAATCTCGATCCTGCGTCCATCAAGGGGACCGGCAAGGACGGTCGCCTCACCAAGGAGGATGTTCTCAACGCGATCGAGGGCGGAGGTGCAGCACCCGCTCCCGCGGCTGCCGAGCAGATCACCTTGACGACACCGACGGTCTCCGCAGAGCCTCCGGCGGCGGTTCGCGCTCCCGTCGCGGTTGAGGATGAGGTGCGCGAAGAGCGCGTGCGCATGACCAAACTGCGCCAGACCATCGCCCGGCGTCTGAAGGATTCCCAGAATACGGCGGCGATGCTGACCACCTTCAACGAGGTGGACATGGGCGCGGTGATGGATTTGCGGCGCGAATACAAGGAGCTGTTCGAGAAACGCCATGGCGTGCGGCTCGGCTTCATGGGGTTTTTCGTGAAGGCCTGTATCCAGGCGCTGAAGGAAATTCCGGAGGTCAATTCCGAGATCGACGGCACGGACATCGTCTACAAGAACTACTATCACGTCGGCATTGCCGTCGGCACGGACAAGGGACTGGTCGTGCCCGTGGTCCGTGACGCGCAGAATATGACGCTGCCCCAGATCGAGGCGGAAATCGGGCGGCTTGGAAAGCGCGCCCGCGACGGCGAGCTGTCGATTGCGGAAATGCAGGGCGGCACCTTCACCATCACCAACGGTGGGGTGTATGGCTCGCTGATGTCCACACCGATCCTCAACGCGCCGCAATCCGGCATTCTTGGCATGCACGCCATCCAGGAAAGACCCGTTGTTCGCGACGGAGAACTGGTGATCCGCCCGATGATGTATCTGGCGCTCTCCTATGATCACCGCGTCGTCGACGGCAAGGGGGCCGTGACGTTCCTCGTGCGCGTGAAGGAATGTCTCGAAGATCCGCAGCGCATGGTTCTGGATATCTAGGCCGCGCAACTCTTCAACAAAGGAAGACACAATGGCTGACGCATACGATCTCGTTGTCATCGGCACCGGCCCGGGCGGCTATGTGTGTGCGATCCGCGCCGCGCAGTTGGGGCTGAAAACCGCGGTCGTGGAGAAACGGGCGACCCACGGCGGCACCTGTCTGAACGTCGGCTGTATCCCGTCGAAGGCGCTCCTACATGCGTCCGAACTCTATGAAGAGGCCGATCACGGGTTTGCCGACATGGGCATAAAAGTTTCACCGAAACTCGACCTGAAGACGATGCAGGCGTTCAAGCAGGAGGGTATCGACGGCAACACGGCGGGCGTTGAATATCTGCTCAAGAAGAACAAGATCGAGTCCTTCCATGGCACAGGCAAGATTTTGGCGCCCGGCAAAGTGGAAGTGACACCGGAGAAAGGCGACGCGCAGACAATCGAAACCAAGAATATCGTCATTGCGACGGGTTCGGACGTGGCGCAGCTGCCGGGCATCGAGATCGATGAAAAGAAGGTCGTGTCATCCACCGGCGCACTGGAACTCTCCGAGGTACCGAAGAAGATGATCGTGGTGGGGGCCGGCATCATCGGTCTTGAACTGGGCTCAGTGTGGCGGCGGCTCGGTGCGGAGGTGCTGGTCGTCGAGTTTCTGGATCGGATCACGCCGGGCATGGACGCCGACGTCGCCAAGAATTTCCAGCGCATCCTCAAGAAACAGGGCATGCAGTTCAAGCTCGGTCACAAGGTCACTGGCGTCGAGACCAAGGGCAAGGGCTGCAAGGTGACCATCGAGCCCGCCAAGGGCGGTGATGCGGAGACGATCGAGTGCGATGTAGTGCTCGTGGCCATTGGCCGCGTGCCGTACACGGAAGGGTTGGGGTTGGAGGACGTGGGGGTCAAGCTCGACAATCACGGGCGGATCGTGACCGACGGGCGCTACAAGACAAGTGTCGACGGCATCTATGCCATTGGCGACGTGATCGATGGCCCCATGCTTGCGCATAAGGCCGAGGATGAAGGGATCGCCGCGGCGGAGATCCTCGCCGGGCAGGCGGGGCACGTGAACTATGGCGTCATCCCGGGCGTGATCTACACCTATCCGGAAGTGGCCGAGGTTGGAAAGACCGAGGAAACCTTGAAAGAAGAGGGCGTCGAATACAATGTCGGAAAATTCCCCTTTACCGCCAATGGCCGCGCCAAGGTGAACCGGACGACAGACGGCTTCGTGAAAGTCCTCGCCGACGCCAAGACGGATCGCGTTCTCGGCGTACACATTATCGGCGCGGACGCCGGGAACATGATTGCCGAAGCTGCCGTTCTCATGGAGTTCGGCGGATCAGCCGAGGATCTCGCGCGCACCTGCCACGCCCATCCCACATTGCCTGAAGCCGTGAAGGAAGCCGCACTTGCGGTTGCCAAGCGCGCGCTCCACATGTGAGATCGCGATGATCTGGCGAACAGTAACGTAGTTTAGAAACGTCGAATGACTCAAAGCGCGATTTTTGCACCCGTCTTCGCAACGTTTTTTCTGACCATGCTGGTCTGGATATACATGTATGCGCGTCGTATTCCCTACATTCGGAGAAACAACTTCACGCCCGAAGAGCTAAGGCCGATCACATTTGCAGATCGCTCTCCGCCGGAGGTTTCGAACCCGGCGGACAATCTGAAAAACCTTTTTGAGACCCCGATCCTGTTTTACGCCATGGCCATGTATCTCTACGTGTCGGGGTAGGTTGATGCGATATACATGGGCGCGGCGTGGATCTTCGTGTTGTTCCGGATTTTGCATAGCGCCGTTCACTGCACGATCAATGTCGCACTGCTGAGGTTCGGCCTCTATCTGGTGGCCACGCTTTCGCTCTGGTTTATCGTGGTGCGCGCGGCACTTCAGTATATCAGGTGAGGACGGCGACTGTTCAGAGGCCGGAGCTACCCGTGACGAACTTCAAAAATCCGACACCGATCCTGCGCATGTTCGACGAGGACAAGGCGCGCGAATTCTATGTTGATTTCCTCAGTTTCTCGATCAACTGGGAGCACCGCTTCGAGGAGAATTTTCCGCTCTATATGGAAGTGGCGCGGGATGGGTGTGTATTGCACCTTTCGGAGCACCATGGAGATAGCTGCCCCGGCGGCACGGTCCGTATTGAGGTGAGCGGCATCGAGGACCTTCAACGGGATCTCGCGGCGTCTGGCTACAAATTCGCCAAGCCCGCGCTTAGCGAGACGCCCTGGGACACGCGTGAGATGCAAATCACCGATCCGTTCGGCAACCGGCTCGTATTCTTCGAGCCGTTGGAAACATAGCTATGCCGCAGCATTGAGCGGCGCGCCCTATTTCATGTTTGCCGTGCCCTCCCAACGCAATGCGAACCGCCCGTCCGCCGACTGGCTGAGGACCTTGGACGTGCCTTCGCCGGTCATGCCTTCATACTTGCCGGTGCCGCCCATAACGGTCCATGTGCCGTCGTCGCCTTTCGTCGTCCATGACAACCACCAAATGTCGTTGTCACCGTCGACC
The DNA here is from genome assembly GCA_028066055.1 of Hyphomicrobiaceae bacterium. Lineage (GTDB taxonomy): Bacteria > Pseudomonadota > Alphaproteobacteria > Rhizobiales > Methyloligellaceae > UBA2767. Next base: position 211,450 of record JALCBY010000003.1, read on the forward strand.
ACATCGCAATAGCCGTAACCGGAGTCGACCTGACCGTTGGCATCAAGGAGATAGGTGCCCGCGCAGTCCTGTGTAGAGAGATGGAACGGCAGTTCCGGATCGTCCGTGACGAGAACCGACCGGCTCTGGGTGCGAAGCAGGTTGGCCTCGTCGGTCAAGGGGGTCACGTCGCTGTCTGTGGGCACATAGGTGTTCGTGCCCGACACCTTGACCTCCTTGGCCTGAGCGGGCGCCAAAGTCAGAAATACGACGGTTGCGGCGGCGGCCGCGGCCCGCGATGTGCGGCAGATCATCATAGTGTCTCCATTTCCGGGTGGCGTGCGTGGAGGGCGACTGTCCGTCAAAGCAGGGCTCGCGTCAAAAACTTTCTACCCAGGGCCTGAGCTCCACCTCCCACGTCCACGCAGAACGCGGCTGGTTGAGAATGGCCATGTAGGTCTGCGCGATGGCGTCTGGCTCGAGCCATTTGTCGGGTTCCGCATCGGTGTTCGTCAGTCCGCGGTCCTCGTTCGCGACGCCGCCGTCGATGACGAAATGAGCGACGTGGATGTTCTTGGGCTGAAGCTCGCGCGCCAGGGACTGGGCAAGTCCCCGCAACGCGAACTTGCCCATGGCGAATGAAGACGATTGTGCATATCCCTTCACGCTGGCCGATGCGCCGGTGAAGAACAGAGCGCCGTGTCCCTGATCGAGCATCCGGCGCACCGCATGTTGGGCGACAAGAAACCCGCCATATGAGGATACCAGAAGAGCGGTCTTGACCCGGTCGCGGTCAAGTTCGGCAATGGGCCCGCGTTCGCGTCCGCTCGCGTTGAACAGAACCACGTCGAGCGTGTCGAAAGTTTCATCAACTTCCGCAAACATTTCATCAACGCTTTCGGGGTGCGTCACGTCACAAAGAAGCGTCTTCGCCTTGATCTTCTTCGCAAGCGGTTCGAGTTTTTCCGTGTTGCGCGCGGCGAGAGCAACCTGATAGCCGTCCGCCGCGAGTGCGCGTGCGAACGCCGCGGAGATGCCGCTGCCCGCGCCGACGATGAGCGCATGTTTTTTCATCCGACTTATCCTGTGACTGTGCTGTCAAACCGGCGCGCAGCCTAGCGGCGGGACCTTGGCGGTGACAAGCGGCAAGTTCGCGCTATGCCGGCGGCACTTCCTTGGCGTTGGCGGCCGCCAGCGCGGGACGGTCGGAGCAACGTTCAAGATAAGCATCCACGACATCGCTGGCGGGCAACATCTCACGGATAAAGTGGCCGAGACTCGCGATCATGATATCGGCGGCAGAGAAGTTCTCTCCGGCGATATAGGTCGTCGCGTTGAGGCTCGCGAGAATACGTTCATCCATTTCCTTGCGGCTGCGGAAGGTGTGCGCCAGACCATCATGCTCGTCAAGATCGAAGAACTGAAGGTTGAGCACCGGCTCCATGACGCCCGCATAATAGGCAAGCCAAGTGAGATAGGCGCCGCGTTCCGGATTGCTCACCTTGGGCGCTATACCGGCATCCGGACACATGTCGGTCAGATAGAGCGCGATCGCGATCGACTCGGTGATGAGTGTGCCGTCATGCACGAGCGCCGGGACTTTCTTGTCGGGGTGAGGGTTTTTGGCATCGGGACCGCCTGAACCGTCGGCATGCACGATGTCCACATACGCGATCTCATAGTCCGCTCCGAGTTCTTCGAGAAGCCACAGAATGCGGGACGACCGCGACTGGGGTGCGTGATAGAGGGTCAGCATGAGGGTACTCCCAACGATAAACGAAAAGAGAACATAAGCAGAACATTTACATAAAAACAAGCGGAATCATTAGGGATTGACAAAAATAACAATTTTGTTAATTAACAATTATATTAAATGATGATCATCACTGCCGTCGATCGAAAATGTGGAGTTTGAGACCCAATGGAACCGAACAATGTCGTTTCCCGGAATGAATGGCTGGATGCCCGAAAGGCGCTGCTCGCCGATGAGAAAAAGCTCACGACCATGAAGGATCAACTAGCCGCAAAGCGCCGGACGCTTCCGTGGGTGAAGGTCGAGGAGCCTTATGTCTTTACCGGTCCGGAAGGCGAAGAAACGCTGCTCGATCTGTTCGGGCCGCACAGCCAGCTCATCGTCTATCACTTCATGTTCGGACCCGGATGGGAGCAGGGTTGCAAGTCATGCTCGTTCCTGTCGGACCATATCGACGGGACACTGCCGCATCTTGCTGCGCGGGACGTCAGTTTCGCCGTCGTGTCGCGCGCGCCGTTGGACGAGTTCCTTCCCTTCAAGGAGCGGATGGGCTGGACGTTCAAGTGGGTGTCGTCGAGCGGCAACAGCTTCAATTTCGACTATCACGTATCGTTTGTGCAATCCGATCTGGGGAACGGCGAGAAGAACTACAATTTCAATACAAGTGGGGCGATGAGCGAGGAGATGCCGGGCGCCAGCATCTTCGTCCGAAACGACGCGGGCGACGTTTTTCACACCTACTCTTGTTATGCGCGGGGCCTCGACGGATTGATCGGCACATACGCCTATCTCGATCTCGTGCCGAAGGGCCGGGACGAGGATGATCTGGAATTCACCATGGCCTGGGTACGGCACCACGACCGCTATGATACGTGAGGACGGTGCGATGCAGAATCTGGATACCACCTTTGCAGCCCTCGCTGACCCGACCCGGCGTGCGATTGTCGCGCGGCTGGCGCAAGGGAGCGCCACCGTGAACGAGCTCGCCGAACCGTTCGATATTTCGCTGCCCGCGATCTCGCGCCATCTGAAGGTGCTGGAAAATGCCAATCTCATCCGGCGTGAAGTGGAGGCACAGAAACGGCGCTGTCACCTGCGTGCCGAGACGCTCAAAGACGCGTCGGACTGGCTCGAGGAGACACGGGCATTCTGGCTGCAGCGCCTGAATGCGCTGGAAGCCTATCTCGACGAAACCCGGAGAACGGAGGACAAGTCTCATGAGTAACGCCGCTGCCGAGGATACGGAAGTTCTGCAACTGACCATCGAGCGCGAATTCGCGCATCCGCCTGAAGCCGTGTTCGCCGCCTGGACCGATGAAAAGGCGTTGCGCCGCTGGATGGGCCCGGGCGAGGTGAAGGCGCCGGAATCGCGGATGGAGGCGCGCGAAGGCGGCACATACGTCTTCCCGATGATCACGCCGGACGGAAAAACGCCCACCGTGCGCGGCAAGATCCTTGAGATCGTTCCGAACAAGAAGCTGCGTTTCACCTGGTCCTGGGATCAGGAGGACGGCAGTGCGGGCCAGTTGATGGAGGTCTCGCTCGATTTCAGGGCGACGGCGTCCGGTACGCTGCTGGTGCTGCATCACACCAACTTCATCGACGTCGAGGCGCGCGATCATCACAACAGCGGATGGATCGGCTGTCTGGTCAATCTCGAGGATTATCTCGCCGGTTGAGGCCTGATAACGCCCGGCGTCTGGCATGGAACGGCAATTCCCGTTAGAAAGGCGGCTGGTTTTTCAACGGGAGCGCGAGCCTTCTCATGCCAGACTCACGATCTGTTCTCATCACGGGTTGCTCTTCGGGTATCGGCTATGCCTGCGCGCACGGTATGAAAGCGCGCGGATGGCGGGTTCTGGCGACGGCTCGCAAACGGGAAGACATCAAACGCCTCGAGGGGGAAGGCCTTGAGGTGCTTCAGCTTGAATATCGTGATGCGCAATCGATCAGGAAATGTGCCGACGCGGCGCTTGAACGAACGGACGGGAAACTTGCGGCCCTTTTCAACAATGGTGCCTACGGCCAGCCGGGGGCCGTGGAGGACGTGTCTGTCGATGTGCTGCGCGAGCAGTTCGAGGCCAACTTCTTCGGCTGGCATGATCTGACATGCCGGATCATTCCTGCGATGCGAAAGCAGGAGCACGGCCGTATCGTCCAATGCTCGTCCTGCCTGGGTCTTGTATCCCTCAAATATCGCGGCGCCTACAACGCAACGAAGTTCGCGCTTGAAGGCCTGAGCGATGCCATGAGGCAGGAATTCGCCGGCTCCGGTATCCACGTCTCGCAGATCGAACCGGGCCCTATCGATACGCGGTTCGTGGAGCACTCACTGGCCGCCTACAGGGCGAACATCGATCTTGAAGGGTCGGTTCATGCGGCGATCTACAAAGAGCGGATCGCCAGCATGGAGAATGGCGGAAGCACCCGCTTCAAGCTGGGTCCGGAGGCCGTTCTGGAAAAACTGATCCATGCACTCGAGAGCCCGGATCCGCGCGCCCACTATTACGTGACGACCGCGACCCACCTGTTGGCCTGGGGCCGGCGTCTCTTGTCAACGCGCCTGCTGGACCGGGCGACGGCAGGCCAATAGATCCGCCCAACCATCAGGAGACCGCCAATGCTGGACGCAACTGCTACTGCTCTCATTCCCATTGCGCTCATTGCGGTGGCTATCGTGCTGTGCCTGGGTCTGTGGAACATGCTCCGCGCCGGACCCGGTAACATGTCTCAAAAGCTCATGCGCTGGCGCGTCGTGCTACAGTTCGCAGCGATCGTCGTTGTCATGGCGGCAATCTATTTTGCGGGGCCCTGAGCCTTGCGGCCCGAAAGCAGGACGGACCCATGGTCGTTTTGAACAAGATCTATACCCGCACCGGCGACGACGGGACGACGGCGCTCGGCAGCGGCGACCGGGTGGTAAAATACAGCCCGCGCATCGAAGCGTATGGCACGGTCGACGAGACCAACGCCACGATCGGTGTGGCGCGGCTGGAACTTGGCGACCAGCATGGAGACGTCGACGGGATGCTGGCCCGCATTCAGAACGATCTGTTCGACCTCGGAGCAGATCTGTGCGTTCCGCAGAATGAAGGCGACGACAAAGCCCTGAGGATCGTGGCGGCGCAGGTTGAAAGGTTGGAGAGCGAGATCGATATGCTGAATGGTGAACTTCAGCCCCTGCGTTCGTTCGTTCTGCCCGGTGGAACCCCCGCGGCGGCGGCACTGCATGTCGCGCGCACCATCTGCCGGCGCGCTGAAAGACGCATGGCCGAGCTCGCGGCAATTAAGGATGAGCGCGTGTCCGGGCCCGCGCTGCGCTACATCAACCGCCTGTCAGACTTCCTGTTCGTTGCCAGCCGTTATGTGAACGGCAAGGGCAAGGGCGACGTTCTCTGGACGCCCGGCGAAAACCGCTGAAGCGCCCTGGCTGCAATGTTCGTCCCCGTGCATGACATCAACCCCTTGAAACGGCTTCCGTTTCAATGGGCGACCGTGTCGTTGATCACGTTGAACGTGCTGGCCTATCTCGTGCTCACGCTTGATCTCTTCGCACCCGCCAACCGCTATGCGGTCGAGTTTGCCCTCGTGCCCGCGGAGTTTCTGGGCCGGTCGGACCTTCCATCGCAGACCGTTCTTTGGGGGTACGAGCCGCTGCCGCTGCCGGAGGCGACCACATTGCTGACATACATGTTTGTGCATGGGGGCTTTTTTCATCTCGCCGGCAACATGACTTTTCTCTGGGTCTTTGGTGACAATGTCGAGGACGCGATGGGGCATTGGCGCTTTTTGCTGTTTTACATGCTGTGTGGCGTGATCGCCGCTCTCGTTCATGTCGCAATGGCGCCGGACTCCGAAACGCCGGTCGTAGGCGCCAGTGGTGCTGTCGCCGGCATTATCGGCGCTTATCTTATGCTGCACCCCAATGTGCGGATTTGGGTTCTTGTCCTGTACCGGATTCCGCTTCGGCTCACGGCGGCATGGCTGGTCGGTTTGTGGGTTGCCCTGCAGGTGTACTATGCCTTCTTCGATAAGGATCACATTGTCGCATGGGACGCGCATCTGGGCGGCCTGGTAGCCGGCGTGATTTTGATCCTGTTCATGCGCCGTCAGGGCGTGGCTTTGTTCGACAGAACCATCACCAGGGTCTGAGACGCAGATGTTTGTTCCCATTCACGACAAAAACCCGCTGAAGCGCATTCCGTTTCAGTATGTGACGGTTGGGATCATCGTCGCCAACATTGTGCTCTATGTGGTATTCCAGTCAGGATGGATATTCCCGATCGATGAACGCGTCGCAGCCTTCGCTCTGATCCCTGCCGAGTTCTGGTCCGGAAAGGCATCATTGTCTGCCGACGTGTCGGTGCCGGAAGGCGCGTTCCCCGTTCAGGAGCGCTGGACGCTCGCCACCTACATGTTCGTCCATGGCAGTTTTTTGCATCTGCTCGGCAACGCATTGTTTTTGTGGGTTTTCGGAGACAATGTCGAAGACGCCATGGGGCATGTCCGCTTTCTCCTGTTCTATCTGATCTGCGGCATTTTCGCGGGCCTTGCCCATACGGCGGTCTTCAATGCGTCACAGATCCCGGTCATCGGATCGAGCGGCGCCGTCGCAGGGGTCGTCTCTGCTTATCTGATGCTGCATCCCAAAGTGAAAATCTGGGTTCTTGCGCTGTGGCGGATACCCATCAAGATCACGGCCGCCTGGGTTCTTGGTTTCTGGGTTTTGTTGCAGGTCGGCAGCGCGATTTTGTCCGAGGGAGACGGGGTCGCCTGGTGGGCGCACGTGGGTGGTCTTGTTGCCGGAGCCGTGCTGATATTGTTCATGCGCCGGCCGGGCGTCCCGTTGTTCGACAAGACGATGAGCGGCGCCTGATCCGTCCCGCCACGGCCCTTGCCGCATGTGCTTCGAGGGCATGCCATCGGGCATTGACTCGGGCGTTTGGCGGCAGTACCGTCGCGCGGCTATTTCGCAAGTGCGAAGAGATATTTCCGGTTAGAAATCGTTGCTCTAACACGCGTTTCCACCGCCCGATCCCTTCGCACTTTGGAGTATTTGGGGCGCAATCTGGGATGTCACTATGAAGGTTCTCGTACCCGTAAAAAGGGTCGTCGACTATAATGTCAAAATTCGCGTCAAGGCGGACGGCTCGGGTGTGGACCTCGCCAACGTCAAAATGTCCATGAATCCGTTCGACGAGATCGCCGTCGAGGAAGCGATCAGGCTCAAGGAAGCCGGTACGGCTGAAGAAATCATCGCCGTTTCCATCGGTCCGCAAAAGGCACAGGAAACCATCCGTACGGCGCTCGCTATGGGAGCAGACCGGGGTATTCTGATCGAGGCGGGTGAGGACGTGGAACCGCTCGCGGTTGCGAAGCTCCTGAAAGGGGTGGTCGAGGCGGAAAATCCCGACATCGTAATCCTCGGCAAACAGGCCATTGACGACGATTCCAACCAGACCGGTCAGATGCTGGCGGCGCTGCTCGGCTGGCCGCAGGGCACTTTCGCATCCAAGCTGGAGTTTGACGGCGGCAAGGCACACGTGACCCGCGAAGTCGATGGCGGTCTGCAGACGGTCGTTCTGAACATGCCGTGCATCGTGACAACCGATCTGCGCCTCAACGAGCCGCGTTACGCGTCGCTCCCGAACATCATGAAGGCAAAGAAGAAGCCGCTCGAGGAAAAGACGGCAGCCGACTACGGCGTCGATATCTCTCCAAGGCTCAAGGTCATTGAGACAGTCGAGCCGCCGGCACGTCAGGGCGGCGAAATCGTCGACAGCGTCGGAGAGCTGGTCGAAAAACTCAAGAATGAGGCGGGTGTAATCTGATGGCAGTTCTTCTGGTCGCCGAGCACGATAACTCGGCGTTGAATTCGGCAACGAACAAAGCCATGAGCGCCGCCCGGGCGATCGACGGTGACGTTCATATTCTTGTCGCCGGCAGTGGATGTTCGGCGGTGGCGGACGAAGCGGCCAAGATCGAAGGCGCTGCGAAAGTTCTTCTCGCCGATGCACCGCAGCTTGAGCATCATCTGGCTGAGGAAATGGCCGCCCTGCTCGAACCGCTCGCGAAACAGTATTCTGCAATCCTCGCGCCGGCGACGACGAACGGCAAAAACTACATGCCCCGCCTCGCGGCGCTGCTCGATGTGGCGCAGGTCTCGGACATTATCGCGGTCAAGGCACCGGATACGTTCGAGCGTCCGATTTACGCAGGGAATGCCATACAGACCGTACAGTCCGCAGATCCGATAAAGGTCATCACCGTGCGGACGACCGCCTTTCCCGAGGCCGGAGAAGGAGGATCCGCAGCAGTTGAGACGATTGAGGCGCCGGGCGCCGCAGCACTGTCATCATTTGGCGGTGAGGAGCTTTCCGAGTCGGACCGGCCGGAACTTGCTTCCGCCAAGGTCGTCGTGTCGGGCGGTCGTGCGCTCGGTTCTTCGGAAAATTTTGAAAAATTCATCGAACCGCTCGCGGGCCAGTTGAATGCGGCGGTGGGCGCCAGTCGCGCGGCGGTCGACGCGGGCTATGTCCCGAATGACTATCAGGTCGGCCAGACGGGCAAGGTGGTTGCACCCGAACTCTACATTGCCATCGGTATTTCGGGTGCGATCCAGCACCTTGCCGGCATGAAGGACTCCAAGGTCATTGTTGCGATCAACAAGGATGAAGAAGCGCCGATTTTCCAGCTCGCGGACTATGGGCTCGTCGGCGATCTGTTCGAAATTCTGCCTGAACTTCAGTCCGAACTGCAAAAGGCATCGGGCTAGCCCCTAACACCGACACCTGGATATCGGAATCGAGAGCAAACCAAGATGAGCATCAAGAAAGTAGGCGTCATCGGCGCGGGTCAGATGGGCAACGGCATTGCCCACGTGATTGCGCTTGCCGGATACGACGTTTTGTTGAACGACATCGATGCCGAACGCATCGATCAGGCGCTTGCCACGATCAATGGCAATATGTCGCGGCAGGTCGCGTCCGGGAAGATAAAGGACGCGGACAAAGACGGTGCGCTTGGGCGCATCGGCAAGGCGGAAAATCTGGAAAACCTTGGTGACGTGGACCTGGTCATCGAGGCCGCGACGGAGAATGAGGAAACCAAGCTCAAGATCTTTTCCGAGCTGTGCAAGGTGGTGAATGCGGAGACGATGCTCGCCACCAACACCTCCTCCATCTCCATTACCCGTCTGGCTGCGGCAACCGACCGGCCGGAAAAATTCATCGGCATGCATTTCATGAATCCGGTTCCGGTGATGGAACTGGTCGAAATGATCCGCGGCATCGCCACCGAAGACGGAACCTTCACCGAGGCCAACGCGTTCGTGAAGTCGCTCGGCAAGACGATTGCCGTGTCGGAGGATTTCCCGGCCTTTATGGTCAATCGCATCCTGCTGCCGATGATCAACGAAGCCGTCTACACGCTCTACGAAGGTGTCGGAAATGTCGAGGCCATCGACACCGCCATGCGTCTCGGCGCGCGCCATCCCATGGGACCACTGCAGTTGGCGGACTTTATCGGTCTCGATACGTGCTTGTCGGTCATGCAGGTTCTCTATGAAGGGTTGGCGGATTCGAAATACCGTCCCTGTCCGCTCCTGGTGAAATATGTCGAGGCCGGCTGGTTGGGGCGGAAGACCAATCGTGGCTTCTATGACTATCGCGGAGACGAGCCGGTTCCGACGCG
>JALCBY010000047.1 GCA_028066055.1 Hyphomicrobiaceae bacterium
CGCGTTGAATCGAGCGTGGGAAGCGGCGCGTTTCCGTCATCGATCAGAAGCGGTATTTCGGTGCATCCCAGGATCGCCACATCGCAGCCCGCCTGTTTCCTCCGCCGGATGACGGCTTGAAAAAAAGCCAACGCCTCGGCCTTTAATTCACCGCTCACCAGCTCATCCATGATGATCCGATTAAGTTCGTCGCGCTCCGGCTCCGTCGGAAGCTGCCATTCCAGCCCCGCCGCCGCCAGCTTGTCAGGGTAGACATCGCTCTCCATGAGCCACTTCGTGCCGAGAATGACGGCCCGTTCAAATCCTCTGGACTTCGCTTCGCCGGCAACGACATCGGCGATGTGAAGCCACGAAAGCGCCGAACGCGAAGCAGCGAATTCAAATGCCTTGTGGATCGTATTGTCGGGGCATATCAGAAAGTCGGCTCCAGCCTGCGTGAGCTTATCGGCGGAATCCAGCATGATCCGGCCCACGCCTTCCATGTCGCCCCGTTCCAGGCAGGCCACATAGTCGGAAAGCGGCGGCGTGTGCATGGAAATTTCCGGATGCGCATGCGCCCCTAACAACCGCGCGCCTTCCAGGCAGATCGTTCGGTAGCAGAGCGCCGCCCCCTCGGCCGAGCAGCCAACGATACCGATATGCTTCACCATGTCTTCGTCCGTTGTCGTTTGAAATTTCAGTGCAGGGGTCGTGATGCGGGGATTTTCATATGCAGGAAAGGTTCACGCGTCGACAACGTTTCCCGCACCCCGGCCGATGTCGCAAATCCCCTCAAAATTGCCTGCCGTCGACAAGACGGATACCCCATTCCTTCTTTCCCGACCTGTCAAAGTAGGTCCATTTGCCGTTCAGGAAAAACACCACATAATTGTCGGTGAAGAAATCCCCGCAGACATCGCGTTTGTGGCCGAAGGAATATTCGCAATGGGTCCCGTCTTTGCGCCACCAGCGTCCGTGCAATTTCCTGCCGTCGCGCAGTTTCATCGTTTTCCGCCCGTCCGGCCCATAGTAGACGCGCCAGCCTTCATCCCCAATGAGCGTCTTGCCGATCCTCAAGTCGAACGTCATGCCCTTTCTCTGCGCGCCGGCAGCGGCGAGGATCAGGGCTTCGCTGAGGCCCGCGTTGAGTTTACCCGTAGCGGTGAACCCATTTGCGCGCTGGAAGGCGGTGAGGGCCTTGGCGGTTGCCGGGTTCCAGGTTCCGTTGATCGCTCCCGGATCGAAGCCGAGTTTCGCCAGGGCCTGCTGCGCCGCCTTGATGTCCGGTTCAATCGCGGGGCTTTTGGTTCCGGTCGTCGGCGCATTTGCAAAACCGGCCAGCAGCAAAATGACTGCCACCAGTTCACCGGCACGGCACAGCTTCGGCGGGAAGCTGTGGGAATCCCAATATTCTTTTGCGCGATTTCCAGTCATATTTCATAATATCCGCCGGATGGAGGGACCAATGCGATTATTCAAATATGTGACTCTGGGTGTCGTTCTCCTCGCATGTGCGGCGGGCGAAACGCTTCCTGCGAAAGCCGCTCCCTTTTCGGCTGCCGTCAGTCGTGACGGGTTGGGGATCGATCTTCTCAGTTACGGCCTCGTCCACAAGGTGCATGGCTGTCACAGCAATCGGCTGTATAACCGCATTTACAAACGGCGCTATCCGGTGTGGCACAAGCATCTGCCCGACTGTGCGCCCGTTCCGGCGAGACCGCCGATCAACCGAGGCATCATTTACCGGGACGGCCTCGGTTACTACTGCCATCCCGAATGGCGGAAGCATCGCCATCCGGGCTTCCGCAACAGCTGGCACCGGCACGCCGGGCGCAACTGCTATGTGAGCCGCGGCTGGGAATGGAAAGGCGGGCCCAGGCACAATTGCAAGCGGGTGGGCAAATCCTGGATCTGCGGCTAGCGCACGGGTGAGGACCATCCGAGACGACATGTCGTTGGCTGCGTGTATGCTGCTCCAAACGGAAGACCGCACCTGACGATACCCCGCGACAGTTTGCCAACGTGGACTGCGGAGCCTCATAATCTTCGAGCGGTCAGATAACAAAACGTGACAAGGCTCTGATATGGCACCGAAAACCCTGTTCGAAAAAATCTGGAACCGCCATGTGGTAACCGAGCGGCATGGGCAGGAACTGCTCTATATCGACCGGCATCTCTGCCATGACGGCTCCTTTACCGCGTTTGACCGGCTGCGCGAGCGCGGACTTCGCGTGCGCCGCCCGGACCAAACCTTCATGACGCCCGATCATTACACGCCGACCCATTCCGCCTCCCTCGACGACGTGCCGGACCCACGCGCCAAGGAGTTGGCGGAAGCGGTGCGGGTGAATGCCCAAGAATTTGGCGTCACGGCCTTTCCGTGGGGCGACAGGCGGCAGGGCATTGCCCATGTGGTCGGGCCGGAGCAGGGCATCACGCTGCCCGGGCTCACCATGGTCTGTGGCGACTCCCACACCTCCACCCACGGCGCGCTCGGCTGCATCGCTTTCGGCATCGGCTCGTCGGAGGTGAGCCACGTGCTGGCGACGCAATGCCTGTGGCAGAAGCGCCCACGCACCATGCGCATCACCATCGACGGCACGCTCGGCTTCGGCGTCACGGCCAAGGACGTGATCCTTGCCATCATCCGCAAGATTTCTGCGTTCGGCGGCACGGGCTACGCCATCGAATATGCGGGCTCCGCGATTCGCGGCATGTCCATGGAAGGCCGCCTGACGATCTGCAACATGACCATCGAGGCGGGAAGCCGCTTTGGCATGGTGGCACCGGATGAGAAAACCTTCGCATATATCGACGACCGCCCGTTCGCGCCGAAGAATGAAAAATGGGACGCGGCACTCGCCTACTGGAAAACCCTGCCTTCAGACGATGACGCCGCCTTCGATGAGGAAGTTGCGCTCGACGCAGGCGATATCGCGCCCATGGTGACATGGGGCAACAGTCCGCATGACGCCATCGAGATCACCGAGCGCCTGCCGGATCCAGAGACGGAAAGCAATGCCGAACGCCGCGCCGCCATGGTTTCGGCCTATGACTATATGGACCTCAAGCCCGGCATGGCGGCGAGTGACATCAAGCCGGACCGCGTCTTTATCGGGGCGTGCACCAATGCACGCATCGAGGATTTGCGTTCAGCCGCCGCGGTCGCCAGGGGCCGCAAGGCGGTGATCCCGGCAATGGTTGTTCCGGGCTCGGGGCTGGTGAAGGCGCAGGCCGAAGCAGAGGGGCTCGATAAGGTCTTTACGGATGCCGGGTTCGAATGGCGTTTGGCCGGGTGCTCCATGTGCGTCGGCATGAACGGCGACATGCTCAAGCCCGGCGAACGCTCGGCCTCCACCAGCAACCGCAATTTCCGCGGACGCCAGGGGCCCGGCAGCCGCACCCACCTGGTGAGCCCCGCCATGGCGGCGGCAGCCGCCGTCACCGGCGCCTTCACCGACGTGCGCAAACTGATGGAGGAAGCGTGACATGGAAGCCTTCAGGACACATGCGGGTGTTGCCGTGCCCATCGACATTCCCAACTGCGACACCGACCAGATTGTTCCGGCGCGTTTCCTGCGGCATGGACGCTCCGAGGAGGGCTACGCCCGGTTTCTGTTCCATGATCTGCGCTTCCACGAGGACGGGTCGGAAAAGGAAGACTTCATCTTCAACGATGCGCGCTATAAGGGCAGCAGCGTGCTCGTCGCCGACATCAACTGGGGCTGCGGATCGTCCCGCGAGAACGCGACCTACGTCCTCGTCGCCAACGGCATCCGCGCGGTCATTGCCCCAAGCTTCGGCGACATCCACTACAACAACTGCACCAAGCACGGCATCCTGCCCGTGTGCCTCTCAGAGGAAGATTGCAGGACGCTGCGCCGGCAACTGCGCGAGTCTCCCGGCGCCGAAATCGCGCTATGTCTCGACACGCAGACGGTGACGGGACCGGATCAGCAGAATTACAGCTTCGAGATCGATCCCTTCGACAAGCACCGGTTACTCAACGGCGTCGACGAAATCGGCCTCACCCTCGGCCATGACGACGACATCTCAAAGTTCGAGAAAGCGCACAGGAACGCCCATAGCTGGCTCGGGTGAGGGGGCGTCCTGACGGCTGCCTTTGATGGTGTCCGCATGGCCGTGTGCCACGCAAGTGCATTCCGGCGTGCGCCACGCCGTGCCGATTCACGGATCGTTTAACCTTACATACTGGACAAACTGAACATCCTTCCTATATAATCCGGTGAGAATGAGCGTTGGACGGAATAACCGAGCGGGATATCGGATGGAACAGGTGGACAGAATAGACCACCCGGAGCGATCAGGATGACAAAGCCAGCCGCCGAGTTTCACGTCGAGGGCCTGCGCGGGCTCTCCCGAAACGCGTCGAAATTCCTCCGCCGCCATCCGAAGGAGGCGCGCATGGCCGTGGCCGCCGCGCTGGAGGCCGCCGCCGCCCAGTATGCGGTCCGCGACGAAGCGGCCGGCGTTCCTGAAAATCTCAAGCCGTTCGTCGTCGCGCGGTCCCACGGGGCAGAGATGCTTGGCGTCTCCCAGGCCGCCGTCCGTCTCGAAGTATCCCGGACGACCGTCTATGACTGGGTTGAAAAGAAGATCCTGCTTGGCTGGAAATCGACCAAGCGCGGTCTGACCATACCGGCGGAGCAGATTCTCGGGCCGGGCAAGGTCGTACCGGGCATCGGGCCGATTCTCGAAGTCATCGGCGACCCCGAACTTACCTGGGCTTTCCTTTCCGAAGTGTGGCCGTTTGCGAAAAAGGTCATGCGTCCCATCGACAAGCTGAAAGCCGGTGAGGTCGAAGAGCCCCTTGATGCCGCTCCCAGCTTCGGTGCGGCCATCACGTGACGGGAGCAGCCTTCTCCCGTGAACGCGTCGACGATGTCCTCACCAGCACAAAGCTGCCCGAGAGTGTCCGGATCTTTCCCCGCCGCCATCTCAAAACCCCGCTCGGCGTAACGTCAGGCGACTCACGGTTTTGCGCGAAGGCGGACGGCTTCACGCTTCTCTATGCGTCGGGCGATTTCGCCACGGCGTTCGTTGAGACCATCGTGCGGGATCGCTTCATGCGCGAAGACCGGCGCGAGGTCCTGCTGAAGGAAGTCACGGAAAGGGCCTGGGCGCTGATCGCAACCAGCTCCCGGGCAAAGCTGAACCTGCTCGATCTTCGAAAGGACGGCTGCGTCCGGCTCGGCGCGCCGACGGATACTGTGAGGGCGCGAAACCACGCGGCGGGCCGCAAATTCGGCCGCGCCATCCATTCCGGTCACGAAGACATAGATGGCCTGCTGTTTTCATCCCGCCTTACGGGAGGCGATGTCTGCGCGATATTCGACCGGGCCATTGCAAAGCTCAAGGCAACCCGGACCGGTATGTTGCCGGACCATCCCGACCTGGCCCGCATGCTGTCGACCTACGACATCAAGCTGATCGCGACCTGACCCGCCCTTCGCGCTAAAGACGGATCACCGGAATCACCGAAAGGATGGACAAGCCCATGGCGGGTGAGAGCGAGAGGAGAACCCGGAGCGAACCACAAGCCGGACCGAACCCTATTCCAGGTCGAACTCGTTATGCTCCAGGACCCAGTTCTCCGATTGGGCGGCATCGACGAATTCCATGGTCGCGGGGTGGCGCAGAATGAGATCGGCATAGGCGCGCGACCGACTGTCCAGATCGATCGAATAGGTCCGGAACCGTGATGCGACCGGCACAAAGAAAGCATCCGCTGCTGTAAAGCGGTCGCCGAAAAGATAGGGTCCCTCACCACCGAACTCACGCCACGCCCATGTCCAAAAAGCGCAGACCCGTTCGATATCAGCCCGCGTCTTGCCGTCTGGCTTGAACGTCGTATAGCAGCGCTTCAGATTGACCGGCATATTCGACCGGAGCGCATTGAACCCCGAATGCATCTCCGCGCAAAGGCTGCGCGCCGCCGCTCTCGCCAACGGATCTTCAGGCCAAAGCCGGGCTTCAGGATGACGATCGTTCAGGAATTCCGTGATCGACAGGCTGTCCCAGATGACATTCTGCGTGCCGTCCTCGGTTGCAACCAATGTCGGCAATTGCCGGGCGGGGAAATACTCCTCGCGAAACCGGTCGAATTCATTCGTATAGAGCGGCACGACCCTCGCTTCAAATTCCGCCCCGACATGTTTCAACATGAGCCATGCCCTGAGTGTCCAGCCGGAATAGACCCGATTTCCCAGGATCAACGTGTACTGCAATTTTTCCCTCCCACGCGCATGTTTCGCGATGCATCAGAACTGCCTGAAAGCCGTTCGGCCCGGCACATTACATAGCGAGAGATGAAAAATCATTCGATGCGCACCGAAGTATGACCGCGTGGGTCTGGATCTCGCGTCATTTTTGGCAAACAGAGCGCCCGCCCGCCTCATGATACCTGAATTCAGGATGCCGCCGTTTCCAATCCGCCTCAGCTGCAACGCAAAACACCGAATGGAACTGGGATTTATCGACTGACCTTGCAGTCCATCTCGGGGCTGCCGTTGCCCCAGATGATCCGCGCCGTGCCTTGATGCTCCCACAAGGTAACATTCTGCCCTTCATATCTTATGCCGCTGCCGGAGCGTTGCTGGAACAGCAATGCGGTGCGATCACCAAACTCGGCCATAGCGGTCGAAGGATCGGTCTTGAAGAAGGTGGCAATCACCTCCTTCGCCGCGTTGCCGTCGCAGACGTAACGGACCGTTCCGACAGCCGGAACCAGCCGGTATCGCGCCTGCAACTCAGCGATGCGGTTTTGGTAGGATTGCTTGACGCACAGCTTTTTGTCGTCGCTCTTCCAGCAGTCGTTCCGCCCCTTGATCCAGCCGCGCTGGCTCGCCTTGAGCGTCGGCGGATGTTCATTGGCCGCCTTCTTCACCGCTTCCGCGTAAACCGACGCCATTTTTTGGTCCAGGGACGACAGCTCATCGTCCTTGCAGATCAGCTCTTCGATGCTGCCCGCCTGGACTTTGCCGCAATCGAATGACGGAGCCACCGCCAGAGCACCCCCGGCCATGGCTCCAAATACCAATGCGGCCGCCACCGGCACACCGCAGCCTCTTGTTACAGATTTGCTCATTTCACTGCCTTCCCGGTTCCCGCACGTCACGGAGAAACAATCCCACTTGCAGTGCAGGGGATGTCGGATTAAACACTCGTTCATGGCACCGCTGCTGCACACCATCGGTCGAATACTCTGACGCCACATCTTCGGGCGTCAGCACTGGTTGTGCGGGCGGGGTTTATACTCCTGTATAGCGCCAGATGAGCGTGCACGGCTGGGTTCGATTCCCAGGGCGCCTACCATTTTTCCATTCATCGGACCCATATCGCCTCAGGCCCTATACCGGCGCACGCTCTCGCGCAAACGTCGGCATGCCTCACGCTTAACAGGCCACTGCGGCCCAAGCAGAAATCATTTATTTCCCTGTGAGTTTCGATGCGATTTTATTCACCTGCAGCCAGAAGGCTTGACCCTTTTTGTCACCCTTCGCGAGCGCCTTGTCCGCATTCATCGTGGCAACCAGTCGTGCCATATCACCATATTCCTCAATGAACGTCTTCGCGGTTTCGTCCGCATCGAGCCCGTCCGTTGCGTTTTCCGGTTTGTAACCGCAGCAGGCTGAGAGAAAGGTGGCGATAGCTGCCTTCGCGTTTGGATCACCTTCAAATGAATGCCTTTGCCCCGCCAGGCTAATGGCTTTTGAGCCGCCAGCCTTGCGCTTGATCCTGCATAGCTTCTCCCGCCGGTCATTCGCTCCGACCAAATTCAGAACCGGCACACCTTTGGGAGCCAGCGGCCTTCGGCGCTTGTGCTTGCAGTCATAGGCCAGGATGATCTGTGCGATGAACCCGCCACTCTTATACTCGGCCACAGCCCGGCCACCTTCGCTTTTTCCGACCAGAACGACGCGGTCCTGATCAATCCATGGCAGTTTCCTGACCTGCTGAAGGGCAAACCGAATTTCCTCCTGGCGCATTGGCACCTTCCAGGCTGTGCCCTTCCGGTAGCACAACTGTTTCCGTCCCGGCCGTTCGAAGCTGTCCGGCGCGAAGACGGCGAACCCAAATTCATTGAACAATCCGGCCCACGCAGTGGCCGCTGTCGGACCCTTGCAGCCGTGCGCGTAGATCACCGCGGGGACCTTGGCGTCCGGCTTTACGAGTTCCCGGGTGAGCCGGGTACGCCACTGTTTCACGGTCTCGCCGTCCTTGAAGGCGGGCTTCTCGACGGCGCCGCTTCGCGTCGCGGACGCCGGGAGGACATGAATTCCCCCCTTCCATGTGGACACGATCGGAGAGTCCGCCGCCTTAACCCCGTCAAAGGTCAAACCGGCGGCAGCAAGCATAATGCCGACAAACATCCAAACCTTGCGGCGATAAATCTTCATGACTGTTCCGGATGATTGCGAAAATCCAACACTTCATCCAACAGTCTAGGGTGCCCGCCGTCCCTGTTCAAATATCGGGTGGCGCCGACACAGACGCTTTTGACGCCTTCCGAACGTCACCGCCTGTGATAGAAACGCTGCTTTGCGGGGCGCAGACGAGGGAGCGCATGCACGCCATGAAGGTCGAATTGCTGAATGTGTTCACACATGAAGGGGCGGGTGGCAATCCGTGCCCGATCGTGTGCGATGCCGACGGGTTGTCGGACGCCGACATGCAGTCGGTGGCCCGGGATCACGGTCACGAAAGCGGCTTCGTGCTGCCCAGCAAACGGGAAGCCTTCGACTATCGGTTCAGATACTGGGTGCCGAACCACGAGATGGAGATGTGCGGTCACGCGACGGTGGGCGCATTGTGGCTCCTTGCGAACGAAGGGCGGCTGGAGAGCGCGCAGGTCCGGATCGATACACTGAGCGGCGCCGTTTTCGGCTTTGTCGAAACCGTGGCCGACGGGGGCCCATCAGTCGAAATCACCCAGCCCGCAGGCGCGGTTCGCGATTTGGGCGACGATGCCAAAGCGGCGGTGCTGGAGGTTCTCGGGATTGGGCCATCCGATCTGCTCGACGTGCCGGTTCAGAATGCGGTGACGTCCCGCGTGAAAACACTGATCCCCATCCGGGATGTGGAGCGGCTCGACCGCCTGCAGCCCGATTTTTCCAGGATCGAGCGGCTTTGCACCCAAATCGGTTCGACGGGATTGTATCCCTTCGCGCCGCACGCTTCCAATGACCGGACTTTCGACGCGCGCCAGTTTCCGCGATCTTCGGGCTACCCGGAGGACGCGGCCACGGGCATAGCAGCCACGGCGCTGTCCTTCGGGCTGCTGCGCAATGGATTGGTTGAGCGCTCCCCGAAGCTCATCCGCGTGATGCAAGGACGCGCGATGGGACATCTCTCCGAAATTCGTGTCCGCATCGGCTTTGCCGGCGACAAGGCGATTGGATGCACCGTCGGCGGCGCGGTCAGCCCGGCGTGACACGTTTTCAGGTTGCGCGGCAGGTCCGCGCGGGACACCATCACCCATGACCAAAGCACGTGGCACGATGGTCGGCGCAGCCGGCAGGTGGGTCTGGGCATGACCGGGAAAGAACCGAGAGACCAGAAGAACGCGCGCGCAACGCAGGCCACCGGGGGGATGGGCGGCGAAGGGTATTATGACGATCACTCGGGGCCGCAGCGCGCAGGGTTCAGGGAGCAACAGGCGAGGGTGAAAACCGCCGTGAGGCACCTCGATTTGACGGTGCCGGAACTGCGCATCCTTGACTATGGATGTGGGCCCGGGCGCACATCCATCACCATCATCCGCGCGGTCCTGGACGAACTGCGCCACCGCAATGCCACATGTTCCGTCGTTGCCATGCACAACGACCTGGCCGGGAACGACTGGAACGGCCTTTTCGCCAGTGTCGCCGGGCCGGAGGGATATCTGGAAGGTTACCGCAAAGAGGGTGGCCACATCCGGACTGAAGCCTCCATCGGCAGTTTCTTCGAACCCGTCGCAAGCCACGGCAGCGTCGATCTCGGGCTCTCTTTCGGAGCCTCCCACTGGCTTTCCAGCCAGGTGCGGGCGGTTTCGCCAGGCTCCGTGTTCTTCTGCGACCTGCCGGAGCCCGCGCGGGATGAAATCGCCGCCGTCGCCGATCGCGACTGGACGACCTTCCTGAGGCATCGCGCCGCCGAACTGAAACCGGGCGGCTGGCTGGTGGTCGACGGTCTCGGCTCGGTGCCGGATGCTGACGACCCGAGTGGCAGACGGGCCGCGGGCCGCCGCCTGTACCGCGCGCTAGGGGAAGTTGCGGAAGATCTTGCCGGTGAAGGGCGCATTGACAGGCGGCGGCTGGAGGAATTCGTCTTCCCCGTCTATTTCCGCCTGTCGGAAGAGGCGCGCGGTCCGCTGGAGCGGGAGGCCGACTTGCAGGATGCCTTCGAGATCGTCGAGGTGGCGAACGAGTTGCTGCCCATGCCGACCGAGGAAGCCCTGGTAAAGACGGGAGACGTCACGGCTTATGCCGAATCCTATACGGGTTTCGTGCGCGCCTTCGCAGAGTCCACGCTGCGCAAAGGCCTGTTCGACGCATCCGCCACCAGCGCCGCAGATGCGGCGGCACTTTCGGATGAATTCTTCAACCGCCTGCAGGCGCGCTTTGCGGCCGAGCCCAAACATTATGCGTTCGAGCATCAGGTCGTGACGCTCGTTCTGCGCCGGCGGTGATCTTCTCCGTGCAGCTTCACGACGCTGTAAACGATTGTTTAGTTTTGTCGCCAACTCCTGCACTCAACAGCCATCAACAGCGACTGTTACGCTCCAGCAAACCGACCAACGTTTTTAGAGCGGGCCCGAGATCGGCAAACTTGGGACTTGCAAGGGCGATCCGGACTGCATTTGGCGCCTTGGAGCCCTCGATCGCAAAAGCCGAGGCCGGCGTGATGGCGATTCCGCGCTCGCCGGCCCGCGCCACAAAGTCCTCCACGCGCCATTCGTCAGGCAGCGTCAGCCAAACGTGATAGCTGCGCTTGTCCGTTGCAACGTCCCAATTCCGCATCGCCCGCCGCACCAGACTGTTCCGGTTTGCGGCATCCTCTCTCTTGTCCTGTTCGACTTCGGCGGCGACCCCCGACACGATCCAGCGGACCGCGATTTCAAGCGGTATCCGCTGCGGTGTCAGTCCCGAGGCGTTGATGGACGCACGACAGCGCTCGACAAACCGTTCCGGCGCCACGATCAAGCCGATGCTGAGCCCCGCGCACAGTCTTTTGGAGAGCGAGTCCACCGCAACCACGTGATCCGGGGCGAGGGCTGCAAGCGGCGGGCCCGTGTCTTCCGACAGGAAGGCGTAGACCCGGTCCTCAATCGCGATCATTCCGTATTTCCGGAGACGCAGGGCGATTTGCTCGCGCCGCTCTGGCGGCATGGTTGCGACCGTCGGGTTATGGAGGCAGGGCTGGAGATAAATCGCCCTTGTCATGCCGCCCGCGCCCAGCCGGTCGATCTCGCCAGGCAGGACACCGAATTCATCCATTTGCATCGGGACCGGTATGATTTTGTGCTTTTCCGCAATTGCCTTGGCGACCGGATAGGTCAGGGCCTCAATGCCCAACCGGTCGCCCGGGCCCGCAAACGCGGTGATCGCCGCGGAAAGAGATTGTTTGCCGTTTCCCGCAAACAGGATCCGGCCGGGGGCGGGGACCCAGCTAGGGAAAGAAATGTGCGAGGCAATCACCTGCCTCGCACGCTCCCAGCCATCGGCCGGCATCGAACGCATGCTTTGCTCGAAGACTTCGGTATTACGGACCAGATCGAGAAACGCGCCGGCGAGTTTCTCCGGCTTCCCGACAGCGCCGGGAACATTCATTTCCAGATTTACACGTACATCGGGCGGCTCCGCCAAGGAAGTGCTGCGTACGGCAGGCGCATACCGCACATAACTTCCCCGACCGACCTCTCCGGCGATCAGACCGCGCGTCACCAGTTCCTTGTATACGCGGCCGGCGGTCGAAGCGGCGATGCCCCGCTGATAGGCGTATTCGCGTTGCGGCAAGAGCTTCTGGCCCGGCGCAAGCCTTCCGGTGGAAATATCCTCGGCAATCTCATCCGCGAGTTCGTGATAGTCGGACGTCATTATTGCCCTCAGTGCAATTAATTTATTGCACTGAGCATGCATTCACATCATGACCTTGTCAATTGAGACACGAGAACCGGAGATGGAGTGCACGATGGCGGAACTGGAAAGCGATGGCGCGACGATCCACTACGAAGTGAATGGCGTCGGCGACGACGCGGTTGTGTTTGTGCATGGACATCCCTTCAACCGGACCATGTGGGCCCGGCAGGCGGAATTCGCCGTGCAAAAGGGCTGGCGCAGCGTCCTGTTCGACCTGAGGGGATACGGCGCGTCGGGCAAAACCACCACGCCCTCTTTCGAATTCAGCCAGTTCTCCCGGGACATCCAAACGCTCATGGATCATCTCGGCATCTCCGAAGCCGTTCTGTGCGGACTGTCCATGGGCGGACAGATCGTGATGGACTGTTGCGGGCGAATGCCGGAACGCGTGTCGGGTGTTGTTCTGGCGGCGACTGCGCCACAAGCGGAAACTCCGGAAAGCTGCGCTGAACGGTTGGCCATGGCTGACCGGTTGGAAGATGAGGGAATGGACCCTTACGCGGAGGACGCGTTGCCCAAGATGCTGGCACGCGAGAGTATCGCGGAGATGCCCGACGTCGCGGCATACGTGCTTGAGATGATGCGCCGCACCGATCCCGCCGGCGCGGCGGCCGCGCAACGCGCACGGGCCGGCCGGCCTTCTTATGAGCCTGCACTCTCCAAACTCAAATGTCCCGCGCTGATCGTGGTGGGCGATCAAGATGCCTTCACGTCACGCGCGGACGCAAACCTGATGCATGATCTGGTCACCGGATCGGACCTGCTCTGGCTGAACGGCGTGGGCCACATGCCCAACCTCGAACGCGCGACAGAGTTCAACGAGGCCATGGGCGCGCTTCTCGACCGGGTATCCACCCGGAAGGAAGCCGTGCGATGACCGCGAACGCCCGCAAGACCGCTCTGGTGACCGGCGCGAGCTCCGGTTTCGGCGAAGCCATTGCAACGCGCATGGTGGGCCAGGGCCACAAGGTCGTCCTCGCGGCGCGGCGCATGGACCGGCTCAAGGGTCTTGAGAGAGGCCTGGGAGCCGATATGGCGCATGCGGTTGCAATGGACGTGACTGACAGGCGCGCCGTCGCCCATGCCGTCGATGCGCTTCCGGCGGCGTTCGCGTCAATCGATATTCTGGTGAACAATGCCGGGCTCGCATTGGGGCTTGCGCCCGCGCAGGACGCTGACGCCGATGACTGGGACCGCATGATCGAGACGAATTGCCGGGGCGTGGTCAACGTCACCCATGCGGTCCTGCCGGGCATGGTGGCGCGCGGCGAGGGGCACGTGATCAACATCGGCTCGGTGGCGGGAACCTATCCCTATGTCGGTGGAAACATTTACGGAGCCAGCAAGGCCTTTGTCCGGCAGTTTTCTCTCAATCTTCGAAGCGACCTGCACGGAACGGGGCTAAGGGTCACATCCATTGAACCGGGCCTGTGCGGCGGGACGGAGTTTTCCTCGATCCGCTTCAAGGGCGAGGAGGAACGCGCGGCGTCAATGTATAAAGGTCTCGATCCCATCCTGCCCGAAGACATAGCCGAGGCCGTATACTGGGCGGCCTCCCAGCCGGCCCACGTCAATGTGAATGCCATAGAAGTCATGCCTGTGGCGCAGAGTTTTGCGCCTCTGCAGGTGCACCGACGTGACAATTCGATCTGATGGAAACCATGATGAGCGAACCGACGATTGCGGAAGTCCGCGACGCGCAGTCTGCGATCCGCCGATATGCCGTTCGAACGCCCCTGCTGGAATCCCCTCTTGTAAACGAGAGTATCGGCGGGCGCCTGCTGGTCAAGGCCGAGGCGTTGCAGACGACCGGCTCATTCAAGCTACGCGGCGCGCTGAACCGGATCAGCCGCCTGAGCGATGCCGAGAAGGCGCGCGGCATCGTCGCTTATTCATCCGGGAACCACGCGCAGGCGGTCGCCTATGGCGCACGCGTGTTCGGCACCCGGGCCATCATCGTGATGCCGGAGGATGCACCGGCCACGAAGGTCGCGAAGACCCGGGCCTATGGCGGTGACGTGGTGTTCTACGACCGCTACAACGAAAACCGCACGGAGACGGCACACAAGATCCGCGATGAACGGGGGGCGACCCTCATACCGCCATATGACGATCCACACGTCATCGCCGGGCAGGGGACGGTCGGCCTCGAAGTCGTGGAACAGGCCGCCGAAATGGACACACAGATCGATGCCTTCCTTGTTTGTTGCGCCGGCGGCGGGCTGACAGCGGGGTGCGCATTGGCGCTTGAGGCAGCAGCCCCGCAGGCGCGGGTTTTCGGTGTCGAGCCGGAAGGGTTCGACGATACGCGGCGCTCGCTCGAAGCCGGAACCCCGGTTGCCAACGACCCCGGCGCGCGTTCGATCTGCGATGCGATCCTTATCGACAGACCGGGATCGCTGACCTTTCCCATCAACCAGCGGCTCCTGGCGGGTGTCCTGGTCGTGAGCGATGCCGAAGCCATGTCCGCAATGGCAACCGCGCAGACGGAATACAAGATCGCGGTCGAGCCCGGAGGGGCCGTTGCATTGGCAGCCGCCTTGACCGGCAAGCTTGACGTAAAGGGCAAGACGGTGGCTGTGGTCTGCACCGGCGGGAACGTTGACCCGGCCATGTTCATTGAAGCGTTGCAGACCGGTTCATGACCTCCATCGACCGGCGTTTCCTCGATCTCGCGGGACTGAGCGAACCCGACCCGCCGCAGCCGTCTGGGTTGTATTCATCCGCGATTGCCCATGACGGGTTGGTCTGGGTGAGCGGCCATTCCGGCAAGGCCGACGGAAAGGTCGTTTTTACGGGCCGGTTGGGAGCAGATTGCACCCATGAGGACGGTGTCGAGGCCGCCCGGTTGGCCTGCATAACAGCCCTGTCTTCTGCCTCGGCTCTGCTGAACGGCTTGAGCCGGATCGCGCGCCCGCTCAAACTGACCGGCTACGTCAAATCCGCGCAGGATTTCCACGATCAGGCCCAGATTGTCGATGGCGCGTCGCGCTTCCTGCTCGATCTGTTCGGGCGGGACCAAGGTTCGCACGCACGGTCTGCCGTCGGTATCGCCGAATTGCCGGGCGGAACGTCGGTGGCGGTCGCCCTGGTGCTTGCCGCAACCCGGTAAGATCGCCTGATGATGGCGTCGCCGCATCCGCTTCCCGCCAGCCATTCGTTCATCGCACGGTCTTTACGGCCGGACACGCACTGTTGATATCGCTTTCCTTTCCGGCGCGCCGAGTGCATCCTTTGCGCCGCGGGATTTTTGCGAAATCAACATGCAAGCCAGGAAAGCGCCGGCTGCGAGACCCTGGGCCACGTGTCATGAAGCCAGGCAGCAGCCAACGTCCAGAAAGGAATTGCCAACGATGAAACGACGCTGCCGGACCTGTCTGGTCGTTCTGATCGCCTCAATTGCCATGACCGGACCTCCTGCCGGTGCGGCTGAAACGACTGCCGAAGGGCAGACGGTCCCCTGGTGGACGCCGCCGGGCGAGACGGACGTCACGGCATATGCGGCACTCATTCTTCTCTTCCTTCTGCTGTACGCCGTGTTCCATTTTTATGCCCGTTTCGATCGCTTTGCGGAGCGGCACAACGAAGGGACACCGCTCAAGACCACCATCCCGACCCTCCTCATGATCGCGTTTGCGTATGAGATCTTTCCGCCCATAAGACATTTCAGTGCCCTGCTGCCCCTTGCGCTGATCGCGACCGCGCTCGCCCGCGACCTCATGCTCTGGTTCGAACCCATGAAAGAGCACACGCTCAAGGGCGAAATCGAAGGGGCGCTGCTCGAAGAATTGCAGCGCAAGAATATCGGCGAGCACGACCGGCATGGCAGGCGGGTGCAGCCGAAGCCGGCAGCGAAATCTCCACCGGAGCCGGAACCGGCTCCACCACCGCGGACCGCGAAGGCCGCGCCTGCCAAAACCGCCAAGGCAGGCTCAAGGAAAAAGACGCCCGTAAAGCAAGCGGCGCCGGCAGCGGGAGGGTCCGACCGTGATTGAGCTGACCGTAACCTCGATCCCCTTCGTCCTGCGCATCCTCTATCTGCGCTGGAAGGGCATTCCCATCACGCTCTACAATGTGCACTTGGCGCTGTTCGTATGGCTGGCGCTCGCTTTCATCGTCTTCTTCACCGTCTTCTACTACTACCCGAAGTCCTACACGGGCTTCGTTCCGTTCCGCACCGTGCCGGTCGTCAGCGAGAATGGCGGCACTGTCATGAGCATCGAGGTCGACAACGGAACCCGCGTCAAACCGGGGCAGGTGCTGTTCACGGTGAACGCCGCAACGGAAGAGGCAGCGGTGAAGACGGCTGAACTCAAACTGGCCGAGGTCGACAAATCCTTCGCCCTCGCCGAGGCGGAACTGCGCTCCGCCCAGGCGTCCGTGGAGAAGGAGAAGGCCGTGCTCCAGCAGGCGAACGAGGTGTTCGAAGACCAGAACTCCCTGCGCGCCCGCGGATCTCCCGCCTACAATGAGCGCCGCTACCAGTCCGCCGTTGCCGACAAGGCCGCGGGCGAGGCCAAGGTGGCGCAGGCGCAGGCCCTGCTGGACGAAGCGAATATCCAGTTGAAAGAGGTGCTCACGGCCCAGCGCGCGAGCGCGAATGCGGCACTTGAGCAGGCAAAGGTGGAACTGGCGAAAACGACCGTCCGCTCCCAGGTCAACGGTGTGGTGGACCAGCTCACTTTGCATATCGGCGCGCGGGCGTCACAGGTCGCGGCAAAGCCGTCGATGCTTATTATCCCCGACCGCGACGAGACACACCCCAAACGCGTCTTCGCCGGATTCTCGCAGGTCGCGCGGACCATCCTCTATGTCGGCATGCCGGCGGAGGTCGCCTGCGACACCAACTTCAATGTCGCCATGGTGGACTCCGTCCTGCCTGCCCGTATCATCGCGATCCAGCCGGAGATCGCGGCAGGACAGATCGCGCCGACGGGCCGCCTGCTCGAGCCCCGGGAATTTTCAAATCGCGGCGAGGTCGCCGTGCTTCTGGAGATGGTTCATCCCAAGCACAAGGAACTGCTGGTCAACGGCAGCGGCTGCATCGTCCAGACCTATTACCGCAATCTCGGCCACGGCATCTTTGCCCACATCCTCGGCGGGCTCGGCATCATCAAGGCGTGGGGCCTGCGGATCAAGGTCTGGATCGCGCTCGTCACCGGCGTCGGCCTTGCCGGAGGCGGCGGGCACTAGGACCGGCTTTCCTTCAGGCAAACACCGGGGAAAATGGTCGTGGTCAAGCATCCGGGTTTTGGCGTGTTCAACAAGGCGCATCGAGAGTTTTTCAATGCGCTCGATGACCATGACTGGCACGCGCTTTCAGGCTATTCGGGGGTCGAGGAAAAGGTCCTGTCCGGCACGTTCGACCATGACGCACGAACGGGGTCGGTCACGCGCCTGTCTCGCTGGTCCGCCGGAGCCGCCGTCCCGACGCCGGTCAAACACGACTGGTGCGAGGAGGTTTTCATCGTCTCGGGAACCATGTCCATCGGCACGCCGGAGAAGGAGGAAGAGCTGCTGCCCGCCGGCACATATGCCGTGCGCCCTCCCGGCATCTCGCATGGCCCCTTTTTCAGCCGGGACGG
>JALCBY010000115.1 GCA_028066055.1 Hyphomicrobiaceae bacterium
TCATTTCGTGTGCACTTGAGGGGTTAACGGGAATCCTGGTTGATTCAAGTCCACCGAAGCGGATGCAACAGGGGACTTGGGCCTGCCTCGGGGTGGTTTTCAAGCACTGGGCAGGCAGTCGATACATGAACGGAAAAGGGGATATTTCGGATGGGCACACAGGGTACACTTTCTGATCTAGGGCAGACCGCCGACGAGTTTTGAGGGCTGTGCGCAGGCACTGGTAGTTCTTTCGGTTTGCAAAAGTTATAGAATAAAAAAGAAAATTATTCTATAACTTAACCGATGAACATTCTCAGCCCAACGCTCCAGACACTCTACGCCGATCTGGTTCAGCAAGTGTATGCCGTCACCGAAAAACCGGGGACGGTATACATCCAGAAACAGAAGGGTCGCGACTATCTCTATGCCAAGCGTCGGGTTGGCAGGACATATCGAGACATGGCCATTGGCCGAGCCGATGATCCGTCCGTCAAGAAGCGCGCGGAAGACATCAGCGCGGAGCAAAAAAACCTCAAGGAACGCCGTAACATCGTCAGGACTCTGCGTAACAGTGGTGTTCCGGCGCCGGCGAGGGCGCTTGGCAATGTGTTGGATGTGATGAGCGATGCCGGTCTGTTCGGCGATGCGGTGCTGGTCGGCACGGCGGCTTACATCTGCGCCAGCCCCATCATCGGTGCGGCACTACCATCTGGCGTCTTGATGACACAGGATGCCGACCTGGCGACCGCATCGTTGGCCATCGCCGGTGATGCTGAAGGAGACACAATACTGGACATCCTCCAGCGCGCGGATGAGACGTTCCGGCCAGTCCCCGCGCTCAAGAAGGGCGCACCGTCGTCTTCATTCAAATCGCGAACCGAATTCATGGTCGATTTGTTGACACCTCAAAAGCGGCGCTCAGACACAAATCCCATGCCGCTCGAGAAGCTGGAGGCCGGTGCGACACCGTTGCAGCATCTTGATTGGCTAATTGCAGATCCTGTGCGCGTCGTCGCTCTGCACGGGCCAGGAATACCGGTAAAGGTCCCGCAATCGGCGAAATACGCTGTGCACAAACTCATCGTCGCTCAGAAGCGTCGGCCAGATGAGCGTGTAAAACGCGGCAAGGATTTGCTGCAAGCCAAGGCACTCATTGAAGCGCTCAGCGAAACCGATCCCCATGCGCTGTATGACGCAATCGACGATGCGTCGGCTCAAGGCGCGAGGGGCTGGAAACACCCCGTGCAGCGCTCGCTCAAAGAGTTGGGCATTGTACGGGCTGACTTGGCGTAGGTCACACACTGCTGACCAACGATCTTGTGCCGCTGGTGGATCGGTGGATCACGTGCGCCCGGTTCGCTCGTGGGCGGGTGAGGGGTGCTGTGCATGGCGGTCTCTTGCATTCGCGACTAACTGCAAACGGATAGATTTACCCCGAACGCGTCTCAGAACCTGCTTACCAAAGTTCGTGCGATTCTCTTG
The DNA here is from genome assembly GCA_028066055.1 of Hyphomicrobiaceae bacterium. Taxonomy (GTDB): domain Bacteria; phylum Pseudomonadota; class Alphaproteobacteria; order Rhizobiales; family Methyloligellaceae; genus UBA2767. The sequence goes on from JALCBY010000115.1 coordinate 1,465, forward strand.
AGGTCTTGCTAGGCGCCCGCCCGGCTATTCGGCCGGCCGCCGGGCTGCCGTAAACTGAGCCCAGGTCCAGTCGGTCTCGGCCCTTCGGGCTTCCATCCCTGGCGCGGGGCCCGGCCTTGTGGTCGGGCACCAGGACGCCGCCCTTGCTGGCGGTGAAACCTTGTTTTTGGCGTTCCCGGCATGCGGAGCGTGGCGGGACGCCCCTTGTAGCCCCGCCGCCGCTTCCCGCAACCGCCTTGGCTCTTTAAGATCCGCCAATCCGACTTTTCCGAAACTAGGACAATTGCATTCCGCCTGATCCGGCGGGTCGCCGGATCGCTTGGAGGTGGATGGAGCAAACTGTGATGTGCCGCTATACCCTGTACTATCGAAGCGAGGCCAAGCGGCTGAGGGAGAAGCTTGTCAAGCT
>JALCBY010000116.1 GCA_028066055.1 Hyphomicrobiaceae bacterium
GTCCCTGTCGTGGCTCCGCCACTCCCCGCCTCTTGATCAGTCCCTGTCGTGGCTCCGCCACTCCCCGCCTCTTGTCCGGCCATTCCGGCCTGCTTCTCGTTCAGCTTCGCGGCATAGTCGCGGACCTGCTGGGTGATCTCCATGGAGCAGAATTTCGGCCCGCACATGGAGCAGAAGTGCGCCACTTTGTGCGCCTCCTTCGGCAGGGTCTCGTCGTGATACTGGACCGCCGTGTCGGGATCGAGCGCCAGGTTGAACTGGTCTTCCCAGCGGAAGTCGAAGCGTGCCTGCGACACCGCGTCGTCGCGCGCCTGTGCCGCCGGGTGCCCCTTGGCGATGTCGGCGGCATGGGCCGAGATCTTGTAGGTGATGACGCCGGTCTTCACGTCGTCGCGGTTCGGCAATCCCAGATGCTCCTTCGGCGTGACGTAGCAGAGCATCGCCGTGCCGAACCAGCCGATCATCGCCGCCCCGATGCCGGACGTGATGTGGTCGTAGGCGGGCGCAATATCCGTGACCAGCGGGCCAAGGGTGTAAAATGGGGCCTCGCCGCATTCTTTCAGCTGCTTGTCCACGTTGATCTTGATCTTGTGCATCGGCACGTGGCCCGGCCCCTCGATCATGACCTGACAGCCCTTGTCCCAGGCGATCTTCGTCAGTTCGCCGAGGGTTTCCAGTTCCGCGAACTGGGCTGCGTCGTTGGCGTCGGCAAGCGCGCCGGGGCGCAACCCGTCACCCAGCGAGAAGGAGACGTCATACTGGCGGCAGATGTCGCAGATCTCGGGGAAATGCTCATAGAGGAAGCTCTCGCGGTGGTGATAGAGGCACCACTTGGCCATGATCGAACCGCCGCGCGAGACGATGCCAGTGACGCGTTTCGCCGTAAGATGGATATATTTCAGCCGCACGCCGGCGTGGATGGTGAAATAGTCCACCCCCTGCTCCGCCTGTTCGATCAGCGTATCGCGGTAGAGCTCCCACGTCAGCTTGACCGGATCGCCGTCGCATTTCTCAAGCGCCTGATAGATCGGCACGGTGCCGATGGGCACCGGCGAGTTGCGCAGGATCCATTCGCGCGTGTTGTGGATGTTGCGGCCCGTGGACAGGTCCATGACCGTATCGGTGCCCCAGCGCGTCGCCCACACCATCTTCTCCACTTCCTCTTCCACGGAAGAGGTGACGGCGGAGTTGCCGATGTTGGCGTTGACCTTCACCAGGAAGTTGCGGCCGATAATCATCGGCTCGGTTTCCGGGTGGTTGATGTTGGCCGGGATGATCGCGCGCCCGCGCGCGACCTCGTCGCGCACGAATTCCGGGGTGATGAATTCCGGGATCGCCGCACCGAAGCTTTCACCGTCCTCCAGGTTCGCCTTCGCGTCCTCATAGGCCTGCTGGCGGCCGAGATTCTCGCGATGCGCAATCGCCACCATCTCCTTGGTAACAATGCCTTTTCGGGCGAATTCGAGCTGGGTGACGGGATGGCCATCAAGACCGCGCAGCGGCTTGTTCCTGGTCGGGAAGTCCCGCGCCAGATGTTTGCCCGATACGTTGCCGTTATCTTCGGGCTTCACCTCCCGGCCTTCATATTCCTCGACACCGCCACGCTCGGCGATCCACTTGGCGCGGACAGGTTCAAGGCCCTTCTCGACGTCAATGGTCGCCGCATCGTCCGTGTAGGGACCAGACGTGTCGTAGACGCGGAACGCTTCGCCATTGGTGAGTGCGATTTCGCGCATGGGCACGGCGATATCGTCGTGACCTTCCGGGCTCGTATAGACCTTCCTGCTCGCGCGCAGCGGCCCCGTGGTGACTTCCGGACGCATCAGATCGTCCTTACGCGTGTGCTTGTTCAT
>JALCBY010000048.1 GCA_028066055.1 Hyphomicrobiaceae bacterium
CCCTCAAGCCTCAAGCGCTGCGCATAGTTAGAGATCAAACTGGAGGAAGCAGCGCTGGTCCTTTACGGCACCGGCGCGGACTTCAAAAACAGAGAAAGACCGTCGTGAATGGCCCAATACTGTTGAGGAAATTCGTTGCAACCATAAGGCGAACCTCCCCATTATAGCGGCAAAAGTGCCTTTTGTGCCTTTCACGACAAATTGGATGGACCATATAGGTATGAAAGTGGTGTTGACCGGGAAACATTGAATTTCCGCACCCATGAGAGAAAGGAAGAGAGGTTAGGGATGCGACGCAACGCTATATTCTTGATAGGATTTCTTATTTTTGCGATCGGGATGGTCAGCGAGGCTGCCGCGAAACGTGTCGCGCTGGTCATCGCGAACTCGGACTACGAGTACGCCGAAAAGCTCATAAATCCGACCAACGACGCCCGGGCGATTGCAGATGCATTCCGGCGTCTTGATTTCGACAAGGTAACGCTCAAGGAAAATCTCAACTACCGAAACCTCCGGCTGGCACTCAAGGATTTCGCCAATGAGTCCGCGGGCGCCGAACTGGCCATGGTCTATTTCGCCGGACACGGTATCGAGGTTTCCGGTCAGAATTACCTTATCCCGACAGACGCCCGCCTCGAATCCGCAACCGACATCGATTTCGAGGGCATTCCGCTCCCGAGCGTGATGAGCTCGGTTGAAGGCGCGAACAATCTCAAACTGGTCATTCTGGATGCCTGCCGGAACAACCCCTTCCGGTCGCGGATGGCGCTGCGTTCCGGCACGCGCTCTATCGGCCGCGGTCTCGCGCCGGTCGAACCGGACAACAACACGCTGGTTGCGTTTGCGGCAAAGGAAGGCACGGTCGCGCTGGACGGCGATGGCGAACATAGCCCCTACGCCAACGCTCTGCTGCAGGTCGTCGAGCAGCCAGGTGTTGAGATCGGTTTCATGTTCCGTCGTGTCCGCGATCTCGTTCTCAAGGCGACGGGCCTGCGGCAGGAGCCGTTCACCTATGGTTCGCTCGGAGGAACGCCGATCTACCTGAAATCTCCTGCGAAGACGGTTGACGCCAAGGAAACGGCAGAGTCCGAAGACCGCATTGCGAAACTGCGCGAGGAGCTCGACGAACTGAAGCGGCAGTTCAACCAGGGCAAAACCTCCGACTCCAAGGACAATAAGAAGTCCGAAGAGGTTGTCGTCGCCAAAGCCGAGACCAAGACCCGCGAGAACGCCACTGCCGAGCAGGGCCCATCCACGCAGGATGAGTTCAGCGGGCAGAACGGTCCCCAGGTGGTTGCGAGTGCTCAGCCCACGCCCACCAGCCAGGAAAAGAACGCGACCGCCGGGCAGCCGACCAACCCAATCGAGCAATCCGCCACGCCTGAACTGGTGACCGGTATTCAGCGCGAATTGGCCCGCCTCAAATGCAATCCCGGCCGCGCTGACGGCTTGTGGGGACTGCGCACCAGTTCCGCTATTGCCAACGTGAATAAAGAATCAGGCAAGAAACTGAGCACCACCGGCCCGGCGCAGGAAACACTTGACGCGCTGCGTGCGATGCAAGGGCCTGTTTGCAAGACGCCGGCACCACAGATCGTGAAGCCGACGCCGGTGAAGCCCAAGCCGAAGGTTGTGAAGAAGACCAAACCGCCGGTGGCCAAGAAAAATCCGTACTCAGCACCCAAGAAGAACTACTCCGCACCGAAGAAAAAGAAGAAGGAGTATTGGGGTGGCGAGGACACCCGGCTCGGTTGCGAGAGCGGCGCGGAAATTACCGAGAAGTGCTTCTGATATAAGAAAAGGAGGGCGGCCCTAGACCGCCCTCCTGCTCAACTACGATGACAAAAAAAGGCAGGCGGAAACATCCGCCTGCCTTTTTCTATTTCAACCTGTTTTTATTCGACCTGCATGTTGACGATCTGCACGCGACGATTTTCACCGGCGTTCGGCGCATCGGGAAGTTTCAACTGCTCCTCTCCGTAGCCGATCGCAATCAATTTTGAAATGTCGAGATTGTATTTGTCCATAAGATGCCGCCTTACCGACTCTGCACGCCGTTCCGACAGTGTCTGGTTGTAGCCGTTGCTGCCGACGGCATCGGTGTGTCCGGCAATCATGAATGTTTCGCCGTTCAGCTTTTCATCCGTCAGCGCCTCGCCGAGTTCCTTCAGTTTCGGCAGCGACCGTGCGTTGAGCTTCGCAGAGTTGTAGTCGAAGTAGATTTCCATATCGACGGCAGGGAGGTCCTTCTCCTTAACATACTCGGCGACTTCGTTTCTCTGCTCCACCGTGATCTGACGTGTGCTCACCTTGCGCAACGTATCGACAAGTCCCTGGAACTTTTTCTGATCCTTGCTGGGTTCGGTGGTGAGGGAACGCGTCTTGACCCTCGAAAGCGATTTGATCAGGTCACTCTTGTCCTGCGCATATGCCAAATCGGAACCGACAATCCCGAAGGCAATGGTGGCGGCGGAGGACAGAACCGCAAAGGTTCGAACAATTCGGGAAGAAGTCATTGCTCGTTCTCCATGTTGGCCTATTGGGCGGTCCTGAGAATCTACACCGTCAGCTTTGCCGGGCAAATCCACTCCGCGAGAAAGCACGCGCCAATACGGCATGTTTAGGCTCATAACCACTGGATATAGGTGCAAACGTCAATTTCGCAACTCGGATATGCGCTCCTCAAACCATTCAAAATCCCTTCGCCATGCGGCATTTCCGGGCGCATGTTGCACCAATCCACCGATTATATCCTTCCCCTTTTCAAGCGCTTCAATCGCCCGGTCCCGATCTCCCGTCGACTGATAGGCGCTTGCAAACTTGGAATAGATTACCGCGAGGTCGCGCTGCCAGACCGCATTACTCTGATCGGACTTGACCAATTTTTCGCGGATTCGCAAAGCCTGTTCATAAGACTTGAGGGCTTCAGAGGTCTTTTTCTTTTCAGCGAGAACGTCCCCCACCTTCACAAAGGCAACCGACAGGGCCCGGTTCCATTTCGCGTTGGTCGGCTGATCCTTGACCAGCTTTTCACAGATATTCCGGCTTTGCTTGTAGAGAGAGAGCGCGTCATCCAATTTGCCGGAAATGCGTAACATGTCGCCAACCTTTGTGGCGGAGATCGCAAGGTCATACTGCCGGCCCGCATTCTCCGTGTCGCGCGTCGCCAGCTTTTCGGATATGGCGAGGCTCTTCCGGTAACTGGCCAGCGCTTCGGCTTGCTCCCCCTTGAAATGAAGAGCATCTCCCAATCTTTCCAGCGCCACGGAGTGGTCACGTTGCCAACTCTCATTGTCCGGGGCCAGAGCCGCAAGTCCTTTCCGGATCGTCGCGCTTTGGCGATACGAGTCGACCGCTTCGTCAATCTTGTCCTGGGCAACCAGGACGTCGCCGACCCGCTCCAGCAACACCGAGAGATCGCGTTGCAACTGGGGATTCTTCCGGTCGTTCTCCGCGAGGCTTTTCGATATCTTCAGTCCCTTGCGATAATAGACAAGCGCTTTGCCGATATCGCCTGTCGAATAAAAAATATCGCCCAGCTTTTCGGAAGAAACCGAAAGATCACGCTGGCGTTCCACATCTCCCGGCGTTGCCTTGGCGTCCGCACTGGCAATTCTGTTGGCCGATGTCTGGTGCTTGAGGGCGGCATCGAGATTCCCGCGGTCGCGCGCAAGCTCTCCCAGGCGCAGGTGAGCCCGGAACACGCCCCTGCCGTCGCCCTTCTCCTTCGAGATTTCCAGAAGCCGGTTCAGCTCTTTCTCGGCAGCGGTCAGGTTTCCCGCGAGCAGGCTCAGCCAGCCGTGCCAGTAGAGGGCATCTGAATCGGACGGATCATACTGAAGCGCCTTGGCATAGGCCTCCCGCGCGCGTTTCGGGTCCCCAAGGCCGGCAATTGCGCCGAGCCGGCGGTACGCTTCCGCCGCCCGCTTGCTCTCCGTATCCACCCGCTTCGCGGTCTCTTCGGCCAGCACCCTCAGAAGCTCTTCAGCCTGTTCTACTTTGCCGTCCTTGAGTGACCGGAGCGCGCGCGCGTACCGTTTGTCTCGCGCCGCACCGGTAACGATCGCGGTGATTGCATCCGTCAATTGCTCCGTCGACGTGGTGGTGGCACCTTGTGCGGGCGATACGATGCTGTATTTCGAAACGAGCGTTTCGATCTCTGTCAGTGTTTGCTGCTGGCTGTGGGACTTGTAGGCAAAGATTGCACCACCGGTCGCGAGCGCCGCGATAACCAAACCGATGATCGCGCGGATGCGCAACCTGTTACGGCGTTCACGCTCCGCCCTTGCAAAAACCTCATCGGTGCCGACACCGATCATGCGCGCCACGATTTTCGCAAGCGTCAACGTCCATCCGTCGCCTGTCGAGCGCACATCCGCGGCGATGATGTCTTCTTTTTTCTTCGACAGCCGCCCGGTTTTCGTTACGCGGTAACGCATGGCCGGCGGGAAACACTCCACCTCGGGACTATCCGGTTCGCCGTCGAGAATGACGGGAATGATGCGTTCGCCGCGCCCCAGTTGCTTGAAGAGCAGGACCTCCTGATTGACATACTCGCTCTGCGCCGCAGACGGCGAGCATAACAGGATCAGGAAGGCGGACGCTTCGAGCGCCTCGCGTGTCTGCCGGTCAAGGGATTCACCGGCCGAAAAATCTTCCCGGTCACGGAAGACCGGGCGAAGCGACCCCGGGTCCGGTCCAATGAATGTCGCGCGTTCCCGAAGGCGATCGTCGATCCGAAACCGCTCCAGTGCACGATGAATACGGCTTGCCCACCCGTTGTCGCGATGGCTGTAGGAGAGAAACGCCGTGTATCTGTAGCTGTGATTTGGGTCCATTGGTACCGGTGCGCGCCCTGATCCGGACCGTCGCTTTGTTTACCTGACCGGCAAACAGGCGCTTCTGTCGTTCGCGACGGCGCCGGTCAGCCAGTGAGCCGTTTTCACATACGAACCCGCACTCATGCGGGTTGCTGGTCGATGGCGTACTGTAACGACCAATCTGCCACCAGCCCCGGCCAAATGCACGTTATGGCTCAGAAAGATACATCCGGTTTCTGGCGGGTCGCCATTGCCAGGCGCTCGGCCATGGTCCGGCTGATATTCTGATTGAGCTTCGCTTCAATACGCGGATAGAGGCGCAGAGCCTTGTCCTTCCCTTCCGGGCTGAACACCAGCAGTGTTGACGGCTCCGCCGCGACACACGTCGCCGTTCTGGTATTTCCGGCAACGAACCCGATTTCCCCGAAAACCTCGCCGGGACCGAAACTGCCGACCTTCTTCAATGAAGACGCATCCGCACCGCGCTCAAGCTTTTTGACGTCCGTGTCCCTGAGCACATCAATCTCGCCGGAGAGAACGAGATACATCTTGTCACCCGCAGACCCTTCCAGAATAACGATGTCGCCCTTGTCCACGTCTTCGGTTTCGGACAGCAGTATGGCTTTCTTGATCTGACGCGGTGACATGCCGCGGAAAACGGGACTGTCGACCAGAACCTGCGTGCCCACTTTCGAAGCGATGATATCCCATACACCCACCAGACGGACATGCCTGAGAATAAGCGGCGTGATGAACAGATCGGCGAGCATGGCGTAGATCATGGTCGCCGCCGCAAGCAGGCCGAACTGGGCAATGTTGTTGAATGTCGAGAAGAGCAGAGTCAGAAACATTCCGGCAAGCCCGATAGACGTGGACACGACAGGAATGGCTTCCAGACGGACGGTCTCAAGGATTGCCTTGTCCGGATCCGGGTTATTGCGGCGCTCGTCGCTGTAGCGGATCATCAGATGCGAGGTATCGTCGATTGCGATGCCCATGGCGATGACCGCAACAAGGGCCGTACCGGGATTGAGCGGGATACCGAGGAGACCCATCGTCCCGAAATTCAGGATCAACGGCATCAGGTTGGGTACGAGCGACACGAGACCCGCGGCAAGCGATGTGAAGAGAAACGACATGATCGCGTAGATCACAAGGATCAGAAGCAGGAGCGAGTAGAACTGGCCTGTCACCAGGTTCTGGGCGCCGGATGAAATCATCAGACTTTCACCGGTCAGTTCATAGGTGATGTCGTCTCCGAGGATCTCGTCGAGTTTCGTGCGGAGATCCGCTATATATTGGCGCAGGTCGTATGTGTCGGTGATGTAGTGGCGGACAAGAATCTTCGCCTTGCGCCCATCCGGGCTGATGAAACCGTCCACCACGTCGCGCTTGTACAGCAGCAGATACTGGTCGATTTCTTCGCGCGTATCCGGGACCTTGTAGAAGTCCTTCTTGCCCCGGTTGATCTCGCGGTTGACCAGCGACACATAGTCAGCAAGCGAGGTGATCTTGTCGAAGACATTCTGATCGCGCATGAATTGCGCCGCCGCCTCGACTTTTTTGAGATTTTCCGGCCCCCTGAATGCGTCGGTATCGTCGGACTTCAGGACAACGTTGAACACCTGCATACCGGCAAGCTGATCGTGAAGTTTCACACCGGCCTGGGTGATCGGGTGATCCGCCCTGAAGTTTGCCAGCGGGTCGTCATTGACCCTGATGCTGTATGCAAATGACCCAACGACCAACACCACCAGTGCCGTTGCAGTGAGCACCAGCTTCCCGTGCCTGATGGCTACCTTTTCGAACAAATTGGCGACCAGCACCGCCAGCCCGCCGGAACCGCCCATACTTTTCTGCTCGGGCGCTTTTGTCGGCCCCATGACGCTGAGCAGGAGAGGCACCATCAGAACGGTCGCAACGAGGTTGGCGATCATCGCAAACGAGGTCGAGTAGGCGAAACCCTGGATCATCGGAATTTCGCTGATCGCGTTGGAGCCGAACCCGAATGCCGTCGTGAAGGATGTAATGAGGATAGGAAGCCCCATATGCCGGGCCATGTAGCGGATGGCAACTCTGCGTTTCGCGGCGCGGGTCTCCTCCTCATTTCCTTCTCGCAGACCGTCGAGATAGGCGGCAAGCAGATGCGTATCCTCGGTCGAACCGATGACGATGATGAGCGACGGGATCATCGATGAGAGCAACGTCACCGGAAGTCCGACAAGTCCCATGAACCCGAAAGTCCACAGGATACTGATCAGGGATGTCGAGACGGGGACAATCGCGAACCTTGGCGTTCTGAGAAAAATCACGATAGAGGCGATGAGGATCAGCAGGGCAACCGGCAACAACACCCGGAAATCGTTTTGAATGCCCTTCGCGAGATCATGCTCCAGGCGCGGCGGTCCGATCTGGAAGACTTCGGCGAATTCGCCTTTCGCGGGTGTGATCGTATCTTCGATCGACTGGAAGACTTTGGCGAGAAAGTTTGGAGTGTTCTCACTTGATACCGCGACGACAAGCGCGGTCGCAGTCCCGTCCTTGTTGATCAGATCGCCGAGAATCAACGGATTCGCAGATGCGTTCTCAACGGCCTGTTTGAGCGCGTCGGCATCGTCATAACGCCCATCCAGCAGTTCGCCGGTATCCAGACCGCCATCGCGATAACGGAATGTGGTCACGTTGATCAGGCTGTCGACCGATTTGACGGCATCGAGGTCAAGGAGGTCGTAGTGCAGGGCTTCGAGCTTTTTCAGCTTGGCCTCGGTAAAAAGCTCCGGGTCGGAAATAAACACCACCGTTATGTTGTCCGACCCGAACGTATCGATGGTGTCGCGATAACCGGGCCAGCCGGGGTCTTCGGCGCTGATCAGGGCGCGCCGGCTGGTGTCGGTCGTGAGCTTGGACATGCCCAGAACCGCGCCGGCTGTCAGCGCAACAAGGATTGCAAACGCAACAAGCCGCTGCGTCGCGCCAAACATCAGGATTGTGCGAACCACACCAGTCCTCCCAATTCCGCTCTGCGGACCCCCCTAAAGACCCGTCATCTGACGTGATCGCCGGATATCAAGGTGCGCTCAAAAAACAGATCCAGAGGCACCGAATCCGCGTCGAATTTGCGCTCGATGACCTCGACACGGGTCTTGTGCCCGTCCTTGAAGTTTTCCATGGTCTGGGTGTCAGCCCGCCACATGTCATCTTCGATCTTTTTTACACCGCTTGCCGTCTGCCGCTTGATGAGCGTGTCGCGCCAGTCAAAGTAATCGGTGCGCATGAGAACGAAATTTTCCTTGTCGATCCACAAACGGCGACGCTTGTATCCGGTTTCAGCCTTCAACTCGGCGTCTTTCGGACTGATGTCGATGACGAAGTGCGCCTTTCCATTCAGTATCTCGTTTTCCTGCCGTTCAAACGTCATTTTGTCGCTTGATTCCGAAGCCAAGTCTTCCGCGGTGAAATCCGTTCCCATGACATAGTTCTTTTTTCCACCGCCCACGAGTCTGATCGGTTTCCCGCCCGTCGCCGGAAGGTAAATCCATTGGCCGTCTTTTTTGAACCGGCGCTTCCAGGTGATCGTGGCCGCGCCACGAATTGGCGGCGGAGAATGGAACACCATGAGATACCGGTGCTCGCCCGGCCCGACCGTTCGCGAGTAGCGTTTGACGTCGCGAACCTCCTCCGCCCCCTTGCTATCGGTCAGGGTGATCTTCTGTATCTCGAATTCCGTCGGCCGGCCGTGGCGTTTCGCGATTTCTTCGTAAATCTCCTTACCGGACATTTCCGCAGCGGGTTTCGTCTCCTTCTTTGAAGGCGCCGCTGCAACAATGGCGGGCAGCAAAAGTCCGATCAGGAAAAAAACGAGTTTACGGATGTCCATGCGCCACACTCCAGATGTTTCGTCCCCGAGCCTGCGGACCGCTCAGCATTGTCAAATCTATCCGTTATCGGTTCCCATGCCATCCGGGCGAAAGAGCCATGACCCTGTTCAGGCAATTGCGCCAGAGAAATCGGAGGACTGAAACCGAAACGGTATCATTGATGATAATGCCAACAGCCGGAGGCAGCCGTCTTCGCCTGCTTCCGACCCCGATCAATATAACAAATCCGGCGGCATTTCCACTTGGTTCACCGTGCGAATCCACTTTGCGGAATCGACTTGGGCGCACCGCGTATTGCATTAACGATCACGGATGGCAATGTTACCGTAACTGGCGATGAGCGACGAAGGGCGACCGAAATGAATGCGAAGTTTGTGGTGTTTGTAACTTTCGCTGCGGGGCTGTTGTCGTTCCTGATTCCGGGCAGCCGCCTGGGAGCCTCAGAGCCCGAAGCAAGTCAACTCGGATATCAGAGTTTTGACGTGGCACAAGTCCCTGCAGTGTCGGCTTCGGAACCCAAAGTCATCATCAAGCAACCAAAGCAGGACATCCCCCGCAAGGCCTTCAAAGCCCTGGATAAGCATTGCGCGCGATGTCACCAGCAAGGGCGGCTTGAGCGCGACAAGCCGGCCAAGAACTTCGGCAATGTCCTCAAGCTCGATGAGATCGCACGCGATCCCCACCTGATCCTGCCCGGCAATCCGGACGGCTCGCGCCTTTTCTCGCGCATCGTCAAGCAGGAGATGCCCTACGACGTCTATACCGAGTTCTCCGGCGGCAACGAGCCGAGCAAAGAAGATGTGCAGGCGATCTACGATTGGATTGAGTCGCTTGACGCAAACAAGGTCGCGTCGTGCCCGAACCGCAAGCCCGTCGATACGGCGCAGGTCGTCAAGGCGATTTCCGCGAACCTGAACAAGCAACCGGCAGGTCGTCGCAAAGGTATGCGGTACCTCACCTTCACGAATTTCTACAATGCCTGTGCATCGGAAAAGGAATTGCGCCGGATGCGCAACGGGGCGAGATTGCTGCTGAACAGTCTCAGCCGTGCGCCCAAGACCACCCGAACATCGAACATCGGGAAAGACGGCTCGATCATCGCCTTCAGTCTCGACGATCTGGGCTGGAGCCTGGAAGACTGGGACACGCTCGCCGCCGCCTACCCCTATGGCGTTCGGCCCAAATCACCTGCATTCGACCAGATCAAGGCCAGGACGAAAACATCTCTGCCCTACCTGAGGGCAGACTGGTTTGCCGCGGCTGCTTCGAGCCCACCTCTCTATTACAAGCTGCTCGATCTGCCGGAGGATCTGGCGGACCTGCAGAGCGAACTGGGTGTTGACGCCGTGCAGAATGTGGCAAACGGCAATGTCATGCGAGCCGGCACCGGAAAATCGACCGTCGCCCGGCACAACCGCATAGCCGAACGCCATGCAGTCGGTTCCGGCTATCTGTGGACGACATTTGATTTCGACGGCACAAGCACGGAACAGAATGCCAGGGAAAGACCGCTCGGTCCCGGGGGGAAAGACGGCTTCGAGCATGATATGAATGCCGCGATCTTCAGTTTGCCCAACGGAATGAACGCCTATTTCCTTGCAGATGAGCAAGGCAAGCGGATCAATGCGGCACCGGTCAGCATTCTTTTCGACGAGGCAACGCCACGCCTCCCGGTGATCGTGGGCCTGTCCTGCATTTCATGCCACGTCAAAGGCGTGCGGAACATTGCCGATGAAGTGCGGGAGCACGCCGAATCGAACAGCAAACTCGCCGCTGAAAAACGCGATGAAATCCTGCAAACGTATGTTCCCCAAAGCGAACTGGACCAGCGCATCGCGGACGACCGAAAGCGCTATCAGAAAGCCGCCGCGAAGGCGGGGATAAACCTCGACAAAGGGAAAGACGGCCTCGACGACCTGAGCTATCTCGCCAGCAGATATAACCGCAATCTCGACCTGCGGATCGCAGCTGCCGAATACGGGGTTACCAAGAAGCGCTATGCCAGCGGCATCGTGAAAGGCAACAAGGAAGCCCGACGCACCAAGCAGCAACTGGAGCAGGGAACCATGACGCGGCGGGAACTGGAACCGTTGTTCCTGAAGCACGCTGCACTTGTTTCAGGCGATGTCCCCGTGGGGCAAGTGAAGGCGCCCGGCAAGCGACCGGCCAAACCGCCGTTGGCCAAGGCCGGAAAACCAAAAAAGGAAAAACCTGCAAAACCACCTTCGCCGACTGCAAAAAAGGAGAAACCTGCAAAGCCGCCCTCAACGACCGCGAAAAAGGCGAAGCCTGCGCCTGAGCCCAAAGTCGCCGCAAAGACGCCCGATAACAACGATGCTGCAGATCGCGGCGAGACAATTACGCTGATCGCGGATAAGATCCGATATCGAGCAAACGATCTGCCCGTATTCACCGTCAAAGCCTCCACGGACTGCCTGCTGACATTGATAAATGTAGGGCCGTCTGGTCGGGCCTTCGTGATCTTTCCAAACAAGTATCAGCAGGAAAACCTGATCAAAGAGGGAAAAGAATTCCTGTTTCCGGGACCTGATGCTCCGTTCCAGTTCAGACTCAAGGACGTGGGCAAGGAAAAGCTGATTGCCGAATGCGCGGTCAGGCAGGACGGGGAACGGATTCAGCATAATTTTGAAGAGGAGGAGTTTACCGACCTCGGGGATTACCGCGATCACGTCGGCGAACAGGCCGAAAAGGAAGGGGAGAAGAAGAGCGCGGGTGCGACCAAGACAGACCTCCTCAGGACCGCGATCACCTTCAACGTGGACTGAGGGGCAATACCGCCATACTGCAAATCAGCCGTCGGAAAAACGTGAAGCAAGATTCTGGCGCAGTAGATACATCCGCTGGTCGCCATACGCCTGCGCAAGCGGTAAATGGCCAACATATTCGCATCTGAATTCGTCCGTGCATTCCATGGCGCTCAGCGCGGCGAAGGCTTCCGTAACGAAGACTTCCCTTACCGGAGTGACCGGCTCCATCCGCGCAGCGCGCGTCAATGTCGACCCGAAATACGTCGCTTCTTTCTTGATGAAGTCGTAGCCTTCGAACACCGGGCCCACGTCCAACGCCATCCTCATTTCCGGACGAACGGGTAGACTGACCGCGTCGCCATCGAGATCATGCAGCGCTCCCTGCATCTCCAAGGCACATTTGGCCGCGGCGGTTACATCGTCGAAAACCGCGTGAACCGCATCGCCCCACGTATTGCGGAACAAAACGTGGTCGCCATACTTGTCCATCACGCTGCCCAGCAGACCCATGACTTTCTCAAAAAAGCGGGCAAGCTCGTTGTCCGACAGTTTGCTGAAACCCTTGATGTCGGCGAATGCGACCGGATAAATCTTGCGGGAAAGGTTGTGCTCTTTGCCCTGTATCGCGGAGGCAGCGACCTTCCTGCGCCCCTTGGCGGGAGGACCGCAGTCGATCGTCTCGATATCGAGATTCCGTTCCCGCCAAAACGCGACATCTACCGCAGTCCCGGCCTGGAATTTGGGTTTCTCGCCATTCCACACGGCAAGCATCTTGAGGTCAGCGCTGAGGTTCTGCGCCTTGATCCTGGCGAATCCCATGGCCATACGGGCGGCGTAGTTGAACAGGCTGTCGTCGCCAAGATAGGCGCCGGTCGTGGCGTGAGTCACGCTTGTCGCCCGGGCCAGGCAATCGTCCATGCGCTCTTTCCAGCCGGGACCGCCGCAACTGACGGAGATTTCCGTGAACTCCTTCAGATCGAACGGAATGACGACATGCAATTCCGCGCCGTGCGCCAGAAGCGCTTCCGCAAAGAGAATGTCGCTGCCGCAGGCCAGAGACCCGAACCCGAACCCCACGCGGTCCTTTTTGAGCAACTTGCCGATCTCGCGTTGAACCAGCTCTTCGGATTCGATGCCGAACTGTCCGGACCGCCCCGCGCGGGCAATCATGTGACCTGAGTAATATACGATGCTTGGCGGCTTCAACGGATCGAGCAGGCCCGTATCCAGATCCATCGCAGCACAGATCCGCAACAGTTGTGATCGCGTTGAGGCGGCCGCGGAATAATCACCGTCTATGTGGATTGCAGCCTCATTTATCGCCGATTGCGCGTCTTCGAGCTGTTCAAGAAGCAGCAACGCTTCCGCGCGGGTCGCTGCCTGCCAGTAATGCGCCTGTGGACCGTCAGGCTCGGCCGTCAAACTGCGCTCGTGCGCCAATGCGGCCATCTTCGTGCAGTTGGCCGTGTCACCGGAGAAAAACCACATCGTGGCGGCGTTGATTGCCGGATAGTAGCCGCCGGAATTCTCGAATACCTCCTGATAGAGCTGTGCCGCTTTCGATGAATCTTCCTGATTTGCGCGCCCGGCTCCTGCGAAAAACTTGTCCTTGGCGATACGCGCGCCAAGTGAAGACGTGTCTTCCGTACCTGCTTTATGAAGCTCGAAAGCGCCGTACAACTCCTCGGCGCGCTCGGTCGCACCGCTTCGCGCCAGGGCCAGCACCGCGTGGAATTTGAGCAAATCGCTTTCCGGATAAGCTTCGAGCCCCCGAATGGCCAGATCGTAGGCCATGAGGAATTCGCCGCTTCGAATTTCCGCGGCGGTCCTCGCAAGCCATGCATCTACACCGAATTCTTTTGTTGCCACCTGCTCAATCCGTTCGTGTGTTGCGAATCCGCAAATCCTAACCTTAACGGCCCGTCCATCCGTTATGCCAGCGGACTATGTAACTCGGACCGCATCGAATTTTCCAACTGAGAGGACGACTTAACGGGTTGAGGAAAACAGAGTCAGGTGGATCAACGCACGCTCCCGCCCCGAAATCACCATGTTTTTTGCACAGCCCCACATGCGCCATACGGGCCTCGAATAGAGCCAAATCTGCGGAAAACGGCAAGTTAGTGATGCGCATCACAAGGAATTTGCCGCGGCATCCTTACCTTCCGGTCATCTGACAAGGAAACAAACGGCTGGCCACGCCAGCGCAGATACCACGGACGGAGTGCAGACATGCCTACATTTAATGCCATAAAGGGCGCCCTCATGGCATTGGCGGCCCAGGGATCGGTTACGATCACAGTCCCCGACGACATCGAGAAAACTCACAAGCTCGAGATTGGCGACATCGAGATCACCATTCAACTGCCGAAGAATATTAAACTGCCCAAGACCATCAAATTGCCCGAGACCGTTGTGACGCGCCCGGAGGCACCCGCCAAAGCAGAGCCTCAGGCTGCTCAGCCGAAACCGACATCCCCCGCCGCTCCCTCAGAAGCCACGCCTCCCTCGGCACCCGAAGAGGTTAAGGCGCCCGATGCCCCGGCCAAGGTCGTGACCAGGACGTCGCCGTCGGAAGATTCGACACAGGAGCAGTCGATCAAACAGACGGGCTATACAGGCCTTTGGTACGATCATTCCGGCCGTAGCGCGATCAAGATTGACGAGTGCGGCGAGGGCCTGTGCGGAAAGATCGCCTGGCTCAAAAATTCGGACCACAAATCCGTTTGCGGCACGGATATCATCGGCGGCGTTCAGAAGGTCGGCAACGCTTACGACAACGGCTGGATTTACGATATCGAGCGCGGCCGCAAATTCGACGTCGAACTCAAGCTCCTGAGCGACAAACAGCTTCGCGTAAAGGGTTATGCGGGCACGAAGCTGCTCTCCAAGACGATGATCTGGAAGCGCGCACCGAGCGATCTCGCGCTCTGCAGCTGAGCCACAGCGCACTTCGAAGTTTCAACCCGGCGCAACGATCGCGCCGGGTTTTCGCTTTGTCGCCGCCGGACACGTCTAATTGGCATCCAGGTGTCCATCGCGATGCCGCATGAGCGACGCCGACAGAATGTTAAAAACGGCTCGCGCCCGAGACGCGAGCCGCTTGTTCGACCGTTACCGCCGGTAACGGCGCTGTTTCTTCTGAAACTTCTGGATGAAGTTGGTCGTCCTGCTCTCCTCCGGCCCCGTCTCAGTTGTCTTGTCGTCACTTGCCGGGTCCACACCGCCGCCCCCGCCGCCATGGGAATGGGTCTTGCAGGCGTTGAGGCCGTTTATGATACACAGATTCACTGCTTCCGTACTTCCGCCAGCGGCGTTACACGAATCGACGACATTGTTCGCGCAAGCGCCTTCTGAATGGGCCGAAGCATAGGCCGTAAAACCGACAATCAGCGGAACAACGAGCGCGGCGGTCTTCACAGTGTTTTTCAGGGTTTCGTAGCCAAACATGAATGTTCTCCTTCGCAATGGTTTTCAGTCCTTGAGCAAGGTGCTGGCCGGTTAGTCGCCGGGAAGAGAAAAAGGTTCATGCCGGAACAAGAAATATCGGCCCGCGCAGTCCGCACGGGCGCTGACGACGATTGAACTGCGGCGCGGAGGCATGCAGACAGTCAAAAGCGCTGGACCTGTCTTCCATAGTACACCGGCAAACAGGCCCTGTAGCAGGAGGAGTCTCACACGGTCAGGTTCGATTGCATTGGACGCCCCGGATAGTGTTCGCTCATGACCCGTCTGGCCGCGGCCCGATACCAGACTGAAAGGCAGCGCCTGACAAATTTCTACCGTCTTGCTCCGGCATCGGATTGAGTTGCCCGACTGCTTTTGCGAGAGATGCCCGTTTTCGTTCCATGTCGAAGAGGAGCTGCCCGTGCTGATCACGTTCTCCGTCGCCGGATATCGCTCGTTGCGCAATCTGGTCATTCCTCTCGAACGGCTGAATTTGGTAACGGGCGCAAACGGCAGCGGAAAGAGCAGCCTTTACCGAGCCATTCGGTTGCTGTCGGACGTTGCGCAAGGACGTGTGATATCGGCGCTGGCCCAGGAAGGCGGATTGCACTCGACACTATGGGCGGGACCCGAAACGATTTCACGCCGGATGGAAAGCGGGCACGTCCCTGTTCAGGGCTCACGACGCAGCAAACCCATATCGCTCAAACTCGGTTTCGCCGACACCAATTACGGATATGCCATTGATCTTGGTTTGCCGCAGTCCGATGCAACTTCCGCATTCAATCGCGACCCAATGATAAAGTGCGAAGCGGCCTGGGTCGGCGAAGTGCTCAAACGCAGAAACGAAATTGCAAGCCGGTCCGGGCCCAGCGTGACCGTTCTGGCATCCGACGGCAGTCGAAAAACTGTTCTGAAGGATCTTGCTTCGTTCGACAGCATGATGACCCATGCGGCCGATCCGGAGAACATGCTCGAACTCCTGGTCATGCGCGAGGGAATGAAGGCCTGGCGGTTTTACGACCATTTTCGCACGGACGCGGAGGCGCTGGCGCGGCGTCCGCAGGTCGGAACACGAACGCCCGTTCTCTCATCGGACGGCCATGATCTGGCTTCGGCCATTCAGACAATCGTGGAAATCGGAGATCGGGACCAACTGGCCGGCCATATTGACGATGCGTTCCCTGGTGCCGAGTTGGCGCTGTCCGAAGCAGACGGGCTATTCGAACTGACGATGATCCAGCGGGGATTGCTCAGGCCACTTCGGACAGCGGAGCTCTCCGACGGCACCCTTCGCTACCTGCTTCTGGTCGCAGCGCTCCTGAGCCCACGACCGCCGTCCCTCCTCGTCCTCAACGAACCGGAAACCAGCCTGCATGCAGATCTGCTTCCGGCCCTGTCCCGGCTGATCGTCTCCGCTTCGAAGCGATCCCAGGTCATCGTTGTCTCCCACGCCGCGCCGCTCGTTAAGGCGCTGATCGAGGTCGAGGGGTGTTCGGTTCTTTCCCTTCACAAGACACTGGGGGAAACGAGGATTGAAAACCTGGAAGAACCGCCATGGTCGTGGCCAAAGCGTTGAGCTCTCACCTCTACGACTGGCTAGCGCTGAAACCGCACATCTGCGCTTGGCTCATGGCCTGACATTCATGCAGAAGCAAACCAGCGGCAGCCTGTCGGGACCGTGTGAGCTCCTGCGCCTCACGGCCCCGCGCAAGCCGGGTGGCGTATTCACGCCGCGTGTTTCGCCTCGATCAATTTCCATTTGCCGGTATCCGCCGCAGCGGTCGCCTGTCTGAAGGTTTCAAGGCGCAGCATGGTTCGTGAGAGCGGATTTTCGGATTGCCGAGACTTGCCTTCGAAGTAACTGTGAAGCTCAAGCGTGAGTTCCCGGTGGCAAAGGTCGGCTTCTGTATGAGAGCCCGGTTCCAGTATGATGCTCAGTGCGTTGATCGATCCTGAAACAGATCCGTAAACGGTCACCTTTTCGGCAACAATGCCGCCGGAAACTTGTCCGCCCTTACTGATAATGACTTCGGAACCGAATATGTGCCCCTGCACATTCCCCTCGACCTGAATTGGTCCGCTAGTGATGATGTTTCCCGTTATTGTGACTTCTTCCCCGATGACGACTGCCGACATTGCGGATGATCCTTTTCGATTCAGCTGCGTTACATATCTCCCGCACTTTGCGGACCCCCTTTCGAGATTCTTATTTACGCCGCCGAATCTACGGAATTCAGAGTGTGTTAATGCAGGTTAACGAAGGGTAAACACAAGCGCTTACCTCCCGCAAAATACCTCTGAAAACAGGCATTTTTTCGTTGAAACGCGCATTGTGTGA
>JALCBY010000015.1:0-6627 GCA_028066055.1 Hyphomicrobiaceae bacterium
GCGGACGCGCTTCGGACATCCATCGCCATGCTGCGTGAGGAAGAAGATCTGGAGAGCGCAGAGGCGGCGTAACGCTCAGTCGATAGCGGTAATTATCTGATTTGCAAAGCATACTTCAATCGCCATGTTGAAAGATCAGGACAAATGGAGATTAAAAGGACCTTGCGTTTTGCCTTTTGGTGTACACGTAAGGCTTGACTTTGTTCCTGTTTTGTCCAAACTCCAGATTCGGTGATCGCCGACTCTACACAACCTTTCATGGCGCGCCGTAGCGAAGGGCTACAGCCAAGAAAGGGGGTGATGGCAATGGCTTGCAGTCGTAAAAAACGTCAGGTGCGCAAGGGGAAAAAACCCGGACCGAAACCGGTCAAGGTTAAGACCCATAAGCGTTCTAAGCCAAGCAAGTGCTAATTCCCTGCATAACCCCAGGTGATTAGCTGGGTCGGCGGTCACCACTTGATTTTGGCTTCTTCTTCGCCCTGCCGTTGCCCACGACATCCTGACGAGGTTTTGGCTTGGTGCTGAGCAGCTTTTTAGCTACCTGCTCGAGTTCGGCTTCGTGGTTTGGCTTTCTCAGACACTTTGGTTTTTGATTTTGTTGCGTCTTCTAATAGGCCTCTAACGGCAGTATCACCCTTAAGGCGCTCCATATCTCGCGCCATTTCGACTGTCGTGATTGCTGCTAGATTAAAGAGCAAGTCTGATTGTGTCGCGTCAAGAGTATCGTGCGGATGCATTAGTGGATTGCGGTCTAGGTCGCGCATCCTGTCAATCATTGCCGCGACTTTGGAAGATGGTTTTACACTGCCATCTTCATTATCAATCAAATTTTGGACGGCCTTGACATAATCATTCCATGTCTTGAGCTTTCCACTCTTGACGCCAAATTCCGAAAGATACTTTAGGATAACGAGCTCCAGTCCACGAAGCGCGTGGAACCCACAAGCCGTGGGTAAATCAAACGCAAGGCACTTGCCCGCACTATCGAACTCTTTCATCGTATCATCTGGAATTGACGACCGGCACTCCTCTGGAATGCGATGTGACGCGTTCGAAACAAGCGACGAGGTTCTATAAATCGATATCTGACCAACCGAATATATCTCAACGTCGCGACACTCCGCAGTGAACACGCTCTTAAAATGATCGACTTTGTCGGCGATGGGGGAGAATTGGTAAGACGGCAATTCAACATCAAATTTTTCTATGTCTATTTGTGGTGGAGATGAATCGTCCATTACGTATTCATTAATCCAACCGCGTATTTTGCCGGCCAACTCCCTTGCTACATGTTTTGTCGTATTGAACCCGTTATCCTCATCTATGAAAGCATCAAGCGGATTAAGCAGGCCAACCATTGAAAAATAGATATGGCCCGCTTTCGTGACCTCGTTTCGTGAACAAATATTCTTGGCCCTGCTCAAACCATCCGCCAAATCGAAGTAATCAATCAGATTTACGCGCTTCACATTAACAGCCTTTCGAATCGTTGCCCTCTTGATCGAACGTAACATATCTCCAAAATCTCTGTTTGCCATATTGATGTAAGGCATCGATTCTCTAGACTACTTTTTTATCCATTCAAGCGTCTCGATAACTAAACTGGAACATGTCAATTCGGCACTATCTGGCATCCTGGAATGGCAAATCCGCCGACGATATCGGTGATGTCTATGAGAGGCATTGCGCCGATCCGTCATTCGTCTCCGACTTGCTGGAACTTGCCGGTGACGAAGCCCTGCAGAAGGGCGCCACCTGGCTCCTGAAACGGCATCTCGAAAACAACGAGAAACTCGATCCGGAAGAGATCGAGCAGGTCTACGCGCTCCTGCCCGGTCTCACCCGCTGGGAAAGCCGGTTGCACATTCTGCAGTGCATGCCGCACATGCCGGTTCCCGAGGCACGCCGCGTTGCCATCGAGGCGTTTCTGAGGGCCAGCATGACGGATGAGGTCAAGTTCGTGCGCGCCTGGGCCTATGGCGGTTACTGGGGGCTGGCGCGGCAGTTTCCGGAATATCGCGCCGAGGCGGAACGCCTCTGCGAGATTGCCATGCACCATGAGGCGCCGTCGGTTAAGGCCCGCCTCCGTCAGGTGATGAAGGCGGGATTCTAGGGGCCTCCAATACGTCCTGTATCGGTGGTTCGGGCTCCGCTTCAGCCACTCCCGCCTGCCCGTCGATGACGCCGTCCATGGCGTCGACCTCCGTCAGCGTCTTGATGCCTTCCGCGCGAGTCTTTTCGGTTTCCGCGATCAGCCGGTCCAGTTGCGCCTTGAGGGTCGCGAGTTCGATTTCGCCTGCCGCGCGTTGCACATCGGACGGCGCTTGTGAGCCGTCGATCAGGTCCAGCAGTTCGCGCTTGTTCCGCAGTTGCGAGGCGCGGATCAACAGCTTCATGCGCGGATCGGCGAGTTCCAGTCCGCTGCCGATGACGTTGGCGAGTTCCGAAAACTGCTCCTGCTCGATGGTGACGGTTTCGGGCGCTGTCTCGATCATCACGTCCATGTCCATCGCCGCGGGCACGTTGACGGTGATGGGCGCATCGAGGTCTTCTCCCTTCTCGCGCGCGGCCTGAAGCTCCTGTTCGATGCGGTCGGGCGGCAGACCTTCTTCCTCCTTCAGTTCGCGGGCGAACTCCGCACCAACCGTCGTTTTCCGGTTGAAGCCGGTGAAGCGCACATTGTCCTCATTGTCGGTGACGCGGACCCAGCGCTCCTCGCTCCAGAACTGGCGGACGCGTTGCCAGATGGCGCGATAGACGCGCGCCTTGAAATTGCGGTGCCGCTCCGACAGTGGCGTCAGCTCGGCGATGCCGCCCTGTTGCGCAAGGACGATGGCGCGCCCCGACGGCGTGCCGTCCGGTTTGCCCTGGAGCGATGCGTTGGCGCCGATCTTGTCCATGCGCGCGGCGGAATATTCCATCAGGCTCGCCTGACCGGCCGCCTGCGCGCTCTGGTCGATGATCTCGAACTGGAAACCCGGATTGGTCTCGATGTGACCGTCGGGTCGCGCCAGTTGCGTCTTCATCGCCGCGACATCGTCTACCGCACCCTTCTCCGCGCGGGTCTGGCGCACGGTGATCATGTGCAGCAGTTTGGAGCGGCGCTTGTTTTCCTCATCCTGCGGGCCGATCAGGCGGCGCACGGCACCGTAGCGCGCGTTCTCCCGGTCCACATAGGCCGACTGCATGATCATCGGATTGATCGAGTTGCCGTCTTCATCGGTGTAAGGAACGGCATCCGTTTCAAGCACGCCCTGCCTTGTGAATTTGGTCATGTGCCACTGGTCGCCGTCGAGCCAGTACATGGTGACGATGCGCAGCCGTGGCCGGTCGCCGGCGCGCGCCCAGACCTTGTGGCTCGGCTTGTCGTCGAAATCGCCAGTCTCGACCTCGGTGATGGTCCCGGCGACGATCTCGGCTTTTTCCGGCCATTTCTTCTCCGCCTGGTCGCGGTCCCACCACAGCACGTAGCCCATGTAGCGCGCATCGGTGAAATCGCGCCGCGCGGAATGGGGGTCGAAGAAGACGCGGTCGAATTTCGGCTGCTTCAGGTCGATCTCGGCGCGGCCGGATTTTGCGTTGCGCACCAGCACCTCGATCACCTCGAACCCGCCCTTGGCCAGGTCCTCGTAGGATTCGCTGAACAGCGTATCGAGGTCTTCCTTGCGTTCGACGTAGCGCAGCGCATCCGTCGCCGCTTCCGCCGCCTTGGCGTCGTTCGGCGTGCGGGGCCAGGCGCGCGGGTCGGAACGCTGCTGAATTTCGAGCCCCAGCATCACGTCGATCTTGCCACCGATGAAGTTGAAGGTGGTGTCCGGCTGCCCGCGCTTGCGCAGCGCGGCGCATTCTTCCGCCGTCAGTTGCTTGCCGTCGTAATAGTCGATGTCGCGAAACGCGAGCTGTCGGGCCTCGTCATTCGCTTCTTCCGCTTCCTCGAACCAGTCGACGAGACGGTTGAGCGTTTCCGGATCGGCGCTCGCATTTGTCTTTTTCGGTTTTCGTGCCATCAGAAGGTCTTCCAGCTCATTTCTTCCTTGTCGCGTTCGGCAAACAGCCGGTCCCAGCGGTCGGTATCGGGTTTGGTTGCGGGCCGCGTGGTGCGTGCGGTCATCTTATCGAGCAGTTGCCCCACCAACCCCAGCGCATCCACCTGGTCGTCATGCTTGCCCATGGGGAAGCTCAGGAGTTCGGTTTCGAAATCGGCGTACCAGTCGGCATGAACCGGCACATAGAGACCGTCGAGTGCCATGCGGCCGCGGATGGATTGCGCGCGGATTGACTTGTCGCCGCGCGCGGAAAAGCCCTCGCGGTGGACGAAGGCGCCGCGTTCGCGCATGCGCCGCGTCAGGAACGGGCCGACGCCGGAACGGATCTGTCCCCGCTCCTCGGCCCATCCGATCGGCGCCCATTCCTCCACCAGGTCGCAAAAGGCCTCGATCCAGACGGCGGAGTCCGTGCGGCCCCGCCACAGGTCCAGAAGGTAGATCCGGCCCTTGGGATCGAGCCCGATCACCACATGTGCTGTGTAATCGCCGCCGTCGCGCGTCACCGCATAGTCGGACCCGCCATAGACGCGCAGCGTATCGCGCTCGGGCGGCGCGGCATAGCTGCGCAGCCAGTCATTCTTGAAGTAGTCGCCATCTTCGGGTGCGGGATGTTGCTGGTAGAGCGCGGACCAGAAGCGCGGCAGCGTGTTGGCCTTGATACGCTTCAGTTCTTCCAGCGTGTATCGCTCCGGGCACAGTGCCTGACCGCCATCGGAAATCGCCGGGAACTCGATCACTTCGAAGGTATCGCCGCCTGCGGCCTGCTGCGCCAGGATGCGGCCCGACAGGTCGTCTTCATGCATGCGGTGATTGATGAGAATGATCGCGCCGCCGGGTTCGAGCCGGTTATAGGCCGTGCCCGTATACCATTCCCAGACGCGCTCGCGTTTCAGCGTGCTCTGGGCGTCGGCCATGTTGGCGAAGGGATCGTCTATGAGGAAGACATCCCCGCCCCGGCCCATCACGTCGCCGCCGACGCCGACCGCGTAATACTGCCCGTCCGCGTTTGTGTGCCACCGGCCTTTGGCTTTGGAATCTTCCGAGATGCGCGTGTCGAACAGCGACGCATAGGTGTCGGAATTGATGATGTTGCGCACGTCCCGCCCATAGCCTTCGGCCAGGGTTGCGGAGGCGGATGCCGCGATCAGGCTCTTGTCTGGCCGTCGCCCGAGATACCAGGCCCCGAAGCGCCGCGACGCCAGCTCGCTCTTGCCGTGGCGCGGCGGCAACAGCAGCATCAGCCGGTCACAGGTTCCCTGCTCTACCCGTTCCAGCGCTGCGGCGATTCTGCCATGCAGCGCCGTCTCCACGTAGGAGGGATAGGTATAGGTGGTGAACGGGATCAGCCGTTCACGGGCGCGCCGTCTTCCGAGGACCGTTTGCGCCGCCTGTGCGGGCGATAGCGATAAGCTCATCGTCGCTGATGTCGTCTTTTTGGCGCTGGCTCCCGCGCACGGCGCCCGTCGTGCTCAAATCCGGCACGGCTTTCTTCAACAGGCCCAGTGCGGCGGAGACCTGGCTCGGTGTCATCTCGGTTGTCCCGAGCGCGTGATCCGCCAGCCGGGCGATAAGGTCGCTCACGGGGATCTTGTCGCGGGCCCGGCGGATGCGCAGCGGCTCCTTTGTTGCCGCGCCCGCGCGGGTGGCCATCAGCCCGTGTCCTTCAGGTCATTGGTGTCCGGCGGCAGTTCGTCATGCTGCAGGTTGGCGCGGTTGCTGGTGAGCTTGAAGCGTCCGTCTTCGGCATAGCGCGTAACGGGCGTACCGCTGGAGACGGCGTGAGCATGAAATTCGACCCACCCGCCGCGCGCCCTGGACGAATCCCAATTCGTCTCCCACGCGCCCGCGGTTTCGCCGAGCGTGATCTGCTCCGTCTGCAGCGCCTCGCGGCCTGAATAGACCAGTTGGACGCTGGCCGACGCGACGTTGGCGGCATCGCCATTCGCGTCTTTGAAGGTGAAGGAAAGCGCGACGGTGTTCGCGCGGGTAAGAATGGAAGCCATGAGTCAGAGTCCAATGTTTTTCGTAACTGAACCGGATTTCGCAGTAGATATCCCCCTCCCTCCCTTGATCGTCTTGCGTCCTGCCCCACCGCGGGTCGACGCGCGGGCCTGCCCTGCCGACACACTTGTCTGACCGTGCCCCGCATCGACTTGGGGAACCGCGTCCCTTGCCGGAAGGACGGAGAAGGCGCCACCGAAGGCCGGTGTCCCGACGCCGTGTATGTTTGCCCTGCCCGCGAGCAGAGGGACGTTCCGGAAGTCGAAGCCTGAGTTCGCGGTGACGTCGAACGCGGCAAGCGACCGCGTGCGCCCGGCTGCGCTGAACGTCGTGGCGCTCGTTCCCATGAAGGAGATATTTGCCGTCGACTGTCCGGTAAATCCGGTTGGTGCCGACCCGGCGATGGTGGACGTCGCGGCCGCCGTCGACCCGCCCGTCAACGCGGCTGTTGCGGCGCCGTCGGAGGTGAGCGCGCCGAGCTGGACAAGACCTCCTGTGGTAACAAACGGGACGCCTATGCCCAGCCCGATAGGCCCGCCGATCATGAAATCAGTCCTCGGTGATGGTGCTGGCCGTGGTC
>JALCBY010000015.1:6727-90379 GCA_028066055.1 Hyphomicrobiaceae bacterium
CCGATAGGCCCGCCGATCATGAAATCAGTCCTCGGTGATGGTGCTGGCCGTGGTCACGCGCGGCGTGACGCCGTTCGATACCAGGATGGTCGGCGTCAGCGCGCCGTAATACATGAGATTGTTCCCGGTGCCGGACCCGATGCCGACATGGGTGATGGTTTCGTTGCCGCCGGTCGCGGTCGGGAAATCGATATTGCCGGCGGGCGAGACGGAGTTTCCGGTCACCACCCAGCCGCCGCCTGTGCGCGCAACCGTCTGGCGCGCGTAGCTCGTATAGGTTGCTTCGCTGGTGGACATGTCGCCTGCTTCGCCGGGTGATGCGGTATGCAGGCTGACGGTCAGGCTGGTCGCGGGCGAGGATGTGTCGTCTTCCGCGATATCGGCAATGGCCGTGGCATTGAAAATCAACTCGAGAAGGTCGTTCTCGAAGGCGTTCGTCTTGCTCATATTCGGGGATCCGGAATCAAAAAGGCCCGCGCGGCGGTGCCGTGCGGGCGCAAATCACCTGATGTTAATTCAGAATAGCGCTCATAAGCCACAAAGCACACGCGAAGTCAAGAAAAAAACCACAATATTTTGTAGAACCCCCTAAATCTGGTATTTTTGAGGTGGAGAATGTCTGGTGGTTGGGGTGTCGAAATCGCCCCTCGGGACATTTTGAGCCACTGATTCGGATTGAAGCGCCTCCCCTCGTCTTGACAAATGCCGCGCAACTGCGCACTTCCACGGTCGGAACCCAATAGCAAACGTCCCTTCGCGAGACCCGAAAACCAGCCTTGCGGCCTCATCGCGCCAACCAGGAATCCTCCATGCGTCAGTTTCTTGCTCGCAACGAGTTCAAGCACGACCTGTTTCGCAACGACCTCGAACGGATCTCTCCGGAGATTGAGAAGACCTACGAGGAGATCGTGCGGCCCTATTCCGCGACCTTCACGCTCTATTTCTACGACCCCGAAAAAGGCGCGCCGGGTGTCGATACGGCTCTGCGTCTGAGGTCCTACACGGACATGCCGGACAGCTCGGCCACATTCAGCGATCTGAAAGCGATGCCCTGGCACGTCGAGCACAAGGACGGCGGGCAGAAAACCAATGTTGCGGACGTGGATCATCTGGCGGCCGCAAACGGCAATACAAGCGATGCCCTGCGGGTCCTGAACGAGACCCATGTCGCAAACCTTCTCAAGGTCGAGCAGCGCCGTCATTTTGCCATCGGGCCGGAGAAGGATGAACGGCATCGCATGACCGTCGACGCCAGGAGACTTGTATACAAGATCGATGGTGACGACGTCCTGCTTCTTGGCGATCTCGGCCCCCGCATTGAGGTGAAGCTGCCTGCGGACGTCAGCGAAGATGGCCTCGACGTTGTGTCGGACATCAAGAGCCGTGCCTTCTGGCTCCCCTTCGGTGCGTTCGAGCTCTATATGGAATATGTGCTGCGGGAGGCGATCGACGCGAATTCGTATCTCTCCCGTCCGGAGATGGAGGTCAAACACACGATTGAGGGTGACCCGGTCGAAACGTTCCGGGCAATCCATGAATGGGTCGGCAGCGCGTCTTCCGGAGGTTCTCACATGCTGCCCAATCCGCATGCCTATTCGCGCGCGCGGCGCTACCATCTGTGCAAGGGGCCGGATTCGGATTGCGATTACACGGTGGTTGAGACACGGGCCGGACGTTGTTCCCTCAAGGTGAAGTGCGGCGCCCGTCCGTCGGGCACCGCTTTGGTGAGGGAAACGACGGCTTCGCACACGACCGATACGGACGGTTATCTTGGCGATCCCGTGACCTTCATCGCGCAGCAGGGCCTTGAACGGCTCAACACGTTCCGCAAATCTCAGCTGAAGACCGTTTTGCTGCGTCCCAATCAGCACCTCTATCAGTTTTCCGTCGACCAGTGCGTCGATGTGGCCGGGCGCATCCTGAACCAGTTGGAAATCGAGTTCGCAGGGACATTGCGCGGCGTATCGCCTGCCCCGACGGAACAAATTCTTGAAGAAATGCAGCAGATCTCGGAAGCGCTGCGCCGTTCACCCGCCGGCAAGGCCCTTGCGCCGACCCACACGGCAAAATTCGCGTTCTTCACAGGGAGCGCCTGATTATCGCCGGTCAACGCGTCAGTTCGCTCATCGGAGGCCACGGCAATTTCACCTGGCTGTGGCTGAGCGAACTGGCCGCCTATTTTTCGATTTCGACCTGCACCATCGTCCTTCTCGACGCGATGACCGCGCGCCTCTACGGCCATCTGGCGGAAGGCCTTGTACTCGCGACAAGCTTCCTGCCCGCAGCGGGCGTCATTCCTTTCGCGGGCCGGATTATCCGGCGCTTCGGGGTGTGGCGGGTCCTGTTCGCCAGCAAAATCATGAATGCCCTTCTGGCGCTTGCGCTGCTTGGCGCCTGGTCGACTGGCTCTCCCTGGGCGGTGTTCGGCGTCAACATGCTCTTCAGCACATCGGTGGTATTTTTTATCGTGGGCAGCGGGGTCATCCTACCGAAGGTCGTCGGCTTCGCCGATCTGCATCGCGCGAACATTCTGACCAACCTGGCGCCAAGCGCCATGATGATCGCCGGCGGTGTATTCATCGTGTTCAGTGGCAACGCTCCGCCCGCAAGCACCCTGTTCTTCGTGGTGGCCGGCGGCTTTGTGCTCAGCGCGTTGGCGTTCTGGCGGGTCAGGCTGGCCGATGAGCCGGAACAGTCGGACGCAACGCCGGAGGACCCGCATGATGGTCACGGCTTGCGGCACGGGATTGCGCATCTCCTGCAGAACACAATGTTGCTGCGCGCGTTCCTGCTGCGCCTGACGATCTACATCGGGGCCGGTGCTCAGGTCCTGCTCACCATTTTCGCCGAGGACGTGTTCGAATGGGGCCGTGCCGGCATAGGCCTTCTGGTGGCCGCGCGCGGTCTGGGAATTTTCGTCGGGCCCATCACCGTGCAACGCTGGGCGGGGCATGTGAAAAGACAAACCGCGGTTGTGTTCGGCATCGCACTCCTTGGTTTTGGTTATGCGGGTGCAGCGCTTGCCGCGAGCTACGGCATCTGGGCGGCGGCGGTTGTTTTTGTGTTCGGCTTTGCCGGCACCGGCACGGTGCGTGTGCTTACGATGGCCGCGCTTCAGGAGCGCTGTGAGCCCCGCCATCTGCCCCATATCCTGGGTCTTGAGCAGGGCGTAACGGCAGTTGTTCAAAGCACGGCCGCAATCGTCATTGGTGCTGCCGTCTCGCAAAAGGCGCCGCACGAAGCGATTGTCGCCGCAATCATTGTCGGGGCGTTGCTCATTGCCGCTGCTGCCGCCTGGCATTGGAGCACATCCGGCACGGGCGATCCGCGTCCGAAACAAGAGCCGGGTCCGTAGCGCCATATTCGGCCGTATCCGAGCTGGAAAATGCCAAGATATTTGCGCAACTGCGCCACCGGAGCACCACACTGACATCAAACAAGCGCGCGAAGTTCGCCTTTGCTGGGGGCGCACATCAGCGGACAGGTGAACCGATGCAGCGCCATCTCTCGAACGTCGTGTGGTCGATTTCAAAGGCTTTCGGGCTACTCGCGGGACTGGCTGCCTGCGCGCCGCCCCCGGCCTATCTGGACGGACGGCTGGACACCGTTCCCACGCCGAAACCTGCCCTGATGGCGAAGACATCTGCGCCTGATTGCAAAGTTGGCGTTGCTCCCGTGTTGTCGTCCGCTGCAAAGGAAGAAACCACAAGCGACTTCGAAAGCGAAGTGGACGGCGCAACGGCCTCCGCCTCACCCGCAAGGATACAGGCCGCGTCGGGAGAACAGGACGGTGAACTGAAGCGCCTTGCGCGGGAGCGTGACTGTTACCGGCGCGCGGAACAAATCGCGCGTCAGCAGCTTGAAGCCCTGCAGGCATCGTTTGCTCAAACCATGGTTGCCTTGGATCGGATACGCAGCGACGGACCGGACACAAGTGAGCGACCGGGCTGGTAAGGGATACGGATTCCAATGCGGCAATCGGGTCAACCTGAGCGGCCGGCAGCGCAGATTAGTCCTTGAGTGAAAGCAGCAACGGCTGGTGGTCGGAGGCGTCCGTCGTCATGTTCACCTGAACGGCTCCGGCACGCGCGCAAACTTCCGATGTCGCGAAAAAGAAATCGCGGCAATGCGGCCCCCCCGGCCATTGCGCGCGATCGTGAATGCCGCAGGTCGGATCGTGTGGCTGCTCGCCATGAATGCATCGCCAGGCATCGGCGAGTGAAGCAACGCCGCCCTCGAACGGCTTTAGAAGCGCTGCATACTCTTCGCTGTCCGGTTCGAAATTGAAGTCACCGCACAACACCGTGTTTCCCGGACGCACCAGCGGCGTATAGGGTCCGTGTGCATCCTTGGGTGGATATTTTTCGTTGGCGGCGGCCTCGAAATGGAGTTCGCGAAGCCGCGCGACCTGCGCGGCGCGGTGAGTCAAGGTGTGATACTCCAGATGCGTGGTGACAACACGCAAGGGGCCGCCGGGCGTTTCAACGTTCACCTCCGTTGCCTGCCGCGTCATGTGCTTGACGCCGGCGGCTGCCGGTTGCGGCAGAGGATGGCGGAACGCACATGTGACCGGCAATCTCGACAGGATCAAGTTTCCGAAGCTGCGGCGTGGACCCGTGGCAGGCTCTTCGCCGATCATGTCGACCGCCGGCCCGAACCAGCATGAGTGGCCTGGGAAAAGCTCCGCCAGTTCGTGCACCTGGTCCGTGCCGCCATCGAGCTCGGGGATGAAGCGTGAGATTTCCTGAAGGCAGATGACGTCCGGGTCGCTCATGGAACGGACGACATCGGCGATCCGTTTCAGGTCAACCCGACCATCGACGCCTTTTCCCCATTGAACATTCCAGGTCAGGATATCCGTCATTTGATGCCGGCATGCATGAAGGACTGAACGAACTGGCGCTGGAACAGCAGAAAGGCGACGAGAAGCGGTGCGACGGCGAGCAGCGTACCGGCGGTGATGATGGACCAGTCCACGCCGGATTCCGGTGCGCTGAAAATGGCGAGGCCGACGGTAAGGGGGCGCGTCGTCTGGGAGTTGGTGATGACGAGCGGCCACAGGAAGTTGTTCCAGTGATAGCTCACCGAGACCAGGCCATAGGCGATGTAGGTCGGTTTGGCGAGCGGCACATAGACCTTCCACAGGATCTGTATCGGGCCGCATCCCTCGACACGGGCGGCGTCCTCCAGCTCTTTCGGGATCGTCTTGAAAGTTTGCCGCAGCAGGAAAATGCCGAATGCACTCGCCATGTAAGGCAAGCCGATGCCGGTGATCGTATCGACGAGATGGAGTTCGCTCATGGTGCGGTAGTTCTCGACGATCAGCACCTCGGGCATGATCATGAGCTGAACCAGAACGAGGCCGAAGGCAATGTCGCGGCCGCGAAACTCGAAACGGGCAAACGCATAGGCCGCGAGTGTGCACAGGATGAACTGTACCACAAGGATCGAAGTCACCATCATGAAGGTGTTCAGGTAGTAACGCGCAAAGGGTGCCTGCGACCACGCCTCGCGGAAATTGTCGAGCGTCAGGGGCGCCAGAATGTCGAAACGCGTCGCGTATTCCGACGGGTGGAACGCGCTCCAGAAGGCGTAGATCAGGGGCAGAAGCCAGAGAAAAGCCAGCAGCCACGCCGCACCCACTTCGAGCATGCGGCCGAAGCTGAAACGCGTTGCGCCAACTGCCGGTGCGCTCGCCGCCGTATGCGCCGTCGCGCTCATCGATAGTGGATCCGCTTGTCGAGGATCACGAACTGGCCGATGGCGATCACGGCCAGTGCGAGCAGCAGCACGACGGTCAGCGTCGATGCATAGTTCTGGTCGAAGAAGCTGAAGGCGTTCTCATAGATGTAATACAGCAGCAGCGAGCTCGCATTGTCTGGTCCGCCCTTGGTCAGGATGAAGAGTTGATCGACCAGCTTGAAGGAATTGATCACCGCATTGATGAGCACGAAAAGCGTGGTCGGCATCAGCAGGGGAAACGTGACGCGACGGAAAAAGGTCCAGCGGCTCGCGCCTTCGAGTTTCGCCGCTTCCTCCAGTTCGGGCGGCAGGGTCTGCAACGCCGCCAGATAGAAGATCATGAAGAAACCGGCTTCCTTCCAGATCGTTATTGCGATGATGCAGCCGAGCACCGTATCGGTGTCGCCGAGCCAGTTGTGCGACGGCGCGCCGAAAAGCGCGCCGACCTGATCGAGCAGCCCGATTTCCGGGGTGTAGAAGAACAGCCAGATATTCGCCACCGCGATCATGGGCAGGATGGTGGGCGTGAAATAGCTCATCCGCACCAGGCCCCGCAGTGGCAGTTTTTCGTTGACCCAGACCGCCATCAGAAGGGCGATGGCGATGCTGATGGGAATAGTGCCCACCGCGTACCAGATGTTGTTTTCCAGCACCTGCCAGAACACCTCGTCCTCGAGCATCGATCTGTAGTTGTCCAGGCCGATGAACTTTGAGGGGCGTGTCACGGTGCCGGTGGAAAAGAAACTCTGGGCGAGCGTGGCGATCGCCGGATAGTGGGTGAAGGTGACGAGCAGGATGGCCGCAGGTGTCAGCAGCAGCCATCCATAGACCTGGTTCTTGATGTTTCGGGCGCTGGTCATGGCGCTCCCGGTCTGCAGTGGGCGGTTTGGGTGAACAGGGGGCGGCGAACCGCCCCCTGCCCTTTTGCCTGGTCTGTTACTGGTAACGCTTCAGCAGGCGTTCGGACTGAGACTGGGCCGATCCCAGCGAGTCCTTCGCCGACTTCTTGCCTGTCAGCGTTGCCTGGATCGCATCGTCCAGCGACTTGCGAACCCGGCCCGCCTGGTAGGTCGAAAGCTCAGGCGTTGCATACTTCAGCTGATCACGCGCCACAGCAGCAGGCGGGAACTCCTCGACATACTTTTTGAGCGCCGGGGTGTCGTAGGCCGCGGGGCTCGTTCCGATATAGCCGGTCTTGATGCTCCACTCCGCCGCGCGGGAGGGTTCGGTCAGGAAACGGATGAGTTTCATGGCCGCCTTGCGCTCCTCGGGCGTGGTCTTCTTGAAGATGTAGAAGTTACCACCGCCCGTCGGCGTACCCCGGCGTTTGTTTGCCGGCAGCATGGCGACGCCGAAATCGAACTTGGCGTTCTTCTTCACCGTGGTCAGATTGCCCGTCGAGTGCCACATGATCGCGGCCTTCCCTTCCAGGAAGTTCTTGCGCAGCGTGCCCCATTCGATGGTGCCTTTCGGCATGATGCCGTGCTTGTCACCCAGCTCCTGCCAGAATTCTAGGGCCTGAACGGTCGGCGCGGCGCTGAAATAAGTCTTGTTGCCGTCGGAGTTCATGAGCACCTGGTCATTCTCCATGGTCAGTGCGCCGAACATCCAGTAGGGGTAGCCAGTCGACGGGATCATAATCGCCCACCGGTCGGTCTTGTCGCCGGACTTCTTGACCAGCTTCTTGCCCATGGAGACGAGCTCGTCCCATGTCGCCGGCGGTTTTTCCGGGTCGAGCCCCGCGTCGCGGAACGCGTCCTTGTTGTAATACATGACGATCGTCGAGCGCTGGAAGGGAATGCCCCAGGTCTTGCCGCCGGTGCGGCCATTGCCCATGAGCGCCGGGTAGAAGCTGTTCAGCCAGGCTTTTTCCTCTGCCGTCTCGACAATATCGTCGAAGGGGACGATGGCGTCCTGTTCGATCAGCTCGTAGATGTCGATGGCGAACATCACCGACAGTTGCGCCGGCTTCCCGGCCTTGAGGGCGGCAAGCGCCTTGATGCGGGCGTCGTTATAGTTGCCGGCATAGATGGCATTGACCTTGATATCGGGGTTGGCTTTCGTGAAATCGGCCACGAGGCCGTCGACGATCTTGGTGAGTGGCCCGCCGACCGCCACCGGGTAATACATGGTCAGTTCGACCGCCAATGCAGACTGCGCATAGGCGAATGTCGCGAAGAGGCCGATTGCCAGCCCCCTGATCGCTCTCTTGATCCCTCTGATCATTGACTCCTCCATTTTTTGGCGGCCCGTTCGAGGCGCGCCTTACTGAAAAATCTTCCTCACACGGACCGGCCCGGTACGACCCGGCCCTTCTCTCACGCCGCGACGCTGAGCGGCTCCGCGTCGGGCACGATTTGGCCGGTTTCCGCATCGAACACGTGCACGTCTTCGTTCGACCAGGAGAGACCGACCCTCTCTCCTTCCTCGAGCACACATCGGCCCGGCACGCGAACCAGGATCGACTGCTCTCCGCACGTTGCTTCAACGATCGTGTCCGCGCCCAGATAGTCGCAGGACGAGACCTGCGCCGGGACGCCTTTGGGGGCGGCCTTCCGCCGTCCCGCGGTCTTGCCGGTCGTGGTCACCGTGATGTGTTCCGGGCGAATGCCGAGAATTCGGTTTTGTCCGAGTTTGCCCGCGACAACCGTTGTTTTGGTTCCTGCGACAACACCGCCCCCTGATCCGCTCTCCAGAGCGATCAGGTTCATCGGCGGTGTACCTATGAAGCTCGCCGTGAAGGTCGTCGCCGGTGTGTCGTAAAGCTCATCGGGTGTACCGATCTGTTCAATCTGTCCTTCGCGCATCAGGATCACACGATCGGCCATACTCATGGCCTCGGTCTGGTCGTGAGTGACATAGACGACCGTCATGCCGAGGCGGCGCTGCAGGGCGCGCAGTTCGATGCGCATCTCATGCCGGAGTTTCGCATCGAGGTTGGAGAGTGGCTCGTCCATCAGGCAGATCGGGTTTTCGGCGATGATGGCGCGTGCCAGGGCAACGCGCTGGCGCTGCCCTCCCGACAGTTGCGCGGGCTTGCGGTCGAGCAGATCCGAGAGGCCGACGAGATCAGCGACACGGGAAAGCCGTTCGCTCTGTTCCGTGGCGGGAATCTTGCGAACCTTGAGCCCGAACAGGATGTTTTCCCGTACATCGAGATGGGGAAAGATGGCGTAGGACTGAAACACCATGGAAACCCGGCGTTCCGCCGGCGTCGCGCCCGTCATGTCGGTGTCGTTGATGAGGACGGTGCCTTCGCTCACATCTTCCAGCCCGGCGATCATGCGCAGTGTCGTGGACTTGCCGCATCCTGAAGGGCCGAGCAGCACGACGAAGCTGCCTTCCTCGACGGTGAAAGACACGGTGTCTACCGCCACCGTCCCCGGCCATTTTTTGGTGACCCCTCTCAGCTCGATCGCCGGCATCACTCCCCACCCGTTACGAGGCCAACTGCCCCGCGACATCTAATGTCATGCTATGTCAGTTTTATTACGTTTCATACACAAATTGAAAAACAGAACCTCCGGCACCGGATGCAGTCACTCCGGAACATGCAGGCTGACGCCTTCGCGCGCGAGCATTCCCGCAAACGGCTCCGGTGGTGCCTGGTCGGTGAAAACGGCATCGATTTCGGAGGCGTGCCCTACGCGGATGGCGGCATCGGATCCGAATTTGCTGTGATCCAGCGCCACGAATTTCCGCCGCGAAATGTGCATCGCCGCCTTCGACACGCCGATATCCCTGTAGTCGTAGTCCAGAAGTTCGCCCTCGGTGTCGATGCTGCCAATGCCGAAGATGCCGTAGCCGACACGGAACCGTTCGAGAAACTCGCGCGTTGCCTCGCCCGTGGTTGCGTGATCATTGTGCCGCAACAACCCGCCCGCGAGAATGACCTGAAACGAACCGCGGCGGCTCAGCATGGAAGCCACCGTCAGGTGATTGGTCACAATCGTCAGGTTTTGATGGTTTGACAGCGCTTCCGCAACGGCCTCCATGGTCGTGCCGATATCTATGAAAATCGTCGACCCTTCAGGGATTTGCGCGGCGAGCAGCTCGCCGATTACACGCTTTTCCACCGGATAGCGGCTTTGACGGCCGCCATAGTCCATGACCGATAACGCGCGCGGCAGCCCGGCGCCGCCGTGATAGCGGGCAACGAGCCCGCGCCGTTCAAGTTGCTTGATGTCGCGGCGTACCGTCTGCTCCGAAACCCGAAACGCCTTGGCGAGTTGGTCTATCGACACAAAGCCCTGCCGGCGCACGAGCTCAAGGATTTCGGTCTGCCGGCTTTGCAGTCCCGGGTTCGATGCCGTTTCCAGCTGAAGCGCATCGGCCATTTGCCGTTCCGTCCCTCATCCGCATTTGCGCCGTGGCCGAAGATCGTTGCTCATCGCAAATGTTACTTTTGTCGTTATTCTGACATTCGATGATCCGAAACGCAAACGGGCAATGTTGGAATGGCGATTTACGTTGGCGGACAGAGCCCGCCGGGCGGACACACAGCGACGAATTGGACCATGCGTATCCGTCTTTTGAACCTTTTTCAGTGGTTCGGTGTCTAAAGGTTATGGGGTGTGGCATACGACGGACGTGCGAAAGAGTTGAGAAATGATGTTCATGGCTCTGACATGCCCGTTTGCGATCACTTCGAGCTTCACGGCACTGTTATGTGGAAAGCGGGGGAGAAATCCCCATATGTACGAGCACCGGCGGGCCAATTGCGCATTCTGCCTGTAATTCAGCGGGTCACGGGCAAACTTTGACGCCATTGGACAGCTGAAATAGGAACCGGCGCAAGCCTGACGGGCATATCGAGGAGACTGATCAAATGCGGTTCATTCCGGCAGCGGCAGTGGCTCTTGTTCTTGGTCTCGGCGTTGCAAGCAGCGCGGCCCAGGCCGCCTCAATTCTGGGCAATTGGAGCGGTCGCGGCACGGTGCGCCTCAACACCGGCCAGGTAGAGCCCGTGAGTTGCCGGGTGAAGTATGAAAAAGGCGATAGCGCCGGCAAGACATACACGCTCAACGCCACATGCGCCGCGGCTGCAGGCACCTTCTCGATTTACGGGCGCATTTCGCAACGCAGCGCGAGCAGTTATCGCGGGGTCCTGTTTTCCGAGCAATCGACAATGGCTGGAAATGTCAGCATTACGGTGCATGGAGACAGCCAGTCTGCGAGCGTGAAGAATGATCGCGGCATTGGCAACGTCACGCTTCGCCGGCGTTAGCGCTCCGTCCTCGAAATTACTCCCCTGTCTTTGAGAGATGTGTTTCGCGGTCAGCGTGCCGGTTTTCGGCATGTCGAATTCTTGTCGGACGGGCGCAAACCGCCCTGCCCGCCGGAACGCAAATCGATCGCGAAAAGGCGGGTGAGCTTGCGCCTGTGCCGCAGCCTCACGAGACGAATGGTGCCTTGTTTTTGAAACATGTCGCAAACGCACATGGCCACGAGGCCGCCCGGCGCGGTCTTTACGCGACGGCGGCCTGCAGTTCGACGTTGCGTTTGACCGATTGTGCAGCCAGAGCGACCGGCTCGAACGCTCTGACGAGTGCGAACTCCAGCTTGCCCTCCATGTCGAGCAGGATGTCATAAGCCTGCTTGGCCGACATGGCGTCCTTGTAGGAGCGTTTGTCGATCAGCGCGGAGAAGATGTCGACGATGGTCATGATGCGGACCGGATCGCTGATGGCCCTGCCGGAAATGCCGTCGGGATACCCGCTGCCGTCGAGCAGTTCGTGATGATGGCGCGCGATATCGACCACTTCGTCGCTGAAATGGGCGTCGTCGAGCAGGATTTCCGCACCATGTGCGGCATGGGTGCGAATCTGGGCGATTTCCGCCGATGTGAGCTTGCCGGGCTTGTCGAGTAGCGAAATCGGCATCTTCACCTTGCCTACGTCGTGCATAAGGGCGCCGATGCTGATGCGCTGCACGTCGGATTCGCCGAAACCCAGATGCATCGTAAATGCCGCGGCAAGGCCTGATACGGTCATGCAATGGCGATAGGTGTAGCTGTTGTGCTGCTTCACCGCTTCGAGCCATTGCGCGATCGAGCTCTCTTTCAGGCTCTCGGCGAGCAGTTCGCTCGCACTGATGACCTGGGCACGGGGCAACGGCTGACCGGAGGCGACCGTTTCGTAGAAGATGTCGTGCAATGAGCTGACTTCTTCAGTGGCGCTGATAACGAATTCCGGAACTTCGGGATCGATGCCGCGAATTCCGGTTCCCTGCGCCTGTGCACGCATGGTGATCAGTTTCACCGCCTCGGCGCGGCGCGGCAGTGCCGGTATCGTCAGCGCGGCGCCCAGTGCATCTGCCTGATAGGGTTCCGCCCGCGACGTACCGCGGATGAGAAACACCTTGGCCAGCGCACGCTCTTCGCTCCGGAACCGGTCCCTGAACAGCTTGATGCCATCCTGACTGGTGAGGTCGATGTCGATGACGACCGGAGAGAGTGCATGAACGCGCGACGGACAATAGTCCTCCAGCGCCATAAGACGCATCGGGAGCCACTGGCCGAGCCTCTTGGCTGCAGGTTCGGATCGCTTCGGGTCATCCGACAAAAACAGAAATGTCATCACGCAACGCCACCGGTTTGCTGACCGCCCAAATTCACACGGAAATGCTCGCAAAAATTGTCTAAGATTCCGTTTTGCTGCATGTCTAATTTTTAGTTGATTGCCGTCTAATCGCCGGCTTGAGGCTAAACGCTTGAAAACGCTTACCCTTCCCTGCCGTGCGGGACGGGTCACGCGGGTCGGTTAGGGGGCGAAGGCATGGCCGGTTGCCGGCGTTAAGGACGTTTCCTTACCGATCGCTAAGACTGATCGTTTGATCGCAGCGTGTTTGTAAGCTCCGGATCCAGGATCGGGCTGTTATTTCGTGCCGGAACCTTGCAGGACTTGAAGGGCGGCCTTCTGATCGGCGATGATCCTTTTGACCAGATCCCCGATTGAAACCATTCCGGCGACCTTGCCGCCCTCGAGGACGGGGAGATGACGGACATGTTGTTCCGTCATGATTTCAAGGCACTCCGTGACGGTCTTGTCGGGCTCGACGCATATGACGTCGGCGGTCATGATATCGCGCACCGGGGTCTCCGGCGATGTCTTGCCCTTCAGGATCACGTTGCGTGTGTAATCCCGCTCGGTAATGATGCCAACGATCTTGTCGTCTTCCATGACAAGCAAGCCACCACAATCCTTGATCGACATTTTGGTGACGGCGTTGAAGACGGAATCATCGGGATGAATGTCCCAAACATCCCTGCCCTTCTCATCGAGCAGTTCACGCAGCGTCGTTGTTGAAGTGTCGGATGTGGTACTCATGGTTTCCCCGCACGGATAAATTCACCTCCGGTGCGCCCGCACCGGGCTGGTTCCACACAAGGGAGTATACGCGGCGAACAGGGTTTCGAACGAGGTCCATGAGGTCGCGGCGAGAGAAAACTGGAGATATGCGCATGACGTCCCCTGACCGGACACCCAACATTCCCGAAGTCGTCGAAGAGATCCGACAGCTCTTCGAGCGGTATGAAACGGCGCTGGAGACGAAGGACGTCGACGTGCTCGATGACACCTTCTGGCGCAGTCCTCACACCATCCGTTACGCGTTGCACGAAAATGGCTACGGCTTCGACGAGATCCACAAGCACCGGGTGAACCGTCCCCCCGGCCCTGGCATCAAGGAAAAACGCCTGCGGCTGGAAATCCTGACCCTGGGTCGAGATTTTGCAACTGTGAACCTGGAATTCAAGGTGACGGGGCGTGATCTGGTCGGCCGGCAGAGCCAGACCTGGGTGCGGTTCCCCGAAGACGGCTGGAAGGTCGTTGCCGCCCACGTATCGACGGTCAACGACCAGCCTCTTTGGTAGGGAACCGGACACGGTGACGTCGATGACGAACCGGCCAGTTTCCGGCAATGGTTCACGCCGCCCTTGCGTACGCCGTTCTGACACCGCACGTTAGGCGTTCATAATGTCCCCGGCATGTCCCGACAAGGAGAGCCCGGTTTCGTGAGACTGCTTCGCGCCTACAAGGATACGATCCTGCGCCTGTACAACGACCTCGGGCTGGCGCTCGCCGGTGCGGTCACTTTTTCCGGCGTGTTGGCGCTGTTCCCGTTCCTGATTTTCGTGACCGCGCTGGCCGGCTTCTTCGGCGGCGAGGATGCTGCAGACAGGGCCGTTGCGCAGCTTTTTGAGACGTTGCCCAAGGAGGTCGCCGACGCTTTCGCGCCTGCCGTGCGCAGCGTTCTTGGCCATACGCGCGGGGATATCCTGACTCTGGGTTTTTTGCTCGCGCTTTTCATCTCGTCCAGCGGTGTGGAAAGCCTGCGGACCGCATTGAACCGCGCCTATCGGGTCAAGGAGAACCGCTCGTTCTGGCAGTGCCGCCTGCAGAGCTTCGCTTTCGTCCTCGGCGGGGCCGTTGCCATGCTGATTGTGGGGTTTTCGATCGTGCTCGCGCCTGCCATACAGGCGTTCGCGGGAGATCATTTTAAGCGGCTCGGCCCGATAATCGGCTGGCTCGACCAGTTGCGGCTGCTGATCGGGTCGCTCGCTCTCTTCATCATGCTGTTTGCCATGCATTTCTGGCTGCCGGCAGGCCACCGCCGTCTCGTCGACATCTGGCCGGGCGTCCTGCACACGGTGGTGCTGTGGCTCATCGCCGGTGTCGCCTACTCCAACTATCTCGCCTATTACAACTATTACACCAGCATGTATGCCGGTCTCGCCAACATCATGATCGCACTGTTTTTTTTCTATATCACGGCGGTGATCTTCGTGTTTGGCGCAGAGCTCAATCGGGCGATCATCGAGGAGCAGTGAGGACTGCGGATTGACCGTGCGCCCGCGGAAGATCTGCCATTGTCCAGCCGCGTCTAGCGGCGGTCGCTATCGCCATTTTCCTCGGGCTCATAGAACTCCGCATCCAGATCGTCGATCTTTTCGGCCATGTATTTTCGTGCATCTGCGATGGCCTGATTATATTGCGAGGGTCCGATCTGGCGGAGCATGAAATCGACAATGCTTGCGGCG
This sequence comes from Hyphomicrobiaceae bacterium, assembly GCA_028066055.1. Lineage (GTDB taxonomy): Bacteria > Pseudomonadota > Alphaproteobacteria > Rhizobiales > Methyloligellaceae > UBA2767. Next base: position 21,510 of record JALCBY010000015.1, read on the forward strand.
CGGAACGCGCTCAGTTCCTCATCGAACTCCGCGGCGAAATAATCCACCAGGGCGTCGGCAATTTCGGCTTTTCGTTCGTCGCTCAACTTTACGCGCATCTCGCCTCCCTCATCATGTGTCGCCTGGGGCGTTGCCGGGCGCCGACAGCATATCCCGTTGCCGTTGCATTGCGAGGCGTTTGGCGCGGTCCGTGAGCCGTGTCACAGGCTGCTCCTCCGCGACGACATGTCGTAGCGCGCGCCGGCTTGCTCCCGGTGCTCCGAAGCGATGGAAACCGGCGTAATTCAACGGGTTTTCCTTTGAATCGGGTCTCGGAAAACGAAATGAAGTGGCTCGTATAACGGATTAAACCGGCTCGTATAGTGGATTGCCGCCCGCAGCCCAATCGGCTATCGTGACGCATACCGAGGTCAGCCGGGGCTGGTCATCCGGGGTCCAAGGGGGGAGTAGCAAATAATGTTCACCAGCAATCCATTCGCCGAACTCTCGGCGTCGATCTCGCCCGGCATCATGCAGACTTACGTCGTCATCATGGCGCTCTTGGTTGTCGGCGGTACGCTGTTCGACGTCATTCACAAGGGGAGCGCGACCTACTTCTTCAAGAACTGGCGCAGCGGCCGGGAAAACGCGGAGAAAGAGGTTGGCGCTGGGGAGAAGATGTCCATCGCCGTGCAGACGGCCGTCGTCGACGTCATGACCTCCGGTGAGTTCTGCACCACGAACCGCAGGATCGCCCACCTGCTGGGCATGTACGGTTTCGTGGCCTATGTCGTCGCGACCGTTGTCCTGGTCTTCAACTATGCGAGTCCGGGGGCTGATACGCCTGCGATTTGGCCGGCGCTCTGGTATATCGGAGCGTTGATGATCTGCGTTGGCGGCTACTGGTTCTGGTTCTTCATACGGGTTGATGTCGCCGCTGAGGGTAACTCACCGTTCCGCTTCGTGCGGGCCGACTTGTTCATCGTCTCGTTGGTCCTGAGCGCGACGTTTGGCCTTCTCTGGGCCTGGGCGCAGTCTGCCGGCAGCTCCGGCTCCGCTGTTCTTCTGATCCTGTACCTCATTGCGACCACGGTCCTGTTTGCGGGGGTCCCCTGGTCCAAATTCTCCCATATGTTCTTCAAGCCGGCGGCCGCATTCGAGAAGAGAATGTCCAAGGCTGACGGTTCGGCCGAGAATTTGCCGACGCAGACCCGTGACGATCCCAAGCAGCAGAAAAGGCACTCCATGGAGCTGTTGGTGGATGCGCCGATGGATATGGGGCTGGGCATCAAGCGCGAAGCGCCCCGGCACTATTAGAGGGCCAGCGCACAAGTCTTTTTTGAACGGAGAAGGAGCCGAACAATGCCAACATTCGTCTATATGACGAGGTGCGACGGATGCGGACATTGCGTCGATATCTGTCCCTCGGACATCATGCACATCGATAAGACGTATCGCCGTGCCTACAACATCGAACCCAATATGTGCTGGGAGTGCTATTCGTGCGTGAAGGCCTGCCCGCAGAACGCGATCGATGTGCGCGGATATGCCGACTTTGCCCCGCTTGGTCATAGCGTCCGCGTGAAGCGCGACGAAGAGAGGGGTACGATTGCCTGGCGGATCAAATTCCGGGATGGCACGGAAAAGAATTTTCTATCGCCCATAACCACCAAGCCGTGGGGCACGGCCATCCCTCAGCTTGCTGACGTTCCTGCCCCGAGCGAGGAACAGCGTGATAGCCAACTGCTGTACAGCGAACCGAAGTTTATCCGCATGGATGACGGCGATCTGCATACTCTGGAATCCAATGGTCTCAAGTTGAAGGAAGGCGTGTACTACTGATGGCTTACAAGACGATCATCGAAGACGATATCGACGTTCTGGTCGTTGGCGCGGGCCTCGGCGGGACCGGCGCTGCCTGGGAAGCGAGGTTCTGGGGGCAGGACAAGAAAATCGTCATTGCGGAGAAGGCCAACATCGATCGGTCCGGCGCGGTTGCCCAGGGCCTTTACGCGATCAACTGCTACATGGGCACCCGGTGGGGCGAGAACAATCCGGAGGACCATGTTCGATATGCGCGTATCGACCTGATGGGAATGGTCCGCGAGGACCTTGCTTTCGATATGGCCCGCCACGTCGACTCGACCGTGCACCAGTTCGAGGAGTGGGGCCTGCCGATCATGAGGAACCCGAAGACGGGGACCTATCTGCGTGAAGGGCGATGGCAGATCATGATTCACGGCGAGTCCTACAAGCCGATCGTCGCTGAAGCCGCCAAGAAATCCGCGGACAAAGTGTTTAACCGGATCTGCGTCACCCACCTGCTCATGGACGACGCCAAGGAAAACCGGATTGCCGGCGCGGTAGGGTTTAACGTCCGCACAGGCAACTATCACGTTTTCAAGTCCAAGACCGTGATCTGTGGCGCAGGTGGCGCGTCCAACATCTTCAAGCCCCGTTCGACGGGCGAAGGTATGGGACGGACCTGGTATGCGCCCTGGTCGTCCGGGTCCGCCTATGGGCTCATGATCGAGGCCGGCGCCAAGATGACGCAGATGGAAAACCGTATCGTGCTGGCGCGCTTCAAGGACGGCTATGGTCCGGTCGGCGCTTACTTCCTGCACCTCAAGACCTATACACAAAATGGTCTGGGCGAAGAGTATGAGTCCAACTGGTTCCCCGAACTTCAGAAGATGGTGGGCAAGGAATATCTGGATCCGGAAGTTTCGCACCTGACCCACAGGCCCATCCCGACCTGTTTGCGCAACCACGCCTTGATCAATGAAGTCAACGCCGGTCGTGGCCCCATTCACATGGTGACGATGCAGGCGTTCCAGGATCCTCATCTGGAAGAGGTCGGCTGGGAAAACTTCCTCGGCATGACGGTCGGCCAGGCTGTCCTTTGGGCAGCGACCGACGTGGACCCCAAAAACGAGAATCCCGAACTCACAACGTCCGAGCCCTACGTCATGGGGTCTCATGCGACGGGTTCCGGCGGCTGGTGCTCGGGGCCTGAGGATCTGTCTCCTCCCGAGTATTTCTGGGGCTACAATCGCATGATGACCGTCGAGGGCCTGTTTGGGGCCGGCGACGCATGCGGCGGCACTCCGCACGCCTTTTCATCGGGCTCGTTCACCGAGGGGCGTCTCGCCGCAAAGGCTGCCTGCAAATATATCGACGATGGCAAAGCCGAGGGCATTGTTGTTTCCGACGAGCAGATCGACCGCCGCAAGGAGCAGATCTACAAGCCGCTGGAGCATTACAAGACCTACCGCAACGAGATCGTCGCCGGTGACGTCAACCCGCACTACATCAATCCCAAGCAGGCTCACGATCGTTTGCAGAAGCTGATGGACGAGTATTGCGGCGGGGTGACGGTCAGCTATATGACCAACGAGAAGCTCCTGAATATCGGCCTGAAGAAGCTCAAGATCATGGAAGAGGATCTTGAGAGCCTGGCCGCAAAGGATATTCACGAATTGCTGCGCTGCTGGGAATTGAAGCACCGTCATCGGACGTCTGAGTGTGTCATGCAGCACACCCTGTTCCGCAGGGAAACGCGTTGGCCCGGCTACTATTATCGTGGTGACTGCATGAAACTGGACGACGAGAATTGGCACGTTCTGACTGTTTCCCGGCGCGATCCGGAAACCGGTGAATACACCATGGAGAAGGCGCCGCTTTATCATCTGGTTGATGCGGACGAGGACAAGTCCCGCGCCAAGAAGGTGGCAAAGCCACGGAAAAAGAAGCCCGCGAGAGCAAAAGCCGCGGCAGCAGCAAGATAGCGGTATGTGCCCGGACGCTTATCGAGCTCGGCGATTGTCTGCAGCTTACGGAGATCGGCAACTCATATGCCGGTCTTCCCGGAGCGCGTGATCTCGCTCGAGGGGAACGTGTAGCGTGATGAGTTCGCCGATGAACATCGTTGAAAAGACCGATGACGAGATTGTTGCGTTAGCCACGCCTCTTTGGCGCGACCTCGTCAGGCATTCCAACGAGGGCCAATACGGAGAATTCGTGAAGAATTTTTCCAGTTCCTTCGCACTCGCCATGAATCAGATCGAGGTGGGCCACCAGTTCGCAAACAGCGAATTGGCCAGAAATCTGTCTGAAGACGTCGACCATCTCGGCATCATTCGCCGGGGCGAACATGTGACGGTTCTGTACCGTCAGCGGAGCACCAACAGGGACGGCGAATGGCTTGGCAGACTTGTCCTCGGATATGAAAATGAAGAGGTCAGGATTTTTGGTGCAACGATATTCTGAGACGACGGTGCGGACTTGATATGAGCGAAACCATCCGGGACGGCCAGTTTGTCGAACTGACCTACAAGGTGACCGACAAGAAATCGGGGCATGTCCTCACGATGGTCGAGTTCCCGCTGGGCTATATCCACGGTCACAATGAAATTCTGGCGCCATACGTCCACAAGGAGCTGGAGGGCAAGTCCGTCGGTGATGTGATCGAAGTGCCGATCGACGGAAATCAGATCTATGGCGAGAGGGATGAAGCGCTCGTGTTTACCGACCGTATCGAGAATGTTCCCGAGGCGTATCGGCAGGTCGGCACCTCCATCCTGATGGAAAACGACAAGGGCCAGACCAAGAGTTTTATCGTGACGCGAATGGATGAAGAGACACTGACGGTCGATGGAAACAATCCGCTTTGCGGCAGAGAGGTCGTCTTTACGCTCGAGATACTGACTGTACGCGATGCAACTGACGAAGAGATGAAATTGGGCGGGCCGGTTGGTGCGCAGGCGGATATCGACCCGTCGCTTATGCGACCTGCCTGAGATGAAGCGCGAACGGAAACATCCACTACACAAGAGGTGACTTATGGCCGAGCAGAAGCGAGTAAAGAAGGTTCCTGAGGGCAAATCGCGCTTTTTGAAAACGCGTCAGAAAAAGGCGGACAGTAAGGGGTTCGTTGGATACGACACCGTCTGGGAACCGTTCCAGAAGGAAGTCAAATACAAGACTCCGAAAAAGCCGTAGGCTCATGTCGCAACTTGTTCCGCCGCACGCCTCGGCGACCGTCAAGCCTCTGCTGCTCGCTGAATCCGAGCGTGCCGACGAACTGAAACGCGCCGAAACACTCAAGCGCGTACCGCTCGATTCCCGTGCGGTTTCGGACGTGTTTATGCTTGCGATGGGCGCCTATACGCCGCTCGACGGCTTCATGGGCCATGATGACTGGCGCGGTTCCTGCCTCGACATGAAGCTGACCAGCGGCGTGTTCTGGCCGATCCCCATCACCCTCCCCGTCGACAAGGCCTTGGCCGACTCCATCGGCGCGGAAGAGGAAGTGGCGCTCGCCGACGCCGAGACCGGCGAAATCCTCGCGGTCATGCAGGTCAGAGAGAAATACCCGATCGACAAGAAGATCGAGGCCGAGCATGTCTACCGAACCACCGATGCCGAGCATCCCGGCGTTTCAAAAGTCTATGCACAGGGCGACATCAACCTCGCCGGACGGGTTTCGGTTCTGAGCGAGGGCGAGTATCCGACCAAGTATCCAGATTTGTATGTCCGTCCTGCTCAGTCGCGCGCCCTGTTTCTGGAGAAAGGGTGGTCGCGGGTCGCGGCATTCCAGACGCGCAATCCCATGCATCGCAGCCATGAACATCTGGTCAAGATCGCGGTCGAGGTGTCCGACGGCGTGTTCATCCATCAGGTGCTTGGCAAGTTGAAGGCCGGCGATATTCCCGCAGAAGTCCGCACCGAAGCCATTCAGGCGATGATCGACAACTATTTCCGCCCCGGCACGGTCATCCAGGCGGGCTACCCGATCGAAATGCGGTATGCGGGGCCGCGCGAGGCGCTGCTACACGCGCTGATCCGCCAGAATTTCGGTTGCTCGCATCTCATCGTCGGACGCGATCATGCGGGTGTCGGCGATTATTACGGGCCCTTCGACGCGCACCACATCTTCGATGAGCTCTGGGACGGTGCGCTTGAGACCGAACCGCTCAAGATCGACATCACCTTCTATTGCCGCAAATGCCACGGCATGGCGACCGCCAAGACCTGTCCTCACGATCCGAAGTACCATATATCGATTTCCGGTACCGAGCAGCGCCAGATGCTGTCTACCAACGCGGACATTCCTCCAGAGTTCAGCCGGCCTGAAGTCGTGGCGATCCTCAGGGATTATTACGCCACACTGACGTAAGCAGGCAGGCTGGAACGTTTCCCCATGATCATCGCGCAGATTTCCGACACGCATATCGCGCTGGACGAACCCGATACGGATCAACGGCTGAAGGACTTCAGGTCGGTCATTGCCGATATCAATGCGCTCGACCCGGCGCCGGATGTGATCGTTCATACGGGCGACGTCGTACATAACGGGCGCGCGGACGAATATGCCGCCGCCGCCGATATCCTCAAAGCCGCCAATGCGCCCGCTTATGTGATGGTCGGCAACAAGGACGACCGCGCCAACCTGCGTGCAGCCTTCGCCGATGTGGGATATCTCGATGAGGGATCGGAATTCATCGATTACGCGGTGGAGGATTTTCCGGTCCGGCTGATCATGCTCGATACGCTCAGTCCCGGCCACAACCGCGGCGATTTCTGCGCGGACCGGGTGAAGCGGTTCGAGGACATGATCGAGGCCGACACGTCAAAACCGATTGCGGTCTTCACCCATCACCCGCCTTATGAAGTGAGCGTCGGTCCGGACCCGATCCATTTCCACGACCTGGACGCTATGGAGGCGTTGCGCGGCGCTCTGCAGCACGGTGGCCATGTCATCCGACTGTTCAGCGGCCATGTGCACCGCGCGACGTTCGGGGCGGTCGGCGACATTCCGGCGACGGTCATGTCTGCCGTATCGACCAATCTGCGCAAGGGCGACTATCCCGATCACATGACCGGCCGGCCCGTCTATCAGCTGAATCGCCATGCCCCCGGAGACGGGTTCGTCACGGAGACCCGCATCGCCTGCACCCGGTGATTTTTCGAGGGTGGAGGGTGTAAATTCTGATATCGATCAGAGTTATCGATTATATTTGCAACATATATTTTGATTATGGAGCGGGGCTCCCCATCTACCCGGTCAACTGACGGGTAGAAACGGAACAAGGTGTCCGGCTCCATGGGGAATTTAAAGACAGTCAACCATCGCGGCGCACGCATTGCCTACTCGGAGTCCGGGTCGGGCGAACCGGCGGTCATGATCCACTGTTCAACCGCCTCGGGCCGCGCTTGGGAAAGCCTCGCGGAGCATCTCGGCGGTGCGTTCCGCTCAATCATGCCGGATCAGTGGGGATGCGGGAAAAGCGATCCCTGGACAGGCGATGGCCTGTTTGATCTTGGCGCGGAAGCCGCACCCATTCTTCAGCTGATTGAACGCACGAGAACACCGGTTCATCTGGTCGGGCATTCCTATGGCGGCGGCGTTGCCCTGCGGGTTGCCGGCGAACGGCCCGATCTCGTCCGAAGCCTCACACTGATTGAACCATCCTGCTTCTATCTGCTGCGCCGGGGCGGCGACCGCGAAAGGGCTTTACTGGAAGAAATAGCAAATGTGGCCTGGACGGTCTCAACTGCGGTTGGGTGCGGCGACTATCAGAGCGGTATGCAGGCCTTCTTCGATTACTGGAACGGTGACGGCGCGTGGATGGACATGCCGGAAGCAACGCGCGTGTCCTTCGCCCGCCGGCTTGCCAAGGTCGTGCTCGACTTCCGGGGGCTTCTGGAGGAACAGGCGCGGCTTTCCGATCATGCGGCTCTGACCATGCCCACCCTGCTCGTATGCGGTGGCCGCTCCCCGGCGCCGAGCAGGCGAATTGTCGAAATGCTGGCGTCCACCCTCTCCGGCGCGCGGGTTCATCGCATTGCCGGCGCCGGCCACATGTCGCCGCTGACCCATGCACACGCCGTCAACGCGGCAATCGGTTTTCATTTGGAAGAGGTGGGTATGTCACGCCACCGTTCCAATGCACTATCTGCTTGAGGGCATAAGATCATGGCTTCTTTCGATCATCGGGGTTTGAGAGCGCAATACCGCGTTTGCGGGCAAGGTGTGCCCGTGGTTTTGCTGCACGCGGGCGGCAGTTCCGCGCGGCAGTGGGCGGAATTCCGGAATCATTGTCCGGATACGTACCAGTATCTGGCCCCCGACTTGATCGGTTTCGGGCAAACGGATATCTGGCCCGGTCCGGGTGATCTCACCCATGATCATCAGGGGGGGCTGGTTTCAGCGCTCGTTCGAGAGGTCTTCAACCGCCCGGTGCATCTCGTTGGTCATTCCTACGGCGGATCAACAGCCGTACGTCTGGCGCTTTCGCATCCGGACCAGGTCGAAAGTCTCACACTGATTGAACCGAACATCGTGTCCTTGCTTCAGAGTGCGGGTGAGCGGGAGATTTTCGACGAGTATTTGCGGGGCGCAAAAGCCTTCATGGACAGCGCCACTGCCGGTGATCTTGAAAAGGCTTGGGCTGAATTCGTCGACATGCGGAACGGCCCGGGTGCATGGCGCGATACGCCCGACAGGGTTCGCACACGCATGTTCGAGCGCACCCAGCAGATGATTGATGGCTTCATGTCAAATCTCAACAACACGACCACGCTTGCCGATTGCAGGACACTGGACCTGCCGGTCATGGTTGTTTGCGGGGAGAAGACGACGCGGCCGGAGCGCAGGATCACGGAGATGCTGGCGGAAACCCTGCCCCACTGCCGGTATGAAGTCATTGCCGGCGCGGGTCACATGTCTCCCTTGACTCATCCGGCTGAAGTTGCGGCCTTGGTCGTGGATCATTTGACCGGCCTCGAAAACCGGCAGCGGCGCAGCGCCTAACGCATGTTGCCGGTTTCCCCGGGCGGATTGGTGAATGCGGGGAAAGTCCCCTTCCCTTCCACTTCGCGGAAATGGTTGAGCACCCAGTGCACCGACGGGAAGGCGAGATCGTCCCACGGGATATCGTCCCATGCGAAAAGCGCAACTTCCGTGCTTTCCGGGCCCGGCTTGAATTTCGGGCTTGCAAGGCGCGCGGTATGCATCACCTGAACCTGCCCGATCCGGGCAATGGTGTAGACGGCAAGCACCGCATCGATGACGATTTCGGCGCAGGCCTCTTCCTCTGCCTCGCGCATGGCGCCTTCCGCTGCGGTTTCGCCAAGTTCCAGATAGCCTGCCGGAATGGTCCAGAATCCCGACCGGGGTTCGATGGCGCGGCGGCACAGCAGGATCTTCCCGTCATGCTGCACGACCGAGCCGACCACGACCTTCGGGTTCTGATAATGGATGAAGCCGCATTTCCCGCAGACATCGCGCTCGTGGGTATCGCCGTCGGGGACGGTGCGTGTGAAGTTGTCCGGGAGTCCTGGGCTGCTCATGGATGATCCTGTTTCCGGTTCGTTGCGTAACGAGTCCGGAAGGTAGACCACACCCTGCCATGCCGGCCAGACTTGGGTACACTTACATGCCGTGCGGTCAGGAGTCTCCGGTGCGTTCATGAAGTTTTTCTATTCGGATACGTTCAATCTGCCTTTGCCGGCGGGTCACCGGTTTCCCGGCGCGAAATACACCATGTTGCGCGAGCGCCTGCTCGGCGACGGCGTATTGCGCGCCGAACAGCTCGAACGCTCCGAGCCCGCTTCAACCGACGACCTGCTTCGCGCGCACGACAAGGATTATCTTGCGCGTTTCGAAAGCGGATCGCTCGGCCGCGAAGCCATGCGGCGTATCGGTTTCCCGTGGAGCCGGCATCTGGTCCGGCGGGTGCGGGCGACGGTCGGTGGGGCAATCGGCGCAGCGCGCGCGGCGCTGAATGACGGAATCTCGGGGCAACTCGCCGGAGGCACCCATCATGCGCACCGGGACTTCGGCTCCGGCTACTGCGTATACAATGATCAGGCCGTGGCCGCGTTGCGGGCTCTTTCGAGTGGATGGGTCCAACGCGTCGCCATCATCGATCTCGACGTGCATCAGGGGGACGGCAGCGCGGCAATCCTGACAGGCAACCCGGATGTCTTCGTCTTTTCGATGCACGGGGAGAAAAACTTCCCCTTCCGCAAATGCACATCGGACCTGGATGTCGCCCTGCCCGACGCCACCGACGATGCCGCCTATCTGGATGCTCTTGAAGAACATCTGCCATCCGTTTTTGCGTTCCGGCCCGACCTTGTCCTTTACCAGGCCGGCGTGGACCCGCTTCGGGAGGATCGGCTGGGGCGCCTGGCGTTGACCTATGCCGGTCTGAAGGCACGCGATGAAATGGTGCTGCGGGCATGTCTCCTCCAGGGCGTCCCGGTGTCGATGGCCCTTGGAGGCGGTTATTGCGATCCGATCGGCGCGTCCGTCGAGGCCTACGCGAACACCTATCGTGCGGCGAAGTCGGTTTATCGGTTCTGATTGGGCCGGATGCCGATCCCGTTCAGCTCGGGTTCAGGCTCATGGCCGGAATGTGACGGCTGCCAATGGTGCGGTGTAATAATTTAGCCGAATAAAAACAATAAGATAAGCTCACAGAATTGCTGCTCTTACCCTGATTGTTTTCGCCAAAATATTTCCCTTTCCTTCTCCAAAATTCCAAAATTCGGTCAGTCCGGAGCCAGATTGGCTCAGTAGGTTCCCCGACGTGAGCCGGTTAAAGCGTGATGCCCGGAGTTGCTCCCGGGTCTGGCTCTGAAAATGCCGGGCAGTTGACGTATGACCGCCCGGTACAATCCTCACCAATACGTCGAATATCCGCGCGAGCGGGCGCAAATGCGCTCGCCTGGCGGAACGCCAAAGGAGGCGAACATGAAGTATGCATTTGCATTGCCTGTTCTCGGACTGGCCATCGGCCTTTCGGCCCCGGTCAACGCCGCGGCCCTTAACGGCCTCACCCAGAGCGGTTCCGCTATCGTCGCCGACCAACAGACCAAATGTAGGGACGGCGAGGTCTGGGATGCGAAGCAGCAGAAGTGCGTGAAGACACAGTAACGCACTGACGTTTCTCATCTCACCAGGTTTCTGATCATCCTCCCGTGGTGAGAAACCGGCGGGCGGCTCCGGCAAGGGGCCGCCCGTTTTCTTGTTTAAAGGCGTGCGCAGTCGATCACCAGGTATGATTGCTAGGGCTTCGGCGAATTCGGCGTGCCCCGGATCAATGCGACATTCCTGGTTTACAGTATCATCGGCGCCCTTTCCCAGATCATCTTCACATTCCTTTTGATTTGGCTGTTTTCCTTTCGAAACTTCGCTGCCGGAATCATTTATTCGAAAACGGAAACAGCTCAGGTTGCGATATTGGGCGGGTTGATCCTCGGCGATCCGCTGAGCGCCGCGGCGGTCATTGGTATTTGCGTCTCGCTGGTCGGCATAATGGCGCTCTCGATGGCAAAGACTGATGTGACGTTCGGAAATTTGGCTGCCAGCGTTTTCGGCAAGACGACGCTCATCGGTTTGGGCTGTGGTGCCGCACTGGGACTTTCGGTGGTGTTGTTCCGGGGGGCCGCACTCTCCTTGGGCGGTGAGGGATTCGCGATGCAGGCTGCGTTTTCGCTCGCCGTCACCCTCGTCATGCAAACGGTCATGATGGGAGCGTATCTCGCGGTCCGGGAGCGGGATCAACTCAAGGCGATCCTTGTACACTGGCGTGTGGCGCTGCTGATCGGAATCGCGGCCGTGTCCGCGTCGATCTTCTGGCGATCTGCATTCACGTTGCAAAACGCGGCTTATGTGCGCGCGCTCGGACAAATCGAACTGGTCTTCGCGATTCTGGCAACGGCAATCGTTTTTCGTGAAAGGATTTCTCGGCTGGAATTCGTCGGCATGGCGTTCATAGTCGGCGGGATCTTTGTTCTGCTTTTTGCGGGGTCCTGACGTGTTTGACGGGTGTTGACCATAAGCCCCAATGGCAGCTGCGGCTGCCCGGAAACTGCTATAAACCGGCATTACACACCGACGTCATTCGTGTTTTGCTGGAGATTCTCCCATGTTTCGCGTCGCAGGTCTGCTCCTCGGGCTGGCTGTCTTGTTGATTGCCGCCCCAACCTCTGCACATCACTCCTTCGTGGGCAGTTACGATTCCACCAAGCTCATCACGCTCAAAGGCACCGTCACCAAGGTTCGCTATGGCAATCCGCACATCTTCTTTTCGGTGGATGTGCCCGGCAAGGGCGTGTGGAAGGTTGAGGCGGAAAGCATTTCCAAGACCCGGGCCAAGGGACTGACCAAGGACCATCTCAAACGCGGCGCACCCGTCACAGTGACCGGTTGGCCCTCCAGGAAGGGCAAGCCTGCGATAGGCCTCCAGTCAATCATCGTGCCCGGCGGTAAGGTCATAAAGATTCGCGGCACCGCGCGTTAGGGGCCGTTTTTGGAAAACGTCTGGCATACCCTCGAAGGCACGCAGGCCGCGATCTGGGTCAAAACCTCGACCTGGGCCTATCCGCTGCTCGAAACGGCGCATGTGATTGGCCTGGGCCTCCTGTTCGGGTCCATCTTCGTGCTCGATTTGCGGCTCATGGGGGTCGGGCGTCCGCTGCCGCTCAACCTTCTTGCGCGCCACATGCTTCCCTGGGTATGGACCGGCTTCATCGTCAATGCGGTGAGCGGCGCTCTTCTGTTCATGTCCGATGCGGCGGAGTTCGCCGCGAACACCGCCTTTCGGGTCAAGATCGTGCTGATCCTGCTGGCAGGTCTGAACGCGGCCTACTTCCATGCCAGGGCCTATCGCTATGCGGTCGAGGTCGACCCCGCGCGGCATGACATTCCCCGGGCGTCGCTGCTTGCGGCGCTGGTCTCGATCGCCCTGTGGGTCAGCGTCATCACCGCGGGCCGGATGATCGCCTATGTGGAATAGGACATTCGCCGCCGCATAATCGGCGTTGGCCAATTTGGCGCATGCCTCTAAGTATGGGCGGACATGAGCCAAAGTACCGTCTTGATCATCTGCGTGGCGCGGGTTCTTCTCTTCCTGCCCTTCATGACCATCGCCGGTTGCATTCCGATCCTCATCGAGGAATGGAACATCGGCGCGGCCAAGGTCGGGATGATCGTGTCCGGCTTCTATTTCACCTACGCTTTCTCCCTGTTCGGCTTTTCCTGGCTGAGCGATCATATCGGGGCCAAGCGCGCCGTTCTGATCTCGGCCTTCACGACCGGTTTTTCCTGTGTGGCGTTCGGCGTTTTCGCGCGCGACTTCACCTCAACTCTCATCCTCTACAGCTTTGTCGGACTGTTTCAGGGCGGCGTCTATACGCCGGTGATTATGCTGTTCGGAGAGAACGCCCCGCCGGGGCGGCTCGGCACGGTGATCGGTTGGCTGATCGCCTCGACCTCGATCGGATATGCCGCGTCCATCGGGGTTACGGGGGCATCCATCGGACTGTCCGGCTGGCAACTTGCATTCCTGGCGACAGGCCTGCCGCCGGCGGCCGGTGCCGCACTACTGACCTTCTCTATCAGGCGCTTGCCCAATGTGATCCACGCCCGCGCGCCCGGGAACGGGCTGTGGGCACAACTCAGACGCAACGTCAGCGCGCGGCGATTGCTTGTCGGTTATACCTGCCACAACTGGGAACTGATCGGCATGTGGAGCTGGGCGCCGGCCTTTCTTGCCGCCAGCTTCGTGCTGAGTGGGGCGACGACCGTGACGGCCACGCTCCTGAGCACCCAGTTCATCACCATTCTGCATCTGGGGGGCGGGTTTGCCGCCTACTCCATGGGCAAGCTGTCCGACACGCTGGGGCGGCGGACGGTTCTGATATGGTCCGCCGCCGTCGCGGCTGCTTTCTCGCTCGGCATCGGCTGGCTGGTGGGCGTGAGTCCTTATCTGCTCGCCCTCTTGGTCATCACCTACTCGTTCTTCGCCATCGGCGACTCGCCCGTCCTGTCCACCGCCATGACCGAGGAAGCGGACGCGGGAACGCTCGGCTCCCTCCTCGCCCTCCGGTCCATGACCGGTTTTCTGGCGGGCGCGGCCTCGCCTGCACTGGTCGGTTGGACGATCGACCGGTTGCGGATGGACAATGCGGGGGACGCAACCGTCTGGGGCGTCTCCTTTGCAATCCTCGGTCTTGGCGGACTGCTCGCCGTCTGGTTCGCCTTCAGGCTTCCGGCCCGGTCCAGGTTGGATTGATGCCTGAATGCCTATGCGGGAATTTGCCGCTCAACCCCTCGGTGGCGCCGGCAAATTCTCCGGCCGATACGCCCTGCCTCCGGACTTGTGGGTTCTGCGTTCCCTCACCGTCGGGTGGATATCCGCATCCTCCGGGATGTGTCGCGGTTCGTTGAAGGGGTGATGCAGGCCGAGGATGGATTCGATAACGGCCCATCCGGGCCGCATGGAGTCGTGCAGTTCGCCATGCGGATCGGGAGCGACATAGTTCCGCGAGCTGTTTTTCGGGTTCCGCCCAAGCACCAACCGCCTCGCCATCTCCGGCCTGAATGTGAGGCCGTGCTCCCCGGCCTCATCCATCATCCATTGCAACGGAATTTTGGCGGCGCCGCTTTCCGGTTCCGGATGCCCGCCGCCGATGTCGGAATGGTAACCGGCAAACCAGACCTGACGGACATCCTGGGGAGTTGCCTTCTCGTCTTTCACGAAAGGGTTCGTCTTGAAGAGCTGAGGTTCTTCCCACGTGAAATGACGGAACATCCGCCGGCGTTCGTCAATGGCCAGTGCGTGGCGAAAGACCTGCACGCTGGGGTTTCTCTGGGTATAGGGCAGCGTTTCGAAGGAGGGGATATAGAACCGGTCCGGACGCGGGATGATGACTGACCCCACCGTATCCCAGCATCCCATGAACCTGATCGTCACGCGGCGCGCGGCAAGGACTTCGTTGACGCGCCATGCAATCGAGAAATCGTCTTTTTCGCTGGCGCGCTTGTAAGCGGTCAGGGCGTAGCCGCACAGGTTTTCCTGCTCCGGTTCGAGCAGGCCGACCATATGCAGGAACCCGGCAAGAACACGGACTGTATATGCGCCCCTGCTGAAACCGAACAGGTAGATCGTGTCCTCAGGCCGGTGGTTGCGTACCAGGAACCGGTAGGCTTCGAGAATGTTCGCATCGAGGCCGTACCCCGTCGCGAGGCCGAAGATGCCCTTGGCCTCGCTCCTCAGGCGGGACCAGGCGCCGCCGTCGCTCAGCGTCCCGACACCGGGGTCGTAATAGGCGATCTGCGCTTTGTCCTTCTTGAGAACCCGGAAAAACTTCAGGACGTTCGACTGGTTTTCCTTGATTTCGTTTCCGGTCCCGTCGCAGCAAATTACCAGTCGTCGTGCCATTGCGCTGCTCCTGATGATCAGGGGCCATCCTAGCGGACATGAATACTCCGGCAAATATCGATAAGCAGGCGGTTGCGCCCTCACCCGACCCGGTTCGCGCCGCGCTGCCGGCAATCCCTGATGCATGGTTCCGCGAAAAGGGGTGCCGCCCCGTTTTCGAACAACCCGCGCGCGGCTCGCAAGGTCGTCCATCTCCATCAAAACGGGGCGGCTTCTTTCATTTCCTTGGCCGTACCGGTGGGTAGTGCTCACCGTGGCCGCGGAAATGAAGACTGTGTGTCGGTATCGAATTCAGGTTTGACCCGCCTCCACGCGGCTGCGCCGGCGTGACGGAATTGACGGCAATTGCCGTCGTCGGGTCGTTTTGGCTTAAGCCGCGGAATAAGTGGAGTTCAACGGGAGGCTCGCGACCGCCGGACCTGTAAACGCTCCTTTCAACACCTCATGTCTCCCGATACCGGTGACTTGATGTGGAGGTGGGAGGCCGCGGGGGGGGAATAAAGTGACCTGCATCACACTCTCCTCGAATTTCGCTTCGGTGGGCGCTTTGGCTGGACAGGCCGTCCCGTGTGGGTGTCTAATGGAAGGCACTCAGTACAGGAGTGAATACCCCCTTGCGCCTTTCAGTCAGTGGCGCAGCGTTAGCTTGGTCGCGCCGCTTGCCTTCGTGGTGCACAGGTTGAAACGCCGGTATGGAGGCGGCACCACGCTCGCAGCGGCGCCTGATGGGAGCGAGCAGATGCCCGAACAGGAAACCCGGACCAGTGAGGAAACGCGGGCGCCGGAAGGCGCCGCGACGGCCAATGAGCTGTTTCAGGCGGCGAGACTTCTCTTCGGCTGGAACACGGACCTTATGCGCTTCTACGCGCAACGCGTGGTGCGCTACGGCGAACTGCCCCTGCGGCTGCTGGCATGCACGAACGCATCGGATCTGCAGAGGCTGCAGGCCGATTTCCTGCGCCAGCTTACCGATGAATATCGCGGTGAAGCCGCAAGACTGTCCAGGATCACAGGCGAAGCGGACGTGGCCGCCGCTGAGGAGCTGGATGCGGAATATGCTTCACGCCTGCGCAAGGCGCAGGAGGATGCGGCCCGCATCATAGAGGAGGCCAAGGCCCAGGCAGCGCGCATCGTCGCGGCTGCGCAGGAGCAGGTGGAGCCGCCCGCCGAACAGCCGGAGAAGCTCAAGAAACGTGCCTGAACTCCGAATGAGCCTGTGGATAAGCGTGTAAGCGTGCAGAGCAGTCATGGACGTGTCACGTCCCGTGCATAGGGTTTACGCGCCTTACCAGTGTGCTTCAGGCCAGTATGCTTCAGGACAGCTCCCTTCTTGTCCTTCCCGAACGGATGCGGGGCCGTCCTTATCCATCCTGGCAATGTCCCGGGTATTCAGCCGACCCCCGCCAGCGCCCGGAAAAAGGGCAGCAGCCAGGTGACCGGTGTCCAGACGATCCACTGGAAGATGTTTAGGTCCATGCCGAGTTGCCGGCCCGCAAGCGGAAGAATGAAGATCACGCCGATGAGTATGAACATGCCGTAGGGCTCAAGGCGCGCCAATGGCCGCCCGAGCGCCGGTGGCAGAAGGCCGACCGCCACTCGCCCACCGTCGAGCGGCGGCAGCGGCAGCATGTTGAAGACCGCCAGCACCAGATTGAGGATGATCGAGTTTGAAAGCGTCCGCCCCACCCACTGGGTGGCCACTTCCGGCACAAGCCAGAGAAGATGGAAAAGAAGCGCCGACGCCGCGGCGAGCACCAGATTGATGCCGGGTCCGACCGCCGCCACGATGATCATGCCCAAGCGTGGATTCCGCAAGGCGGCGAAATTGACCGGCACCGGCTTGGCCCAGCCGAACAGGAACGGCGCGCGCATGAACAGCAGCAGGGCCGGCAGAATAACCGTGCCGAAGGGGTCCACATGCTTCAGTGGATTGAAGGTAACTCTCCCTTGCGCATAAGCCGTGTTGTCGCCCAGCTTCCATGCGGCGTAGGCATGGGCTGCTTCATGGAAGGTGATCGCGATCAGGACCGGGATGATCCATGTCGTACCGGTGGAGATGAGTCCGGCAAAATCCATGCCTGTAACCTCTGGAAGAATGGGCGTGTCTGCGCCGTGTGGCGTGTGATGAGGGGTATAGGCCGCGATCGCCCGCAGGCAAAGTCCCAATCGTCAGCGTGAAACCATCATTCGACGGCGATATCGAAATGCAGCACGTCCTCGCGTGAGCCCAGGCTCTCATACAGCGCGATTGCCGGAGCGTCGCCGTGATCGGCCTGGACGAAGATCACCCAGGCGCCATGCGTCCGGGCAATGCCCTTCAGATGTTCGATCAACGCGGTGGCGACGCCTTGTCTGCGGTGTTTCTCCAGGACGGCCAGATCGTAGATGTAAACCTCGCTGCGCGCCTGTTCGAATTTTTCGAGCACATAGGCCGCAAGCCCGCCGACCACCTGCCCGTCGCTGATCGCCGCCAGCGCGATGAAGGTGTCCGACGCAAGCAGTTTCTTCAGATAGGCATCGTCGGGCCGCGCTGCGCCATAGGTCTCGGTGTCCTCGAACCCTTCCCCGAAGACGGTGAGCAGGTCGTGCATCGCGGCGATGTCCGATGCGGAAAGTTCACGGATCACGACGGACGGCATGGGCGTGGGACTCCTCGATTGATATGGCGCATCGACAGGATCGGTGTTGATGCAATCGCTGCTGGCGTTGGAAACTGGCAACAATCGGCGGACATGTCGACGATCAAAGACGCCGAGCGTCCTCCCCCGTGACAAACGCGCCGAATTGGCCGAGGCTGTCGCCGGTTGGGGGGCGCCTGTTGAGCAGTCTGTCGAATATATGGTCGGTTTTGGAAGGGCGCGATCCGAACCGGATCAACCTGCGCAAGGCGGCCCGCGCCTGCATTCTTGCGCCGGCGACCTTCTTCTTCCTTGACTATGCGCTCGCCCAGCCGCTCGTCGCCGCCTTCGGGTTCCTTTCCTGTTTCTGCCATCTGGTGTTTGCCAATTTCGGCGGACCGACGACGCCGCGCGCAATTGCCTACGCCGCGTCCATCGCGCTGACCAGTCTTGTGGTCGTTACCGGGTCTCTGCTGTCGGACACGACGGGCTGGGCCGCTCTAGGCATGTTCGTGCTGATGTTTGCGGCCGTGTTCTCGACTGCGCTGGGGGGATACGCGCCGGCCTTCGTATCGCCGCTGGCATTGGCTTACGCCTGTTCGATATTCATCCCGCTCGAAGCCATCGGCCTTGGCGAGCGCGTGTCCGCCTGGGCTTTCGGCGGTGTGGTTGCTCTTTTCGGCGGCGTGTTTCTGTGGCCGCGCGATGCACGCGCGAAGCTGCAGGATACGCTTGGCGATATCATTTCCGCCCTTGGCCGTGCGGTCGCGTCATGGGCGAATGGGCAGGACGGGGCGAAGGACCTCGCCGAGGTCGAATCGAAACTCCATGCGCTGCGGGCGAATATGGAGATGTCGCCCCTGCGTCCGACCGCCATGGGTGCGCGCGATGTCGGGCTGTTGCACATGATGGAAAGCCTGATCGCGGCGACGGCAGCCGCGAAGGAGGTATTGGCGCATGACGTTCGCGACATGGACCGGGAGCTTGCCGGACAGGTGATCGAGGGATTGGCGCGCGCCGATGCCGTATTGCGCGGCACGGCGGATGTGGGCGTCATGCGCGACGAGATCGCATTGCTGGACACGGCTCTCAAACAGGGCCGCGAACATGTGCAGGCGCGGCTCGAAGCGTTGGATGAAGATCAGATCGACGCGGCCATCGAAAGCCTGCACGTCTCGTTTCCGGTCCTGGCCCTTGCCCATATGACGTTGTGGATCGAGTCTGATGCGGCGCAGGCGCGCGGCCTCAACCTCGACGCGGTCGATGCGGAAGCGCAATCGTCTTCCGCGCCCCTCGGTCTTGCCCGTGCACGCGCCATCGTCCGGACCCATTTCGATACCGGCGGTGTCGTTTTCCGGAACGCCGCGCGCGCGGCGACCGGCCTTGCGCTCGGGGTTCTGGTCGCCAAGACGGTTCCCACGGGCCACGGCTTCTGGGTGGTGCTGGGTGTGGCGACCGTTCTGCGCACGAGCGCGGCCTCTACGACGGCAACCGCGGTGCAGGCCATCTCGGGCACCCTCCTCGGGTTTGCCGCCGCGGCGGCGGTTGTCTTGTCGTTGGACGACAATCCGGACCGGCTCACATGGCTGGTGCCGCCGCTCGTCTTCCTGGCGGCCTATTCGGGCGGCGCGTTGGGTCTTGCGATTGGTCAGATGGCATTCACCACTATGGTCGTTGTGGTATTCAGCGTCGTGAAACCCGCCGGGCTCGACGTCGATATCGCCCGGGTCGAGACGATTCTGCTGGGTGCCGTCTGTGCGTCGGTTGTCGGCTTCCTCATGTGGCCGCGAGGCGCGCGTGCCGAGCTGGCACGATCCGTTGCCGAGGTATTCGAGGCGGCCGCTGCCGCTCTCGAAGCGGCCCTGTCGGATGACGGGCAAAGGCGCCGCGAAGCCGGCGGGCAGCTTCAGGCGGCGCGGCAGCGCGCGCGGGCGGCTTTCGTTACCGCGCTCAATGAGCGGGGCGAAAAACTGAACGCGCCCGACTGGGCGCTCTTGTCCCGGCCACCGGCGATGTTGCTGG
Source organism: Hyphomicrobiaceae bacterium (assembly GCA_028066055.1). Lineage (GTDB taxonomy): Bacteria > Pseudomonadota > Alphaproteobacteria > Rhizobiales > Methyloligellaceae > UBA2767. Next base: position 41,365 of record JALCBY010000015.1, read on the forward strand.
CACTACTTCAGGGATTGCTGCCATCCTTTCCTGCCATGTCGTTCAAGGCGGGCCGGATTGCCGCGGAGGCGGTCCGCGACCAGGGCAGGACCGTGATGGACCGCCTTACATTTGTCTCAGGCGCGTTGAGAGGCGCGCAGGCGAAGGACGCCATGCCCGTCCGGCGCGATGCGGCCCCGGAACTCAAGGCGTGTCTGAAGGCATGCTTCAAAACCAAAAGATCCGCCCTTCCCGACACCCTTGCGCTGATTGCCTGGAGCGACTGGCTTTCCCAGCTGGACGACTCGATCGACGAAGCCGCGGACGCAATCGGCAGCGTATCAGGCGCCGCCGCGCCGCGCGCTTGGCTGCGGTGGGACTAGGATGTGTGAAGTAAGAAAGTTTCCCGTAACGCCGATTGCCAATAAACCATTGAGATGCAACCATAAAGCATGATGAGAAAACACGCGCAGACTGACAGCAGGTTGGACACATGCCCGGCAATCTGACACTGGCCCAGCTCAGGAAAGCCGTTGGCAACGGCGAGATCGACACCGTGATCGCCGCCCAGGTGGACATGCAGGGCCGTCTGATGGGCAAGCGGTTCCAGGCGGAACATTTCATCGACAGCGCGGTGACGGAAACGCACAGCTGCAACTATCTGTTGGCGACCGATATGGAGATGGAAACGGTCGAGGGCTATGCGGCGTCGAGTTGGGCTGCCGGTTACGGCGACTATACGATGATCCCCGACCTCGCCACCCTGCGCCGTATCCCCTGGCTTGAGGGAACGGCCCTGGTGCTGTGCGACGTGGTGGACCATCACAGCCATGAAGACGTGCCCCATTCTCCCCGCGCCATCCTGAAAAAGCAGATCGCGCGGCTTGAAGAACGCGGCATGACCGCGAAGGTTGCGACCGAGCTCGAATTCTTCCTGTTCCGGCAGAGCTACGAGGAGGTTGAGGCGTCGGGTTATCGCGGCATCGATCCGATCAGCCCCTATAACGAGGACTACCACATCTTCCAGACCACCAAGGAAGAGGATGTCATGCGGGCGATCCGCACCGGGCTGCATGGCGCGGGCATTCCCGTCGAGGGCACCAAGGGGGAAGCCGAATGCGGCCAGGAGGAAATCAATATCTCCCATGCCGGCCCGCTCGAATGCGCTGACAACCATGCCATCGCCAAGAATGGATGCAAGGAGATCGCCTGGTCGCGGAACCGCGCTTTGACCTTCATGGCGAAGTGGGACACCGACATGGCGGGCAGCTCCAGCCACATTCATCAGTCTCTCTGGTCGAAGGATGGCAAGACGCCGCTGTTTCACGACCCTGAGGGTGAGTACGGTATGTCTGAAACCATGCGTCACTATCTGGCGGGCCTTCTGACCCACGCCAGCGAAATCACCTATTTCCTCGCGCCTTACGTCAATTCCTACAAGCGGTTTGCGAAGGACACTTTCGCACCGACCAAGGCCGTCTGGGCGCTCGACAACCGCACGGCGGGGTATCGTGTGTGCGGTGACGGCACCACATCCGTGCGGATCGAATGCCGTGTCGGCGGTGCCGACCTCAATCCCTATCTCGCCTTGTCCGCGTCGCTGGCGGCAGGTCTCGACGGCATCGAACGCGAAATGGAGCTCGAACCTGAATTCACCGGAAACGCCTACACGGCTGAAAATATTCGCGAAATTCCGACCACACTGCGCGCGGCAATGGATGCGCTCAACGGCTCCACTATGTTGCGCGAGGCGTTCGGCGGCGAGGTTGTCGACCACTATGTCCGAGCGGCGGAGTGGGAGCAGGAAGAATATGACCGCCACGTCACCGATTGGGATCTCAAGCGGGGTTTCGAACGCGCCTGACTTCCTTTTCAAACATTTGCGTTGCAACGCACGTTCGGTCTGAATGCTGCCGGTTGCCCATGCGGACGTGATAAGCAACGCTGAACACGCAACACCCATTCCGGAGTTCACCATGTCCGTTCACGTCGATCCCGTTCACCATGCCACCTGCCATTGCGGCGCCGTGCGCCTGCGCCTCACCCTGCCCGACGGCATTGTGAATCCGCGCCGGTGCGATTGCTCCATGTGCCGCAGGCGCGGCGCGGTCGTGGCCTCCGTGGTGCTGGCCAACCTGGAAGTGGTCGAGGGTGAAGACGCGCTTGGCGTCTATCAGTTCAACACCATGACCGCGAAGCATTATTTCTGCACCCGCTGTGGCATCTACACCCACCATCAGCGGCGCTCGAACCCGGAAGAATACGGCTTCAACGTCGGATGCCTTGAAGGCGTGAATCCGTTTGATCTGGGCGAAGTGCCGGTCTTTGACGGCGTGAACCACCCCGCCGACCGGGCATGAGGGCGGAGCGAGCCTTGCCGAAACTTCCTGTTTGTTCACCAATTTCTGGCATCAAGGATGCATGAGCGACGTCATTCAGGAAACCGATCTCTACGCCCCCATCAAGGCCCTGCTTGAGGATCAGGGCTACGAGGTGAAGGGCGAAGTCGGGCCTGCGGACATCGTTGCCTTGCGCGACGAAGACGAGCCGGTCATCGTCGAGATGAAACGCGGTTTCTCCCTGAGCCTGTTTCACCAGGGGGTGGACCGGCAGCGGTTGAGCGATGCGGTCTACGTCGCGGTGCCGCGTGGGAAAGGCAAGGCATTCAGAGGTGCGCTCAAGAAGAATATCGGACTCTGCCGGCGGCTGGGTCTGGGCCTGATGACGGTCCGGCTCAGGGACGGTTTCGTGGAGGTGCATCTCGACCCCGGGCCCTACGTGCCCCGCAAGATGAAGGCGCGCTCCTCGCGGCTCCTGCGGGAGTTCGCCCGCCTGGCCGGAGATCCAAATCCCGGAGGTTCGACCCGGCGCAGGCTCATGACCGCCTACCGACAGGACGCGCTGCGGTGTCTCGATTGCCTGGACGCATCCGGTCCGTTGAAGGCGGCGCTCGTTGCGGAACGGACGGGCGTGGAAAAGGCGCGGCGGCTGATGGCGGACAATCACTATGGCTGGTTCGAGCGCGTCGAGACCGGAATTTACGCCCTCAGCCCCAACGGCAAGCGCGCACTCGGCGAGTATGCGGAGGAGATTTCGCGCATTTGCGTCAAATCCATAACCGCGCCGGATACGGCGCCGTCTCAATCCATGGTCCAATCGCCTTAATCCGGCTTGCTGGTTCGCCCCTCTCCGGCGCCGTGCCCCTGCTTTTCCACAAGATTGTCACATCGAAATCGGGTTTCTTGGACGTGTGCCGTGCAGGGGTGTTCGCGGCGTGGTAGCATCGGTGATGCGTGAGACAGTTCGGGGGCGAGATGGCGCAGATCTGGTTCCTATACGACGGACCGCAGCCGACATATGGCAAGCCCGCGTATCGGCTTCCGGTCACCGAATGCATCGACAAGCTTGACGTTTTCAGGAGCCGCTTCTGCTCCGACCTTTCCAGGCTCCCTAAATTCAACGTTGCCAATACGCTCGGCTCGCTGCGCGGCTTTCGCCACTCGGTCATGAAGCTCAACGAAGATGAGGCGGCGGCCTTCGGTTGGAAAGCGGGCTATTATCGCCTTGAACTCAAGCCGCACGAGGTCATGGAACGGCTTGGTCGGCCCGAGGAATCCCGAAAAGCGTCCTGACCGGACCTCGCCCTGCCCGAAGACCCAGCGGTGCTTAGCGTTTCAGCGATCTGCGCCCGCCGCGATGCGCGACCTTGTAACGGCATCGTGGGTTGAAGACCGGATAATAGGCATAATGGTGCGGACCCAGTTCACCGCGCAGCGGGTTGCGTTGCAGTGCCACCCTGTTCTTGAGTACGGCAAACGCCTTGGCGCTCGAAATCGCCATGGAAATGGGAACCTTCACGTAGGTGCGGCACGCGGCACCCCGCGCCTCAGCCGGACTGCTCATGAGCGATGCGAGGAACGCGGCGCCCAGAGCGATACCCAAAACACGTCCTGTCATTGAGTTCACCCCCAATTTTGGCTTGCAGCACCCACACGAATCCATCATGGCATCATCGGTGTGAGAGCACAAAGGAGATTGCCGGAGTTCATTGCAGAAAGGCCATTTTGACCTCCGGTGGTGTCAAATGGGACACAGTTTCGGCCGGGAAATCCGGTTTTTCGCGAATTATTCTGCGTAACGCGGAGCGCGTTTCAGCAGGTCGGACGCCTCTTCGACAATACGCGCGACGATATCGCCTGCCGGTTCGATGCGTGAGATGAAATCGACCGCCTCGCCGGCGATCAGGGCGCGGATGGAGTGGTCGTCCGGCTGGGACGCGTTATAGGCCTCCTGGGCTTCGGCGGCGCGCATCTTCATGTCTTCGATGTTTCCGACCCACTTATCCGCGAACGCGTTCCGGACGACACGGCCCGTGAAGTGCCAGGGCCAGTCGACGGCGCGGGCAACATCGAACACTTTCGAGCGTACCGTGCCGTCTCCCGTCGCCTTGACCAGCCCGGCCTTGGCGATGTCCGTGTCGTCGGCTTCCGCACTGGCGCAGAAGCGCGTGCCCATCATGATGCCGTCCCCGCCGAGCATGAGTGCTCCGGCAAGGCCGCGACCGTCGGCAATTCCCCCGGCCGCGAGAATGATCTGGTCCGGTCCTGTCGCATCGCGTGCTGCTGGCAGCAGTGCCATCAGCCCACGGTCCATGCCGTGGCCGCCCGCCTCCTGTCCCTGCACCACGATCACATCGACCCCTGCTTTGGCGGCTTGCTCGGCCTGAGCGACGGTATGGACCTGCCAGATGGTGGGTGTGTCCTGCGCTTTGGCTTTGGCGATGATGTCCTCCGCATCTCCGAACGACACCATCAGGGCTGCCGGCTTATGGCTCAGGGCCTGATCCACAAGCTCTGGTGTGCGCAGCACGCTCCAGGTGATGAAGCCAATGCCGACGCGCTCGTTGCCCGCATCGCGATGGGCCTGTTCGATCCAGTCGGCATCGCCGTATCCGCCACCCAGGAGGCCCAGTCCTCCGGCGCGCGTCACCGCGGCGGCGAGCGCGCCTCCGGCAACCTTGTCCATGGGGGCAAGCATCACCGGGCAGTCGATATCGAAGAATTCCGTGAAGCGGGTTTTAAGACGGGCTGGCATGGGCGGCACACTCGCACAATCTGCCGACCGTTTCATCCCTGAATCGGTTGAAAACGGCGACCTTTGCGTCCCGTCGGGGTGATTCCTTCGCGGTGCAGAAATTTTGTTTTTTCTCATTGACGCAGGTCAAGGCGTTTGCCCGCGTATCGCGCATTTTGCAGCGCTGCAGTCGAGGTGCTGCACCCTGCCATTCGATGTCGCGCAGGGCGATTTGTGAATGTCATGAAATTGGGTCATACTGTTTCCAGCAGCGTAGAGGTGTGATGGGACGGACAGCACGAAGTAAGTCCAAGCAATCGAGTGCGGGTAACAAGAGTCAAACCAGCACGAAATCTCGCGAACTCGCCGCTTTCCTTTTTCTGACAGTCATTCTGGCTCCCGCCGTCGCGATAGCGGTGGTTGGCGGCTATGGGTTTTCAATCTGGATGTACCAGCTGATTGCCGGTCCACCGGGTGCGCCTTGATGCGCGGATGTGGTCGGCACTGGAGGTGAGAGCATGCAGAAGGACAAAATGTCGATCATATCGAGGACACGGCGCGACATACTGAAGGGCCGCATCACGGACAAGAGCCGCCACATCGCCAGTGTTCTTGTCCAGGGGTGGCCGGACAGAATAGCCGAAATCGAGCGTGAACTGACCCGCCTTGCCGGTGTCGAAGCCCATGGAACGAATGGCAGCGGCAAACTGATCCTGACGCTCGAAGCCGAAGACGATGCCGGGCTCGTGGCGACCATGAACCGGATCGAGACGGCGAAGGGCGTGGTTACTGCTTCCCTCGTCTATCACCATGCGGAGGAGATGGGCGATGTCTAGGAACTCCAAATCCCGAATGAAGGGCCTCGCCGGCATGACGCTGTCCCGCCGCGACTATATCAAGGCCAACGCCGTTGCCGCCGCCGCAGCAGCAGCCGGCATGCCCCTCACGGCAGCCGCCTCGCAACTGCAGACCGCAAGCCAGGCGACGGAACTCAAATGGTCCAAGGCGCCCTGCCGGTTCTGCGGCACCGGCTGCAGCGTCATGGTTGCGACCAAGGAGGGCCGCGTCGTTGCGACCCATGGCGATGTCCACGCGCCGGTCAACCGCGGGCTCAACTGCGTGAAAGGTTATTTCCTGTCCAAGATCATGTATGGCACGGACCGGCTGAAGCAGCCGCTGCTTCGCATGAAGGACGGCAAGTTCGACAAGAATGGCGAATTCGCTCCGGTGTCGTGGGAGGAGGCCTTCGACGTCATGGAGGCCAAGTTCAAGGACGCCATCAGGAAGAACGGGCCGACCTCCGTCGGCATGTTCGGTTCCGGGCAATGGACCGTGTGGGAGGGCTATGCGGCATCCAAGCTGATGAAGGCTGGGTTCCGCTCCAACAACATCGATCCCAATGCGCGCCATTGCATGGCCTCCGCCGTCGCCGGTTTCATGCGCACCTTCGGCATCGACGAACCGATGGGGTGCTACGACGACATCGAGGAGACCGACGCCTTCGTGCTGTGGGGATCCAACATGGCGGAGATGCACCCGATCCTGTGGAGCCGGGTCGCGGACCGGCGTTTCAGCGCGCCGCACGTGAAGGTGGCTGTCCTTTCCGTGTTCCAGCACCGCTGTTTCGATCTGGCCGACGTGCCGGTGGTGTTCGAGCCGCAGACCGATCTCGCGATCCTGAATTTCATCGCCAAGCACATCATCGATACCGGCCGCGTGAACAAGGATTTCGTGTCCAAGCACGTGCGGTTCCGCCGCGGCAATACGGATATCGGATACGGGTTGCGCCCAGAGCATCCGCTCCAGAAGAAGGCGAAGAACGCCGGGAAGGCGGGCGGCTCATCGGACATGACGTTCGAGGAATATGCCAAATTCGTCGCCGATTACGACATCGACAAGGTGTCGAAGCTTTCCGGTGTGCCGAAGTCGCAACTGGAAAAGCTCGCGGAGATGTATGCCGACCCCAAGACCAAGGTCGTGTCCTTCTGGACCATGGGGTTCAACCAGCATACCCGGGGCGTGTGGTGCAACAATCTGGTCTACAACCTACACCTGCTGACGGGCAAAATTTCATCCCCCGGCAACAGCCCCTTCTCGCTCACCGGCCAGCCTTCCGCCTGCGGAACGGCGCGCGAGGTGGGAACCTTTTCGCACCGGCTGCCGGCGGACATGGTCGTCGCCAACGAGAAGCACCGCGATATTGCGGAGAAGATCTGGAAGTTGCCGAAGGGCACAATTCCCGCAAAACCCGGCTACCACGCGGTGCTTCAGAACCGGATGCTCAGGGACGGCAAGCTCAATGCCTACTGGGTCCAGTGTAACAACAACATGCAGGCCGCCCCGAACATCAACGAAGAGGGGTATCCCGGCTACCGCAATCCGGATGCGTTTGTCGTCGTGTCCGACGCTTACCCGACGGTCACGGCCCAGGCTGCCGATCTCATCCTGCCCACGGCCATGTGGGTGGAGAAGGAAGGCGCTTACGGCAACGCGGAACGGCGTACCCAGTTCTGGCATCAGCTTGTCGATGCGCCGGGCGAGTCCAAATCGGATCTGTGGCAGCTCGTGGAATTCTCCAAGCGCTTCAAGACGGACGAGGTGTGGCCGGCCGATCTGCTGGACAAGAACCCCGATTACAAGGGCAAGTCGCTGTACGAGGTGCTGTTCAAGAACGGCCAGGTGGACAAATTCCCTTTGTCGGACGCGAGCCTCAAATATGAAAATGTCGAAGCCAAGCATTTCGGCTTCTACATTCAGAAAGGCCTGTTTGAGGAATATGCCACCTTCGGGCGCGGCAAAGCTCACGATTTGGCGCCGTTCGACACCTATCACAAGGTGCGCGGCCTGCGTTGGCCCGTTGTCGATGGCCAGGAAACGCGCTGGCGCTTCCGGGAGCTGCATGACCCCTATGTGGAAGAAGGTTCGGGCGTGCAGTTTTACGGCCATGCCGACAAGAAAGCGCGCATTTTCGCCCTGCCCTACGAGCCGGCGGCCGAAGCTCCGGACAAGGAATTCGACCTGTGGCTGTCGACGGGCCGCGTTCTGGAGCACTGGCATTCGGGCTCCATGACGCAACGGGTGCCGGAACTCTTCAAGGCGGTTCCGGATGCGGTTTGCTACATGCACCCCGACGACGCGGAAGCGCGCAAGTTACGCCGTGGGACCGAGGTGCGCGTGATATCCCGGCGCGGCGAAATCAGGACGCGCATTGAAACCCGTGGCCGCAACAAGCCGCCGCGCGGCCTCGTTTTCGTTCCCTGGTTCGATGCCAGCCAGCTCATCAACAAGGTGACGCTGGATGCAACCGACCCCATCTCCAAGCAAACGGATTTCAAGAAATGCGCTGTCAAAGTCGTTCCCGCGTGATCCGGTCCGCTTTCGTCCTTCTGGCCGCCTGTATTGTTGTAATCGGTGCCGGCGTGGTCGCCGACGCGGAGGATGAATATCCCCTCGCCACGTTGCGCAGCGCGCCGATTTCCAAACATGTCGTCCCGCCGAAGATGCCGAAGGTGGTCAATTCGGATATACGTCAGGCCCGCAACTATCCGGAGCAGCCGCCTCTCATTCCCCATACCATCCGCGGCTACCAGGTGGATCTCAACTTCAACAAGTGTTTGAGCTGCCACGCGCGCACGGCGACGGAAGATTCGCAGGCGCCGATGGTCAGCGTGACCCATTTCATGGATCGCGACGGGCAGGTGCGCGCATCCGTTTCACCGCGCCGCTACTTCTGTACCCAGTGCCACGTCGTTCAGAACGAGGTGAAGCCTCTGACCGAAAACACCTTCATCGATGTCGACCGCGTCATCTCCGACGTCATGAAGAAGGGGAACTGACCGGTGCGGGGCTTCTACAATCGGGCCAAAGAGCGGGTGAAGGGGTACTGGCACACGCTCAGTACACCCAGCAAATATTTCAGCCTGGGCTTCCTCACGGTCGGTGGCTTTATCGCGGGCATCATCTTCTGGGGTGCCTTCAACACGGCGCTTGAGGTGACCAACACCGAGACGTTCTGCGTATCGTGTCACGAGATGCGTGACAATGTGTTCGCGGAACTGAAATCCACCATCCACTACACCAACCGCTCCGGCGTGCGCGCTACCTGCCCAGACTGTCATGTGCCGCATGAGTGGACGGACAAGATCGCCCGCAAGATGCAGGCGTCCAAGGAGGTCTGGGGCAAGATTTTCGGAACCATCAATACGCGCGAGAAATTCCTCGAAAAACGTCTGGAGCTTGCCCTGCATGAGTGGGAGCGCCTGAAGGCGAACGACTCGCTCGAATGCCGCAACTGCCACAATTTTCAGTTCATGGACTTCACGCAGCAGAGCAAACGCGCCGCCGACCATCACGAGCGCTTTCTCACTTCGAAAGAGAAAACCTGCATCGACTGCCACAAGGGTATCGCCCATCAGCTTCCTGATATGAGCAAGACGGTGGCCGCGCAGTAGCGTTTGGGGGCGTCGCGAACTAGTTTGTGCCGAACCGGACACGACTTGGGTTGGCACAATGCATGGCGTTCAGGAAACGAGCAGCCTGCCGCGGACGATCTGGACCATCGCGCACCTGCTGATTGTCTGCGCGGTCGCGTGGCTTTATTTCGGCAATGGCATTCAAACGATCGGGCGGTTGGCCGGAGTCGCGTTGCAGGACGGTGACCCGGGCCGGCGGGTCGTGCTCATGGCCTTCTCCGTCATTCTGTTCGCACGGATGACCTATACCGCGTTTGGGTTGTTGGAGCGGCGTTTCGATTGGAGCGAGTGCGTCGCGGTAATCGGTGCGGTTGCGTTTTATCAGTTCGGCTTCGCGCTCATGGGCGCCACGTCGACGGCGCCGCTTGGCATTTCGGACCTTGCAGCCGTATCGCTGTTCGCCCTTGGCGGATATCTGAATACCGGTTCGGAAATCGAACGCAAACGCTTCAAGCAGGATCCGGCCAACAAGGGCAAACTCTACACGCAGGAGCTGTTTGTCTTGGTGCGGCATCCGAACTATCTGGGCGATATTGTATGGGCGCTGGGATGGGCACTGATGACGCGCAATGGATGGGCGCTATTCATTCCGGCTATCGCGGCTTGCGGTTTCATCGTCATGTTCATTCCGCAGCTTTTCTCCTACCTCGCGGAGCGTTACGGTCAGCAGTATCGGGAATGGGCCGGAAGGACGAAGCGGCTGATTCCATTCCTCTACTAGGAGAGACCGGTCCGGCAGGAATCCAGATGAGCAACCAGGAAGAAATCAACATCCGCCGCCTGTCCGGCAACATCGGCACGGAAATCACCGGGGTGTCCGTCTCGGACGACCTGACCAACGCTGCATTCGACACGCTCCGTCGTGCCTTCAACGATCATTCCGTACTGGTGTTCCGCAACCAGAACCTGAATCCGGAAGAGCTGGTCTCGTTTTCGCGCCGCTTCGGCCCTCTGGAACGGCATGTGCTGAAACAGTTTTCCCATCCCGATAACCCGGACGTGTTTCTGATCTCCAACGTCAGGGAAAAAGGAAAGCCCGTTGGCGCTATTCGAGCCGGGCAGTACTGGCATTCGGACTGCTCCTACATGGCCAAGCCCACCATGGCATCGGTGCTCCACGCGCTGGAAGTACCGTCCACCGGCGGCGACACCATGTTTACAAGCATGGCGGCGGCCTATGACGAGCTGTCGGAATCCATGAAAGCATTGCTGTCCGGCCTCAGGGCCGTCCACGATTACACCAATGCGTGGGATGTGTTCTTCTCCCGCGTGGCGGATCGCCCGCCCCTGTCGGAGGAGGAGCGCGCAAAGGTGCCGCCGGTCGAGCACCCGCTGGTTCGCACGCATCCGGACACGGGCCGGAAGGTTCTGTTCGTCAATCCCGGATTCACCCGTCACATCGCCGGCCTGAGCGAAAGCGAAAGCCGCGCCCTGCTCGGCTTTCTTTTCGCGCACGCCCAGCAGCCCCATTTCATTTACCGGCACCGGTGGACGCCGGGCGACCTGGTGATGTGGGACAACCGCGCCACCTGGCACTTGGCGATCGCCGACTATGACATGAACGAGCGGCGCCATTTCCACCGCACCAGCATCGCAGGTGACGCGCCTTACTAAGCCGTGTACTCATTCCTATCTGACGGCAACCGACCGTGCTTTATGCGCTTCAGCACCTGATGTTGCTGAAGATGCCGATAACATGTCATTTCGAAAAGTATCCGCCCGCATTTAGTTTTTCTGCAAGCTGCCGTACGCCATCAGCGCCATCATTTTCGTGCAGCCAGTTTAATGTCCGACAGGCCACCATAGCATATATCGGGCGCTTACCCTGGCCCGCCACACGCCCCCACTCAGATATTGAGGCCGGCAAGTCACCCTCATCAGTTGTTGTAACACAGGATAACTCCCCGTTTGGCAGGATCTCGAGATAGCGTTCATCCTTCGAAACAATGACGGCGAGACCTTCGTCGAACCAAGCGGGTAGCGCGCCCCTCAAAAGCCCAACTTCGCCAATCCGCCCGTGCAATTCGATATGGGCCAATTCATGAGCGATGATCACAGTATCCCAGCCATCGGGCGAAACGTGAATGAACGTCGCGCCGTAGGCTCTTGCCTTGGCACCTCTGCCACCTAAACGACGGTCGCATTCAGATGAGCGACAGACCAAAAAACCGGTGCCGCGACTTGGCGAGTTTCATAGAAAGTGAGCAACCGGACTTCCGCTTCGCGGAGCATCCTACTGAATTCCTTTTGCTCAGATTCCGTTGTGTTTTCTTCTAGATAGACAGACTTGCCGATGCTGCGAAAACCATAGCACGAAGGGCATCCGTAAGCCGCTACAGCCGGAAGGAATGTTGAGATTGCGACCAAAGCAGTCAGAACAAGAAGGATCAAAGTAGCCACGCCAATCAGTGTCCATCTTTTGCTCATGGCTGCGCATCCTGACGCTTAGTTTTCAATAGGCTATCGAGTTATCTGGTGTGGGAGATCGTGCTTGTTCGAAGCCTGAGAAACCAATGGCATACGAGACTTCGGGAGCACCAAGTTGCAGCTGGGCAAACTTCCCGCCCCGGAGAAAACCGATGCGATCCAGTTTGCTTTCAGCGAATAGCTGTGTCGGGATTGAAATCATATTGAGTGCTTCTTCAATCGGATCAAGCATTGCAGATGTATTGCAACGAGATCTGAAAACATGCCGCCGGCTTTCTGGCCTTTGTCAAACTGGCCGCAACCCAACTTTGGCTGCGAGTTAATGAGTTCAGGGGCTGGCCAATGCGGCAGTTACCCTTTCGCCGCCGTTACGAATTCCCTCCAGCGGTCGCGGTCGATAAAGCCGTAATGTCCCGCCCCCTCCCATTCGTGCAGGGTGCTATGCGGCAATTCCTCGGCAAGATAGCGGGGCATGTCGGGTGAGATGATGTCGTCAGCGGTACCGTAGAAAATGTCGGCCGGCTGCTTGACGGCCTTGGGATCGAACCCCCAGTGCCACAGCGCCTTTGTCATTTCGTAGACCCCCTCTTCCTCCTGTATGTAACCGAGATGGAAATTCTCCTCGAACATCGCCTCCTGTTCCGGCGTGCGGGTGAACGTCTGCGCGTCGTGAGGCAGATCATCTCCCGCCGAGGCAACATACGACGCCACGTCCTTCTCGATCTTCTCGGCCTCCATGCGCATGGCCCAGCGCAACAGCCGGTGATGGTTGCGCATGCGCACGATCATTTTCAGATCCTTCATGACCAGCATATCGGTGACGCCGGGGGCATCGAACGGCGCGACGGGTGAGGCGAGCGTCACCTTGCGGACGCGTTCGGGCAGATGATACGCGATCGACAGCGCGTGCGGCCCGCCACCGGAATGCCCCGCCACGGTAAAAGTGTCGAGCTTGAGGTGATCGGCCAGTTGTTCCATGTCTGCCCCCCAGTCAACCATCTTACGGCCCGGTTTCGGCGACGATCCGCCTACACCCGGCTGATCGGCGCAGATCCAGCGCACGCCTAGGGAAGCGGTGAGCGCATCGTCGGAATTGCGGATGACGTGGGAATCGGAAAAGCCATGACTGAAGATGACCGGCGCACCTGCCGGATCGCCGAAACTGCCGTAGCTGAGCGTTCGCCCATCGGTGAGCGTCATGTCCTGGCTCATATTTATCTCTCCACAGCTATTGCCTTGGCGTGTTGGACGTCCAGGCGGGTGCGCAAGAGTTCGCTACCCGCTTGGGGTCGGACAGAGTGCCCACAAGGATGATGGGGCGCGGAAGGCTTAAACGTAAAGTCCGGATACACCCTGACGGATGAGCATGGTGGGATAACGGCAGCGGCCGCGCGCTATAAGCGCACGGCCGCATCACTTGCGAGACCTGGATAGAGCTTAGGCAGCGCGGACAGTATCCAGGAACTTGGAAACCTCGGTCTTGAGATTTTCAGCCTGTTGCGAGAGTTCTCCGGCGGCACCGCTGATCTGCGTCGCGGCCGCACCCGTTTCTCCCGTGGCGCTGTTGACCTCTTCGATATTGGACGCAACTTCGCGGGTGCCCGCCGCGGCCTGCTCGACGTTGCGGGCGATTTCGGACGTTGCGGCGCCCTGCTCCTCAACCGCCGCGGCGATCCCGGCTGCGATCTTGTCCATCTCGTCGATGGTCTTGGTGATCTTCTCGATTGCGCCAACGGCGTTGCCGGTAGAGTCCTGGATTTCCGAAATTTGCGACGCAATCTGTTCCGTCGCTTTCGACGTTTGCGCGGCCAGATCCTTGACCTCCGACGCGACGACGGCAAATCCCTTGCCTGCTTCGCCCGCACGGGCCGCCTCGATGGTGGCGTTGAGAGCAAGCAGGTTGGTCTGGTCCGCGATTTCGGTGATCATGTTCACGACCTCGCCGATCGCGTTGGTGGTCTCCACCAGGCCGCGAATGCGTTCATCGGTCTGCTTGGCGCCTTCCACCGCGCGTGCCGCGACTTCGGACGATTGCGTCACCTGACGGCTGATCTCGGAAATCGAGCTGGAGAGTTCCTCGGCTGCCGAAGCAACGGTCTGTACGTTGGCGGAAGCCTCCTCCGAAGCCGAAGCGACCGCAGTGCTCTTGTTTTGGCTTTCGGTTGCCAGCGAAGACATCGATTCCGAGGACGCCTGCATTTCGGTTGCAGCCGACGCCACCGTCTCGACAATACCGCCGACGCTGGTTTCGAATTCGGAGGCCATTTTTTCCATCATGGCCTTTTTCTCTTTTTCGGAGATTTCCTTGGCTTCTTCCTGCTCGGCCTCGAGACGCTTCATCTCGATGGCATTGTCCTTGAAGACCTGCACGGTGGAGGCCATCTCGCCGATTTCATCCGTGCGGTCCTGTGCCGGAATTTCCGTTTCCAGATCACCGTCCGCCAATTTCTGCATGGCGTTCGTCATGGAGGAGATAGGCGTCGCAAAGCTGCGGGCGATGAAAAAGCCGCAGAGCGCCACAAGTACCGCGCCGACGAGACCGGCCATCAGCATCAGCCGGGTCATCATCGTCTGGGCGGCAAACGCTTCTGCTTCGTCGATTTCGGCGAGCAGCGCCCATTTGACGCCGAGAATGTCAACCGGCGTGAAAGCTGAAAGAACAGGGTTGCCGTTGTAATCGGTGATGATTTCGGAGCCCTTTTCTCCGGCAAGCGCCGCAGTTGCCGCCGTGGTCTCAACCTTGCCTTTTTCCGGATTGCGGAATGACGCGACGACGGAGCGGTTCTTGGTATCGAGGTAGGAATCGGATCGCATGAGATTGTCAGGTCCGACCAGATAGGTCTCACCGGTCTCGCCGAGCCCTGCGCGTTCGCTCATCACTTCGGTAATGCGATCCAGCGGCATCTGGAAAATCAGCACGCCGATGGTCTTTCCGCCATCGAAGATCGGTGCGGCAATGAAACTCGCCGGAGCGTTGTAGGACGGCAGATATTGCTTGAAGTCGACAAAGGCGAATTCGCCAGGCGTCTTCAACTCGCGCGCCTTGCGGAAGGCTTCCGCGAAATTGGTATTGGCGTAAGGGCCGTCGACCAGCGACGTGGTGTAATCCAGTTCCTTGAACACCGAATAGACGATATCGCCCGAGTTGGGATCGACGAGAAAGATGTCGTAGTAGCCGAACTTGTCCAGGAAGCTCCGGATCGCCGGGTGATACTTGGCATGGGTGGTGTTGTAGCTTGACGCATCTGCAGCGCGGTCGAGTTTGTGCTTCTCACCGAGCGGGTTCTCATTGGCCTGGATATAGGCGTATTGCAGCGCAATCGAATCCTTATCGAGCTGTGAGAAAATCTTGTCGACGCCCGGATTGGATCCCGAATTCTGCTTTGCAAACTCGGGCGCGAACTGGCCGGTGTAATAGGTTTTGAGTTCCTTGGCCATTTGGGCGACTTGTTCGTCGGAGAGGTCGTTTTCCGCGCGATACGAGTTAGCGGCCGCGGAAAACTCCTTCATCGCGTCGATGACCATCGTGTCTTCCGACAGGGTCAGAACCTGGTCGCGAATGGTGTTGAAATATCTCTCGATGCCGCTTTTCTTGATTTCCTTTACGGCGGTGAGTTTCTGAAAGGCCTGCGATTCGATTTCCGCGCCGCTCTTTATCAGCGAGATGAGACCGATGATTGTGAACGGCACAAGACCTACCAACAGAAATGCTGCGATAAGCTTTGGCTTCATCTTCATTGCAAGTTTCATCTTGATCCCCACTCCGCGAATTAGCGATATGCTTTACCAATATTCGACACCCGCCCCAGCCTGAAAAAAGGTTGCGCGAGTCGCGTAATATTTAGGCACCCTGTGGTTGCTGAAGTCTTAATCACGCACGTGGAGCGTGCATTTTGCGCGGGGAAACTTCCGATCTCAGATCAAAATTACGGCGTATGGAGATCGTTTACGGATGTCTTATCCGATTTTTACAGCTTGTAAGCAATAGATGGGCTGAATTGGGAAAAGAATGACTGGTTTCGATGGGTCAATACTTCAGGCCGTGGATCGACATGCGCAAAGCGCGCACGCGACTTTCGACCGCGCCGGCCGTGAACTGGTTGGTCCCGTTCTATTGCCGCGTCAGGGTAACGGTCGCAGAACCCTTGGAACTGGTGGCCTTGATGTGCTGCTTTCTGCCATTCACACTGATGCTGACATCTCCCGCAACGTCGTGCTGTTCGCTGTACAGCCGCCCGGTGTACCGGGTGTTGCTCAGTTTCACGACGCGGCCCGATGTCTGGAATGTTCCGTGCGCATGTGCGCAGGACACATGCACGACAAAGGTCCGTCCACTGCCTTCCTCGTAGCGAATGCGGCAACGGATTCGCTCCGCCTTTCCCGATGTCAGTTTGACCAGTCCATTGCCGCGCCAAGCGCCGGTGATTGACGCAGCTCCCGCCGTGTCGATGGTCAATGCCATGCCCAGCAACACTGCAAATACACTCGAAAGAAGATAACGCATCTGTTTACACCCCCGCATCATGGGAGCCTGATTCGCCGATCGATAGCAAGGGAAGGTCAGGTGGTCGGGTGCTTTTTTGCGTCGATGGTGATCCTGGGGCAACACTCATCGGCCGATGTCGGACGCTTGCCGGGCGGGATGTGAAGCGGGCGGCGGGCAAGATATGAAGCAGGCAGCGGGAGCGGTTCGTCGGGTGAGGAGTCCCGGCTTTCGAAAACGCGCTCCTCAGGCCCATGTCCCGCGCCGCCCTCCGCCGCCACGCCGGGTCAGCGCGGGAACAGTTCCTCGACCGTTGAGGTCGAGTGCCCTTTCCGTTCCCGGAGACTCTGCTTGAGCGAATCGTTCCATGAACGAAGGGGTTGCCGCAGCCGGAGGAGGAGTTCGGATGCCGACTCTAAGTTATGCTCGCCTTGCTGAAGTTCGCTCAGGACGGCGCACAACGTCTCGTGAAATTGCGGCGGAACGGCAATGTCAAGCTGAGTGCCGGCCTCGTCGATGATCCGGGCGAAATTCAGGAGTCGCTCGGCAAATTGATCGAGGCTGTCGCGGAGTGCCTGATCGGCGGGATCGTCAGCGCTGCCTGGGTTGTCATCGTGCTTTAAACTGGTTTTCGCATTCATCACCGTCTGGTCCCTCCTCGTTCCCGAAGGATCTGGCCCCGGAGAGAACCCTGCCTGCGCCTGCCGACCGGTTTTATGTTTCCGTTTCTCGTGCCTTGGATTGCCCCCGGAGTATCGACCCTGGTGACGTAATAAATCTTGATTCATTAGTAGAAAAAAATGTTAAAGATAAGTTATTATTCCAGTCAAATGTACGTAGTGATTGAATTTATTGTAATTATACATATAATGTTGTTGTGCACCATTTCAGTATACAATTTCTAAGGCGGCAAAATAGCACTTCATTATGCTCTATGTAGAATTGACCGGAAATCCGGCAATTCTCTACACGCCTGCATAACGTCCGGAGGCAGTTCACTTGATCCTGATTATCGACCCGGTAAACAAGGCAGCGCGCAACTGACATGCTTTTGCCTTGTTACGGATTGCGGGACGTCGTGGCAATCACGGGATTGTCGAAGCAGGCATTGTATGCATGGGAACGCCGCTACAATGTGGTTTCGCCAAGGCGCAATGCCCAGGGCGTCCGGTCCTACTCGGAAAACGAGGTTCATCGCCTGCAGCTTCTGCGCCAGGGAGTGGACAAGGGCCATCGCATCGGCACGCTTGCGGGGCTTGGGCTGAACGAGTTGAAAGAGGTTGTCAGGAGCCGGGTTGACGCATCACATGCGATCGTCGCCGAACTTGCCGAGGCCGTGGATCGACTGGACTTCCCCCTGATCGAACAAAAGCTGCCATTTCATTTTTCGACATTCGGTCCGGGGCGGTTCACGCGGGATCTCGTTTTGCCGGTGATGAGCGAGATCGGCAAAAGGGTCGAAGCGGGAAGCACCTCCATTCCCGGTGAACGTTTCTTCTCAACGATGATACGCATGTTTCTTGGACAGGCGCTGCACCTGACCGCCGGCCAGCTGTCTGCGCCGCGTATTCTTTTTGCCACGCCTGAAGGCGAACTCCACGACCTGGCGCTGCTCGCCGCGGCTGTGTCGGCGCAACAACTGGGCTGTAGAGCCGTTTGCCTTGGAACACAGCTGGCACCGGACGCTCTGGCTCTGGCCTGCGCGAAAACCGATGTGGCCGTACTGTGCCTGTCGATCTCCAGCCTGCCCCGCGATCTGGTGATAGGCGCCTGCCGCGACATCCGGCTCGCGATCCCTCCGCGGACCAGGCTGTGGGTGGGAGGACAGGCGGTGCGGGATCTCCGCCAAAGCGATGTGCCGGGCACCCGCATCTATGACGACATCGACGATTTTGATGATGCAATCCGCAGAATTCGCGTCAGCATGACGCTTTGAGCAGCCGGCTGCATTTTTGCCGTTGAACGTGAGGCGCGTGGGGTGCGGCAGAAGTGGCGGTTCAGGCTGCGGTGTTTTCAGCCAGGGGTTGGCTGTCTTCGATCTGGCCGGTGTCGCCGTCTTCCGGCTCGGGCATCACCCGGTTGCGGCCGGCATCCTTGGCCGCATAAAGCTGCTCGTCCGCACGGTCGATCAGGGATTCCAGCAATTCACCGGGTTGAAGTTCCGCCACCCCGATGGATACGGTCACAAATCCCAGGGTTTCGCCGGATGTCCGATTGACAAGCTCCCTGCCCGCCAGCGTTTCACGGATGCGGTCGGCCACCGTCACGCCAACCTGAATGTCCGCGCCGGGCATGATAACGGCGAATTCCTCGCCACCGTACCGGGCCACCAGATCGCCGTCCCTGACGCTGTGGTGGAACACGTTGGCGACGAACCGCAAAGCAGAGTCGCCTGCGCGGTGTCCATGTCTGTCGTTGAAGGCCTTGAAGTGATCGACATCGACCATGCAGAGGGACAAGGGTGCCCCCGTCTCCTCCGCGATCGATATTTCACCTGCAAGGGTTTCGTCGAACAGCTTGCGGTTCGCCACGCCTGTGAGCGAATCCGTTTGGGCTTCAAGTTTGATCTTGTTGAGCGTCTTCTGAAGTTGTTCGATCTGTTCCACGGATGCCGTCAGTTTCGACTCCATGGACCTGGATTTCTGAGCCATCTGGCGCGTCGCCCGCAACAGGGAAACGATCGCCGCACGCACCTTCTTCTCGTCCGTATAGTCCGCCAGGTCGGTTTCCGCGCACTCGACGGAATCGCCGAAACTTCGCGCCGATGAAACCGCTTCCTGTACGATTCCCAACGCCCTGTGGACTTCCTCGCCCAGCTTGTCCCCCATGCCGCCATACTCATTGACGGCGGAGGTATCGCTCAGATGCAGTTCGAACAGAAAATCGAGTTCGGAGGGTGCGGGCTGCGGGTTGCGTTTGAGCAGTTCGGCAAATGCGTTAGCCAGAGCGCGGTTGGATCCTTCGACATATTCGTAAAACAACTGGAAGTAACGCGGCACGAGCAGAGCTTTCGCTTCGGCCATAAGTTCCACCGCCTTCAGGAAGAGACGTTTCGCAGTGCCGTGGTCGGTTACTTTCGACATTTGAATGGCTTGGCCCCGAATTCTTCCGCGCGCGCAGAATCACTTCTCAACTATTGCGTGCGCTGAAGCCAAAGCTGGCACAGAGGCCTTGTGGAGTGGTTAACGCCGGGATCACGAATTGTCGATAACCGGAAGCGACGGCGTCGTGGCCTGTCATCCAACAATCAGGTCGTACCGCCTGGCGGCAATCTCCTGACAGAGACCGACGTCACGTGGCAGCAAATAGCCTTGTGAAACAAGGCGTTCGGCAGCCGCCCGGACAAGGGCGAGATAAGCCTCGCGGCTTTCATACCGCTCCGTGATCGCCGGGCGCGGATCACCGGATGCGTCGCGTTCCGCCGGGTCTCTTGGAAAGGGAATGCTGGAGCCGAAATATTCGAGCAACTGTCCATCACCGCCCGTCTCCGGGTGGCGCGGGTTGAAGCCCGTATGGGTTGCGACCGCAACCGTTACGTCCGGCATTGCGAGGCCGCCGGTTTCATTACCGTCCACGTCGAGGGCGGAAACATATGCGGGGTACACCCCCTCTCCGGCTTCGGCCGGAAGGCGTATGATGCCCTCGCCCGCATGTTCGCCGAGACCGAGCGGCCGCAGGGCGTTGAGCCTCGCCTCATCCGGCAGCGCGAGGCCGGGGATGGCGCTCAATTGTTTCAGCGCGTCCTCCCGTGTTACGCGCGTATGGTGATCTGAACGCGGATACACGCTCGGCGGGGGCGCCTTCCCGTCCCTCACCCACGCCAGCAGGTTGACCAGACAGGCGCGGTAAAGCGGCCGGTAGTCCACCATGTTCATCGGATTGGCGCCCCGGGTCCCGTGCACGCTTTCATTGGCCAGAGCCGGCCGGCCCGCGCTGTGCTGCGCGCCGGCAAATTGATAGCGGCGCACATTCGGGGGCATCGGCGCGTCCCCGCCGCTTTCAAGGTTGGTATGTGCCAGCGCCGCATCGCCCCGCCAGTATTCCGCGGCGCTGTCGGTGAAAATGATCTTCGGCATGCTGCCCGCCTCGTCTTGGCGGGTGAGCAATCCGCCATGCTCGTCCGTCAGCGGGTCCGTCTGTACGCCGTCGGCAAACGGAAAGAGATGACCGATCGAGGGCGTGGGCTGCACCGAGGGTTGCGCGTAGCGGTGATTGAACTCGCCGCGCCGCGCGCCGGCAATGTTGCAGAGAATTCCGTCGAACGCCGGCGTTCCGTCTTCGGCCGCGTTCAGCCCCAGATGCAGGAATGTACGCCACAACCGTCCGCACTGGGAAACGCCCTCGCCGATGACGTGATCGATGGCGCCCGCTGTCGGCGCGTCGTCGCCTGTGTGCAGCCAGTGCGCTGCATCGCGGATTGCCAAAAGGCCGGCGCCAGCCACCGGGCATTCGTGTGGGATGTAGAGCAGGTCGTAAATGCGGCCCGGTTCAAAACCGCCCTCGAGCCAGACATGATCCGGCAGCGGTCCCGCAATGCCCGTCCCCGCGTGGACGAATTTCCAACTCTCGCGGGGAATGACTTTCGCATTCCCGTAAGCCGTGTCCCGCACCAGCAATTGGGATTTGGGATCTTCCGGGTCCCGTGGCGGGATCGGACGGTGACGCCCGACATCGCCGACATGCTGATCGGTCAGCGCCACGGACTGGCGGTGCCTGCTCACCTGCAGGCGGAGCTGCATGGGAGCAGGAAAGTGCCGCGCGGAGACCGGGACCTGCGGCGCGTTGAGCCCTGCCCGCGCGGGCTCCTTTTCCCGCGGTACATCCCATTGCCAGCCAGGCCAGGCGATGCACCAGCCCTCTTCAAAGAGAAAGCCGTCGCCGGGGTCGATTCGCACTTCCGGCGTGAGCGGAGGGACCGCCATATTCAGGTATGTCAGGACGCGCCGGCCGCGGTTCGGCAGCGCCACCAGCAAGGCCCGGTTGCCGGCATCCGGGTCCATCGGCTGTAGAAGCGTCAGGTCCCCGCTGAAGTGCACCAGGCCGTCCACGCCGCGCACCGCGCGGTCCAGATCGTTGATCGCCGCGTTGCACGCAGCACCCGGCTCGATTTCGTAATGCGCGATCGCGTCGATGCGCTCATAGGGCCCGACGCGCCCGAAGGCGCGGCCATCCGCATACGGGCGGCGGGACAGGATTTCCAGTTTCCGAACGGGCATGGCGTTTTGGCCCTCCTGCAAGTCTGGCACGCCGGAGGGAAACGGTCCGGCAGCGTGCGCCCATCTTTAGCGTGGTCGTGCGGCATGCGCGAGGGATGATTTGGCTGGTCCGGGCGTCGATAACAGCGGGATGCGTAAGCGCTTCTTGACAGTTTAGGACGAATGTCCTAATTCCTATTTCTAGGACAATCGTCCTAACGCATCATTGATCTCAATTGATCCCGGGGAGGCGTGACTGTGACCGGCAATTCGACGCGCGAACGCATCATTGAGGTGGCGGACCGGCTGATCTACGAGCGCGGCTACGAGCACACGTCGTTCGCGGACATCGCCGCCGGCGTGAAGATATCGCGCGGCAATTTCTACCATCATTTCAAGACCAAGGACGAAATTCTGGATACCGTGATCGAACGGCGTCTGATGACCACGCGGCATTTGCTCGACGAATGGGAGATGACGGGAGAGACGCCCGCGGCGCGTATTTGCTGCTTCGTCCGGATCCTTGTCACGAACCGGACGAAGATCATGCAGTTCGGCTGTCCCGTGGGAACACTTGCTGGCGAGCTGACCAGGCTCGGCCATCGCTCGTCGACACGCGCGAGCGCGCTTTTCAGCCTGTTTCGGGAATGGCTTTGCCGGCAGTTCGAACAGCTTGGCCGCGCCGAAGACGCCGACGAACTGGCCATGGAGCTGCTCGCCTGGAGCCAGGGGGTTGCGACGCTGGCAAGTGCTTTGCGCGACGAAGCGTTTCTCGAGCGTGAGGTGGAGCGGATGTGTGAATGGGTGAAAACGGGAAAAGAAAATGTCCCATGCGGCAAGGAGTTGGATTGATGTTCATCGTGTTGCTTAGATTCTCCGCCAACAGGGCGTCCGCCGGCCAGTTCATGGAGGGCCACAAGGCCTGGCTCAAACGCGGGTTCGATGACGGTGTGTTTCTGCTGGCCGGGAGCCTCCAGCCCGGTCTTGGCGGCGGGATCGTGGCGCACAACGTCTCGCGCGAAACCTTGCAGGCGCGCGTCGAAGAGGACCCCTTCGTGGCCGAAGATGTCGTCGGGTTCGAGATTTTCGAGATTTCGCCCTCCCGGGCGGACAACCGGCTGGAATTTCTGATCGCTTGAGGCGCGTCCGGCGTTCCCCCGCCCCCGTGCGCACGGCCATGCCGGGTCAGTCCTTCAGGCCCGGTGATGCGTGACGAGCCAGCGATTGAAATCCTGCTGCAGGACGCGCTGGTCCTTGCCGAACAGGAACACCTTGTCGACATGGGTAAACGGGGCGCTCGTGTTGGCGGCGCACAGTCCGCTCTTCTGCCGTTCCAGATAGTCCGCCTCCACCGAGTCAGTGAACATGACGTCGGCCTTTTTCCCGCGCAGAAAATCGAAGGGTTCATGATTGTCCGGCACGATGATCATCTCCGCGTGCCTGATCCGCTCCAGGCCGAACCGTTCGTTGGTCCCGCCCCGGTTTTCAACCACTCGAACCCCTTCCCTGTCGATGTCCTCCATCGTGCGGTATCGCTCCTGTTCGCCGCGACGCACGACCGCCACCTTGCCCGTGGTCTCGATCGTATCGGAGAGAAGCGCGGCTTCGGCGCGGTCCGGCGTCCTGGAAATGCCGCCCACGGCCATCTCGAACCGTCCGGCGGCGAGATCGTC
The DNA here is from genome assembly GCA_028066055.1 of Hyphomicrobiaceae bacterium. Lineage (GTDB taxonomy): Bacteria > Pseudomonadota > Alphaproteobacteria > Rhizobiales > Methyloligellaceae > UBA2767. The sequence continues at coordinate 64,667 of JALCBY010000015.1, forward strand.
CAGCATCGCGGCCCATGTGGTGGCGATAAAGGCGGGCTTGCGCCCCTGCGCCGCCGCAAACGCGCTCACCATGCCGATGTCGCGGCCTGAAAACCGTCCCGTGTCGGGATCACGCCAGGTAAGCGGCCTGTAGTCGCCGGTGGTGCCCACGCGCAGGGGAGATGGCGCATTCACTGCTGGTCGCCGGAGCCGGGCTTGCCTTGAAGCTTGTCGGCGCGCGGGGCCGCCCCGCCGTCTTCCGGAAATGTCTTGAGCGCCGGATCGCCCCGATTTTCTTCAGCAGTGGTCTCGAATGCCGGAGCGGGAAAGGATGCGCCCTTGCAGTCGCAGCCGGGTACGAATTCCTTGCGGTAGCGGAAGGCGTTCTCCAGATCGACATAGCGTTTGCCATCGAGGTCGACGGCGCTGGAAACCTTCTGGCCCGGATTGCGGTGGACGAAGAGCCGTCCGATGCTTCCGCATTGCTGCGCGCAGGCTTCGCTGTCCTTTTTGAATTTCGAGCGTCCGGCCTTGAAGCTGATGGGAAAAAAGAAACCATCGCAGGTGCGCACGCAGAGCGTCCGGTAGGTCCCGCCGCCAGGGCGTCCGCCGCCCTGTCTGGAGGAGGGTGCGGTCTTCTTGCGGGTCGGCGCGGTTTCCGCGGGCGGAGGCGGTGGCGGCTTCCGGCCCCACGACCAGGGAAAGAAACCCTGTGCTTGCGCCGAGCCTGCACCGGATATCAGCATGACAGTCGAGACGCACGCCGCACATAATAGGGCGAAGCGCAGGTGCTTTTGCATGTTCGTTTCCTCCCGGGCCGGGTTCTGAAAGTCCCGTAAACCCATGCTCGGTATGTAGGAAAGCGGAGCGCCTCACTCAAGATGCACCCGCCGGAGGCCCAAAAACCCCACCGAGCCGCAAAACCATTGCAGGCCCGGACCTTGACGCTGTTGCAATTATTATATAACTGAAAAGTTATGGAACATATTGGTTATGCAAATTCACCGGCGCACGCAACGCCCGGTCTGGACGCCGTGTTCGCGGCGCTGGCCGACCCGACGCGCCGTGCAATCCTGACCCGGCTCGCGGCCGGCGACGCCAGTGTCAACGAGATCGCCGCGCCCTTCGAGATGAGCCAACCGGCGGTCTCGAAGCATCTCAAGGTGCTTGAACGCGCCGGGCTCATTGAACGCGCCGTCGACAAACAGCGCCGCCCTGCCCGGCTGAAAGCGGAACCGATGGCGGCGGCAGTTGAGTGGCTGGAGGAGTTCAGATGCTTCTGGTCGGGCAGTTTCGATCAGCTCGACGGCCTGCTGGAAGAGCTGAAAAAGACCGAATCCAGGGGGGGCAAGAAATGAAAAGAAGCGCGGAATTCACCATGGACCGGATGTTTGACGCGCCGCGCGATCTGGTTTGGCGTGCCTGGACGGAACCTGAATTGATGTCCCGGTGGTTTGGTCCCAAAGGCTGCAAGACCGAGGTTCTGGAATTGGACCTCAAACCAGGCGGTATTTGCCACTTCTCTCTTCGCATCGGCGATGCGCCTCTGACCTACGGCAAGTTCGTCTATCAGGAGATTGTGCCGCCCGAAATCATCAGTTGGCATCACAGCTTTGCCGATGCGCACGGAACGCCGATCCGCTATCCCGACAACGACGCGTGGCCGCTGGTGCTTCTGACGAAGATCCGCTTCGAGGACCACGGGCCCAGGACGCGGATGCTGTTCTCCTGGACGCCATTGGACGCCTTGCCGGAGGAAATCGCCGAGTTCGAGAAAGGCCGGCCGAGCATGGATCAGGGCTGGACCGGCAGCTTCGAGCAGCTCGAGCCCTTGCTGGGAGACCTCAAGTTTGAAGACAACGAGGGGAAGACAACATGAGCGACGTGCCGACTTATGTGATAGAGCGGGAGTTCGACGCACCCCGGGACATGGTGTGGCGGACATGGACCGAACCGGAACTCCTGGCGCGCTGGTACGGACCGGGTGTGGAGACCATCATACACAAGCTCGATGTCACGCCGGGCGGGCTGTGGCTCAACGAGATGAAGTGGGGCGACACGTCCATGTATGAACGGGTGGAGTATACCGAGGCCGTTCGGCCCGAGCGTCTCGTCTGGCTGCATTCGAACGCGGATGCGGACTGGAACGTCGCGCCGAACCCGATGATGCCGGTCTGGCCGCGTGTGCTGCTCGGAACGGTGACGCTGCGGGAAGAAGACGGCAGGACGCATCTGCGGCTCACCTGGGCGCCGCACGAGGCGAGCGAGGAAGAGATCGCCGGATTTGCCGCCGCTATCGAGAAACTCGACAAGGGTTGGGGCGCTGGCATGAAGCTGCTCGCAGAGCTGCTTGAGGAGCTGAAAACCCAGTAAATCTGCCATTTTCGCGCCGTATTGTCCCAATATCGTATGCCAGCATCACGAGACGGCCCTCTCCCAGCCCACCCCAAGGCTGAGGGCCGTTTTTTTGTGTTGCGAACATGCCTTGGCCAGCCACTCCCCGGGCTGGCCACTTTTTTTCCGGTTCGTCCACCCGTCCCCGGGGCGGACGCCGAACATCCGGTTGTATCTCTATTCGTCCGAAAGAAAGCTGAGCGCGCCCAGCGTATGGATCTTCGCGACATCGACCAGTTCGCTGATTTCCACATATTCATCGGGTCCGCCAAGATTGTGGGGCGTGAGGCCGCATACCACGCTGGGTATGCCGGCGGCGCGGTAGAGTCTGGCGTCGGATGCGCCGACCCTCATGTTGGGCACGGGATGGCCGTCGAGCACGGTCCGGCAGGCGTGCATCACCGCTTCGACGACCGGATGGTCAGGCGGCGTCCAGGTGGGTTCGTAGCGGCGGGTAATCTCGAACCGGATGGCCTCCATGGGTTTGAGCAACCGGGCGATTTCAGCTTCGACCTCGCGGACGGTGACGCCCATCGGCAGGCGGATATCGGCATTGATTTCCGCGCCGTCCGGAACCAGGTTTGGTGACTGCCCGCCCTTGATACGCCCGAAATTGACGGTGATTTTCTGCAGGACCTCGGCTTCGCCGGCACCGCCGATCGGCTCTGATACGGGCTTGGCCTGCGCGATGGTACGCGCAACCTCTGACGGCGTATCGATGGAGAAGGCTTCAAGCGTCTCGAGTGCGTCCATGGCCTTGCGCAGTGCATCGATGGCGTTCGCGCCACGGTGGACATGGGCCCCGTGTGCCGGCCGGCCACTGGCGAAGATGTCGATCCAGATCATGCCCTTCTCGCCGATTCGCGGCACGATGGGTGAGCCGACGTCGGCGTTCAGCATGGCGTCGCCGCGGGCCTGTGGAACGGTGTCGAGCAGAAACTGGCTGCCGAGCAGTCCCATCGACTCTTCGTCTCCCGCCAGCACCAGCGAGAGTTCGCCCGCCCATGCCTCACGCATGGCGGCGAGCGTCGTGAAGGCTTTCATCAGGCACGCCACGCCGCCCTTCATGTCCGCCGAGCCCCGGCCGAAGACTTTCCCGTCCCGCACGGCACCCGAATAGGGGTCATCGCTCCAGTCGGCCGGATCGCCGACGGGATAGGTGTCGAGGTGGCCGTTCAGCACCAGGCGCCTGCCCGGCCGGCTGCCGCGCACGGTTGCGACGAGGTTTTCAATCGGTGCTTCGCCGGTATAGGTCGCCAGGTCGATATCCGGCAGCGGCGAGAGAAGCGCGCGAACCGCTTCGACGCAGGCCCGGGTGTCGCTTGGCGGCGTTTCGGAGGGAATGCGCACCAGCCTTTGGGTGATTTCGACCAGTTCATCACGCGCCCCGGCCAACGCGTCCAGAACATGCGCCGAACCATCGTTCGATGGCTTGGCCTCCGGCATTTCGGGCACACTCATGACGCCGCCTCCTGCGATTGCGTCCGCTTCGCGGTGGGCCCGCCCCGCATTTTGAGGCGCTGCAGGAAGAAGACGAGGCCGAGGACCGCGAGGCCCAGCGGGTATATCCACTCCTTGGCTGGCCGGTTCAGTTGTTGGACATCGATGGAGGTGATGTTGTCGCCGAATGTCAGGCCGGCCTTTTCGCCTGCTCCGTTGAATTTCAGGTTGGCCACATACAGTCTCCCGCCATCCTCTGACTCAAGGGTTGCGCCGATCCGCCGGGCCACGGGTCCGGTCTCGTCAGAGGCGCCCGATGGCGGGATCACGAACAGCTTGTAGCGGTCGCCATACTCGGTCTCGCGGGTCACATGCAGGCGGATCGCACGATCGTTCGGCACGCCATTGCCTGTCTCGCCGGCAACCTGCGCGAGGTTAAGCGGCGCGAATTGCGGATAGACGCGGTCGAGAAGAAAGTCCGGCCGGAACAGCGCCACCACCACGACGCCGAGCAGCACCCGCTCCACGATGGAGAGCTTGGTCAGCAGCCAGCCCTGTGTCAGAGCGGCGAATGAGAGAATGGCGATCAGCGATACGACAAAGATCGTCAGCCCGTGCCAGATGCTGGTGACGCCAACCAGCAAAAGTTCCGGATTGAAGATGAAAACGATCGGCAGAATGGCCGTGCGGATGTCGTAGAGGAAGGACTGCACACCGGTGCGCATGGGGTTCGCGCCGGAGATGGCGGATGCCGCAAACGCCGCCAGACAAACGGGTGGAGTGGAGTCCGCCATGAGGCCGAAATAAAGCACATAGAGGTGGACGGCAATCAGCGGGATCACCAGCCCCGAGGCGTTGCCCAGCTCGACGAGCACCGTCGCCATGAGCGAGGCGACGACGATGTAGTTGGCGGTCGTCGGCAGCCCCATGCCGAGGATCAGGCAGACCAGCGCCACGAGCGGCAGCAGGATATAGAAGTTGCCCTGCGAGATCGCTTCGATGACCGACAGCATCGCGTTGTTGAGGCCGGTCGATGAAACCGCGCCGACGATGATGCCGGCGGCCCCCACCGCGGCCGTCACGCCGGCCATGCTTTTCGCACCCGCAACCATGGCATCGAACACGGTGATACATCCCGCGCGCAGACCCGCAGCGACCGCCTCGCTCCGGCGGCGCGCCTCCAGCAGGGTGTTCATGAAGATGATCGCGATCATCAGCAGGATCGCATAGAACACCGCGCTTCCTGGGCTCCAGCGTTCGACCAGCAGCAGGTAGATCAGCGCGCCGATGGGAATGAGGAAATGCAGCCCCCCCTTGAGCGTCGGCCAGATGTCGGGCGTATCGGCGCGGGAGAGGCCGCGCAGGCCGAGCTTCATGGCCTCCAGATGCGAGATGTAGAACAGCGCGCAATAGCTGATGAAGGCGGGGATCGCGGCGTGCACGATCACATCATAGTAGGAGATGCCGATGAACTCGGCGATGATGAAGGCCGACGCCCCCATGATCGGCGGCATGAGCTGGCCGTTGGTGGAGGCGGCGACTTCGATGGCGCCGGCCTTGTGCGCGGGCAGGCCCATCTTCTTCATCAGCGGGATGGTGAAGGCGCCGGTCGTGACCGTGTTGGCGATGGAGGAACCGGACACGGTTCCCGTGAGGCCTGATGCCATGATCGCGGCCTTGGCCGGCCCGCCGCGATACTGACCAACCAGCGCAAAGGACACATCGAGAAAGAAGCGCCCTGCCCCTGCCTTGTCCATGAAAGCGCCGAACAGGACGAACAGGAAGACATAACTGACGGAAACGTCGATCGGAATGCCGAACACCGCTTCGCTCGAAAGCCACTGGTAGCCAACCAGCCGCTCCAGCGAAACGCCCTTGTGGGAGATGATGTCCGGCATCGACTGGCCGAATATGGAATAGAGCAGAAAGACCAGGCAGACGATGACCAGCGGCAGGCCGACGCTGCGCCGGGTCGCCTCGAGCAGAAGCACGATGCCGAGGCCGGCCAGCACCGCCTCGAAGGGGAAATTGTAACCGGCGACCGGAATTTCGAGCAGAATGCCGTCCCGCGAGACGATGCCGTCATAGGCGACCCAGACATAGGCGCAGGTGGCGAATGCAAGCGCGCCGAGAAGAAGCGTCAGCCCGTTATGCGCCGGCTTGCGCGCCTCCCACACGCTTGGAAACATCAGGAAGCCGAGCAGCAATCCGAAAGCGAGGTGCAGCCCCCGCGCCGGCAGGTCGACGAATATCCCGAACCCGGCCATGAAGGGCAGCGGCGAGGCGATCCACAATTGCCAGGCGGACCAGACGAAGGCGACGGCGGGCACCAGCAGTGCAAGGCGTCCGCTCAGGCCGTGGCCAGGCCCTTCGAACCTGTCGACGAGGGCATCGATGTCGGTCTCGGGCTTCACGGCGTGGGCACACCCGCAGGAGGTTGAGAGAACGGCGCCATCCGGCATACACCCGGATGGCACCGGGGAGGACTGCTCATCGCTTTGATTGGCGACGGCAAGCCAGAAAACCTACATCAGGCCCTTTTCCTTGTAGTATTTCACCGCACCCGGATGCAGTGGCGCGGAGTTACCGTTCTTGATCATGCCCTTGGGCGTCAGGATCGAATAGGCCGGATGAAGTTTCTTGAAATCGTCCAGATTCTCAAAGACCGCGCGGACGACCTCATAGACCACATTCTCGGGAACCTTGGCGCTGGTGACGATGGTGGCGTAGCCGCCGAATGTCTTCACCGGCGCGGTCACCGACGTGTAGGCGCCCTTCGGGATGTCGACCGGACCGTAGAAGGGGAATTCCTTGATCAGGCCCTTCTCCACATCCGTATCGAGATTGACGATGTAAGCCCCGCAGCCTTCCGTGGCGACCGCAACGCCGGAGTTGGGAATGCCGACCACATAGCCATAGGCGTCGATCTTGCCGTCGCAGAGCGCCTTGGAATGTTCCGAAGACGTCATCTCTGTCACCAGCTCGAAAAAGTCCTTCGGCGTCTTGTAGCGCTCCATGAGCAGTTCCGTGGTGGCCCGCTGGCCCGATCCCGGGTTGCCCATGTTGAAGCGCTTGCCCTTCATGTCCTTCCAGGACTTGATGCCGGACCCCTTCGACGCAATCAGCTGATAGGGCTCCGGATGCACGGAAAAGACTGCGCGCAGATCCTTGTTCTTGGTCACCTTGTCGGAGTCGCCCTTGTAGGAGTGATACTGCCAGTCCGACTGCGAAACGCCGAAGTCGAACTCGCCGGCGGTAATCTGGGCAATGTTGTAGGTCGAACCGGCCGACGATGGCGCGGAACATCTGATGCCGTGCTTGCGTCCCTTCTTGCGGCCTTCGGCGGCTTCCTTGTGAATCATGCGGCAAATGGCGTTTCCGGTCACGAAGTAGACGCCGGTCGGTCCGCCGGTGCCGATGGTGATGAAGGTTTTGTCGGCGGATTGCACCGGAGTGCCCGCAATCGCGGCCGTTGCAAAGACACTTGCGAGCAAAGTCGTTTTCAGGGTTCTCATCCTCGTCCTCCCTTTCGGAGCGCATGTCCGTGTGCGGACGGCGGCATGCGCGTCACACAAAATCACGGGAGAAATTAGAGAACTGACCGGCAATTGCGTCAAATAATATGATTTGTCTGTCATATTGGGAAAATCTATAATTATCCGGTTGACTGGAAATTGGGGGGAGCGATGGATATCCGGCAGTTGAAATGTTTCGACGCGGTGCTGACAACGGGTGCGATGACCCGTGCCGCGGAATTGCTGGGACTGGCACAACCGACGGTGAGCATCACCATCGCGCAGCTTGAGCGCGAAATCGGATTTGAGCTGTTCGAACGGTCGAAAGGCCGTCTCGAGCCGACGCCCGAGGCCTATTCGTTTCACGAAGCCGCGCGGCTGGTCCTGGAAAGCGTGTCCCGGGTCACGCAGACCGCGGACGAGATCAAACGGCTGAACGAGGGCGAGATTTCGATCCTGTGTTATCCCGGCATCGCCTGGCGGGTTATGCCGGAGTTGATCGAAAAGTTTCGCCGCGGCCGGAAAGGCGTTCAAATCAAACTGGTTTCGCGGTCGTCAGCGGCGCTCCGCCAGCTCATCCTGACCCAGAATTTCGATATCGCCGTGGTCGAGGCGCCCGTCGCCCAGTCCATCGGTGAAGCCCTGCCCTTCCGTTACCGCTGCCATTGCGCGCTACCCCACAACCATCCGCTTGCGGAAAAGGACACCCTGACGCCGAACGACCTGGACGGGGAAGCGTTTGTCACGCTGTTTCCCGAACACGCCACGCATCACCAGATTCGCAATGCCTTCGCGGCATACGGGGCGGAACTACGCATCGCACTTGAATGCGACTTCTTCGTCTCCGCTCTCAGATATGTCTCCTGCGGCAGCGGTGTGACGGTCGTCGATCCGATAACGGCCAGCCACATCGAAACGTCGGATGTCGTGCTCCGGCGGTTCGAGCCCGCGATCAACTATGAGCTGGCACTGGTTCGGCCGACAAACCGTCCACGGTCCCGTCTGGCCGACGCCTTTTGCGAAGATCTCGCGGCCAAATTGCAGGCGCTGACCGGCAACGACGCGCAAGCGCGGGTCCGGACGGGCTGACGGACGCTCAGCGCAGCAGCGCCTCCAGCATCCGGTTGCTGTCGGCGAGTTTCTGCGACAATCGCCGCGCCATGAATTTGTGGAACGTGGCGATGAGCACGGGCTTTTCGCGGGTGATCTTCTGCAGCGTCTTCTGCGTCAGGCGCCGGGCGCTGCAGGGTTCATCGGCGATGACGGAAGCCGTTCGCGGCAACCCCAGATAGTTGCCGATCTCGCCGACGACGGTTCCTGGTCCCATGGAGCGCAGCCTTACGGTCTTGCCGCCCGGCAGCTCAAGCTGGACCGTCACCCTGCCCTTTTCGATGAACAGGACGTCGTCGGATTCCGCGCCCTGGCGGAGCAGATAGTCGCCGGGCTCGTAGTGGCGTTCTTCCAGATAGGCGAGCAGCTCCTTCGCCTGCGCGCGGGTGAAGATATCGTCGATGAGGTAGCTCTGCAGCGTGGTCGGCCGCGGCCCCTTGCCGTCCGAGTAAGCGTCAAGCGTGCGCTCCTCGCACCATTCGATGCCCTCATCCAGGTTCTGGAAACCGGGAATGGCGCTGAAGTCCATTTCACTGTCCCGGAAGCGCAGTTCGATGCTGCTGCGCAGCCCCGTGAAGACGAGTGAGATGTGCCGATCCTGCATCAGTTGGGTGAGCTTGACGAAACTGTGCACGGCGGAGGAGTCGAGCCCTGTCACGCGGCGGAAATCGATGACCACTTGCATGAGTTTCTTGGGTGGCTTCTCGGAGATGCGCTGCCGCACACGGTCGTAAATCTGGGTGGCCGTGCCGAAAAAGATGAAACCCTGCAGCTCCATCACCAGCGTCCGGTCGCCCTCTTCGTTGAGCACCCTCTCCTCTGATTTGGTCCGGTCGACATTGCTGCGGAATTCACTGCCCAGGAACTGGGCCCGCACAACATCGATCTTGGAGTAAGTGATGATAAACATGACCGCGCCCGCGACGATGCCGATGGCGATGCCTTCCAGGAATCCGACGGTGGTTGCCACGACGAAGATAAGGACGATGATGGCGAAATCGACCAGTGGCAGTTTGTTCCATTCACGGTAGAGCGAGCCGAGCAGGAGATCGAGGCCGAGGAAGAAGACAATGCCGCCGACAACGGCCTTCGGGAAGAACGACAGGGCTTCCGCGCCGGCGAAGAAGGCCGTGGCGCAGATGGCCGCTGCGATCAGACCCACGAACCGGTTGTGAGCGCCGAACCGGTCGGCGAGCACGGTCAGGCTCAACTGCTGATAGCCGACGAGTCCGCCGCTGACGCCGGTGGCCAGGTTGGAGAAGCCGGCTGACATGAGGTCGCGGTTCAGGTCCACATTCTTCCGCGTCGCGGCCTCGATGCCCGAGACATTCAACAGGATTCCGAGCACGCACAGTATCACCACGGTCACGATTTCAACGAAGGTGCGCAATGACGGGACGAGGTCGCCCTGCAGCATCAGCGTCGGGTCGATGCTGCCGGTAAAGCCCTTGCCCGGGAACGGACCGAGCAGCCAGCGGCTGGCCCGCGCCTCCTCCGGCGTAATCCCGGTGGCGATGAGCACGAGATAGAACAGGATGATCGATCCGATGATCAGTGCGGGCAGGATCGCCGGCTGCTTCAGGCGCCATGCGCAGGTGAGCAGCAATGCGCCAAGTGCAGCACCGGGTATCCAGACGGACATGGCGCTGCGATCAAACAGGTCCGCGAGCGTGCTCCACTCCAGGGTGACGCCGGACATGAGGCCGAGGGAACTCTTCACCAGCAGCCAGCCGGTCGCGGCAAGGAACCCGGCCATGACCGGATAGGGAATGAAGCGCACCAGATTGCCGAGCTTGAAGTATCCCAGGCACAAGAAAGTGGCGCCGGTCAGTAGCGAGGCGGCGGCCAGCGTCGCATAGGCGGTCGCGTAAACCTGGTCGGGGGTCGCGTTTTCGGGCAGCGAGGCTGCGGCGGACCCGATGGTGATGGCCAGTACGGCGGCCGCGACGTCCTGCGGCCCGCCGATGGTTCCGGCATATGAGGCGGTGAACGAGGTGATCGCGGCCATAATGGCGGCGCCGAACAGTCCGATGCCGATGGCCCGGTCGAGGAGGAAAGCGAATTCGCCGGAGAAGGTGATGGCGGAGAAGGAAATGGCGTAGGTGACGAGCAGAACCCCGATCACCACCCCGCTCACGAGCGTGATGAGAACATTCGCCGCCTGACCGCGAAACCTGAAGCCGTCGTCCACCAATGCCATGGCCTAGCGCACCGCCAACATGCGCATCGGCGCTGCACGCCAACGCATATACTCCCCCCTTCGGTCCTCGCAAGACCGCCTCGTCTACTCGACCAGACCGCCAGCGCTTTGTCCAATTAAATCAGTTGTGCCGCGACAGAATTGCAACTTTTGCGGGGGTATTCCCGGCGCCACTCAAAGACCGCTCAGTTCCGGTATCTGCTGCTCACACCGGCCAGTGTGGGTGGTGGCTGTCGATGACGAAGGCGTGGCGGTGACGCACGGCCTTGTGCCGGTGCGGGTGGGAATGGGGTTCGGGGCCTTCCCAGCCTTCATGGTCATGCTGGTGGTGTGCGTCATGGACATGCAGATGCTCATGCTCCAGCGCATCATGCACATGCTCAAGCTCGTCCGGATCGTGCGCGGGCCAAAGGAAGAGCGCGACAAGCGTCGCGCCAAGCGCTAATGCTCCCAGAGCGCCGAACGCCGCCGCCAGGCCGAAGGCACTGCCCAGCCATCCGGCAAGTGGATATGTCACGAGCCAGCAGACATGGGACAGGGCGAAATGCGCCGCGAAGTAGGCGGGCCGGTCGCCCTCCCCCGAAGAGCGCCGCAACAGCCGCCCCGATGGGAGAAGGATTGCAGAATATCCGGCGCCGAGCATGAACCAAAGTGCCATCGTCCAACCATAGGCGGGCAGAAGCATGCCCGCCCCGAGCCCTGCAACCATCAATCCCGCAGCTGCCATCATGATCGATCGGTCCGATCGCTTTTGGAGCAGCGTCGGCAGGGACAGGGCTGCCGCCATCGAACCGCCGCCGAAGGCCGCAAGCAGGATCGCCGTGTCCCGTCCGGTAAGACCGAGGGTATCCTGCACATAAACCACGGTGTTGATGATGACCATGGCGCTGGCAGCCGCCGCGGCCATGGCGAAGGCCAGCAACCCGCGCAGCCGCGGCGTCGCGAGATAGGCGCGCAGGCCGAAAGTCAGTTTCGCCATGGCGCCGCCGACCTCGGTCGCTGGTTTCGGTGCCGGCAGTAGCACCGAGAGGACAAGGGCTGCGGAGATCAGGAACGCCACGGCGTTGGCCGCAAACAGGGCGTGGAAGCTCACCACCAGCAGGGCGGCGGCGGCAAGCGACGGGCTCAGCAGGTGCTCCAGATCATAGGCCAGCCGGGAGAGCGACAGGGCCTTGGTGTATTCCTCCTCGTCGGTCAGCACATCGGGAATGGTTGCCTGAAATGTTGGCGTGAAACCGGCCGAACAGGCCTGCATGACGAAAATGAGCGCGTAGATCTCCCAGATCTCGGAGACGAACGGCAGCACGGCCACGCATCCGGCGCGCGCCACGTCGAGACCCACCAGCATCGCCCGGCGCGGTACCAGATGGGCAAAGCTTCCGGCAACGGGCGAGAGGGTCACATAGGCGATCATCTTGATCGCCAATGCGATACCCAGTACCTGCCCGGCTTCGTCGCCCGCAAGCTCGAAGGCCAGCAGCGCGAGAGCCACCGTCGTGAGGCCGGTGCCCAGCAACGCGATGACTTGCGCTGCGAACAGGCGCGCATAGATCGGATCCTTGAGAGGGCTCAGCATGGCGCAAGGATAACGCGCAAGCGGGCGCATCGTCATCCCGGATAGCGCACGCGGAGCGTGTGTCACGAAATTCCGGAACCGGCAGAAAAGGGACTTCGCGTAACCCGGCGCGTCAGCGGGTCACGATCTTCTCCCACAGGCTGAAATCGTCCGCGTGGTGGGCAGCGATTTTCCATCCGCCCTCCTCCCGGCGATAGACGCTCGTCTCCCGCATGGAAGCAGTTGACGGTTCCTTGTCGGGTCCGGTCAGGTTCACGGACAGGCGGTACTGCGCGACGGCCATGTCGCCGCCATCGATCACATGCAGTCCCGAATATTCCGTGTGACCGCCGAGCGCTTTTTCCGCCTGGAACTTCCAGTCGGTGAAAATCGCGTCCCATCCCACCCGGAAGGTGCCGTCCGCGCTCATGTAGGAGGCGTCGTCGGCATGGGAATAGACATCCGCGAAAGGCTCCGGATCGCCATTGAGCATGGCGTTCAGCGCGGCAATCCATGTCTGAACCGCTTCGGTTATCTCCTGTTCTGCACTCATTGTTGTATCCCCCCATTTTTGCAGCCGAATAGTGCGGTCACAAGCTCCCAATATTGGTGCCGGATTGCAAGTGCAAGAAATCTCCTCAACCGCTGCGGAGAAACTTGAAAATACAGCCGTACACCACTGCGATGTTTTCGAATCTCAGGACTCTGACGATCGGACCACGCATGTTGATCGCCGCGTTGTGGGGCGGTGTGATCTCGCTGGCGGTTTTCTACGCCGTTCTCGTGGTTGCCGACTTGTTGCGAACCCGAAACCCCGATCTGACCGGCCAGGCGATCAAACACATCTCGATACTTGCCGGAACGGTTCCGTTTGTCGTGGTGGTGGCGGTGTTTCTTGGAAGCCCGCTGGTAATCCTTGCTCTGCTCATCGGGCATATCTTCCGCAACAGCATCGAGACCTATCCGGCGATCTGGTGCGTCGCCGCGCCCACTACCGTCTGGGTTTCGATCAGCGCATTGGCCTCGCTTTCAGGCCGGTACCGGTTTGTCCCGGACATCTTCTTCGATCGGTTCCCTCAGATACTCATGCACGAAATCAGCATCGCTATCCTGCTCATGTGTGTGCCTCCTGCCGCGCTGTTCTACTGGTTCACCATTCTCCGCCAACCCTCCATCAAGGATCGATAGGCAGGCCTCCGCATGTCCACATGGTTTCGCATACCCTCCATCATGGAAATCGTCATTCAGGGACTGTTGGCGCTTTTCCTGGTTCTTTGGCTGCACGATCTGACCGCGGCGTTCGGTGCGCAAGCCTGTCCCGGCGGCCCCACCTGCTATCCGTGGGGCACGGAAGGACCGGTGGCCGGGGTCTGGCACTACAAGACCAAGGGCAACTATCTGCTGCACAACGCCGCGCAAACTCTTTTGCTGGCCGCCTGCTTCGTCATTCCATTTGTGATGGAAGGACCCAGAAAAAGTTTAACGCGCGTATTGTTTGTTGGAGGTGCCGGCGTGCTGATGCTCGCGCTGTTAAGCATCATCGGCAATGTCGCGGATATCAGGATCGGTGCCTGACACGAAAAATGCTGGTGCCAATGACATTCCCGCTTTACCGAGCTATTTCCGAGAGATAATCGATTGCACTAGAATTCTGAATCTAAAGAAAGATGGTAATAACGAGTCAATAGCATCACCATAAAAAATTGAATGATATCTTATCCGATGCTTTTATATATGCAGTTAATGAATAAAAATAATGATCAGAAAATTCAAATATCGTAAAAAATTGATCCTATGAAATATTAAAAGGAGAAGACGAGATGAAACAGCAAGATATAGACGACCTGATCGCGAGAAAAAAACCGGACGGAGTTATTCTCCTTGAGATCGACAAAGCGAAGTTGACCCCAGGGATCGTGAATGGAACCTATTTTCTGACGGTTTGGGGTAGAAAGCCGTGGTCCACAATAAAAGTCGGTTTTGCACCGTGCATATACGTAGATCAACCCCAATACTGGGGCATACAAGTCATTGGTGTTCAATCGGGCATCGGCTTGCCTGTAGAGACCCCGTTCGAACATACCGAAGAGGTCACGCAAACCATGGGTAAAAAGGGTGTGGAGGCGATTGGGGTCAATCAGACGATAAAACTTGAAAAATAGGACCGGTTGACGACGGGATGACTGGAACTGCAGGCAGGCCTCACTCCCCGTCCGCGCCGCCGCCGTCATCCATGTCGCCACCGTTGGCCAAATCCCCGCCGCCCTGCAGCGCGTCCATATAGGCGCGCCAGCCGCCATAGTGGGAGATGTCCTGGTGGTTGCCTTCGGCCAGCGCACGGGGGTAGAGAATGCCGTCGACCGAGCGGCCGTCTTCCAGCGTCACGGGACCGCAATAGAGGTTGGGCGGTTCGCCCGCTTCCACGCGGGCCCAGATCGAATCGTCCATTTCGTACAACTCGCCCGGCACCGAGATGCCGCCTTCGCTCGCCGCCACTTCGAACATGCCCGGATGAACATCGCCGATGGAGTAGAGCCGATAATGCGGCGCGGTGCGCACGTCTTCCAGGAACGAGGCTCCGTCGAGATTGTGATGCAGCGCAAGCCCGCGCATCAGCGTGCCGTTGACGAACAGAATTTTCATGGGGCCATCATAACGGTATGGCGACGCGGCGCCAGCTTTTCGCGGTCAGGGGCAGCTTGCCCGCACCCAGATTTCGCCGTTGATGGGGTGTTCGGTCCAGAGTTCGCGGGTCTTGTAATACATGTCCGCCGGCAGGTTCTGGATCACCATATAGTCCGCTTTGTCGGTGCTGTTACGCAGGCCTTTGTCGAGGAAGGTGAGCGCCAGGTTGCTGTCCTCCAGCGCCGGGTCGTCCGGCACGAAATAGATGCGTGAGAAACCTTGGCTTGCGGTGAGGAAGCCTTTCAGGATCGCTTTGTCACCTCGGGTAATCTCGGCTTGCGCGAGCTTCGCGGCGGAGCCCGGCGGGGGCGGCAGCATGGTGAAAGTAAAGCTGTCGTCCTCCACCAGCCTGAAGGTGCCTTTGTCGAAGGCGCAAGTGTCTGCCGCCGTCGCGGGGACGGCAGCGGTCAGCAGGATGGCAATGCTGAATCCCGATAGCCGCGATAACCATGTGGCGATGCGCATGTTTCTGGTTCCTTTCCTCCCGGAGCCCGCGGGCCCGGCGCCGGATCATGCTGGCGCGCGGTGCGGCGCGTGGTTATCTTCGCGCCCATGAAGCTCTATGTCACCCTCACCTCGCCCTTCGCCCGCATGGCGCGCATCGTCATGCACGAAAAGAGCCTGGAAGATCGTGTCGAGGTCATCCCCGCGCAAACGCGGACAATGGACAGTCCCTATTACGAGATCAACCCGTCGGGACGGGTGCCCTATCTCATCTGCGACGACGGCATGCGGCTGGAGGAATCGCAATTCATCTGCCGTTACTTCGACCATCTCGACGGCGAACCGCAGTTCGACCCCCCATCGGGTGCGGAAGGATGGGAGGCGCGCCGCCTCGAGGCGCTGGCCCGCAGCCTGCTGGACGGGGTGAGCGTGTGGGTGCGGGAGATCAAGCGTCCGCAGGGGGAAAGCTCACCCACCATCATCGAACATGAACGTCGGCGCGCTGAACGCCTGACACGGGTGTGGGAGGACGAGATAGCGAGCCCCATGATGCAGGGTCCGCTCAACATGGCGCAGATCACGCTGATCTGCGCGCTGGAACAGGATCGGCGGATTCCCGGGTTCGAATGGCGTGCGTCGTGTCCGGCTTTGTCGGAATGGGCGGATGCCATCGGCGCGCGCGATGCGGTGGTCAGGACGCAGGCGCCGACGTAAGGCTCGTGCGCCCGACCAACCTCAATCGAGTTTGACGACCCGGTCTCCGACGCTCACAAGGCCATCCTGGACGATGCGCCCGAGCCGCCCGCGCAGCATGTGCGTCCGTCCATCGCCGGTGTTGACGAACACGCCCGCATCCCGCCCGTAGCGCTCGATGAAGCTGGCGCAGGCCATGTGCGGAATATCGGTGATCTCGATGATGGCGTTTCCGACGGCGATGCGCTGGCCCGGCGGTGCGTTCTCCGGCGACAGGTTGAGATCGACGAGGAGATTGTCCCCGGCAAGCGGCCACCTGTTGCGTTCGCGGGCAATCAGCCCAAGGCAGCGGGTGTTCATGAGCGAGACCTGAACATCGGGGTGCGGCTGGCCGTCATCGGTCGACTTCCAGCTGCCCTTGGCCCAATGATCTCCGGCCACGCCGCCCTTGCCGCTCAGCTCGCAGCGTTCCACCTCGACGCGTTGGCCCTTCTCCGGACGTGTCACGATGCCTTCGAGCACACCCTCATCGGACGGCGATGCGAGAATATGCGCCAGACCGGCAAGCAGCTCTTCTCGTGTGGTGAATTCGCTCATCGTCGCCTCCCCCCGATTGCCTCGGCCCCTTGGCCGAGCCGGGACCCTAAGGCCATTTGCAGCGCATGAGAAGCTTCAAGATCATGGACGTGCGCCGGGCGCGCCGCCGTCGTTTCTACGCGGATGTCCTCAAACGCCGACAAGTCGTGGCATGATGCGACTGCACAATTTTGTCGGCCGTTCGACCGGAGGGAAGAAGCCATGGATATGAAAAAGATGCTGGAGGACTTTGACGAGGCCTACAACAAGGCTTTCAACCGGGGAGACGCCGCAGGGTGCGCCGCATTCTTCACCGAAGACGTGATCCTGCTCGCGCCCGGCGAACCCATGGTGCGCGGGCGGCAGGCCTTCGAAGACATCTACAAGTCCCGGATGAAGCAAAGTACCGGCGGCACGCACACCAATGAGCTGGTGGAGTATGGCGTTGACGGCGATACGGCCTATCAGGTGGGCAAGTTCGCCGTGGAAGGCGTGGAAGACGGCGAACAGGGCTATTTCGTCAATGTGCTGAAACGTCAGGCGGACGGCTCGTGGAAGGTTGCCGTCTCCATTTTCAACAACGCCAAGATCTAGCGTGATGGACTGGTTTCAACCTATTGCGGGTTTCGCCCGGTGTGTGGCGGCAACTCGGGCTTCTGCGCGCGCCAGCGCCGCCAGGCATAGATGCTGAAGCCGACGAGGCCGATCGTGAACAGGGCCCATTTGGCCTGTGCCCCGTAGGCTTGCTCGACGACGACGCAGGCCATCAGAAAGGCGATCAGCGCCAGATTGGCAATCGCGGACTCGGCCAGAAACTTCTTCATAACGCTCAACGCACACAACAGGATAGACACACAGGCCCAATGGACCATGAGCCTACCCTACACGCAAAAGCCTTAAGGAGCGATTAGGGCCGGCCTGTGCCCCCGGCTGGGCAACGACCGGCCCCGGTTCGTTTCATCCGCGAGTCTTACCGGAACCGCCGGCCGCCCCCTCCCCGGCGTCCTTCAAAGCCGTGGAAGCGCTCGAACGAGGGGTGCTGGAAGCGCCGTTCCGCATTTTGAAAGATCTCCTGGCGCTGCTGGAAGAGCTGTTCGCCGCGTTCGCGTCCCGCCTGATGCCGGTCCAGGAATTCCTGGTTCGCGCGGGGCTGGGCAACGGGCTGCTTGCGCTTTTTCGTTGCCGGCGCCTTTTGCGAAGGTCTCTGCCATCCCTTCGGCCCGTGCTGCTGCCACTGGCCTTTCTTGTTGCGGAAGACGTCGCCGTTCTTGTTGGCAAAGAGATCGCCCTGCTTCGCGCCGAGCGCCTTGGGGTCGCCCTGCCGCCAGTTGCCGGGCGCCCTGGTCCCGTCCCGCGAGGCCCAGCGGTTGGTCGGCGTCACATATTTGCGGTCCCATGACTTGTAGACATGGCCGTCGATGATGCCGGCGCGGTAGACATTGCCGTCGGGTCCGCGCACCGCCACATAGGCGCCCTGATTGAAGGGGCCCCAGGCCACGCCGCCGCGCACGTAACCGCCGGTGTTCCTGTTGTAGATGCCGCCCGCGGCAATCCCGCCATAGGGGCCGTAGGCGCGTCCCCAGTGGGCGTCGAAGGTGCCGCGTCCGGGCAGGTAATAAACGCCGGAGCCGTAGCTCACATGCCAGGGACGGTAGATCGGTCCCCAACCGGGGCGCAGCACCCAGTAAGGCGGATAGTACCAGCCGGTGCCGTAAACGAAGGTGCCCCAGGCCGGGAAGCCCCACAGATAGCCAGCGGTATAGCCGTAGACGACATATTCGGGCGTTGCGTCATACACACGCACATAGGTGGCGTTGTAGACGGGCGAGGACGGCGGCATCTTGTAGATGTCGTTCGGCACCTTGTCGGCGGGGACGAACGGACCTTCCGGTGTGTCGCCGACGAACCAGACGCCCTTGTAGAGCACGTAATATTTCTGCCCCACGCGGATCACCGTGTAGTTGGTGTTCACCGCATAGGCCAGGTTCGTGCCCTTGATGGGCTTGAATTCGGGCTCGCCGAAATAGGTCACGTTGACGGTCGGGCCCTTGCGGCTCACCCGCGCGGTGGTGGGAATGGACGCCTGCAGGCGCGCCTCGTCGCTTTCCGATGTGCCGGGAATGGAAGCCCGCACCACTGAGTAAGGCTGTCCGTCGGGGATGAGTTGAAACGCATCGGGCAGGCTGTCGGAGGCGAAGGCCCAGGGACCCTGCATCAGGTTCGCGGTCTTGAACCAGCGCCCGGAGGTGAGGAAATACCAGGTCTTGTCCGAAGGATCGAAGAACACGTCCGTGTTGGCGTTCGACACCCATTCAAGCCGCGTGCCCGGAATCTTCTTCAGTTTGGGGGCGCCCTTCACGAGAATAAGCTCGGACGGCCTGTCGGTGACGATGACGACAGGTACGGCGCCGTCCTTGAAGGGCTGCGGCGGGATCGCGGCGGTCGCCTCTTTCCAGTTGTCGTCCTTTGGCAGTTTCGACAGGGCCGCGGGCAGTTCCGTCACCGGCGTCCACGGGCCCTTGATGTCGGATGCGGAGACCCACGATTTTCCGATGCGCAGGAAATAGACCCGCGGCTTGCCAGCGACCAATAAGTCCCAGTTTGTGTTGACGACGAACTGCACTCCTTCGGTGCCCTTCACCGGTGCCGTGGCCGGTTCGCCATTGGTCTGGAGCAGGACGGCGGGCTTTTCCGACACGAAGATGGGCGGGGCGTCCGTCGACAGGCCCTTCACATCGGCCATGCGCTCCTGGTCGGCGAGGCTCGCGCGGAACCGCGTCAGCGACAGGGTGAGTGGGCGCGCCGGGAGCAGCGATCCGATTTTGACCGCCACTTCCGACAGGTCGCCCCGCGACAGCGTTGAGAAATTCACGTTGGTAACCGCCAGATCGCTCAAGGTGATTTCATCGTCCTCGCGGTCGGGAGACGTGTTCGCGGTAACCGTGATGACCCCGAAGGCCGGGTTTTTCGCACCCTTCTTGCGGTATTCGCTGGCGATGAGCGCCGTCGTCGTCTTGAAGCCTTTCCACGCCGTGACCTGCGGCTGATGCAGCGTGAGGGTGGAGCCGTCCGCGGTCTGGAAACTGCGCGGCCATTTGCCGGAAAACTTTATCGCGTCGGACGCGTTGGAAGCGCCGGATTGCGCCAGGGCGGGCGCGACCGAAAGTGCGGTCAGGATGGCAGCGGCCAGCAACAGAACAAGCGACTGCCAGACAATTTGCGTTGTGAAAGTTTGAGTGGAGGATCGGGACATTCTGAACTCCGCGTCGACTTGGAAATAATGTGAAACCTATTTGGGCTTTGTTTCGCGAACTTTAAAGGCAATGTCACAGGCAATTGTGACGGCATGACGCGACCCGCGCGACTGGAAACGTTGTTCCGGTTGTGGCAAGAGAGGCGGAATGAAACGCACCGACCTTTACCCCTACGACACCGGCTACACCCCCTGGGTCGTCAGCCGCTTCAATCCCCGCTTCAGCTGGGCGCTCTATGTACCGAAAACCTTGCCCGACGATACCCCCGCCCCGCTCCTCGTGCTCATTCACGGCTCGACGCGGCAGGATACGTTTCGAGAGGGTTTTCGCGACTATGCCGAGCGTACCGGCACCGTGCTTCTGACCCCGTTGTTCCCCATCAACGGTGCGGAGCCAGGCGACGTGCATGGTTACAAGCGCATGGACGGTCACGGGTTGCGATACGACCTGCTGCTACTCGACATGATCGATGAGGCGGGGAGCATATGGAACTTGAAAACAGACCGTTTCGCCATGCACGGCTATAGCGGCGGCGGCCAGTATGTGCACCGCTTCATGCTGCTGCACCCGGAGCGGTTGAGCGCGGCGTCCATCGGCGCGCCGGGCAGCATCACTCTGCCCGACCCTGCCCATTCCTGGCCCTCGGGCATCCAGGATATGGAGGCGCGTTTCGGCAAGAGCTTCGACGCGGCGGCTCTCGCCAAAGTGCCCGTCCATTGCGTGATCGGCGCCGACGATACGCAAGTGTGGGAAATCGCACGCACGCCCGACGACCCGCTCTATCTGTCCGGCGTAAACGACGAAAAAACCAACCGCCGCGCCAAGCTGAAATTGCTGGACGATGCCTTCAGCGGGCTGGGTTGTTCTACCCGTCACGACGCGGTGGACGGCGTCGTGCATGATGAGCACGCCATGTTCCCCTTCGTCATTGCGTGGCTGGATGAGGTTTTGCCGAAGTCCTGAACCCATCTGCCATGTTCGGTGGGTATTCGGTAAAGGCAGTGTCGCAGGCAATTGTGGTGGCGGGACGCGACCCGCGCGGCTGGAAACCTGTCTGGAGCTGTGGCAAGAGGGGCGCCATGAAACGCGCCGACATTCACCCTTACGATACCGGGTTCACCCCCTGGGTGACGAGCCGCCATGATCCGCGTTTCTGCTGGTCGCTTTACGTGCCGAAGTCGGCGAGCGACGACACCCCTGCCCCGCTCCTCGTGCTCGTCCATGACGTGCTTCGAAACGACTATTTCCGCCGCGGCTACCGTGACTATGCGGAGCGCACGGGCACGGTCCTGCTGACGCCGCTGTTTCCCTTGGGCGCGGCCGGTCCGGGAGACTTGCACGGGTTCAAAGAACTCGTCGGCCACGGGCTGCGCTACGACCTGCTGCTGCTCGACATGATCGACGAAGCCGCGGCCATGTGGAACCTGCAGACGGAGCGCTTCGCCATACACGGTTACAGCGCCGGCGGACAGTGCGTGCATCGCTTCCTGTTGGTGCACCCGGATCGTATCAGCGCGGCCTCGGTCGGCGCGCCGGGCAGCATCACCCTGCCCGACGAGAGCCGGCCCTGGCCCGCGGGCGTGCAGGATTTCGAGGCGTGTTTCGGCAAGAGCTTCGATCCGGCCGCTCTGGCAAACGTGCCCGTGCATCTGGTGATCGGCGCCGATGATACCGATGTCAAAGGCATAACCCGCAAGCCCGGCGACGCGGCCTATGCGCCAGGCGTGAACGACGAAACCACCAACCGCCCGGCCAAGCTCCGCAAGTTTGACGCGGCGCTTCGCGCGCTCGGCTGCACCACGCGCCACGAGGTGGTGGAAGGCGTTGGCCACAATGGCAAGGCCATGATCCCGTCCGTCACCGCCTGGCTGGATGAGGTGTTGGCGAAGGGTTGAGGCGCGGCGTTTTCTCCTGCGTGTTTGCCGCGCCGCGTCCGCTCCCCTCGTCACGTCCGGCGTGGATATGCTAGGCTGGTCTCTCGTTACTTCGGGAAGGGAAGGAGATGTGCCAGATCTTTGCCGGCCAGTCGCCGGAGCGTTATGCGTATGAGACGCGGTCCGTCCGCCTTGGAGGCCATGTGACCAGCGTCCGGCTCGAAAAAGCCTATTGGGATATGCTCGAAGACATCGCCGCGGCCCAGGACATGCCGCTGGCGCGCTTTCTGACCACATTGCACGACGAGGTGCTGGAGCTCGGCGGGGAAACGCGGAATTTCACCTCGCTGCTGCGCTGCGCGTGCCTGACATATGTCGAGCAGGTCCAGGGCAATGCGGCGGAAACCGCCGCGCTCAGGGAAGAGGCCCAACGCAGCGTCGCCTGACAAGGCGCGGCCCCTGACCCGGCGCGAGGCCGATTGGCGCCCGTGTAGTATCTCCATACTACCCGGCGGGGCGTTGCGGCGTTTACACTTATATTGATGCAAGCGGTCGAAGGACCGTGAACACCGACATAACCGGGAGGAGGTCCGACGTGCGCGCACGCCACGTCACGGATAGTTGCGCCTCGCTATATGACGCGCGCCGCTACGAGAGTGGCTCACCACGCCCCGTGTGGCGCTTCCCGCCGGAATTTCCTGCGTCCCCCACCGAGGCAGGCCATCTGCATTGCCCCAAGCGATGCATGACCTCCCGCCGGAGCCCTCCTCCCTTTGGGCCCGGCGGGTTTTTCGCAACGGAGTATGCACAGAAGCACATGAAGGAGACGGCAAGCTGATGGCCAAGGCGATCCATACCATGGTGCGCGTGCTCGACGAGGACCGCTCCGTCGAATTCTACAAGCGCGCTTTCGGCCTCCACGTAGCCGAGCGCATGGACTTCGACGATTTCACGCTCGTCTACATGCGCAACGCGGAGACGGAGTTCGAGGTCGAGCTGACCGTCAACAAGGGCCGCGAGGAACCGTACGAGCATGGCGACGGCTACGGCCATCTCGCCGTTTCCGTCGACGACATCGACGCGGAGCACGCCCGCTTCAGGGAAGAGGGTCTCAATCCGCGCGACCTGGTCGAGTTCAAGCGCGACGGCAGCCTGCTGGCGAAGTTCTTCTTCGTGCAGGATCCGGACGGCTACCAGATCGAAGTTTTGCAGCGCCACGGACGGTATGTCTGACCATCCGCCGCGCGAATGCGTTCTTGAGGGAGGAAGACAATGAGACTAGTCGACAAACGACCCAAAGTGTCCCGCCGCGAGGTGCTGGCGGCCGGTGGCGCCGCGCTCGTGGCGGCCACGGTCACGCCCGCGGGCGTCGTTATGGGCAAGGCCTGGGCCGCGACGCCGGCGGCTCTTAAGCCTGAAACCTTTGCGACGCTGGTGCAGATGTCGCGGGACATCTACCCGCACGACAATTTTGCCGACGCGCTCTACGCCACCGCCGTGGAAGGCCTCGACAAGGCCGCCAAGGGCGACGCGGGCACGAAGAAGCTGCTCGAGGACGGCGTGAGTGTGCTCGACGCGGCGGCGCAAAAGGCCCACAAGATGCCCTACGATCAGGTCGGCTGGGAGCTCGATCGGGTGATCCTCCTGAGGGCGATCGAAAAGGACCCCTTCTTTCAGAAGGTGCGCGGCCACCTCGTCACCGGGCTCTACAACCAGCCCAAGGTGTGGACCCTGCTCGGCTACGAGGGCGAGTCCGCCTCCAAGGGCGGCTACATCGACCGCGGCTTCGACGACATCAACTGGATTTAGGGAGAGAGACGATGGCAGCACCCTATGACAAAAATGATGACAGCGTCGTCGTCGTGATCGGTTCGGGCGCCGGCGGCGGCACGCTCGGCGCCGAACTCGCCATCAACGGCATCGACACGGTGATCCTGGAGGCGGGCGGACGGCACGAGACGGAGGATTTCGAGAATGACGAATGGCCGATGTTCTCCAAGATCTCCTGGCTCGACAAACGCACCACATCCGGCTCCTGGCGTGTCGCACAGGATTTTGCCGGTCTCCCGGCATGGATCGTGAAGGCGGTCGGCGGCTCGACCGTGCACTGGGCGGGCGCGTCGTTGCGCTTCCAGCCGCACGAGTTCAAGGCGCACACGACCTATGGCGACATCGCAGGCGCATCGCTCCTCGACTGGCCCATCGATCTCAAGGAGATGGAGCCATGGTACGCCAAGGCCGAGGACCGGATGGGCGTGACCCGCACCAACGACATTCCGGGCCTGCCCGGCAACAACAACTTCAGGATCATGAAGGCGGGTGCGGACAAGCTCGGCTACAAGGAATGCCACACGGGCCGCATGGCCATCAACTCGCAGCCCCGGCATGATCGCGCGGGCTGCCAGCAGATCGGCTTCTGCTTCCAGGGCTGCAAGACGGGCGCGAAATGGTCGACGCTGGTGGCGGAAATTCCAAAAGGCGAAGCGACCGGCAAGCTCGAAGTGCGCCCCAACGCCCAGGTGCTCAAGATCGAGCATGACAAGTCCGGCAAGGTGACGGGCGTTCTCTATGCCGACAAGGACGGCAATCAGCAGCGCCAGAAGGCGCGCGCGGTCTGCGTCGCCGGAAATTCGATCGAGAGCCCGCGGCTCCTGCTCAATTCCGCCTCGAGCATGTTCCCGGATGGTTTGGCCAACTCTTCCGGCCAGGTCGGGCGGAACTACATGCGGCATATGACGGGGTCCGTCTACGCGGTGTTCGACAAGCCGGTTCACATGTATCGCGGCACCACCATGGCCGGGATCATCATGGACGAAGCGAAGCACGACCCGACCCGCGGCTTCGCGGCAGGCTATGAAATGGAGACCCTCTCGCTGGGTGTTCCATTTCTGGCCGCGTTCCTTGATCCCGGCGCATGGGGCCGTGAATTCTCCTCCGCCATGGACATGTATCCCAACATGGCCGGCATGTGGCTCGTGGGCGAGGACATGCCGCA
The DNA here is from genome assembly GCA_028066055.1 of Hyphomicrobiaceae bacterium. Lineage (GTDB taxonomy): Bacteria > Pseudomonadota > Alphaproteobacteria > Rhizobiales > Methyloligellaceae > UBA2767. The sequence continues at coordinate 89,381 of JALCBY010000015.1, forward strand.
GGAGAAGAATGCAATCACTCTGCACAAGAGCGAAAAGGACGCGCACGGCCTGCCGATCCCGAACGTGCATTTCGATGACCACGAGAACGACATCGCCATGCGCAACCATGCCTATAGGCAGGGCGCGGCGGTCTATGACGCGGTGGGCGCCACGCGCACCTTCCCGACGCCGCCCTACCCCTCGACCCATAATCTCGGCACCAACCGGATGAGCGAGAAACCGGGCGACGGGGTGGTGAACAAATGGGGGCAGGCCCACGACGTGAAGAACCTGTTCGTCTCCGACGGCAGCGTGTTCACGACCGGAGCGGCGGAAAACCCGACGCTCACCATCGTGTCGCTGGCGCTCAGGCAGGCGCACCACATCAAGGACCGCATGGCCAAGGGCACGCTCTAGGCGCGGCGGCTAAAGGGAGGTTGATCACATGGCGGAAAAGGACACCTGCGTGACGCTGGTCCCCTATTTCAAGGTGCATGAGGGCAAGCTGCAGCAGTTCAAGGATGGCTGCGCCGCCTTTATCGAGAAGACCAGCACGGAGCCGGCTTGCGTGCACTACGCCTTCAGCTTCAATGGCGATGAGGCCCATTGCCGCGAAGGCTATGACCATGCCGAAGGGGTGCTGGCGCATCTCGACAATGTCGGCGAGCTTTTGCAGCAGGCGCTCCAGATCGCCGACATCACGCGGCTGGAAGTGCACGGACCGGCGGACGAACTGGAAAAGCTGAAAGAACCGCTCAAGGAGCTGTCGCCGGCATATTTCGAGCTGCATGACGGCATCCGCCGCTAAAGACAGGCCCGGTTTGCGTGTTGCAAGTCTTCCGCGCGGCGGTGAAACTGCCGCTCATGAAATCGGAAATCATAGATCCGGGTGAGGAGGAATTTGCCTTCCTCGACGCCCGCCTTGTCGCCTTCAACAGGACGCGCACGGATTGGGACCGCAGCGCCTTCGTCGTCGTTTTGCGCGCGCCGGACGGCGCGATCGCGGGCGGCGCCGGCGG
>JALCBY010000117.1 GCA_028066055.1 Hyphomicrobiaceae bacterium
GGGCTATGCTCGTTGCCCGCCTTGCCACGGTGTTCTCCATGTGGCCGTGGGTCGGAGATAGGAGTATTTAACCCTGATGGACGATCTGGTTACAGGCTGCGAGGATCCCGATCCGGCGTCCGATCATGCACCATCCCGGGGCCGCGGCGGCCCTGCATACAAGGGACGGCCCCACGGGGGCTTTTGGCCCATGGTATTCCAGCAGGCATGGGCCCGGCCCGCCTCCCGGGACCGCGGATCTCCGCAAGTTCGTACGCGGGGTTGGAAGGATATGGCGGCCGGGTTCACGCCCGTAACATGGGCGGCCGGCGTGAAATCCGGCCGCATGGGTCCACGCCAAGCACGGAGCGGGTACTAGATGCTCACCCGGATCCATCTAGGCCGGCCCCGGGGGGGACAGGGCACGGAGGCCATCCGGGGCAGCCATGCGGGGGATGGCGTCAAGGTGCATTGGGATACGCCCTAGGAAGGAGAACGCGCGGATCAGGGACGGGCACTACAGGGGCAGGTCGGATATGGACATTGCAAGGATGCACGAGATCGTGGCGGAGACGGCGGCCGGGATCGCCTCCCCCACGCGGCCGCCTTTGGTATACGGCGGCGCCCACGCATCCCCGCCCGGCGGCGGCAAAGGGCGGGGAAGGGGCTGCCTCGCAGGACGTCGGCCGGCCGGGTAAGCGGGGGCTGGAAAGTGACACATGGGCGCGCCGCACGGCCGCAGATCCTGGGGCAGGGGGACGCGCCGGCAGGTGCGGATCCAGGATCAGGCCGGGATAATCAGGGGGCAGGCGGCCGGCATCAAGCTCGTGCAGGTGGTCACGGCATGGACCGGGATGATCCACGTGCCCGATGTGCGGCAGGGGATCGTGCCGTACAGCAGCGCCGCCGGGGGCACGTAGCTCGGGACCTCATCTGCTGGCGATAATCCCAAAGCCGTGGCAGATGGTTGGCAGTTAGGGCCAGTCATGCCGTTCCTGACGTCTTTGGGTTCAGGCCGTCGGCCGTGGCCTCGTACAGGTGACAAGGGCCATCGCGGAAGCGCCGGACGTAGAGAACGGGAGGATGTGCCAAAAGGGCGCGGTACGCCGCGGCCGACTAGACGCCGTACAACATCAACTGCAGGCGCGGCTGCGTCTGGCCGGCCAAGGGCGGTGACATCGTCCGGATATACGCGGTCCCGCCGCGCGGGCCGGCGGCGCTCGCCAGCATATGTGGTAACCGGGACACGGCGTCTGTCACCGGCAGGTACGCCGCCTATGACGGGCCGCCCGCCGGTGGCGCCGATCCCGCATACCCTGCGGGGCCGGGTGGCCGAACGGGGCGGGGGCTGCCGAGAGGGACCTGCGCCGGTGGCTGCAAGATGTCGTGCATATGGCAGGGTGCGCCGGGTGGTGGCAGGTGCGCGGGGCAGGCAGGACGGCCGGGATCACCGCCGGGTACACGCGCCTAGGCCACAGGTACGGCGCAAAGCTGGCGACCCACGGAGGGGCTACTTGAACTGATGGAGAACCCGGGCGAACAGCGCGTGCAAGCGGGCCATCCGGCGGGCCGTCATGCAGCTCAGTACCCACCAGAGGCTTGACGGCCCGGACGGAGGATCTTTGGCGTGCTGATGACATGCACGTGCACGTAAAAGCTGCAGGGCCGGGATCCGGCCCAAGGACGCCTAAAAGTGCTCAGGGGAAGGTGAATTCATGCATCCGGCCGGGCCTAGCTGACCGTGATCTCGAGGGATACCGGGGGCGAGAGGGCCTCTGGGTTGGATACTGACTCCCACGCGAACGTGGTGGCAGTGTACGTGCCGGACGCTGCCGGGGTCC
>JALCBY010000016.1:0-88021 GCA_028066055.1 Hyphomicrobiaceae bacterium
CACCCTCCTTTGTCTTCGGCGCGGACGCATCATATCAGCCGAACAAGTTCCCATCATCTGTTACCATCTAATGCATCCGCTTTGGAGCATTGATCTGCAAGTTGTTCGCAACGCCGGGAGGAATTCTCTAGTAAATCGAATCAGATATAGCGCAACCTGAATATGAAATAACATAAATTTCTATATCTTTATTCTCTAAAAGATTATCAATAGGATTTTATAATATTTAAAGCCATGATTTTATTATATAATTTGTATTAATTTTTTATTCATAATGTAGATCAATGATTTCTATAAAGAGAATATAAGTTTGAAATTGGCAGGGAGGTGCAATTCCACTTGGAGAATTGCTATGAACTTCTTGTCCAAAATTGTTGGAAGATCATCAAATATATCTCTTGGTGTCGGTGCAAAGGTCATCGGCATTGTCGGTCTATGTCTCGTGCTTATGATCACCGTCGCCGGCGTTGCCATCTGGCAGATGTCGAAGATCGGTCATGAAATAGAAGGGATTGCGGAACGCGACCTGCCACTGACGGGTGCGCTGACAAAGGTCACGACGCATCAACTTGAACAGGCAATCTATCTTGAGCGTGCATTGCGCGCGAGTGGGGTTCGCGAAGATGCGGATGCGGCCAAGGCATCCTTCGACGAAGCATTCAAGAAATTCACCGAGCTCGCCCGCAAGGTGGATAAGGAGATCAAGGACGCGAAAGAAATCGCGCATGCTGCGCGCGAAACGGCCCGAACAGAAGAGGAGCGCGCGCTCTTTGCCAAGATCGACACGGATCTGGCGAAAATTGCCCAAGAGCATAAGGAATTCGATCGCCACGCGATGGAAGCGATCGAATACACGAAGATGGGAAATTTCGCGGCTGCGCTGGAGCTGCTGCCGACAATCAAGAAGGAAGAGGACGATCTCGACCACGCGCTGGAAGAAATGCTCTACAAAGTCGAGGGCTTCACTGAACACGCCGCCAAGGTTGCCGAAGCGCACGAGCAAGCCGCGCTCAGGGCGCTGATCATCCTTTCAGTCATCGCCGTTGTGCTCGGGATCGTACTGTCCTGGTATCTTGTGCGCCGGGCGATCGTACGGCCGCTCTCCGAGGTCGTACATGGCATCGACGCCCTGGCAGCGGACGATATGAGCGTGGACGTGAAAGTGCACAGCAATGACGAAATCGGCGCAGTTGCCAAGGCTTATTCAACGTTCCGCGAAGCGATGAGGAAGGCCAAGGAACTGGAAGCCGAGCAGCAGGCTCTGAAAGAGCGGAGCGAAAAGGAGAACCACAAGAAGATGCTCGAGGTGGCGGACCGATTTGAATCCACCATCGGAGAGATCGTCGAAACCGTCGCCGATACATCGTCGGAGCTCAATAACACGGCGCAATCCATGTCGAGTATTTCCGAGGAAACCAACACCCAGGCGAGCACGGTTGCGACGGCGTCCGATCAGGCAAGTTCGAACGTCCAGACGGTTGCGGCTGCGGCGACTGAAATGACTCAATCCATGGCGGAGATCAATCAGCGTATCACGTCGGCCTCAAAGTCGACCCAGCGCGCAGTGGAAAGGGTGGATGCGACCGGCAGGGAAATGAATACGCTTTCCACCACGGCGGAACGCATCAATCAGGTCATCTCCATGATTTCCGACATCGCCGATCAGACCAACTTGCTGGCGCTTAACGCCACCATCGAATCTGCCCGGGCCGGAGAAGCCGGAAAGGGGTTCGCGGTCGTTGCGGGTGAAGTCAAGGAGCTCGCAGGGCAGACCGCGAAAGCGACAGAGGACATCATCCGCCATATCGACGAAATACAGCAGGCGATCACGCAGGCCTCCGGATCGATGGGAGAGGTCAATACCGTGATCAACGAACTGGATGAAAACGCCGCGGCGATCGCGGCCGCCATGGAAGAGCAACGTGCGGCGACGCAGGAAATCGCGCGAAGCGCGGAGGAGGCGGCTGCCGGTACCCAAGAAGTCTCGCAAAGCATTGTCGGTGTGACCCAAGCGGCGCAGGAAACCGGAAGCGCGGCAACGCAAGTGACCGGATCCGCAGGGGAGCTTTCGGAGCAATCGGTCACCCTGAAGAACGAGGTGACGCGCTTCCTGCAGGGACTGCGTCAGGGACCGGCGGACCGGCGTGCTGAAGATGGCGGTGACTATTCCGGACCGGAACGTCGCGGCAGTGGGCAGAACGTCCCCGATGCTGCTTAGAGGGGATAGGTCGTGCGACCACTTGCGGCACGCGACCGATACACTCCTGTGCATTGTCGGAGTTCCGTTTTCTTGCCCCGCCGGAAGTCTCGATAGATGGCCTGGCTGCGGTGCATGCCGGTCGATCGATAGGAGGGGCGCGGCGCACGCACCTGAAGCTGTATTGAGAATGGCGGATGGCGGGGGCGAGGGATTTTAGCGCCGGCGTCGGGTTTCAAGATGCGGGCCAAGGCGCGTGAGAAGATCCCGGATATCGCCGTTGAGGTCGCACATTTCCTGGATCGTCTGCTTCAGTGTTTCGATCCGCGCCTGGTCGATCTTCTTCGTCGCGCCGAACTTGAGTTTGCCGCCGCGCTGGACGATACGTGTCGATTGCGTATGCGTCAGCTCGCCGGTCTCCTGGTCCACGAGATACATGGCGTGGTTGAACTCGTTGCGTATGCGCGTCGTTGCCTCAAAGCGGGCCAGCAGACGATCCAACTCGTCCTGCAGGCCCGAATCGGTAATGCTGAACCGCGACAGCCGCCTGATCAGATCGATCCGCGCGCGCGTCGTATTGAGTGTCGAAAACACAATGACCGCCGACGGCGACGGTTCGTCACCGGCAACATGGGGTTCTGGCGAAGCCCGGTCGTCCTCCATGAACAAGTCAATGAGATAGACCAACAGGCTTTCGTTGTTGGACCAGTTGACAAAGAGATTGCCGATCAGAGCCAAGACCATCGTACCGCGGTCGATACTATTCGCCGGCGCAGGCCGAGGTGTTTGATGCTCTGATATTTCAGTTGGAACATCTGCCATTGCTGACATGTTAAACGATCTCGGTGTAACAATTGCAACCCTGAGAGGATTGATCGTTCGCAGCGCATGGAGAATATGGTTTCCTGCGGACGGTTACAGACGAGGCGAGCACCCATGTGGCAGCTTCTGCGGGCGCGCCGGGGAAAGAAGGCGGCTGTTGCATTCATCGCGCCGCTGGTTGCGGCCAGCCGGCACGGCGCGCTGAGAGAAATCCCCGAGCGGGCCTGGCTCACGCCCTACATGGTTGGCTTCATGGGGATGCTGATTTCACTTGTCGCGCAACGCGCAGCGAGCGGTCTCAACTCCGACGTCCTCGGCATCGTGCAGGTCGAGGCCTGGCGGAGCATAACCGGTGATAAACAGCATCCGATAGGCGAAGATATCTGCCTGTTGAGTACCGACGGGAACCATGAATTTGAAGACGGATGCTCCAGCGCCCGGCGCTTCCTGGCCGCGTTGGACGAAGCCGGAGTGCATATGTATCCGGACGTGCTGTCACACCACGGCGAGGCTCACGGGGCCGGTTTCGATCACTCTACCGCGCAGACTTTATGGGCAGATTATTTCGAAGCTCATATCGATTCATCGTCGGAGCCTCAGGGCTAGAGCGCGGTGACTGGGCCGCGGACAGGGCGAACCGTGTCGGCCTTAACAGGGTTCTGGGTGAACCGGGAATGTTCTTCACAGCAGGATTACCGTTGGTAGCAGGGTGTTTCATGCGGCCATTCACAAGATGTCTGAAAATCAGATCGAACTGCTCAAGCGGCAGTTCGTCCTCCGCTACTCCCATCGCCTCCAGAAAACGCTTGAACTGAATTTCCCGCGGACTTTTGTGACATGACGGTGGTGACATTCGTACAACGACCCCTTGTACCAACTACCCACTTACACGCATTACGTTAGCACGCTATCGCAGTTCCTTGACAGTATTGTTTCGATTGTGTTGGCGGGAGTGATATTTTTACTACTGCCGGTCAGTGACCCGCTGCAGCATCGCGGCGGCCGTCTTGTATGTCACGCCAAGTATGGTGCTTGCGGCATTTGCATTAAGCCGCCGTTTGGAGTCGCTGGCGAGTAGTATGAGCTGCAACCACTTGTGCATCGGGATTTTGCTGTCTTCGAAGATTGTGCCGATCTTCACGGTGAAGGGCTTGCGGCAATGGTAGCATTTGTAGGTGTGTATTCGCGTGCTGTCGCCCCGTAGCCTTCCGATCCGGTCAGACGCATCGCAACGGGGGCACACAGGTCCGTCCGGCCAGACATGCCGTTCCACATAGTCGTATGCGGCCTCTTCGTCGCGAAACTTCTCGATCGCGTCCCGTTCCATACCAACACCCCATCCTGGCACGGTCTCGCATCAGTCACCTGACGTTCGGCAGCATTACGAACGCCGATTTTTAATTTGCCAAAATGACAGCGTTGTTACAATCCAAAAACTGGTTCACATATAGTTGATTGCTGGGTACGTGAAGTAAATATAAAGCTCTCATATGGGTACGTAATATAAGAGTTTCTTATTTGGCTATTCATGCAAACAAAGAATCCTTTATGAGATTCATATGTGTGGCAATTTTATTGAATAAATTCTGAAGTTATATGAATGACAATTTTATTAATGAATACAATCGGGTACGTATAAGATAATTGACTGCCCTTTAATTAGGTTTTTACATGACGCCTGTCGCTGGTGAAAACGAGACCACTGGCGATTGACTCAAATAGACGTGAAACCGGAACGCTCAGCTCGGGTGTGACGATTGCCGACGTAGAAGATTGGCGATTGACGCTCTGGCGGTGCATCTCCGGTTCTAAAACCTCGAAGGAGATGACCATGTCGCAAGCACAGGCACAAGGCCAGCTGGAACTTCAAGCCCAAGCACAGGCCGAACTTCAGAAACAACTGCAGGGTCAAGGACAGGGCCAGGGTCAAGCTCAAGGGCAGGCCCAGTTTGCGCTTCAGGGCGTGCATCAGGAGAGCGAAAGCTACAACAAGAACGGCAACCTGAACGGCAACAAGAACTACAATGAAGTCGATAACGAGGTCGACAACGAAGTCGACAACGAGGTCGAGAACACAGTCGAGAACACAGTCGAAAACGACGTGGACGTTGATGTCGACGTTGACGTGGATTTGGATCTGTCCGGCTACATACCGGAAGACAATGATATCATCGATATCGACAACATCGACTTCGATGACGACCTCGATGGTGCGTTCACGGCCATTGCCAATGTGGTTGACCAGCGCGTTGACGGTGCCGGTGATGACGCGGCGTTCAACGTTCAGCAGATCAACAGCCTGGTCGACAATGACTATGCCAAGGAAATCCAGATCAAGGACAACGAGATCGACACCGGTAACGGCAACTATTCCTTCTCGGGAACGGCCACCGGCGGTGAGACCAGCGTCGACGACGTGCGAGCATCTATTGATGAGAACGGCAGCATTAGCTCCACGGGCAATGCGCAGGCTGATGCTTCGGTCAATAACGAGTCGTTCGTCCAGAATGTGACTCAGGGCGCGAACATTCAGTTCAACGAGTCGTCCATGATCAACGATCAGGATGACGGACTGCTGTCAGGCTGACGAGGCTTTGCCTTTATCAAGCACGACGGGATCCGCGCGGCATCACGCCGCGCGGACACCCGATCCGACTGGGCACACGGGGCTGAAGGGGCACAACTGAAACGGGGAACGGAGACGACAAAATGAAATAAGGGGCCTCGACCGGGGCCCGAGAGGCCGATGTAACAGGCTGGGTGGAGACGGCAATGAGCACTGGCGCGGTTACGGAGATTCTCTATCACTTCGCGGGTTATCTTCATACACTCGGTGAAGCTTCGCGCATCCGCATTGAGTATGAAGAGTATTCTTTTCAGCAAAAGAAACATGAGCTTGAGCTCGACGCGGCCGTCTCGGTTAGCAAGCGTCATGAGCTGGAGGAGCTAAGCGACAAGCGGATCCCTTTCCAATATTCGGAGAAACCTGCTTTGCCGCTCCGTGACGTGGCGGGTGACAGGCTGCGGCTGGATCGCCCCGATCCTCTGAATTCCGAGCCTTACGACTTTTTCAAGGCGCCACTCCAGCTGAAGCCTGCTGGGTTCCCCCTCACTGTCACGGTAAGCGCGGAGGTGCCGGAGGTTGCCGTCTCCTTCAAGGCCGGCGGTGGCCAAGCCGTAAGCCAGGTCCAGCAGGTCAATTATCTGGTGGACAATGACCGTTTCGGGATTCCCGATGGGACGACCGCCGGCGCGTATGATCAGGGCGAGATCGAAGACGCCGTCCTTGAAATGAAGAAGACGGCCGATGCGGAAACGCCGGAGGATCTTGCAATAACCGAGTTCGACGCGGTGTCTCTCGGCGAAGTCATTGCAAACCGCAACGCGGAATCGAAGCAAGGAGAAGAGACCAGCGGGGGTCAGGTGGATGCGGGCACCTACGTCAATGGGGTCTTGCTGCCGGAAGGTGGAGAAGTACCCGAGGTGCCTGACAAAGATGAGAGCGAGGCCCCAAACAAACTCATTGATCAGGCGACACAGTCCGATATCGAAGCCGTGGGGCAAATTGCTGAAACCGGCGGCAACGTATCGGCAAACGTTGCCGGCATTGTCGACGTCAACCACACCACCGGGACCATGGCGATCTCCGGTGACTTCCACTCAACCGATGCGATTGTCCAGGTCACCGTCCTCATGGACGATGATGACGTGATTCATGCCGGCTACAGGAATATCACCACCGAAACACACGCCAACGAAATGAACAACGTCGCGAAACTGCTCGAGACTGATATTGGCATGTCGAGTTTTGCGGGCAGCAATGTATTTGCGGGCCTGGAATGGAATGTCGATGTATTCGACGGCGATCTTTACGATGTCCACGCCGTCACCCAGTCGAACTGGCTCCATGACAACGATGTCGTCTTTCAGGAGAACACGGCAAGCACCGTCCAGGTATTTGTGGGCGACAACGGCCAGTTCAATGTATCGACGCTCGAGTCCTGGGGCGGGAACTACGACCTTGTCGTTGTGAACGGCGACTACCATCAGGCAAATCTCATTTACCAGAAGATCGTGCTGTTCGACGCTGACACGGTCAAGGTTCTCGGAAACGGCGTTGGAACAGAAGGACCTGACATTGCTGGTCCGGCCATCTCCACTGGCGAAAACTGGCTTCAGAATGATGCGACGATCAACAATTTTGCGACCGGCTCCATCAACGATCTGAGCGAGGACTGGGAAGAGTTGATTGGCGATCTGGGCAATCAGCCAGGTGTGATGGATCTCTTCGCGGGCGTGGGCATACCCAATTTCGGAGACGAGTCGTTCGATGTGCTGGTAATCGGCGGAAACTACTACGACATCAACGTGATCAACCAGGAGATCGTCGTTGCGGATGCCGACACCGTCATGCAGTTCCTGCCCGGCGAAGGAGAAACCGGTGGGGACGTTGTGCAATCCGCGGAGACAGGCGGCAACATCCTCTCCAATCTTGCCGTGATCGAAACGACGGGTCCCGTCGCCGACTACTATGTGGGCGGTGACCATTATGACGACGAGATCCTCATCCAGGTCGAGATCCTGGTTTCTGACGATGACGACATTGTTCAAGAGGACCCCGATGCGCTGGCAACCGAGTTGGCCGTTTTTGCATCGTTGCAGACGGACGATGAGGACGAGACGCACGAGACGTTCCTTCCTGTGAATGACAGCGCCGGGTCGGACATGCTGGGAGGCGTTCTGACCTAGCGGTCATGCGGGTACTGACGGGCGAACTGATTTAGTGCGGGGTTGGGTTAATGGACGGAGAGCGGGACACACCAAAATCTGACGTGAATATTCCGGGATCGGAGAGACGCGGCAAAACGGGCGCGCGGCTGAATGGTGAATTTGCCGCCGCCGAACACGACGGAAGGTTGGTGAAGCACAACGGGCACACCCAAGAGCCGCGCGATGCGCACCTCGCTGCAGGACATACAGTTCACTCCAATGGCGTCGGTGAAAATGGCAATGGTACGTTCTTGGCGCATGTCGCAGCCGGCGGCGCCAGTGGCCGTGAAGATCGGGCACATAGCGCCAACGGTTCAAGCGATGTAGAGCAGACCGAACGTGTCCGTCAGGCGTCCGGGGAACGTGGGAACCTATCGGAGCGTGCCGACGGGTTTAATAACGGTTCAGATGAATCCAAAATGCACCGGAACGATGCGGATGGCGGCGATTCCGAAACCGGCAATGACGTTGTCGAAATCCGGACCAGCGACAACGCCGGTGAATTTCAGCCGCGCGGTCACGACGGCGGCTCAAGCGGACAAATTCCCGAAACCGAAGAAGACGAGACGCTCAAGGCCCGGGGCAAGCCGAACGGCGCGTCCGGCATCAATGGATCCGGCGGAGGAAAGAACGGTACAAACGGGAGTGCCGCGGGTTCGAACGGCGCAAACGGTTCCGGCGGCGCGTCGACCATGGAAAGGCGCACCTCGAACGCCGACTTCCGGGAAATCCTCAGCAAGGGGTTGGCCGTGTGCCGCCGTAACCTGGTGACCGTCGGCATATTTTCCTTCATCGTCAATATTCTCGTTCTCGCGATTCCAATCTACCTCTTCAACATCGCCGACCGCGTCCTCTCCAGTCAGAGCATCGATACGCTTGTGATGCTGAGCATCGTCGTCGCGGGGGCGATCCTGATGCATGTGCTGCTCGATATCGCCCGACGGATCATCCTGTTGCGGGTTGCGGTCGATATGGAAAGCAAACTCGGCGCTCCGGTGCTCAGTGCGGCGGCGCGTGCGGCACAGGACGGATCGAGCCGCGAGTTTCAGATCCTCGGTGAGTTGCAGAATTTGCGTGCATTCATTACCGGGCCGGTCATCCTGACCATGTTCGACGCACCCGTAGCGCCGCTCTACCTGCTGGCGATCTTTATGATCCATCCGCATTTGGGATTTATCGTTTGCGGGACGGTCGTCCTGTTGCTGGTTATCGCGGGTCTGAACCAGCGAACGACGGCGGTGCCCTTCGGACGTGCGAACGCATTCGCGGCGCGCGCCAACCTTCAGGCAGATGCCATGGCCAGAAACGCGCAGGCGATGAACGCCATGGGCATGATCCCGGAGGGCGTGAACATCTGGGGCGGCGAGACGGCGCAGTCCCTCAAGTCACAGGTCATCGCTCAGGACCGCAACATACTGCTCGCGGGAACATCGAAGTTCATCCGGCTGGGCACGCAGATCGCGGTTCTCGGCTGGGGCGGCTATCTGGCCATTCTCGGTGAAGTGACCGGTGGCATGATCATCGCTGCATCGATCGTCGGCAGCCGCGCCCTTCAGCCGATCGAGGGCTCCATCGAAGGATGGCGCACCTTCGTACAGGCCCGTTCCGCCTACTCGCGCATCAAGGCCCTGCTGCTCAACTCGCCGCTCAATTTTGACCGGCTTCGGCTGCCGCGTCCCATGGGCCACCTCAATGTCGATCGGGTTCTGTATGTACCTCCGCCGAACAAAAAGGTCATCCTGAACGGGGTGTCGTTTGAGCTGCAGCCCGGCGAGTCGCTGGGCATCGTCGGTGCCTCGGGCACGGGCAAATCGACGTTGGGCAAGATGCTCGTGGGTTCGGTATTCCCGACATCAGGCAGCGTGCGTCTCGACAGTATGGATTTGCGCAACTGGGATGCTCGGCAGTTCGGCGAGAATGTCGGCTACCTGCCGCAGGATGTTCAGCTTTTCCCCGCTTCCATCAAGGACAACATCGCCCGCATGCGCAAGGATGCGAGTGATCAGGATATTTTCGATGCCGCAGAGATGGCGGACGTCCACGGGATGATCTCCGAGTTCGCGCAGGGGTATGAGACGCAGGTGGCGATGGACGGCAGTCCGCTTTCCGGCGGACAGAAGCAGCGCATCGGTCTCGCCCGCGCCTTCTTCGGCGATCCCCGCCTTGTGGTTCTGGATGAACCCAACTCGAACCTGGATTCGCCGGGCGAGCGGGCGCTCGCCAAGGCGCTGGATGTGGCCAAGGAGAAACAGATCACGGTGGTTGCCATCACCCAGCGCCCGTCCCTACTCAAGAGCGTCGACAAGATCATGATCCTGAAGAACGGCACCGTTCAGGCGCTGGGCAGCAGGGACGACCTGATTCCCTTGATCATCAAGGGTAAGCGGGCCAACGGCTCGGCCCAACCGGACGATGACGTGAAATTGATCGATGCAAACTAGGCCAAGCGCGACGGGAGCATCCTGAATGGAAAGAAGCGCACACAATCCCGAATGGTATTCCGAAGTTCCGCGCTCGGCGCGCGGAGCCACGCTGTTCGGAATAGCCATAGTTGCCGTAACGATTCTCGGATTTGGAATTTGGGGCTCGACGGCCTTGATCGCCGGTGCGATCGTCTCGACCGGATCTTTCGTCGCGACAGGCGAAAACAAGATCGTTCAGCACCTGGAAGGCGGCGTGATCGACAAGATCCTGGTTCGTGAGGGTGACGTTGTCGAAAAGGGGCAGGTGCTCGTTCGTCTTGACGGGACCGCGTCGAGGACCGAGTTGAGACGGCTTGAACTGCGCGAAGCCACGATGATGGCAATGGAGGCGCGCCTCAAGGCTGAAATGGATGAGAAGGACGTCGTCGTCTTTCCCCAGAAACTTCTCTCCCAGGAAATCGATCCCGACTTTTCCGAAATACTGGCGACCCAGCGCCAAGTGTTGAAGGCGCGCCGCAACAGCGTGAAGCAGGAGATTGCCACGCTCAAGGAAGGCATGGACGCGCTGGAGCAGAGGGTGAAAGGCGGACGGGTTCAGCTTCAGTCCGTTCACACCCAGCTTGAGATCTTCGAGCAGGAGCTGGAGTCCAAGTCTGACCTCCTCAAACGCGGGCTGATCCGCAAGCCGGAAGTGCTTGCGCTGAAGCGGGCCAAGGCGAGCATGCAGGGTGAAATCGGACGTCTGAATGGCGATATCGGCGATGCCCGCGAGCGCATCGCACGCATCCAGGAACAGATCATGAGTGTGCGCAATGATGCCATCAAGAGCGTCATCGAGAAGATGCATGAGGTTACGGCCGAGTTGAAGGATGTGCGCGAACGGATCCGCGCGGCGCGGGATGTCTTGGACAGAGTCAATATCATCGCGCCGGTGAAGGGCGCGGTTATCCGGCTGAGTTATCACACGCCCGGTGGCGTCATCGAAGCCGGCAAGAACATCATGGAAATTCTGCCGCTGCAGGAGGAGCTGATCATCGAAGCGCGAATCCAGCCCAAGAACATCGATGGCGTGAAAGTGGGGCAGAGGGCAGCGGTCCGGCTGACGGCGCTGAACCGTCGCATTACGCCCATGATTGCCGGTGAGGTGATCTATGTTTCAGCCGACTCGGTTGGTGGCAGCAAACAACAAACAAGCACCGGCGGTGACCCGACGGACGAGTACGTCGCACGTATCAAACTGAACGCGCGCGAAGCAGCCGACATTCCCGGTTTCTCGCCCACGCCGGGCATGCCGGCGGAGGTCTATATCAAGACGGCCGACCGGACGTTCCTGGAGTATCTGACGAAGCCGTTGCTCGACAGTATGGCACGCGCGTTTCGCGAGTCCTGACTGGTCACTTCGCAAGAACCGCCAATATCGGAATGCCGGTCGGCCGCACACGAGGCCAATTCCGGGAGGATGAGCAGCATTCAATGATGCCAGGTTCACGTGCGGTACAACAGAGCTATGCTTGTGCGCCATTTCTCGCAAACGAGATTTTGCGGCGTGCCCACAAGAAAAACCGCAGTCCCGCTCCCGACACAAGGACCACGATGAAAACTGCGGACATCGCCGCCTTGTGCGTCGTCAGGCTTAGCTGATTTTGCAGCGCAACGGCGTAGGAGACCAAGAACAGGAACCACAGATAGTGCATGCCGACGCGATGCAGCCGTTTCCACCAGCGTCCGAGGAGCTGCATTGCGGTATTGCTGGATGTCGCGGCCATCGCGTAGATCACGACGACGCCAAGTGAGTTTCCGATCAGGCGCGGCATGTTCTCGAAGACTGATTCAGAAGAGACGGCAAAGAACGCAATGACGAAACCGAAATGAACGCTCAGTGCGATCGCGACACAGAGGCCGAGCGTCCGCCGGCTCGCCATCAATTCCTTGTATCCGGTCAGTTCACGCACGGGTCGGGCGAGATAGACCATGAGGAAGCACAAAAAGGCGACGCAGGCGGTCATCCGAACGCCATTGGTTATGTCATGCAGCGTAAGTCCATGAACGCTCAACACAATCGACAATATGATACCCGCTGACGCCGCCAGGTAGATCGCGGGCGTTTTCGAGATTCTCGACATCTGATCAGCTCCTTCAACGGGGCGCAATTCACGACCCGCGGGCGGTGAAATCATGTCGCCGCCGGTCACTTTGTCGTTATTTCAGGGGTCCAGGCTCTATGACATAGAACTTGCCGCGACGGGCACCGCGGCGTTGTTTGCGACATCTGAAGGTACTTCGACCTCTTCAAGATCGAAATAGAATGTCGATCCTTTGCCGACTTCCGACTCGACATGGATTTCGCTGCCGTGCTTCTCGACGATCGCCTTCACGATCGACAGTCCGAGGCCGGTTCCGCGTCTTGCTCTCGAATCCGACGCATCGATCTGGACGAAGCGCTCAAACAACTCGGACCGCTTCGCCGGTGGAATTCCACAACCCTTGTCGATCACAGCGCAGCGCAGGAGGCCATCTGAGCGCGCGATACGCACGACGACTCTTGAGTTTGGTGGAGAGAATTTTGCCGCGTTGGAGAGAAGGTTCGCGAAAACTTGCGTCAGGCGATTTGGGTCGATACGGGCATGGGCCGTCCCGAGACACCCCTGAAGCTCGAACCTGACATTGTGCTCCGCCGCGTATGCGGCATTGTCTGTAATCGCGTCACGCGCAACGGCGACAACGTCTTCCACGGCGAAGGCAAACTCCAGTTTGTTGGAGCGAATCTTTTCAACGTCGAGAATGTCATCCACCAATATGGCCAGGCGTTTGGAGTTGCGGATTGCCACGTCAAGCAGTGATTTGGCCTCATCCGGCAAATCTCCGATCTCATTGGAATTCAAAAGAAGAAGCGAGCCAGACAGGGAGGTAAGCGGCGTTCGCAACTCATGGCTGACCACAGAAACGAACTCGTTTTTCACCCGCTCCATGCGCTTGGCTTCCGTAATGTCCTCATGGGTTGTTACCCAACCGCCGTTCGAAAGTGCCTGGCGGGAAATGCGAATGAAGCGGCCGTCAGTCAGTTCGTGAGTTACGGACGTGTCACCATGTTTGCGATTCCCCCAGGTCAAGCGGTCGTCGAGATAGGCTTGCGGATTGCCGTCAGCGTAAATCCCGTTGGCGATCCGTCTTTCGACGATCTGTTCTATCGTCATCCCTTGTGTGATCGCGTCGGGGGAAAGACCATACAGTGTCGCGTAGCGCTCGTTGAAAACGATCAGCCGGTTCTCCCGATCAAACACGCAGACGCCGTGCGACATGTTTTGCAACGCCACATTGAAACGCTCGTTCTGATCCCGAAGTTCGTGCTCCGCCCTCATCCGGTGCTCATTTTCGACGGCGAGCTGTTCATGGGAGACCACCGTTTTTTTCAAGCGGTCAAGCATCGCGTTGAAGGCTTCCGCCAACTCCCGTAACTCTGCGGCGCCTTCGGCGGGAAGCCGCCGGTCGAGGTCGCGCGCCTCGCTTATTTTTCTGAGTTCCATTGTGAATTTCGAAAGCGGCCTGGTCGTCAGATAGGCAACAAAAAAAGTACCGGCTGCCAGAGCGGCCAGTGCAAGCAAAAGTGCGAAGTAGAGAGATCTTTCCAAGGCATTGATGGGTGCCAGCGCGGAAGCCTTTGACTCGGCGACGACAATCGTGAGGTCATAGCCGGGTATCTCGGCGGTTGAGAGGACCCAGCCCGATATTTCCTTTGCATCGCGTTCGTAGCGACGCGCGAAGCTCAGGTCCGACGCGAAAACCTCACCCGCTTCATCGCGAATCAGCACTGCGTGTGTCCCAAGTGAAATGGACAGCAACTTTGAAAGTTCCGGTTTGCCGAGCTCAACGACAATCATGCCCTCGGCGAAGCCCTGGTAAACAACCGGTACAGCAAGGGTAGCACCGCGGGTATCTATGCGAACGTAGTCTTTCTTCTCCTCCATGAGCTTTTTGAGCCAAGGCGCGCCAACAAAGTTGCCGTTCAGCGCGTTCGATGCGATCCGGCGTCCTCGATAGTCCGCAAAGCTGATCTTCTCGCCGGATCCCAGACCTGCAACCTGAAGCTGGTTGAAATAAAGCGGGATGTGTACCTCGCGCGCCTCCATATCGACGAGCCCGTTTATGACGAGGTCATTCGCCGCGACGCTTCTGGCAGCCTGCAGAACAGCGTTCAGTTTGGCCGCGGTTGCGTGTGCGCCGAACTCCGCATCCTGTTCCAGATTGGATTGCATCTGCTGCAGGAACGAGTGCTCAACCTTCATCTTGGTGACAAGACCGATGATGAGCATTGCCAGGGCGGCAACGGGCAGAACCCGGAGAAGTACGCGTGGCAGCAACCTTCCGGATTTTCTCCCGGCAATCATTGGGTCGCCGGTTCCGCCATTGGCACGATGGCGCCGCGCTTGTCGTAGCGGCAGAGCCTGAAGTCAGACCGGTCGAGAGCATCGTGGCGGGAGGTGGTGAAGGGCGGATCGTAGGTCCGAACCAATCCCTCATACCGGCCAAGCCGCTCAAGTGCGGATCGGACTTTTCCCCGGTCTGTGGTTCCCGCCTTTTGAATCGCAAGCTTTAGAATGTGAACGAGATCGTAGGCATGGGCCGAACCGACCGGTGAAACGATTTTCGCGTTTGATCCGCAAACCCCGAAATTTGCACAATAGGCCTTTTTGAATTTCTCCGCCTTGCGTGGAAAGGGAGGCTGGTAGAAGGAGTAAGTCTGGAGGAAGGTCAGTTCGACATTGTGAAACGCCTTCGGATCCTTTTTTACGATATTGGCGCCGGTAATGCCCCAGTGAGATATGATGGGGACCCGCTTGTTTGCCGGACGTGCGGCCATATCCCGGATGACTGTCAGTCCCTCCGGCGCGTTGGCGACGAGCATGATCACATCTGCGCCAGCATCAAGAAGGGCATTGATCTCGCGCGTGACACTTTTCTGGCTGGTATTGAACCATTGGATGCCCGCGGGCTGCATGCTCTTTTTTGACATGGCTGCGACCATCGCCTTCCGGTTCGATCGACCCCACCCTGTTCGCCACAGCAGCAGTCCGGGTTTGCGGAAACCTCGTTCCAGCGCCTTGTCGATGAGATACCCGCCGGCAAACTGGTCGCGGGCCGAGACCCGAAAGACGAAATTGGGCTCAAATCCGTTGTCCACGATCGGCGTACCCGCGGCCCACGGCCCCAGGTAGATCAGTTTGTGTTCGTGGATCGCTTTGAGCTCCGCCAGGGCGACGGGCGTGTGTAGTCCGCCCAGAATGGCAACAAGGTTCTGATGCTCGGCGAAAGCGTGGATGTTGTCGACGCCGCGCGCCGGGATGCCGCGATGATCCTTGATTGAAAGCTTGAGCTTACGTCCCAGTACGCCACCCGATTGGTTGATTTCCTGAATGGCAATCTGAGCACCCCGTCTGATCGCTTCTCCCGACTGGCCGATTTCGCCGCTCATGGCCGCGTCAAGACCGATGACGATGGGGAGTTGACTTTGCGCTTCGGCAGCGCGTGCAAGCAAGAGAGCCCCTGCGGAGATGCAGAGTGCTAGGAGGGCAATCGCCGTATCGGTAAGGAAATCGTTGATGGATTTGGCCGGTGTCATTGAATATCCCCTCTTGAGTGGCACCCCGGAATCCGGCCCAGTTTCGAGGCGAGGTGCATCGGTTTCAGGTCTGATGCGTTCCTTTGAGTTGGGCAATGTCGAGCTGATACAGGGTTGAGTCCTCAGGTACCGTTCGACCCGCGACTACCTTCATCTCTTCCAGCAGACCGTAGAGTGACCGAATCTGCTTCTCATCGGGCTCCGTCTCCGCGGCCCGGCTTTCAATCAGCGCGTCTTCGAAATCTCGTGCTGCAGTGCTCAACGGCCCGAAACCGAGAGATCCGCTGGAACCGTTTATCTTATGAACAATTTCAATGACTTTGCACGTCAGCGCGTTGTAGGAATCGCGTCTTAGGACAGCTTCCGCGAACGTCGCGGCCGCGGTCTCAACCTCGTCTGGCAAGGAGGCGCAATGTCTGGCCAGTATGGCGCGGAGCTGATCGTTTCCGGACATCCGTTGCTCGCTACACCTGCCCGTTCCAGATTGACTGTACCTGCTCGGGCAGCGTCACCGGATCGAACGGTTTGACAATAACCCCCGCACACCCCAGAGCGGTGTAGCGTTCCACTTCGCTTGGCTGGGCTTTCGCCGTCATGAAGATGATCGGGGTGTTCTGAAGTTCGGGAAGTTCCCGTAGCGCCTTGAATGTTTCGATGCCGTCCATACCGGGCATCATCACGTCCAGCAGTATCAGATCGGGTCTGAAGCCGGGGGCCTTCCGTACCGCTTCCGTGCCGTCCACGCAGACATCGACATCAAAGCTGCCGAGCGTCTCCAGCCCAATCCGCGCGACCTCGCGAATATCGGGCTCATCCTCGACATAGGTGATGCGTTTCAGTGCTTTCGCCATTGTCGCGCCGCGTGCTCCCTCCAGCCGATATCGAACTCTGTATTCGGTTCTGGTGAGGGAGACTCGTCGAGTCGCAATAAGAATCAGTTAGCGCATGCGTGTGGACTGAGCGGTTGCGGCAAGACTGCCGGAAAGAAACGTCATTCCGCGGGAAAAATCGCGGAATTCCTCGGAATGCAGCGGTTTAACGGGTTCGTAACCACGATTTCACATATCCACTAAACCGATGGTTGCAGTGCCAATTCATGCTCGCGTTTTACGGAATCCTTCCAGTTGCACTCTATTGTCTCGCCCCTGAACCAATCGGGATGCGAGGGAAGGGGTTCACTTGATGACGGCGGCGAAGCGGAAAGCCATTTCCGGCAACGAATCAACTGCGCGTTCGAAGAGCAAGACAAAATCTTCCAGTGAGGGCTGTGCGGAGGTCGCGCAGCGAATCCTTGTTGCCGAGGACAGCCCGGTTACGCAGGACCTGCTGAAACTGGTCCTTGAACAGCGTGGGCATCAGGTCGACGTGGTCGCAGACGGTGAAGCGGCGATAAGAGCTCTGCAGGGCGGGTCCTACGATACGGTTCTGCTCGATTTTCACCTCCCCAAGGTCGACGGGCTGGAAGTGGCAACCCGGTTCCGCCGGGATAATGCCGGAAAGACCGCTGCACGGTTTGTTGCGATAACCGCGGATATCAAGGGTCTGCTCAGCCACTCGGCGAACTGCGAAAACTTCGACGAGGTGATCCCCAAGCCGCTGGACCTGCAGGAGGTTCTCGGCGTAATCGAGCGCGAGCAATCGGACGCGCTCAATGTTGCGAAGACAACCGTCCGCGAAGTCGGGGCCGGGAAAGCGAATGCGCCCGCAAGTGCGCTATCGGCGAAGTACGAGTATCTGCGTTGGCCGGAGGATTTCAATTCCGAGCGGCTCTCTGCGCGGGGAATGCATGCGAGCCTCTCTGACGGTTCCTACGATGCCATCGTGCTGAATGAACCGGCCACCGTTCGTGATCTTTCGGTTATCTGGACCACAAAAACCCTGCACCTGTTGCCGATCATCGACATGACGGGTTCGCTGGCGAAGCAGGCTGATGTTGACGGTACAGGTCTGAGCGTCGGAGAGACGGGCGAAATCGACCGTGTGATCGAGGCGTTCAAGTCCCGGCGGGCGGAATTGCACGACGACCTCGTCTTCAGTGATGATATCGGCGAGAAGCTGATCGGGCGCGTTTTCGTGAGCGGCGGGTCACTGACCGCACGTCATGATCACACCAGCCGCGAACTGGTATCTTTCAATACGGTCCTTGATTTCCGCAGCGCCGACAAGGAAATCAGGGATCTCCTGACACGCGGGCTTCTGGCTCAGGACTTCTTTGATCGTTTCCATGTCTGCGACAGATGCGGGTCCTCGCACTTCAACGTTCGTGAGGAATGCGCCGACTGCGGGTCCTCTCATCTCGAGGAAGAGGCCTATCTGCATCATTTTAAATGCGCTTATCAGGGGCCGGAGTCGGATTTCCGGCAGGGCGATGATCTCGTTTGTCCGAAATGCCGGATGGAGCTTTCGCACTTCAGTGTGGACTATGACAAGCCGGGCTCGATGCTGCAGTGCGGAGGATGCGGACACGCCACGTCCGAGCCCGCAGTCGGGTTTGTCTGCATGGAGTGTGACGCGCACTATGACGGCGATTCGGTTCGGACCCGCGATGTCTTCTCATACGAAATGACGCCGCGCGGGATCGAGTTTGCGAAAGGCGGGCACGCGCTGCAGGACGGCGGCAATACGGCGCTGCGTTTTGCGGATCTGCCGCTTGCCCTGATCGTCGCGATCAATACCGAGCTGAAAAAACACGAGGCGGACGGGACGCAATTTTCGCTGCTGAACATTTCATACCGGAATGGACGCGAGATCGAACAGGCAGAGGGCGTTCGGGCTTTTGAGAAATCGCGCGAGTTTCTGCTGGAGATTTTCCGCAATACGGTGCGCAAGGGGGATGACGTGGTCAAAGGCAACGCGTCCGACTTCATCCTGCTGAAACAAACGCCCAATGGCGAAGCGCGTGCCGGACTGGAAGATTTGAAGGCCGAAGCGTCCTCGTCCTTGCGCGTGGATCTCGGTTTGGAGTTTGAACTCTTCGGGCCTGAGGACTTCAGCTAGTGTGGGCGAGCGCGGCAGACGGGTATAACTTCCTCACCTCCCAGAGCTGGGTGGGGATCCTCGGCCTGTTCTGGTTCACCCTTGTTTTCGACATTCCGAGATACGCTCTGGCGTTCGTCGCAGCCGCATTTTTCGGGCGGGTTGGCGCAGCTCGAACCGATGTTCAGGGTTTTGCCGGACGGGTCAGCGTCGTCATCGCCGGCCACAACGAGGCGGATGCAATCGAGCGTTGCGTCAAGTCGTTCCAGGAGCAGAGTCGGCCGCCGGACGAGATCGTTGTTGTCAGCGATGGCTCGACCGATGGCATGGAGAACACCCTACGCGAATTGCAGCGGAGGGGTGCCGTGGATCAGGTGCATTGCACCCACCTGCGCGCCGGAAAAT
Source organism: Hyphomicrobiaceae bacterium (assembly GCA_028066055.1). Classification (GTDB taxonomy): domain Bacteria; phylum Pseudomonadota; class Alphaproteobacteria; order Rhizobiales; family Methyloligellaceae; genus UBA2767. The sequence continues at coordinate 19,211 of JALCBY010000016.1, forward strand.
CCGCCGCGTGCAACCTTGGTGAGCGCTACGCGACCGGCGAAATCATCGTCATCGCGGACTGCGACTGCACCTACGAGCGACATGCTCTCAAGGAAATACTGGCGCCATTCGAAGACCCCGCGATCGGTGCGGTCTCTGGCAACATCCTCGTCCGCAACGCCTCCGAAACCCTCATCGCAACCTTCACGGCGATCGAGTATCTGATCAGCATCTCTCTCGGCAAACAGGCGGCGGCTCTGACGGACCACGTGACCTGCGTTTCCGGTGCATTTGGAGCCTTTCGCAAGACGGCCTTGGATCAGGTTCAGGGCAACGACGTTGGCGGCGGCGAGGATCTCGACATGACCCTGCGGCTGCGCAAGGCGGGCTGGAAGATCGCCTTCGAGCCGGATTCAATTTGCTACACCGATACGCCCGCCACGTTCAGCGCGCTCGTGCGCCAGCGCTTCCGCTGGGAGCGCGACGCGGTGCGCATCCGGTACAGGAAGCACGCCGATCTGATGAACCCCTTCTCGGCGAACTTTCAGTTGCACGAACTCTATCACGAGGTTGAATTCCTGATCTTCCACATTCTCGGGGCGATTCTCCTTCCCGTTTATGTGATCTGGCTGTTTCTGGCCTACGGGGAAATGGCGGTCGTCATTCTTCTGTCGGTTCAGATTGGCCTGTTCTCTCTGGACCTGCTCTCGTTCATTCTTGCCGCATGGGCGACGCCGAAAGCGAACAGTCTGGGACTGCTGCCCTACACCTTCGGCTACAGCTTCTTCAACGGCTTCGTCATGCGCAACGTCAGGCTCGCCGCCTACCTGCAGGAATGGCTCTTCAACGCTTCCGCGGAAGATGAGTATCTGCCGCAGAAGGTCAGACTTACACGGAGATGGTAATGGTCAAGTCACTGAGGAAACGTCCACGGCCAGACGCGCTGAAAACGGAACAGCGCAAGGCAACGAACAGGACGGGGCGCCTCGTCTATCTGTTCATGCTCGGTGCCCTCGCGCTCGCAGGCGTCAATTTCCTGTTCGGCGATCTGGTCTTCTTGCGTGCCGACGGCCTCGTTCTGCGCGACAAGACGACGGTCTCGACGACCTATCTGGCGCGTGTGGAAAGCGTCGATGTCGAGCCGGGGCAGATGGTGTCGGCGGGAAGCCCCATACTGCACGTCCAGTCGTCGGAAATTCTGGAGCGGCTGGCGGAACTCTCCTCAAAGAAGGCTTCGCTGACAGCCCAGGCCGCGGAGTTCAAGATGCGGGCGGCGAAGGCTACCAGTCTGCTTCCGCTGGCGAAGAAGCGCGAAAGCGAATCGGCGAAGATGCTGGAAAAGGTCGGCGATCTGTCCGGACGGAATGTTCTCACATTGGCGCAGTATGGCGACGCCCTGCGTGCACGCTTCGATGCGCGGCAGTCGTTCGTTGAGATCGAGGCCCAGGAGCGCGCGCTCAAGGGAGAGCTCGAAGCCATTGATTCAGCGCGGGACGATGCGGATAAGGCGCTCGACCGGCTGCGCGATCACTATGCCGATGGCGTTGTCCAGGCGCCGGTGGACGGTGCGATCGGAACGTCGGTTCCGTCCCGCGGTGACGTCTACCGTCCCGGCGAGACCATTCTCGAAATCTATTCCGGCAAGGCGTATGTCCTAGCATATCTGCCGCGCCGTTATCTTTTTGGGGTAAAGGTGGGAACCGAGGTTAAGGTCAAAAGCGGCCGCCACAAGGCGACGGGCGTCATTTCCGATATTCTTCCCGTGACGGCTGCCCTGCCGAACGAATTCCAGAACAGTTTCAAACCGCGGGACCGCAACCAGCTGGCGCGGATCACATTCGACAATCCGACTTCATTCCCGCTGCATGAGAAGGTTTCGATCGGTCTGGATTACGATCTGTTCTAGGAGGATTGGCCCTACGCCTCAGGCCGATGCGCGGGATGGAACCGCAGCACTTTGCTGTGCGGCCTCCGGCAGCTCGAAGTAGAATACCGACCCCTTGCCCACTTCGGACTCAACGCCGATCCGGCCGTCATGTTGTTCGATGATGGATTTGCTGACGCTCAGACCGAGACCGGTGCCCTGTTTGTTGCGACCGGAACTATCCTCGACTTGAACGAACTTCTCGAACACCTTCCCCTGCTGTTCGGCCGGAATGCCCGGTCCGTGATCTCGCACCGACACCCGAATGCGTCCCTCATGCCGTTCGACGATCACGTCGACGGCGCGGCCTTCGGGCGAAAATTTGGCGGCGTTGGAGAGAAAGTTCGTGAGCACCTGTTCCAGTCTTTGCGCATCGGCATGCACATGGGCTTCGCCGAGCCGATCGTCCAGGCGGAACCAGACACCATGTTCTGCCGCATAGGGTTTGTTGTTCTCGATTGCCGTCTTCGCGAGCCCGACAATCTCGGTCTTTGCGAGGTCGAGCTGCATTTTTCCTGCCTCGGCCTTTCCTAGATCCAGCAGGTCGTTGACCATCGACTTCAGCTTCTCCGCGTTCCGCTGCGCGACGTCGAACAGTGCCGTGGCATTTGCGGGCAGTGCCTTTCCGAGGCCATGCCGGATCAGACTGAGCGAACCGAGAAGCGATGTGAGCGGCGTCCTGAATTCGTGGACAACCATCGAGAGCGCGTCCGATACAGGGTTCTTCTTTTCCGTTTCCTGCCGTGCTTCCGGTCTGCGTTGCGGCGCGGCTTTGCGTTTCGGAGCGAAAAACGTTTTGAACCTGTCGGCAAACCCTCTTCGCGGCTCTTTCTGGCGGATGGACGCTTTGTCGATGATCGAGGAGTGTTCTCCGCTTGCCTTGGAGCCGATGGGATCGATCAGGAGGCCTTCATCCTGCGAATTGGTCAGGAACTCGACGCCAGCCATGTGCTTGTCGCGCCAAACGATACGCCCGGCAATGACCTTGTCGAATCCCTCCGGCAACAGGTGAATAATCTCCGGCAGATCGTCGAGAGCATTGGTGACGATCCGGCAACCGGTGCGCGATACCTCGCGGATAATGCACTTCACCTCATATTTTTCATCAACGTCCGACGCAAACGCATGAATCGCGGTTTTTCTGCGACGCTCACCTCGGGCGCTGGACTCAGCGACCGTCGGATCGACTGATTCTGGAGACTTGGCGTGGCCCAACTGTCTCATCCTCGCAAAAATCTGGTGTTTTGCGCATTCTGCGCCAACTCGCCATGCTCCTTCGGAGCGGCCAGAGCATTCCCGCGCAGTATTTCGCAGTTTCGCTAATGCGTGATTAATGAGCGGCGGTACGAATAGAAGTGACGAGCCGGGCTCTCAGCGCAACGTCGCTCCCGCGTCGAACTCGCGGACATGGCTGACCCGACATCTGGAATCCGATCTTTCACAAGTGACATTTGCGACCGCCTGCTCCACGCTTGGGGTCGGGAAGCGAGTTTTTGCAATAGGAGACAGATGGCTGAACCTCGGCATATGGCGGCGCGGGCGCTCACCGTCGGGTCAATTACACATCTTGGCGAGGATCATACCGGGGCTCATGTCTGCACCGGCTCGCACGGCGGCCTGGCTGTGGGCAGATATGCGTTGTTCCGCCGGGTTTGCTCGTTGATCTGCCACGACGCCGGAATCGGCATGGATGACGCAGGTATCCGCGCTCTGGAGTTTCTTGATACGTACGGGTTGGCGGCCGCTGCGGTCGATCATCGGACGGCCCGGATCGGCGACAGTGACGACATGGTCGCACGCGGCATCATCTCCTGCGTTAACCGGATAGCAACGGACTGTGGTGTCGCCGGTGGTATGTCGTGTGCGCGGGCTTTTGAAATCATGCAAAAGAATGCGCCGGCCCCGGAAATTCCTGAGAATATCGTATCGGGGGTATTCAGGCGCATTGCCGTGCAGGGCTCGTGTGAGATCGGCGTTCACGCGCTTGATTCGGCATCGAGCATCACCGACGAGGATGCGGGTCATGTCGTCGTAACGGGGTCGCACGGCGGTCTTCCGGGGGCGGTGCGCGGCAATGCGATCAAGGCAAAGGTGATGTTTGCTGCGTTCAATGACGCGGGTGTCGGCATCGATGAGGCGGGCATCGCGCGTCTGGCTGCACTGGATGATGTGGGCGTCGCGGCGGTGGCCGTCTGCTGCCGGAGCGCGCGCATCGGCGATGGCCTGTCGACCTACGAAACCGGAACCGTTTCCCATGCCAATCATCGCGCCCGCTCCTTGGGTGCGGCTCACGGTATTCCGCTGCGCGATTACATCGATCAGCTCTTGCGAAAGCTGCCAAAGAACGATTGAACGGTCAATCCGGTGACATGCCGCTTCGAACCTGCGTGATCACGGGGTAATCTCTCGCCGGAACACCGTTGCACAGGAGGCATGCCGATGGCACGCGTAAGAGATATCGAGATTGATGAAGTGCCGGAAGACGCCCGACCGGTCTATCAACGCTTCGCGACCGAGTACGGACCGTTTCTCAACCAGGTGAAGGTTTTCGCTCACCGCCCGCCGGCGCTGCGGCACGTTATGGGAATGCTGCTCGAGCTCGCCGAGGAACAGGTGCTTCCGAAACGATATCTGGAGATCGCGCTGGTCGTGGTCTCGAAGCTCAACGAGTGCCGGTATTGCGTGGCTCACCATACGCCGCGACTGATTGAGCAGGGTTTGCCGCCGGAGTCGGTTGAAAACATCCTCGAGCCGGAAGTGCCAGGATTTGACGAAGTTGACCTGCTTGTCCGCGACTATGCGGTGCAGGTCACGAACAACTTCCAGTATATCCGCGACAAGATGTTTGACGACCTGAGAGAGCACTTCAGCGAAGAGCAGATCGTCGAGCTGACGCTGCGGACGGCGCTGTGCGGGTTCTTCAACCGGTTCAACGACGCGTTGCAGATCGGCATGGAGGAAGGCGTTGTCGCCGACATGCTGGTTCATGGCGCTCGCGAGGAAAGCCTGCCGGTTGCTGGTCCAGATGCATAGAATGGCGGTGCATGAGGACAATTTCCTGCTGTTGCCCCGGCTTTTCCGGGCGTAATCGATCTGGTTTTCAGAAGCGCCGTCTGCCGGATTCTCCGAGGTCCGGCGACGCTTGCTGTTGCATTGCCGGTCGGTCAGAGGGCAAAAGAAAGAACGTTCGCATTCGCGCAAGAGTAGATTTTGCATTCGGCAATGACATCACCTGATCAAGAAGAACCGCTGTTCACCTTCGCCATCGTGACGGATACGCATATCCGCCCGCCGGACGGCGACGATTCCTCGCCCTTCGCCGTCAACGATCTGGCAAACGATCGCGCCCGTTACGCGATCGCCGCCATTGCCAGGCATGGGCCTGAGTTCACCATTCATCTCGGTGATATGGTCCATCCGCTGCCGCATCTGCCGACCTACGGTCCTGCGGCGGAAGAAGCTCTGTCCATATTCGAACCTCTGCGCGAGGAAATGCGCTTCGTGCCAGGCAATCATGACATCGGCGACAAGCCCATGGCGGGCTCGCCGGCCGGTGCGGTGGATGAAGCGAGTACCGAGATCTACAGGAAATATTTCGGGCCCGGCACGTTCAGCTTCGATCACAAGGGCCTGCACGTGGTTGTGATGAACTCTTCGCTGGTCAATTCCGGAACCGAAATGGAAGTCCAGCAGAGCAAGTGGCTGGAGGCGGATCTGGCGGCGCACAGGGATGAACGCGTGTTTCTCTTCTCGCACTACCCGCCGTTCATCAACACGCCCGACGAACAATTGCACTACGACAATTACGAAGAACCGGGTCGCTCCTGGCTTCTGGAGCTCGTTCAGAGGTGCAACGTCGAGGCGGTGTTTTCCGGTCACGTACACCAGTTCTTCTACAACCGGCTCAGCGATACGAAACTCTACTGCCTGCCGCCGACGAGTTTCACGCGCCAGGACTACAGCGAATTGTACGAGATCGGTCCGGCGCCTGAGTTCGGGCGCAACGATTCCGGTAAGTTCAGTTACGCACTGGTCGATTTTTTCCCGTCCGGTCACCGGTTGCGGGTGATTCCGACAGAAGGCCGCACGCTCGGAGTTGATGAGACACTGGAGGTTCCGGATCCCGTTGCAGCGAACCCGGAAAGAGAACCTTTGACCGTGCATCTCCGCCATGCCTGGGCGCGCGCAACCGACATGCCCTACAACGGGCCGATGGAGGAGTTTGCCCGCAAGCGCGCCCGCGACGACTATGTTCTGCTGCGGCTTTGGCAGATGGGAATTGCGAGGGTCCGAACACCCTTGAGCGACCTCACTGACGGCGAGTACGGACGCCGCGTGCGCGACTATCACGCTTCCGGCGTCCGTTTCACGTTCTTCTGTCCCGGCGTTCCCTCGGCACCCGCATGGGAAGCTTGCAAGGCGGATGCAGGCATGATCGATGTGGTCGAGTTTGTGTCGAACCAGGCAGATCTGTCGGACCTGGCTGACGACCTCGCGGGTTTCGACGGATCGGGCGGTCCGCCGGTGCATATCGGCAAGTTTCACTCCTCGGCCCATGAGCCGAAGCAGGGGTCGAAATTCGCCCACAGTGTGAGCTTCGGCTTCAAATGGGAGGATAGGGACACGCTGCTCGCGGCCTTGTGGCAGGCGGACAGGAACCGGGTAGTCAGCGGTGCCGCGTTTCAGGTGAACATGGAAGACGATCTGATGACGCGCCTCAACGAAATGAATGATTGGGCGAAGAACGCTGTGCTTTCCGCGGTCGCCGTTATCCGGCTGGCGGACGTGAACCCCGCGGAACCGAACTTCGATGACGATGCGATCCTGGGGCGCGTGCGCGATGCGACCGCTTTGACCGCCCCATTGGATCACGTCACCCTGCAGCTCGATACATACGCCGACATCGATCGCGGCTATCATCCAAGGCACGGGCTGCTGGACGGGCGTTCGAACTTCCGGCCTGCGGGCCGCTTTCTCGCGCTGCGATGATCAGTGCGAGGCCGGTTCGCCGATCCCGCCGCCCCCCGGCAGTTCGAGTACCAACCGTTCGCCACTCGGGACGACCTGTTTGCCCTTGCCCTTGAGCTTCTTGCCGCTCGCCAGTGAGACCGCACCGGGCGTGCCGGCTTCCCCGCCACCGCGTCCGCGCGCCGGGTGGTCGATCCGGTCGAACAAGGCATAGACGGCGAAGGGCGCGCCGGTTGCACTCTCGATTTCGATCACTTGGCCGTCGCCACCGTTGTGACGGCCCCGGCCGCCCGATCCGATGCGGTATTCCTTGCGCGCAAAAATGAGCGGCGCAACGGACTCGGTGATCTCGACCGGCGTGTTGCGCACGCCCGACGGGTAGGCCGTCGCCGACAGACCGTTCTTGCCGGGCCGTGCGCCGGTTCCGCCGGCGTGGAAGATCGTGACCGAGAAGGGCTGAGTGTTTCCGTATTCATGGCCTTCGACGAGACCATGGCCTCCCGTCATCATCGGATTCCATAGACTCGAACTCCCTTCCGCCGGTACTTGTCCTGGCAATGCTTTGTCGAGGCAGCCGAGTACGACGTCGGGCAGCATCTGACCGATCACATGCCGCACGGCGACAGCGCACGGCCGCGGCGCGTTGAGGATCGAGCCTTCGGGAGCCGTGACACGGATAGGCGCGAGCGAACCCGCATTGTTGGGCACCCGTGAGCCGACGATGCAGCGGATGCCGAAGGAGGCATAGGCGATCGTATAGGTGTAGGGCACATTGATGCCGTAGGCCGATGAACGGGACGATCCGCTGAAATCGACGTCGATGCCGTCGTTTCCGACGGTAAGTTTCGCTCTGAGCTCCACCGGGTTGCCGTAGCCGTCGACCGTCATCTCGTTTTCGTAGGTGCCCGGCGGCAACGCGCGGATCTCGTCGAGCATGGCATTGCGGGATGTCTCGATAATGTGCTTGCTCACATCCTCCAGACCCTTGAGCTCGAACTCCTGCATGGTCTCGATGAGCCGACGGCCGCCGACTTCGTTGCATGCCGCGAGCGAATAGAGATCGCCGACGACCTGCAGGGGTTCGCGCACGTTGGCGCGTACAATCTCGAAAATGTCCTCGTTCGCCTCACCCGCCCTGAAGAGCGGCAGAATCGGAATACAGATACCTTCTTCGAACACCTGTCCCGCATCCGGTGAGAATCCGCGCCCGCCGATGTCGACCACATGGACAGTCGACGCGAACAGGGCGATTGGCTCGCCCTCGAGAAACACCGGCGAGACGACCGTGAAATCGAAAAGATGTCCGGTCCCGAGCCAGGGGTCGTTGGTCACATACACGTCGCCTTCCGACATGCATTCAACCGGATACTTCTCCAGAAAATAGGTGACCGATGCGGCCATGGCGTTGACGTGACCGGGTGTTCCGGTGACGGCCTGGGCAAGCATCCGCCCCTCGAGATCGAACACGCCGGCCGAAAGGTCACCTGCCTCGCGCACGGTTGTGGATAGGGCTGTGCGGATCAGAACCTGCGCCTGCTCCTCCACGACGGCGAGGAGCCGGTTCCAGATGAGCTGCATCCTGAGTTCGCTGTCGGCACTCGACTTCGTCTGGGCGGTGTCCACTTGCTCGCGCGCGAGGACGAGATCACGACGCGGGTTGACGCTTGCAACGAAGCCCTCGGGCAGGAGAGATGATGTTTGCGGCTCGGTGATGATGGCGGGGCCCTGCATACGGCTCGCGGTTGCAAGGTTGAGCCGGTCATAGACGGCTACCTCTTCCGGGTCGCCGGATGTCACCAGATGTACCGACCTTTGCCCGGTCGGGCTCGGTGTGGCGATATCCGAGATATCCTCAGGCAGCACGGAAACTGGTCGCGTGCGTTCGCTCAGCGAAAGCGTCCATGTCAGGATCTCGATATCGAGCCCCGGGACCGTGCGACCGAAATAGGTGGTGTATTCGCGCTCGAAGATTGCGCGCAGCGTTTCGTCGTCATCCGGCGTAAGCGCACGTTCGGGCATCTCGAGCTTGATCTCATGGCCCTGGCCGACATAGCGGGCGAAGGCAAAACGCTGCTCGCTGAGATCCGCATCTGCAATTGCAGAGGTAACAACGGCAAGCGCTTCTTCGCGCATTGCGTCGAAGGTCGCGTTCAGCCCGTCGCTGTCGAATTGGGACAGGCGGACATAGCGGCTGCGGACCACTTCATAGGAGACGGGAGCCAGAAGAAATCCGACCGCCGATCCGACGCTTGCATCGGCGGGCACGACGACCCGGTCTATGCCGAGCTTGTCGGCGATTGCGGTTGCATGAAGCGGAGCCGCCCCGCCGAATGCGATCATTGTCCGCCCTGCCAGCTCCTTGCCGCGCTCTGCGGCGTGGACTTTGGCCGCGTTGGCCATGTTCTCATTGACGATCTCGATGATCCCGGCAGCGGAAGAGACTGCATCCTTGCCGAGCAGGCCGCCGATATGGGTGTCTAACGCTCGCGTTGCCGCCGGCGTATCGAGCTGCATCTGGCCCGATGCGAAGTTTTCTCCGTCGATGCGCCCGAGCGCCAGATTGGCGTCTGTAACGGTCGGGCGGTCGCCACCCTCGCCATAACAGGCAGGGCCGGGCTCCGACCCCGCGCTCTCCGGGCCGACGGCAATCCTCTTCAGCGCGTCGACCATGGCGATCGAACCGCCGCCTGCGCCAATCTCGACCATCTCAACAACAGGAATTTTGACGGGCATTCCGCTGCCCTTCATGAAACGATGCGCGCGGTCAACCTCGAATACGCGGGAAAGGAGCGGCTCTCCATCGTCAATCAGGCAGATCTTTGCCGTTGTTCCGCCCATGTCGAAGGAAATCACGCGGTCTTCGCCGAGCAATCGTGACAGGTGCGAGGCAAGAATGGCGCCGCCGGCGGGTCCTGATTCCATCAAACGAACCGGGAACGTGGCCGCCGTCTCGATCGTGACGAGACCGCCTGCGGACGTCATGAGCAGGCAGGGAGCGTTAAAGCCCTCATCGCCGAGGCGCGTCTGCAGATCGTTCAGATAAGAAGAAACGATGGGCTGGACATAGGCATTCGCGCAGGTTGTCGTCTGGCGCTCATATTCGCGGATCTCGGGACAGACCTCGCTCGCCAGCGTGATCGGCAGTCCCGGATGAGCGGCACGCAGGATCTCCGCGATCCGGTTTTCATGGTCGGGGTTCGCGTAGGCGTGCAGCAGCCCGACTGCAATGCTCTCGACGCCATGCTCCTCGATCTTCGGAATGAGCGCGTCGACGCTTGCCTCGTCCAGCGGTGTCAGCACCTGCCCCTGCCAGTTCATGCGTTCCGTAACCGGCCAGCGCCGTTCCCGCGGCACGAGCGGCGGCAGGCGGTCGGCATTGATGTCGTACTGATCGAAGCGGTTTTCGTATGCGATCTCGACTGAGTCCCGATGCCCCTCGGTGACGATGAGTGCTGTCTTTGCGCCCGAACGCTCGATCAGCGCATTCGTCGCAAGCGTCGTACCGTGAATTATGAGGTCGATCTCGCCGGGCGCGGTTCCGGTTTCAGACAGCACCAGGCGAACCCCTTCCATGAAACCCTTGGCGGGAGCGGAACTCGTCGTCAGGACCTTGGCAGTCGCGTGTGTTCCGTCCTTTTCCAGAACCACGTCTGTAAAGGTTCCGCCAATGTCGACTGCAAGTCTGGTTCGCCCGGATGTCATTTTTCTGTCCTGTTGTTTTTCATCCAGCGCAAAGACTTAAAGGTGAATCTCAAAAAAAGAAACGCCGGACCGCAATGGAAGCGATCCGGCGCTCAACTTGCGATGCGTATTGATGCGATTACTTGGCCTTTTCCGCCCAGGTCGGCATCGGGTATTTCAGCTCGCAGGCGGCGAACTCGAACGGATAGACCGTGCAGTATTTTCCGCCCTGAGCCTGCATCAGGATACCGCGGGTAAGCTCGTTCTGGCCGTTTGCCGCGAACTTGATCCCCTTGTAAGGCACGATGAGCTGGCTGCCCGGAATATTCGTTTCAGTCAGCGCCTTGCGGATCGCTTCCGGGTCGGTCGACCCTGCACGATTGATGGCATCGGCCAGCGCGATGAAGCCGGTGAAGGCGCGCGCGGGCACGTCGGAGAGATCGCGTCCGCCGGAGTGCTTCTTGAACAAGGCGTTGACCTTGCCGATGAGCGGGATGCGCTTTGCAAGATCGGTGTTGAATGGTGAACGCGTGATAACGCCATCGGCATCCTTGCCCATGGTCTTCAGGAAGCTCGGATCGGTGTAACCGGCATTCTGAGCAACCAGTAGTGCAGGATTGTAGTCGAGCTCCTTCGCGGTGCGCATGAACAGAACGGCGTCGGAGGTGTAGGATGACGGCAGCAGCATGTCGGCCTTCGATGCCTTCAGCCGTTGCACCTCGGCCGTCAGGGAGGTGGTCTTCGCCTTGTAGGCGATATCCTCGACGACCTTGTAGCCCTGATCCTTCGCCATCTTTTCCTGAACGCTGCCGCTGTCAGATCCCCACAGCGAATCCTCATGCAGGATGGCCACGCTCTCCAGCTTCTTGCCGTGCTTCTTCTGGAAATCACCGGCAAACTCGAACATCAGCTTGGTGAATTCCCCGTCGTGCGGTGTGACACGGAAGAAAAATTTGAAACCGCGTTCGGTGAGCTTCGGAGACGTCGACTCGCCATTGACCCACGGAATGCCTGCGCGCTCGGCGACCTGGCTGCCCGCCGCGGTGACCGAGGAGTAATAGGCGCCGTACATGGAGTGCACCTTCTCCTGATTGATCATGCGCTCGGCTTCGCCCTGTCCGACGTCCGGCTTGCCCTGATGATCGCCAACGATGACGCGGAGCTTTGCACCGCTCAGTCCCGTCAGCCCTTCACCTTTGGCGAGCGGCATGTCGAGGTCATGCTTGTTGTTGATGATTTCCAGCGCCGTGTTGACGGCGGCGACGGCGTCCTTGCCAACCTGCGCCACGGGTCCGCTCAGCGGATACAGAACTCCGACCACAACTTCCTTGGTTTGGGCGGCTGCCGTAGTTGCCCCCGCAACCAGTGCAGCGGCGGCCATTCCCAAGATGCGTTTGTACATAACTCTTACTCCCTGCTGAATTTTCCGTCGCGCATGATCCGGCAGTTCACTATGGTAAGTCAAATCATTAGCTTCGGGCGGGTGGGCATGTCTTCCGATGTTATCATTCAGGCCATTGTCAGTGGCCTCCTCATGGGTCTCGTCTACGCACTGGTTGCGGTCGGCCTGAGTCTCATCTTCGGGCTCATGGAAATCGTGAACTTCGCGCATGGCGAGTTTCTCATGCTTTCCATGTTTTTCAGCTTCTGGTTGTGGGCGCTCCTCGGCATGGATCCGCTCCTGTCGCTACCGATCGTGGTTCTGGCGCTTGCGGTGCTCGGGTTCGCCACCCATTACGGGGTCATACGCCATGTGCTCAATGCGCCCATGCTGGCGCAGATCTGTGCCACGTTCGGCCTCGCGATTGCCATCCGGTCCGGGGCCCAGTTTCTCTGGACGCCGGATTTCCGGTCTGTTCAGGATCCGCTGGTTGCGGGGCGCCTCGAAATTGCCGGTATCTTCATCGGACAACCGCAACTGGTAGCCGGGCTCGTCTGTTTCGCGGCCTTCATCGCCCTGTGGCTGTTCGTGACGAGGACCGAAACCGGACTCGCCCTTCAGGCCACCGCGCAGGACCGTCAGGCCGCCGCCGTGATGGGCATCCCGACGGACCGCATGTTCGCGCTGGGGTGGGCCATTGGCCTTGGATGCGTCGGAGTGGCCGGAGCCATGCTGTCTTCTTTCTATTTCGTGTTTCCTGATGTGGGCATCAATTTCGCGCTGCTGGCCTTCGTTGCCGTCGCGCTTGGCGGGTTCGGCAGCATTCTCGGCAGTCTTGTCGCCGGGGTTGCGATCGGTCTGGTTGAATCGCTCGGCGGGGTTCTCATTTCCCCGTCCTACAAGTTGTTGATTGTCTTTTCTCTCTATTTCGCCGTGGTTCTGGTACGGCCGATGGGTCTGTTCGGGAGGTATTAGGATCATGTCGAAGAAGTCCAACGCGGCGCTCGAGGCCGCGCTCGCCGAGCCGGTCTGGCCTGCCGCGCCCCCCGCCTTTACCTGGTTGGGCTTTGGCGTGTTTGCGTTGCTTGCCGTCTATCCGTTCATCTTCACCGGCACCTTTTCCCATCACCTGATGATCATGGTGTTCCTGCATGCCATCATGGCCCAGTCCTGGAACGTGGTTGCGGGCATGTCCGGTCAGATCAGCCTTGGTCACGCCGTGTTTTTCGGCCTCGGGGCCTATGCCAGCGCGCTGCTTTACATCAAATGGGGCATCACGCCCTGGATCGGTCTGCTTGCGGGCATGGCAATTTCGGCACTCGCGGCCGCAGCGATCGGTATTCCGACTTTGCGCCTGCGCGGCCACTATTTTGCGATTGCGACCCTGCTTTTCGGGATCAGTGTCCAGATCGTTTTCCAGCGCTGGGACTGGGTCGGGGCCGCATCGGGCATCTTCATGCCCATCGTGCGCGACGATCCGTGGCTGGTGCTTCAGTTCCACGGCAGCAAGCTGCCTTACTACTATCTGAGTTTCGGGCTGTGCGTGATTGCATTCGCGGTCGTCTGGGATCTGCAGCGCCGAAGGTTGGGAATGCGCCTGCTCGCCGTGCGCGACGAGCCGGAAGCGGCTGCCAGCCTCGGCATCGACGTGGCGTGGCACAAGGTGATCGCTTTCATGATCTCCGGCGCCATGATGTCCACGGCGGGAACCTTCTTTGCGCAATATGTGCTGGTGGTTGATCCGGACAGGGTATTCAATTTCGAAATTTCCGTGCTCGCCCTGTTGATGGTTGTGCTTGGCGGGATCGGAACCTTGTGGGGTCCGGCGCTCGGTGCGGCAATACTCGTTCCCTTGTCGGAATTCACCCGGACCTGGTTCGGCGGCACGGGCGGCACGGTGGATCTCATCATTTACGGCATTCTCATTCTGCTCATCTGCATCTATCAGCCGCGCGGACTGCTGAGCATCGTGACGGAGCGTCTGCGCCGAAGGGTTGACACAAAATGAGTGAACTTCTGCTTGTAGAGGGCCTTACGAAACATTTTGGCGGCGTGACCGCGAATGACGGTATCTCATTCGATGTCCGCGAGGGCGAAATCATCGGCATCATCGGGCCAAACGGCGCCGGCAAGTCGACGCTTTTCGATCTGCTGACCGGTTTTCAGACGCCTGATTCAGGATCCGTCTTGTTGGATGGACACGACGTTACGGGCCTTCGCCCCGACCGGATCGCGCGTATGGGCGTGGGGCGTACGTTTCAGAAACTCAAACCTTTTCCGGATCTGACACTTGTAGAGAATGTGATGGTGGGCGCGCTTGCGCACACGTCGCATGTTCATGAAGCGCGAGACAAGGCGCTCGAAGCCATCGCTTTTGTCGACCTGCTGGAGAAACGCCACAGTTTCGCGCGTGAACTCAGTACAGGGCAGCGTAAACGGCTGGAAATGGCGCGTGCGCTCGCCACCGATCCACGATTGCTGTTGATGGATGAGGTAACGGGAGGCGTCGACCAGAAGACGATACCGGGCCTGATCGAGCTCGTTCTGGCCCTGCGTGACAAGGGCATCACCATCCTTACCATCGAGCACAATATGAAAGTGATGATGGACGTTTCCAGCCGGATTCTCGCGCTGCAGTTCGGCAAGCGCATCGCCTTCGGCAAGCCTGAAAAAGTCCGCAACGATCCGCATGTGGTCGATGCCTACCTGGGGCGTGCCGATGCTGCTTGAGGTGAAGGATCTCGAAGTGGCCTATGGTGACTTTCAGGTCGTCTGGGGCGTATCGCTGAACATCGACGAGGGAGAGGTCGTCACGCTGCTCGGCCCGAACGGATCGGGAAAGAGTACGGTTATCAACACGGTCAGCGGGCTGGTGCCGGTTCTGCGCGGCGATATCCTGGTGGACGGAGCAAGCATCGCTGGCCAGCCGACGCACAACCGGGCCCATCTCGGCATTGCCCACGTGCTCGAGCGCCGCCGCGTGTTTCCCTATCTCACGGTTCAGCAGAACCTCATCCTCGGTGCCTGGCACCGCGACGCCAAGGCGGCGCGCGACGAAACCTACGAACATGTGTGCGACATGTTTCCCATACTGCGCGATCGCAGTGGTCAACTTGCACATACGCTTTCCGGCGGTGAGCAGCAGATGCTGGCATTGGCGCGTGGGCTCATGGCCAAGCCGCGGCTTTTGATGGTTGACGAACCATTTCTGGGGCTCGCGCCGCAGATCATCGAGCAGATGAAGCAGGCGTTTGAAGATATCCGCTCGACCGGAATTGCCATTCTGTTTATCGAACAGAATGTGCGGTTGGCCCTGTCCATGGCGGATCGGGGTTATGTTCTGGAAAGCGGTCGCATGGCGGTGTCGGGCAAGGCAAAATCGCTCATGAATCACAAGACCGTACGACGGGTCTTCCTCGGCGCCTGATCCGCTAGAGCGCCGCCAGTTCGATATTTTTCTTGTCCGTGATCAGCATGGAGCCCGGTTTGTGGGTGATGCAGAGCGACGGTTTCGCCTGCTCCACTGCCACTTGCGGTGTCACGCCGCACGCCCAGAAAACGGCAAGCTGATCGTCATTCATTGCCGGAGGGTCGCCGAAATCCGGCTTGTACACGTCTTCCACGCCGATTTGCTCCGGCAGACCGATATGCACCGGCGCGCCGTGAACACCCGGGAACCGGCTCGTGATCTGCACGGCGCGAATGGCGTCGGCCGGGCGCAGCGGACGCATGGAGACAACCATGTCGCTGTTGAATTTTCCTGCCGGTGTGCAGGCGATGTTCGTGCGGTACATGGGCACGACCGTGTCACGCTCAACGTGCTGAAGTGAAATATCCTCCTCGATCAACGGCAGTTCGAAGGAAAAGGAACAGCCGAGAATGAATGTGACAAGGTCGTCCCGCCACAGTTCGAGGACGTCGTCGCGTTCTTCGACCAGTTCGCCGTCGCGGAATACCCGGTATTGCGGCACATCTGTGCGAATATCGATATCGCCGAGATCGGGGAGGGCCGGATCGCCTGCCGCGCCCATGCCAATAAGGGGGCAGGGCTTCGGATTGCGCTGGCAGAAGGCCGCGAATTCCATGGCATCATCTCGCGGCAGAATACAAACATTGCCCTGGACAAAATCAGGGGCCACGCCTGCCGTATGCCCGGTATACGCACCCCGGCGAATGACCGCGCGTGCTTCTGCCGGATCGGTGATCGTCATCATCGGCGGCGTGTCGTGAATTTTCTGCGGTTCGCTCATCTCGGCCTCGAACATGTTTCAGCAGGCATCTGAGCGTATCCGGTCGCCGGATGCAATGGGGCAGAGAGATCCCGCGGCACTTACGCGTGGAGGTATCCCAGGATGATATCCCTGACATGGTCGCGCCGTGCCGCCAGCCAGGCTTTGTCGCTCAGGTCCTGGCCAAACGTGATCGACAGCGTGTAGCGGTTGGAAATGTGCACGTAACTCAGCGACAGGATCGAAATGTAAAGCTGCACCGGATCGATGTTCATGCGGAAAAGCCCACGCTCCTGACCCTGTCGCACCAGACTCTCTATGGATTTCACCAAGGGCATGGCACGCTGGGGAACCACTTTCGATCGGCGCAGGAAGCGGCCCTGCTGGATGTTTTCAATACCGATCATCTTGATGAACTCACGGTGTGCAAGCATGTGGTCGAAGGTGAACTCGACCAGGGCCGCCATCCCTTCGATTGGATCGAGGTGAAGCAGATCGAGCTTCTCTTCTTCGGCGCGCAGCTGTGCATAGACATGTTCAAGCGCGGCCAGATAGATGCCCTCCTTGTTTCCGAAATAATGGTAGAGCATCCGGATATTGCATTTCGCGCGGGCAGCAATTGCGGCGGTTCGCGCGCCGCCGTATCCCTTCTCGCAAAATTCCGCAAGCGCGGCGCGCAGCACGCGTTCCCGCGTCGCCACCGCATTGCGCTTCTGCCCGGGGAGTGGCCGGTGTTGACGCTTTTTCTGAACGGCGACTGCCATCGCTCAACCATGTGTCATATTGACTCAAAATGCAATTAAGTAATAAGTTGCTTACTTAACGTATCGCAAGGTGGGGCGGAGTCTTGGGTACGAGAGCGCTTCTATTCGACGGGATCGAGGCCGAGTTGAGGCCCGTCGAGCAGGTCTTAGGGAGGGAAGTAAATGTCCGCAATCCACTCAATTTCACGTCGCGGCTTTGTTGCCGTGCTTTCAGGTTTCGTATCGGCGATTGTGCTGAGCGTCGGTGCATACGCCGCCGATCCGGTGAAGATCGGTCTTGTAGCGGCGCTGTCGGGTCAGTCGGCCAAGTCGGGGGAAGCGATCACCCGCGGGCTGACCGTGGCCATCGAGGAAATCAACAGCAAAGGCGGTGTGCTTGGCGGTCGCAAGATCGAACTTATCCGGCGCGATGACGAATCCAATCCGGCCAAGGGCCAGATCGCGGCGCGCGAGCTGATCTTCAAGGAGAAGGTGGCGGTGTTTTTCGGTGGACTGGATTCGCCGGTATCGCTTGCCATCGTTCCTGTCGCCAACAAGGCCAAGGTTCCCTTCATCGGTGTCTGGGCGGCGGCCACGCCGATCACGCGCAACGGCGCTAATCCCAACTATGTGTTCCGGGTCTCCGCTGTTGACGCGATCGTCGACCGTGCCCTGATGCAGTACGCCAAGAAGACCTACAGCACAAAAAAGGCCGGTCTCATTCTGATCAACAACCCGTGGGGTGAATCGAACGAGAAGGGGCTCAAAGCGGCGAGCAAGATCGAGAATGTCGAAATCGTCGGCATCGAAAAGTTCGAAAGCAAGGATGTGGACGTCGTCCCGCAGCTTCTGCGGCTCAAAAAGGCAGGCGCGGATACCCTGTTCCTGGTGGCCAATGCCGCACCCGGCGCCCAGATGATGAAATCGCTTGGCCGGATGGGCTGGGATGTGCCGGTGGTGTCGCACTGGGGTATCTCCGGCGGACGGTTTCCGGAACTCGCCGGCAACATGGCCGAGAAGGTCCACTTCGTTCAGACCTACAGTTTTTTCGGTGAGCAGAACGAGGTCGGCAAAAAGCTGCTGAAGCGCCTGATCGACAAATATGACGACATCAAGGGGCCGGAGGATGTGATCCCGCCTGTAGGCGTGGCAAATGCGTATGACGCAATGCATCTGGTCGCAATGGCCATCGACAAGGCCGGCAGCACCGATGGTGATGCGATCCGCAAGGCGCTGACGGAAATCGGTCCCTACAACGGGTTGATCAAGAATTACGACAAACCGTTTACCGACGACAATCATGACGCGCTGAGCCACAACGACTACGTCATGGTGCGCTACTACGGCAATCAGATCAAAGCAGTGAAGTAGCTGCACCTCTCTTCAGCCGGATGGTTTTTTGGATCGCCATCCGGCTGAATCCTTCGGCGTCATCGCAACAGGCGGCTCGGTGACGCCACACGTCTCACTTTTCCGATTGGCCTCCTGAGCAGCAGGGTTTCGAAGACGCCATGCTCATCGTGTCATCCATCATTACCGGGCTCGGCCTTGGCAGCATGTATGGCCTGCTGGCGCTCGGCTTTTACATCACATACTCCGTGTCCCAGACGGTGAATTTCGCGCAAGGCTCCTCGATGATGCTTGGCGCCGTTATCTGCTACAGCGTCGGGGTCACGCACGGCTGGCCGATGCCGCTGGCGATGGCGGTCGCACTTCTCGTCTGCGCGGGGTGGGGGTGGATCGTGGAGCGGTTTGTCGTTCGTCCCTTTGCCAGCCGCGGGTCGAACTCCTGGCTGATGGCGACAGTTGCAGCCGGGATCGTACTTGAGAATGTCGTGCTCTTCACGTTCGGCAAGGAGCCACGCAGTCTGCCCTCGCCGCTGGCGCAGGAGCCTATTCTGATCGGCGATCTTGGCATTTATCCTCTGCAGTTTCTGATCCCCGTCGTGGGGCTGGCCATCGCTTTCGGTCTGCACATTGTCTCCAAACGGACAAAGCTCGGCAAAGCACAGCTTGCGGTCGTACAGAACCCGGATGCGGCAAGGCTGCTCGGCATCGACGTCAAGCGGGCGATCGTCGGGGCGTTCATGGTGTCGACGGTGTTCGCCGGTGTTGCCGGTATCCTCATCGCGCCGCTGTTCAATGTCGCATCGGACATGGGGACGCTGTTCGGCATCAAGGCGTTCGCCGTTGCCATTATCGGCGGCATCATGAGCCCATGGGGCGTGATGATTGCGGGCCTCGCCTACGGCGTCGTCGAAGCTCTTGTTACGGCGACGCTAGGGTCCGTCTACACGCAGATCATGACTTTCGCGCTGGTGATCGTGGTGCTTGCAGCCATGCCCAACGGCATTTTCGGAAAAGCGGAGGTGAAGAAGGTATGACCCCGCTCAAACTCGCGCTTTCCCTTCTCCCGGCTGTCGCCGCGATCGGCTATGCAAGTGTCGCCAACAGCTATGAGCTGTACATTCTCGCTACCGTCGGCTTCTACACGATGGTGGGAGTCGGTTTGAACATTCTGCTGGGTTTGACCGGACAGGTATCGCTCGGCCATGTGGGCTTCTATGCAATCGGCGCGTATGCGGTGGCAATCCTGACGACCGATGTGGGGCTCGGCTTCTGGCCGTCGCTGATTTTTGCGATCGCGTTGACCGGTGTTGTCGGGATTTTGCTGTCCATTCCGGCGCTGCGCGTTAGCGGGCCTTATCTGGCGATGATCACCATCGCTTTTGCCTTTATCATCGAGCATGGCGCGGTCGAGTGGCGTGAGCTGACGGGCGGTGCTAACGGCATGATGAACATTCCCCCGGTCAGCTTGTTCGGATTCGAGTTCAGCGAACTGGCGACAATCTATCTGGTCATTGTGATGACCGCGCTGACACTGTTCCTCTATTGGCGGTTTGCCGACGGGACATGGGGGCTCGCCATGCGTGCGGTTCGTGATTCCGAAGTCGCGGGGCAATCGCTCGGGCTTAACCCGGTAATGATCCGTGCGGCGGCCTTCGGGCTCTCGGCCATGGCGGCGGGTCTCGCGGGCGGACTGTTTTCGCCGATCATAGCTTTCGTCAGCCCCAGCTCCTTCTCCTTCTTCCAGTCGATCCTGTTCCTGCTGGTCGTCATCATCGGCGGTAGCGGGACCGTTTTCGGGCCATTGGTTGGGGCCCTGATTGTCGGGCTTCTTCCCGAATTCTTGTCCGACTTTGCCGAATACCGTCTGCTGTTCTTCGGCGGGTTATTGCTGGTGGTGATGTGGCTCGCACCCGCGGGGATCGTCGGCGCCCTGACGAGTTGGCTCGGACGTGGCGACACCCGCATTCCGGATCGGGACCGTGAGAATGACGTCGATGTTGATGCCTTCTTGAGCCGCGAGGCGCGGGCCGACCAGTTGAACGTTGCTGACCTGGCTATTTCGTTCGGCGGCGTGCGCGCTGTCGAGAGCCTCGACTTCACGGCGAAAGCGGGGAAGATCACCAGCATCATCGGACCCAACGGCGCCGGAAAAACAACCGTGCTGAATGTGATCGGCGGCTTCTACAAGCCGGATCGCGGCACGGTGCGCATGGGCGACGTTGATCTCGCCGGAAAACCATCGCACGTTGTTTCGCGCGCGGGTGTCTCTCGCACTTACCAGACGACGGAGCTTTTCGGCGATCTGACCGTTCTTGAGAATCTTCTCGTGGCCTTGGGGCAAGGCCGGCTCGGCGGCTTCAAGTCGGCGCTGACCCACATGCAAAGCGACGCGCAGGCCTGCAGCCAGTGCGAGGCCTTGCTGGATTTTGTCGGTTTCAAAGGCGATCCCGGCGTGCTCGCCAAGCATCTCGCTCATGTCGACAAGAGGTTGGTTGAAATCGCGCGGGCGCTGGCCACCCGGCCAGACATGCTGTTGCTCGATGAACCGGCTGCCGGATTGAGCGCCCAGGACACCGAATTGCTCATTCCGTTGCTGCGGAAAATTGCCGCTGCCGGGGTGATCGTCATTCTGGTCGAGCATGACATGGGCCTCGTCATGGAGGTGTCCGACCACATCATCGTGCTCGATGCCGGAGCACCTATAGCTGCGGGCCGGCCCGCCGCCATTCGCAAGAACAAGAAGGTCCGCGAAGCCTATCTCGGCACCGGAGAGGTCATCGACAGGGCGCGACAGACTGCGATTCCGGAAGCGGATCGCCCGGTGCTGGATATCTCGCAACTGGTCGCCGGGTATGGTGCGGCGCCGGTTCTTCAGGACATCGATCTCAAGGTCGGCGAGGGTGAATTCGTGACCGTTCTCGGTGCAAATGGAGCGGGCAAGTCCACGCTCATGCGGGCGTTGAGCGGCCTGCACCGTCCGGTAGAGGGACGAATTCTCTTTATCGGTGACGACATCACCTCTTGGAACGCGTACCGCGTGGCACGTCGTGGCCTCGTGCTCGTCCCCGAGGGCCGTCAGGTGTTCCCCGAACTGGGTGTCGACGACAATATCCGTCTGGGCGCTTATGCCCGCGACGACTTCGACGATGCAGCCGAGCTGGAGGAGATGCTCGATCGATTCCCGGCCCTGCGGCAGCGCCGTACGAGCCGGGCGGGACTTTTGTCGGGCGGCGAACAGCAGATGCTGGCCATCGCCCGTGGGCTCGTGGCGCGGCCCGATGTCATCATGCTCGATGAACCCTCCCTCGGCCTGGCGCCCGCCCTGATCGAGGATTTGTTCTCGGTCCTTGCGGAACTGCGGGACGAGGAGCGGACCATCCTGCTTGTCGATCAGATGGCGGCGCTTGCGCTGTCCGTGGCGGATCGCGGCTATGTGCTCGAGTCCGGCCGCGTTGTCCATCAAGGCTCGGCTAAGGATCTGAAGAAGGACAAGTCCGTGGAACAGGCCTATCTCGGTGGTGGCCGTTGATGGACCTGATACTCAAGAACGCAACAGTGCTCGGCAGAGAGGATGAGCGTCAGGCGGATATCGGAATCTCCGGCGGAAAGATCGCAGCAATCGAGCCGGAACTCTCAAGCGATGCGGAAACCATCGACGTCGAGGGACGGCTGGTGGCTCCCGGGTTCGTGGAATCGCATATTCATCTCGACAAGGCGTGTATCCTCGACCGCTGTGCCAACGACGAGGGCACGCTTGATGAAGCCATTCGCGAGGTTTCGGCGGCGAAGAAGGATTTTACCGTCGAAGATATACGCGAGCGGGCGGTCAAGGTACTGGAGAAATGCATCCTGCAGGGCACGACACGGATGCGTACCCATCTGGAGGTCGATCCGGTTATCGGCATGAAGGGCATCGACGCGGTCATGCCGCTCGTTGATGAATATGCCTGGGCTATCGATCTGGAAATCTGCGTCTTTCCGCAGGAAGGTTTGCTGAACAATCCAGGCACGGACGAGTTGTTGGTCGAGGCGCTGGAGCGCGGCGCCGGTGTCGTCGGCGGTTGTCCCTACACCGATTCTGATCCACGCGGGCAAATCGGGCGCGTGTTTGAACTCGCGCGCGAGTATGACGTCGATATCGATTTTCACCTCGACTTTGACACCAACCCTGACGGCATGACGGTTCACGACGTTTGCGAGCTCACCGAGCGCTATGACTACGGTGGCCGTGTGGCGGTAGGCCATGTCAGCAAGCTCTCCGCTCTGCCAAAGGACAGATTCGAGGAGGTTTCAAAACGCCTCGCCGACACCGGTGTTGCCGTCACCGTTCTGCCGTCGACCGACCTGCACCTCATGGGTGCGGACCGGGACCACAACATCGTACGCGGGGTCGCACCCGTACACCGTCTCGTCGAGCACGGTGTAAATTGCGCGCTTGCCACCAACAATGTGCTCAATCCCTTCACGCCGTTTGGCGACTGCTCGATGGTCCGAATGGCCAATCTCTATGCCAACATTGCCCAGATCGGGACGGGCGCGGGCTTCCGCGAATGCATGGATTTGATTACGCACCGGCCCGCGAAGCTGATGCGGCTCGACGGCTATGGCATCGAGGTCGGGAATCCGGCCGATTTCGTCGTGCTGGATTGTCCGTCCGGCCCGGCAGCCGTTCAGGAAATTGCGCCGCCGCTCTGCGGTTACAAGAACGGGCGGCGGACATTCACGCGCGACGCCGCGATGCTACACCGGCCGTGAGGAAAAGGATCGTGACATGAGCGAAACGAAAATCAAATCCCTGCTCGAGAAACCGGTGAAGGTCGTGAATGTCGGTCTTGAGGGGTTTTCGAGGGAGTTGGAACAACAGGGCGTCCGGGTCGTCCAGGTGGATTGGGTGCCACCGGCGGGTGGCGATCCGAAACTGGCTGACCTGTTGTCCAAGCTCGGCACGTAAACGGACTGACAGAGTATTGTGATGAAACAGATTGACGAGGCCAACCAGGAAGCGCTGCGCCGGATGTTGTCCGGCGACCCCGTCCTTGTGGACGTTGTCCCGGCGGCGCAAGCGATTCCCGCCCTCAAGGACCGGATGATCCTGCATGCCGGGCCTCCCGTGACCTGGGAGCGCATGTGCGGCCCGATGCGCGGCGCGGTGATGGGCATTGCCGTCTTCGAAGGCTGGGCGAACGATCTAGAGGCGGCAGCGGCATTGGCGTCGGACGGCGCGTTTGAGTTGCACCCCAATCACCATTTCGACGCGGTTGGCCCTATGACCGGTATGACCACGCTCAGCCAGTCCGTCATGGTGGTGGAGAACCGGACCTTCGGGAACCGTGCCTACTGCACCATCAACGAGGGCCTGGGCAAGGTTATGCGGTTTGGCGGCAATGATGAGGAGGTGCTTGAGAGGCTGGCATGGCTTCGCGACGTACTCGGTCCGGCCATGGGCGAGGCGCTGCGGGCGGGCGACGGCCTGCCGCTGAAAAACCTCATCGCGCGTGGCCTGTCCATGGGCGATGAAATGCATCAGCGAAACGTCGCCTGTTCCGGCCTGACGTTGCGTGAGCTCTCACCCGCCTTGGCGGCGACGTCGAGCAGCACCGAGGATCTCTCGAAGGCGCTCGCCTTTATCGGCGGCAATGACCAGTTCTTTCTCAATATCGCCATGGCCATGGGCAAGGCGGTCATGGACCCGGTGCGCGATATCGATGGTTCGAGCCTCGTCACCGCCATGTCCCGCAACGGTACGGACTTCGGCATCCGGGTCAGCGGCACGGGTGATCAGTGGTTCACTGCTCCTGTGGAAATGCCGGAGGGACTGTATTTCCCCGGCTTCACGGAAGACGACGCGAATCCCGATATGGGCGATTCGACCATTGTCGAGACGGTCGGCCTCGGTGGCTTTGCGATGGGTGCGGCGCCCGCAGTCGCTGGTTTCGTTGGCGCGGGCGCGGCATCGGATGCCGCCAACTACACCCGCACCATGGGCGAGATCACAATCGGTGAAAACCCGGAATGGACGATCCCCGCGCTCGATTATCTCGGCGTACCTTCGGGGATCGATATCCGGCTAGTCGTTGAAACCGGCTTGGCGCCGACCATCAATACCGGCATCGCCCACAAGGAACCGGGTGTCGGGCAGGTGGGCGCAGGCGTTGTCCGCGCGCCGATGGCCTGCTTCACCCAGGCGCTCGAAGCGTTCGCGGAAAGCGTGGGTGTGTCATGAGCACCGTAATCGTCAACGACGTGCGCCGGGGCTTCTATCTCGATTCCGTAGCGCTCATGCGCTTCTCGCGCACCATTTCAGGCCTCGACGGTGTCGAGGAAGCGGCGCTGATGATGGGTACGCCTGCAAACCGGGAGATCATGAGTGATGCGGGGTTGCTCGACGATGCCGGTCGCGCTGCCGAAGGCGGCGACCTGATCATTGGTATCCGCGCTGAAAACAAGTCGAGCGCGGAACGCGCTCTGGCGGAGTCGAAAGCCCTGCTGGATCAGCCGACTGCACGAGACGCCGAAGGGGTGGCTTGGCACCCGCGGACTTTGCGGGCGGCACTCAAGCAGGAGCCGGACGCCAGTCTGGCGCTCATTTCGGTGCCGGGGGACTTTGCCATTGCCGAGGCGCGCAAGGCGATCCGCCGTGGTCTGCACGCGATGATTTTCAGCGACAATGTGGATGTCCAGGAAGAAGCATCACTGAAGCAGGAAGCTCGAGATCTCGGGCTGCTCGTGATGGGGCCGGATTGCGGGACAGCGATCGTTAATGGAACGCCGCTCGCCTTCGCCAACCGCGTCAGTCGGGGCGGGGTCGGCATCGTCGGCGCGTCGGGAACGGGCACGCAGGAAGTCTCCTGCCTCATCAGTCAGTATGGCGGCGGCATTTCGCATGCCATCGGCGTCGGCGGCCGTGATCTGGCTCCTGAAGTCGGGGCAATCTCGACCTTGATGGCGATTGACGCGCTCGATGACGATCCGGCGACGGAGCATATCGTGCTGGTGTCGAAGCCGCCGGAATCCGATGTCGCGATGAGCGTTCTGAGCCGGATCGGAAAGAGCACGAAGCCGGTGACCATCTGTTTCATCGGTGCTGGCGAAATGCAGATGCCGGCGAATGCAGCGCAGGTCTTCACGCTGAAGGACGCGGCACGGTCCGCGCTTGCGCTTGGCACCGACGCTGTTGAAAACGCGGGTGCCGCAACCATCGAGGTTCCAAAAGGCCGTGGCCGCGTGAGCGGGCTTTTCTCCGGCGGGACGCTGTGCGCCGAAGCGCAGGTGATCTTCGCTGCCGCTGGTGAGGACGTAACCTCCAATGCGCCGGTGCCGGGTGTGCCGAAGACCGATAAAGGGTCGGAGGGGCATATCCTGCTCGATCTGGGCGCGGATGAATATACCCGTGGAAAGCCGCACCCCATGATCGATCCGAGCGTACGCGACGAGGCCATGATCGAAGCGTTGAAGGAGAAAAGTGTGGGGGTGATCCTGGCTGATATCGTCATTGGATTCGGTGCCCATGACGACCCGGCCGGTCATTTCGCCAAGCTGTTGCAGGAGAATGCTACGGACATCTGCCCGGCAATTGTCGCGTCCGTGACAGGAACGGAAGAGGATCCTCAGGTGCGCTCGTCGCAGATCGCGAAGCTTGAGGCCGTTGGTGTCCATGTTGCGCCGACGAACGCGGATGCCGCGCGGTGGGCTCTTTCTACGATGCGGGCGAGAGGCTGAAGGTGCGGCATGCTTCCCCCATTCGAGATTCCCGACAAGATCCTCGTTGCTATTGGCGGCAATGCCACGCATCCCGAAGATATTGAGGGTACATCACGGGAGCAGAAGGCAATTGCCGCGAATACGGCGCAGGCGCTTTTGCCTCTGGCCTCGCTCGACAACGAGCTGATCATCACCCATGGCAACGGGCCTGTGGTGGGGAAAATCCTCATGCGCCAGGCGCTGACCCGCGACACGATCGCGCCGATGCCGCTCGATATCTGCGTCGCGCATTCACAGGGCGGGATCGCCTATCTTCTCGTGCAGGCGCTTGAAAACGCTCTGCGCGAAATCGACAATCCGAGGCACGTCGCTTGCCTCCTGACTCAGGTCGAAGTGGACGCCGACGATCCAGCGTTCGAAAATCCGAGCAAGCCGATCGGCGCTTTCTATGACGAGGAAGAGGCGCGGCAGATCAATGAGGAGTTGGGTTGGGAAATGAAGGAAGACTCGGGTCGGGGGTGGCGTCACGTCGTTCCGTCCCCCAAACCGCGGCACGTCTGCGATATTTCCCTGGTTCAGGTTCTGGCGCGGCGCGGAACCGTGGTCGTTGCAGGCGGTGGTGGCGGGATTCCAGTCGTCCGTGGCGCAAAAGGTGTGCGGCGCGGTGTACAGGCCGTCATCGACAAGGATCTGACCTCGGCGCATATGGCCAACGTACTCGGCATCGAATTGTTGATGATCCTGACCGCCGTCGACCGGGTCGCCATCAATTTCGGATCGGCCAATCAGCAGGAACTCGATTTTGTGACCATGCGCGAATTGCGCGGCCTGCAGAAGGAGGGACATTTTCCTCCCGGCAGCATGGGGCCGAAGATCGATGCGGCCCTGAGGTTCCTCGAAGGAGGCGGTGAACGCGTCATCATCGCCCATCTCGACAAGGCTATGCCGGCGCTGCGCGGTGAAACGGGGACACATGTTGTGGCCGGCGATGAATAGCATTCCCGACCGCTTCCATTTCTCAAGCAGACTGGCAGGCGGCGTTGTATCGACCGTCCTGGAAGACGCGCAACAAGGCCGTGTCGCAGCGGTATTTCGGTCGACATTTTATGTCGATACGCCAGCGGGATTGTTTTGCGTCGGCAACGAGGCGCTGACCCCATCTCCACTCAATCTCGTCACTGCCGCGCCCGTGCGTACCGACTGGCGGGCCAGTGGCGTTCGGCGGGGCACGGCAGTGCGGGTTTCGGCAGGCGATATCAAAATCGGCGGCTGCTTTTCCTTCTGCTATTCGAATGCCGCACGCTGGACGCCCGCTCCGCTTCCTCGCTCGTGGACCACCATGGACCTTGAGCGGGGACTTCAGGCGTTCCGGCGGCAGGTCCGAATTTGTGTTCCCGAGGACGGATTTGGACGGTTCCTAGTTTCCGGCACCGTCACATGCGGAGGGAGCACACTGACAGATGCGGCGCGTTATTCGGTATCCGGAGCAAGGGCCTGGATCGCGGCAGCGATTGCCGGCGGTAAGAAAAGCGCGGGAGATTGCGTCTGGGTCCGTTCCCTGTCCGGGTTTGGTCCGGGGCTTACGCCGTCGGGAGATGATTTTATCGGTGGAGCCATGATCGCCTTGCGCGCATTGGGCGAGCACGAAATCTGCGATCGAATCTGGAGTGAAACGCAACGCCAATCCGATATCCGGAGCAATCCGATTTCATACGCGCATTTGCGCGCAGCCTCGGATGGTGAAGGCTGCGCCGCCATTCACGATTTTCTCAATCATGTGGTGACGGGACAAACCAGCCGGGTCGCCGACAGCCTTGCGGACGTCACCGGCATCGGCCACTCATCAGGTTGGGATGTGGTTGTCGGCATGGAAGCCGTCCTGGACGGTCGGCTCCGGGCGGATCGGCGCTAAGCGCATTTTTCCCGGAATAGGCGGGCCAAAACGCAAATCTCTGCGATATCGATTTCCTCAATCCTAATCAGTGTATTTTCGATTTAGACGATAATATCGTTAATGCTAGCCTTTCATCGGTTGGGACTGAAAACGCGGTTTTCGTAGCGCGAAAAGAAGGTGTGTGTAGCACTCATTAAAACTATAGGTTGCAGATCGTTTTCAGCCCTGGCGCCGTTTCTGGAAAGCGCAAGCTCAGCCGGCACTACGCCGGAACCAGCTCAGTTAGGGAGGAGATACATGATCCGCAGTCAAAAGAAACCATTGCAAACGGCCGATTCTCACACGGCTCCAAAAGTTACCCGTCGCAGCGCGGTCGTCACTCTGACCGCGGCCGCGGCAGCCCTCGGGATGGCATCCGCCACGCAGGCCGCGGAATGCGAGAACCCGAAGGAACTGACCTTCGCGATGGTGCCGACCGAGGAGACTGTTGCGGAACTGCAGCTCTACAAGCCCGTGACGGACCGGCTCGCCAAGGAGACGGGCAAGAAGATCCAGTTCTTTATGCCGACATCGTATGCATCGGTGGTTGAGGGGCTCTTGAGTAAATTCGTCGACGTGGCGGTTCTCGGACCCTACAGCTATGTCATCGCCAACTCGAAGGACCCCTCGATCGAGGTGTTCGCGACCTACGCCAAGCGGCCGGGCCACATGCAGGAAGAGGGTCCCGGCTACAAGGCGGCCCTGGTCACCAAGAAGGGATCGAAATACAAAGACATCGATTCACTCAAGGGCAAGACCCTCGGGCTGGTGGATCCGGGAAGCACGTCAGGAAATCTGTTTCCGCGTGTCGTGTTTGCTCCCAAAGTTGGCGGTGATCTCGACAAGTATTTCGGCAAGGTGGTCTACACCGGCAGCCATGAGCTCTCTACCGTCGCGGTCGACAAGGGTAAGGTCGATGCCGCATTCGTCGCCACCCACCGATTCGACAATGTTGTGAACAAGGGCGACGTCAAGTTGGAGGACTTCAACATCCTCTGGAAGTCTCCAGCCATTCCGCAGGATCCGTTCGTCTACCGCGCCACGCTCTGCCAGGATCTGAAGGACAAGATCAAGGCGACATTCCTTGGGCTTTCCGCCAGCAACCCGGGCGAGAAGAAGTTCCTCGACAACGTCAAGTCCAACAAGTTCGTGGGCATGACGTCGAAGGACTATGACGTCATCCGGGATCTGAAGAAGGCCAAGGACGCACGCAAAAAGAAAAAGTAGTGCGAGCCGACCGGCGCAAGCCGGATGTGCGACTATGTGGGACGGGCGTTTGACCGCCCGTCCCGGCAGGGGGACCTATGCCTATACTTTCCGTAAGAGATCTGCGGGTGCGCTATTCATCGTCGGGCCCGGAAATCCTCAAAGGCATCAGTTTTGATGTCGAGGAGGATGATTTCTTTGCCATCATCGGGCCGAGCGGTGCCGGCAAGTCGACGCTGATCCGCTGTATCAATCGCCTTGTCACACCGACGGACGGTGAGATCATTCTATACGGGACGGATGTGCTGTCGCTCAACGCCCGCCACCTGCGCCGTCTGCGCCGCGACATCGGCATGATATTCCAGGAGTTCAACCTGGTGAACCGCATGTCGGTGATGGACAACGTTCTGTCCGGGCGGCTCGGATATATGGGCAACTTCGCCGGTCTTTTCCGCCTGTTCTCAAAAAAGGATATTTCACGCGCACTGTCGGTCCTGGACCGGGTCGGATTGTCCGATCATGTGGACAAGCGCGCCGATGAGCTCTCGGGCGGGCAGCGTCAGCGCGTTGGAATCGCGCGCGCCCTGATGCAGGACCCGAAGCTGCTGCTCCTGGACGAGCCGACCTCGAGCCTCGATCCGAAAATTTCCCGCGAGGTCATGGCGCTGATCATGGAAATCGCGGCCGAATACGGCGTGCCGGTCCTGTGCAACATCCACGATGTGCAGCTCGCCATGGAATTCTGCAACAAGATCATTGGATTGCAGGACGGGATCAAGATGTTCGACGGGCCGACCACGAAAATGAACAAGAAGAAACTCGACGAGATCTACGCCATGGAGGTGCTGTAGTGGCCGTCGCCGACGCCACCATCCGGAATGTGGATCGCATCATTGCGGCGCGTGCGAAGACGCGGACCATTCGCGCGCTCATCTACATGGTGGTCCTGCTCCTCGTTGTCTGGAGCGTCAAGACCACGATCGTCGACGACACGGACTGGGAGCGTATGGGCTCTGTGGGGAATGTTCTCCACGGGGTGGTTCAGTTTCTCGGAATCGACTGGGGTTTGGTTCCAAACCTCTGGCAACCCGCGGTCGAAACCATCATGGTGGCGACGCTCGGCACCTTGCTTGGCGTCATGATGTGTGTCCCGGCCATCTGGTTCGGCGCGCTCAATATCACTCCGTATCCGCCGATCACCTATCCGATCGCTCGTCTGATGATGACCCTGAGCCGATCGATCCACGAAATCGTCTGGGCACTGTTTTTCGTTGCCGCAGTGGGCCTTGGTGCACTCGCCGGCGTCCTGGCAATTGCCGTGCGGTCCATCGGCTTTATTGCCAAGATGACCGCCGAGGCAATCGAAGATCTGGATCCGAAACCGGTTGAGGCCATTCGGGCCGTCGGCGGTAGTGATTTTCAGGTTTTCGTCTATGCCATTCTGCCCCAGATCCTGCCGGTGATGATCGGCGTCATCATCTTCGAGTGGGAAATCAACATCCGCCGCTCGTCGGTCCTCGGGCTTGTCGGCGCAGGCGGTCTCGGGCTGGTGTTTTTCCGGCAACTCAACACATTCAACCATCCCGGTGTGACCACGGTGATTCTCGCCATTCTGGTGCTCATCCTGTTCGGCGAGGTGGTGTCCTACTATGTACGAAAGGCGATCATCTGAGCGATGAGCAGCACGGCCAATACAAGCGCCCGACCGCAGGGAGATCCCCCGCGCGAATGGCATCGTTTCCGGTTCCCGGAATCGCTCTATCGCTGGGGCGGTGTCATGCTGGCGCTGCTCTTCCTGAGCTATTCGTTCGTCTATCTGAATATACCGCTCGATCGGTTCCTCGGGATGTTCGGCCGGATCGGCCAGGTTATCGCCGATCGCTACTATCCGCCGGACATCGAATACGTTACCGAGCCCGACTATCTGGCATCCGTCGTGGACACCATCCAGATGGCCTATCTGGGGGCTTTGTTCGGGATGCTCATGGCGATCCCGCTCGGCTGGTTCGGCTCTTACAACATGACGCCGAGCCGGGGGTTCGTTTATCCGGTCGCCCGGCTGCTCACGATGGCCGCGCGCGCGGTGCACGAGACCATCTGGGCCATTCTCTTCGTCACCATCCTGGGGTTCGGGATGCTGGCCGGCGTTCTCGCGCTTACGATGTTCTGTACCGGCTTCGCCGGCAAACTGTTCGCCGAGGAAATCGAGGCGATCGATATGGGTCCCGTGGAGGCGATCCGGGCAACGGGTGCGAGCGAACTGAACGTGATGGCTTATGGTGTCTTTCCGCAGGTGCGTGTCGCCTTTACTGGTATCGGTATCTACACTTGGGATGTCGCATTCCGCGCCGCTACAGTCGTGGGCTTTTTCGGTGCTGGCGGCATGGGCTGGTATCTGAAACGCAATGTCCTCCAGATTGAAACCGAACGCGTCGCGGCGATCCTGCTGTCGATCATTGTGCTGGTTTTGATTTCTGAAGGCGTGTCGGCCTGGGCGCGCTCACGGGTCGCCAGGGCGAAATAGCGCTATGGTGCCTTTTTGCGTTTCGCGACGAGCGTTTCAGCCAGTTTGAGAACTTCACGAATGAGCGGCCGGTTCCGGCGTGCCTTGAGGCAGGCAATGTAGGCGCGCGTGTTCATTTGCGCATCGGTCACCATAAGGGGATGCAGAGCCGGGTGCGGCGCAAATTCGGTTTCCGAAATCACGCCGATGCCGAGGTTGCGGACAATCGCCTCGCGCAAACCCTCACGGCTCTCGATCTCGAATACGGGCTCGATCTCGATCCCCGCCTTCGCCGCCGCCTTGTCGAAAGCTTCCTGGGTCGTGGAGCTCGCGGTGCGAACGATCATCGCGTGACCGTCCAGCTCCTTCATTCTCACAGACCGGCGCTTCGAGAGCGGGTGCTCGCGGTTGACGATAACGAACACCCGGTGCTGATTGTAAAACACCGAATGGATGGTGTCGCTCGCGCAGTCGCGCCCGGTAACGCCGATGTCCGCGCGAAAAGCCTCCAGGTCCTCGACCACTTCCTCGATCAGCGTCAGTCGCACCGAGCACTTGATGCCAGGAAGCCGGTCCTGCATGGAGGCGATGACTTCCATGACGTCGTACGGACCGACTGCGCTGAAGTTGAGCTCGCCACGCGCCAACTCCTTTACCGACGTCAGGAACGCGATTGCCTCCTGCTCATGTCCGTACAGATCATGAGTGATGTCGAACAGCATCCGGCCCGCCGGTGTCAGCGTGATGGATCGGCCCTTGCGGTGAAACAGTTCCACCCCGAAGCGTCCCTCGAGGTTGCTTACATGCGAGGAAATGGTCGGCTGGCCGACATTCAGTTTTCGTGCAGCTCCGGTAAAACTGCCTTGGGTGGCAACCTGATGGAACGCTTCAAGCCATTTCTGATACATAGATTAAATCGATCAATTGGTCTTGCTTTCCAATTTTACCAAATAGTATGGGAAATGCTAGATATCTTCATACAGCCTCCGATATGCCCAAAAGTTCAATGAGGCAGGACGGGAAAACATGACAGACAGCGCAACCGAACTGAATGGAGTCACATATGCAGTTCCGGTCGATCCGGTCGCAGTCGTGTGTATCGACGGGAGCGATCCGGAGTATTTCGAGGCGGCCAAAAAAGCGGGCGTTATTCCGAACATCGCACGTTACATGAACGAGGGATTCAACGGCATCGCCCATTGTGTGATCCCGAGCTTTACCTGTCCGAACAACATGTCAATTGCCACAGGCAGCCCACCCAAGGTGCATGGCATTTCGGGGAACTTCTATCTCGATCCGGACTCTGGAGAACCGGTTGTCATGACCGGACCGGAACTGATGCGCTCGCGCACGATTTTCGACGTTCTGTCGAAGGCGGGTGCGCGCACGGTCGTCGTCACCGCAAAGGACAAGCTGCGCCGGCAATTGGGTAAAGGGCTCGAGGTCGGCAACGGCAACGTCTGCTTCTCCTCCCAGGATGCCGACAAGACCACCATGGCGGAAAATGGCATCGACGATGCACTCGGTTTCGTCGGCCAGCCTTTGCCGGATATGTACTCCGAAGAACTGTCCCTGTTCGTGCTCGACGCGGGCATCAGGTTCCTCGAACAGGACAACCCTCCCGCGCTGCTGTATCTGTCGCTAACCGACTATGTGCAGCACAAATATGCGCCGGACCATCCAAAGGCGCTTGAGTTCTACAAGGTGCTGGACGACCGCTTTGCGCGGTTGGAGGAGCTGGGCGCGGTGGTGGCGCTGGTCGCCGATCACGGCATGAAGGACAAGTGCACCGCGGACGGCAGCTACAATATCGTCTACCTGCAGGACCTGCTGGATGAACGGTTTGGTGCCGGCAACACCAAGGTCATCTGCCCGATAACCGATGCTTTTGTCGGGCACCACGGATCGCTCGGCGGGTTTGTCCGGGTGCATTGCTTTAACGGTGTGAATGCGAGCGAAGTAATTGATTTCGTTCGGCCGATCGAAGGGATCGAAGAGGTGTTGGGGCGCGAGGACGCGGCGGCACGGTTTGATCTGCCGTTCGATGTGGAAGCGGATGCGGTTGTCATTTCCGGCGAGAATTATTGCGTCGGCGCGGCGGAGGCGGATCATGATCTGGCCGGCCTGAACGGTGAGCGGTTGCGGACCCATGGCGGCATCTCGGAACGTGATGTCCCGTTCGTGATCAGCCGTCCACTCAATGAAACCTATCTGGCGAAAGCCCGGTCGAGCCAGCTCAAGAACTACAACATCTTCGAATTTGCCATTAACGGCACGACATAGTCGTGCGAGGGGGAAATACAGTGAGTCAGCGTCAAGCGCGTGCAGCAGTATACGATGCGCCCAACACGCCATTTGTCATTCGGGATTATCCGCTTCGGGACGTACGGCCCGACGAAGTGCTGGTGCGCATTTCGATGTCGACGATTTGCCGTTCGGACATCCATTCCTGGGAGGGACATCGGCCCAATCCCTGCCCCGGCATTCTCGGGCATGAGATCATCGGCGTGATCGATCAGCTGGGTTCCGATATCGAGAGGGATATGCGGGGAGATGCGCTGGCTGTTGGCGACCGGATCACATGGACGGAATATTTCCACCACGGCGAATCCTATTATCGCGACGTTCACGACATGCCGCAAAAGTCGAACGGGGTACGCAAATACGGTCATGACCTGGTCGAGGAGGATCCGCATTTCCTCGGCGGCTTCGCGGAATATTGCTACGTCGTTCCCGGTACCGGCATTCTCAAACTCCCCGACGACCTGAGCGACGAAGAGGCGACACCCCTCAATTGCGGCGTAGCCACCATGGTTTCGGTTACGGAAGCGTCCGAGATCGGCCTGGGCGATGTGGTTGCCGTACAGGGGCTTGGGTTGCTTGGTCTTTACGGGTGCGCCATGGCAAAGGCGCGCGGTGCGCGGCGTGTCATCGGTCTGGATTCGGTTCCTGAGCGCCTTGAGGCGGCGATGAAGTTCGGTGCCGATGTCACGGTCGACGTCTCAAATCGTGATGAGGATGAGGTCATTGAAGAGGTGCGCGCGCTTGCGCCGCCGGACGGGGTCGACGTGGTTATCGAGGTGTGCGGCGTGCCCGACGTTATTCCGGCCGGGCTGAAGATGCTCCGCATCGGTGGCCGTTATACGCTTGGCGGGATCGTGACGCCGGATGCAGACGTAACAGTCGATGCCAATCTCTTCGTCAAGAAGTGGGTCACGCTCAAAGGTATCCACAACTACCACCCCCGGCATCTCATCCAGGCGCTCGACTTTGTGGTTACCAATCGCGACAGGTTTCCCTTCAAGGATATCGTGGATTCGAAATTTTCCCTTGATGAGTTGAATGAGGCATTCAAGCGCGCGTCCGAACGCACCGTTTTGCGTGCGGCCGTCGTTCCGTAAAAGCCACCGGAGGTATCCCATGGCCGTCAGTTCACCGGATCTCGGATTCAAACCCAAGGGGTTGTTCATCGGCGGCGAATGGACGGCGGCGGGCTCCGGCGAAGCCATCACCACCACCAATCCGTCCAACGGCGAAACGCTTGGCGAGGTTCCGCTCGCCAACGAGGACGATGTTGACGCCGCTGTGGCGGCGGCCAAGGCCGCCTTTCCGGGGTGGGCGGGGACGCCGCTGACCAAACGCGCGGAGTGTTTGGTCAAGCTGGCGGATGCGATCGATGCGCATGCGGAACAATTGGCGCTGATGGATGCCGTCGACAGCGGCAATGCCTATTCCGGAATGCTCGGCGACATGACGTGGACGTCCGATACGTTTCGCTACTTCGCGGGTCTCGTTCTGGAAATCAAGGGCGAGACGCTGTCCCGCGAGCCGGGGCACCTCAACATGACGCTTCGGCAGCCCTATGGCGTCGTAGCGAAGATTAATCCGTTCAATCACCCGTTCCGCTTCTGCGCCGAAAAAGCCGCAGCTCCTTTGGCCGCCGGC
The DNA here is from genome assembly GCA_028066055.1 of Hyphomicrobiaceae bacterium. Lineage (GTDB taxonomy): Bacteria > Pseudomonadota > Alphaproteobacteria > Rhizobiales > Methyloligellaceae > UBA2767. Next base: position 54,754 of record JALCBY010000016.1, read on the forward strand.
AATACGGTCGTGATCAAGGGCCCCGAACAGGCGCCGCTGTCGAGCCTCAGGCTTGGCGAGTTGTGCGAAGAGATCTTTCCACCCGGCGTTGTCAATATCGTCACGGGCGACGGAAAGACGGGCTCCGCCATGGTCCGTCACAAGGATGTGCCGCGCATTGGCTTCGTCGGATCGGCCGACACGGGCCGCATCATCGCGCGCGAGGCCGCTGACGGCCTGAAGCAGGTGACGCTTGAACTCGGCGGCAAGAACCCGATTGTCATCTTTCCCGATGCCGACCCGAAGAAAGCCGCGGCGCAGGCGGTCAAGTCCATGAACATGAACCGGCAGGGTCAGTCCTGCTCTTCGACGTCGCGGGTCTTGGTGCATGAATCCCTGCATGATGAGGTGGTCAACGAGCTGGTAAAAGCCGCGTCGGCGATCCCGATCGGGTTTCCGTGGCTCGAGGGCGCCGAAATGGGTCCGATCGTTTCGCAGCAACAGTATGATCGGGTCATGCGCTATATCGGCTACGGCAGCGAGGATGGAGCCAATCTCCTGACCGGCGGAGGTGCGCCCGACGATGACAATCTCAAGAACGGGTATTTTGTTGCACCGACCGTATTCGACGGCGTCACGCCGGACATGCGCATCGGTCAGGACGAGATTTTCGGACCCGTGATGTCGGTGATGACCTGGTCGGACTTCGACGAGATGATCGAAATCGCGAACGGGGTCATGTATGGGCTCACGGCGTCGATCGTCACCGGTGACTTTGCGACCGCCATGCGCGCGGCTGAACGGATCGATGCCGGCTATGTCTGGATCAACTCTGGTGGCCGTTATCTCGGTGCGCCCTATGGGGGGTGGAAGCAGAGCGGTCTCGGCAAGGAAGAAACCTTCGAGGAGCTGCTCAGCTACACGCGCGTCAAGAACGTCAACATGCGCTGGTAGAATCTCCGACATTCTTCAGCCGATGGTTGTAAGTTTGGCAATATCCGTAGGGCCGTTGCGCCTTTTCCGGACAATTTGACTTGTCTTCGGCCACCAAATCCATGTTTTGTAATGCGGGAATGCATATGCAGGTGCATATAAAGTAGCTTCTCGCCGAGACTAGCCCCCGCCGGAGACCTCCAATGAAACTCAACCGAGGCCGAATGCTGACCTCAATGCCCGGACCTTCTGTGATCCCGGAGCGCGTGTTGAGCGCTATGCACACGGCAATGCCGAACATCTATGAAGGTGCGCTGATCGACACCAGCGTAAGCGTTTTCGACGAGCTGCCGGCAATCGCCAAAACATCCGGACGGGCCTTCATGGCGATCTCGAACGGTCACGGTGCGTGGGAGATGGCTCTGACCAACACGCTCTGTCGGGGCGACCATGTGCTGGTGCTGGAATCGGGGCGTTTCGCCATTGGTTGGGGCAACCAGGCGAACGTGCTCGGCGCGGAGATCGAGGTGCTCAATGCGCCCGCGCGCGGCGCGATCGACCCCCAGGCAGTTGAGGAACGGCTGCGTGCGGACACGGATCACAAGATCAAGGCGGTTCTGGCGGTTCAGGTGGATACCGCATCGGGTGTCTGGAACGATATCGCGGAAATCGGCCGCGTCATTCGCGCCTCCGGTCATCCCGCGCTCTTCATGGTCGACTGCATTGCCTCGCTTGGTTGTGTGGAGTACCGAATGGACGACTGGAGTGTCGACGTTACGGTGGGTGGCAGTCAGAAGGGTCTGATGGTGCCCCCGGGTCTCGGCATCGTCTGGGCGGGCGAGAAGGCGATGTCCGCACACAAGCGCGCCGACATGCGCACGCCTTACTGGGACTGGACGGCGCGTCAGTCGAACGACGCGCATTACCTGCGCTATTGCGGAACGGCACCGATCCAGCACATCTACGCCATGCGAACCGCTCTCGACATGATCACCGAGGAGGGTCTTGAGGCGGTCTGGGCGCGCCATGCGGTCTTTGCGGATGCGGTGCGCGCCGCTGTGGAGGCCTGGTCGGCACCGGGCGGTCTGGAATTCAACATCATTGATCCCGCGCATCGTTCGGATTCAACGACAACCGTTCTGACGGGGTCGATCGATGCCGAACGTCTGTGCCGGGTTTGCGAGGATGGCGCCGGTCTGACACTTGGAATCGGACTCGGTGACTTCGCGGGACGCGCGTTCCGGATCGGCCATATGGGGCATCTGAACCCGACCATGGTACTGGGAACGCTCGCGACAATCGAGGCTGCCCTCGGTGCAATGGATGCGCCGGTTGGGAGCTCGGGTGCCACCGCCGCTGCTCGCGTCGTTTCCGATGCACTGAAGTCCTGAAGCCCGCGCGGCGGGCTTAATCCTTCACGAGAGCGTTTGCTGCGGTCTGTATCCGCCGGCCCGCTTCTTCGAGCTCCTCCATGGATGCAGCGAAGGACACGCGGAAGTTGGGCGACATCCCGTATGCGGCACCGTGAACGAGCGCAACGCCATGATCATCCATCAGATGCATGACAAGATCCTGGTCGGTTTCGATCCTCTTGCCGGCAGGCGTGGTCGTACCCATCAGCCCAGCGCAGTCGGGAAAGGCATAAAAGGCACCTTCGGGCGTCCGACAGGTAATGCCGGTCGTCTGGTTGAGCATGGATACGATCAGATCGCGCCGGTCCTGGTAGGCGCGTCGGCAGGTCTCGATGAAGTCCTGCGGGCCGGTGAGTGCGGCGAGCGCTGCGGCCTGTCCGACCGATGACGTTCCGGATGTCGATTGCGACTGGACTTTGACCATCTGCGAGGTGAGCGCTTTCGGTGCGCCCGCAAAGCCGATGCGGAAACCGGTCATGGAATATGCCTTGGAGACCCCGTTCACGGTGATGGTCCGGTCTTTCAGATCGGGTGCGACCACTGCCATCGTAGCGGCCTTTCGTCCGTCGAACACGATATGCTCGTAAATGTCGTCGGTGAGAATCCAGATCTGGGGATGTTTGCGGAGCACTTCCGCCAGCTCCTTGAGATTTCCTTCAGTGTAAACGGCGCCGCTCGGATTTGATGGCGTGTTGATCATCAGCAGCCGGGTTTGCGGGGTGATTGCGCCTTCAAGGGCCTCGGCGGAGAGTTTGAATCCGACATCGCCGCTGCACGGTACGACCTTCGCAGTGCCGTTCACCAATTGCACGATCTGTTCGTAGGATATCCAATAAGGAGCCGGGATGATGACTTCGTCGCCCTTCTCGACGGTCGCCATGACGGCGTTGTAGATCACCTGCTTCGCGCCGGTGGAGACGATGATCTCATCGGTCTCATACGCCAGCCCGTTCTCGCGACGGAATTTCTCCTGGATGGCGGTCTTGAGCTCCGGTGTTCCGGAAATGCTCGTATATTTCGTCTGTCCGTCGAGCATGGCCCGGTGCGCCGCCTCGATGACGTGCGGTGGCGTCTGGAAGTCAGGCTCGCCCGCGCTCAAGGCGAGCATGTCATGGCCTTCCGCCCGCAACTCGCGCGCGCGTTGCGATGCGACTGCACTCGGCGACGTGCTGATTCTTCCCACTCTCTCCGTGACCTTTGGTCTGGTCATTCTCATTATCCCCCGTCTGCTGTTGGTTCGGTTCAGTGATGGCGTGCGAGCAATGGCCGGCACGCCTGTCTTGACTCTGCCGAACTATACATGATTGCTTGCTGGTATGGCAGTGGTACCTCAGTTAGAGCGGGAACGGGCTTATGACAAGCTCATCCGGTTGATTCTGTCGGGAAGTTTTGCTCCTGGTGATCCGATATCCGAGCGCGGTCTTTCCGAAAAACTCAAAATCGGCCGGACGCCGATCCGCGAAGCATTGCGCGATCTGGAGCGCTCCGGACTGGTCGAGGTGGTGCCCGCGAGAGGGACGTTCGTAAAGCGTCCGTCCCTTTCCGACATGCGGGAAATCTTCGAAATTCGCTATGCGCTTGAAGGCATGGCGGCGTTCACTGCGGCCAAGCGTGGCGCAACGCCTGATCTGCTTGCATTCCGGGAAAAGTTCGAGGAGCTGATCCGCAATCCGGAAAAATCAACGGCTGCGGACATCGACGAACTCGGGGCCAGGTTCCATCAGAAGATTATCGAGGCAACAGGAAACCGGACTCTGCAGAAGGTGTTCAAACAGTTTCGCCTGCCGTTCCTTCTTGAGAGCAGTCTTGTCCATGTGAGGCGCCTGATCGTCATCAAACAGCTTGTGGACGAACATCTCGCCATCCTCGACGCCATCGAACGCCGGGATGCGCCAGGAGCACAAAGCTTGATGTGCGCGCACCTTATGAGCGGATGGCGCATGCGGCTCGACATGTTCAACAGCCTGGAAGATTTCGAACCACTCGAGATAGAAGCGATGGACGCCGGTTGACGGAACATCGACCTGAGAAGCGCCGCCGCAGGTATGTGATATCATTGTTGCGGCAGGGAACGGGCACGTCCACGCCGGGATTGCTTTTATAGAAAACCAGAACGGTTCAGACTGCTGCGCTACCAAGGTTCACCCGGTTGATTGCGGCCATTTGCTGGAGAATTTGATATGACATCCGAGATTCGCGTCGACCTCGTCAGCGACACCTCCACGAAGCCCGGCGCTGAAATGCGTGAGGCGATGGCCGCTGCCGAGGTCGGTGACGAGCAGCGTGGGGAAGACCCGACCACGCTGGCACTTTGCGAACGGGTAGCTGAACTGCTCGCAATGGAAGCAGGTATTTTCCTCCCCTCCGGCATCATGTGCAATCAGACCGCCATCGCCGTGCATTGCCGGCCCGGCGATGAAATCCTTGCTGCCGAAAACGCGCATATCGTTGGATCGGAGGGTGCAGGCGCTGCCGTTTTCGCGGGATCGTTTGTCCGGGCAGTTCCGTCCAGGCAGGATATTTTCGATGGTTCCAGTCTTGAGGCGGCAGTGCGGCCCCGGCGCCCCAAATCGCCACGCGCAAGTCTGGTGAGTGTGGAACAGACTGCCAATCGCGGGGGCGGTGCAATCTGGCCTCTCGATACGTTGGTCGAGGTCGCAGAAGTGGCGCGGGCGCATGATCTTGCCGTACATATGGATGGCGCGCGACTGCTCAACGCTGCCGTCGCTTCGGGCAACCCGGCGTCTGCCTACGCCGCACAGTGCGACAGTGCCTGGCTCGACCTGTCGAAGGGCCTGGGATGTCCGGTTGGGGGTGTCCTGGCGGGCTCGGCCGCGTTCATCGACGAGGCCTGGATTTGGAAACACCGGTTCGGCGGCAGCATGCGGCAGTCTGGCATTCTCGCGGCTGCGGGGTTGTATGCTCTGGAGCATAATGTCGACCGGCTTCAGGACGATCATGACAACGCCAAACGGCTCGCGAGACGGCTCGCGGACATCCCGGGGATATGTCTGGTTTTCGATGAAATACCGACAAACATGGTGTTTTTCGACGTCTCCGGCACAGGATTGAGCGCGCAGGCGATCTCGGAAAAGCTGTTGGCGAAGGGCATTCGTATTGGCGCGGAGACCGAAACGCGGATGCGCGCCGTGACGCATCTTGATGTCACGCGCGATGGCGTTGACGAAGCGTCGGATGCACTGCTCGCTCTGGTCCAGAGCGAAGGCGGTGGATCGGTTGCCGCGGCCGAGTAAGGTTCAAGCCCTCACTAAAGGATTTTCGCCGTCACCATGACCGGCCAGAGCGCTGCTTTGGTGAAATGTATCGGTGGTGGGCCAACGGCCGTGAGACGTATCCCTGCGTCTCCATCAGGACGGGCGTCGGTTAGCCGATCATCGCTTGCGCTTCTGCTCCACCGTATAGATTTCGGTCGGCGTCTCCCGTCCGCGAACCGTCACCTCACCGACCCGTTTGAACCGGAATTTTGGCCCACAGGCTTCGACCGTGTTTTCCCCGACCAGAATATAGGACCCATACTGCTTGTTCTGCTGTTCAAGCCGGGCGGCAACATTCACCTGATCGCCATGAACCGTGAAGCAAAGCCGATCCTGCGAGCCGATCGCGCCGACGACAATCTCGCCGGTATTGACGCCGCAGCGCGTCGGGAGCTTGCCGCCGTGGCAGAACTTTTTCTTGAGCGTCAGTTTGCGGATTCCGATGGCCGTTTCCACGGCATTGATCGCGTGATTCTCATCGGGTGTCACGGCGTTGAAGGTGATCAGCATCAGGTCGCCCTGGAACTGGGTGATCACACCGCCATACTTGTCGATGATCTCGCATGTGGCTTCGAAATACTCGTTCAGGAGTTCCGCCAGCTGCTGTGGCGTAAGTTTCTCCGCAACGGTCGAAAATCCCTCGATATCGGTGAACACGACCGTACCGATACGTGACTCACCGTCGCCGGGCTGCACAGCCTGGTCCGACGATGTGATCCGGGCTGCCACCTCACGCGAAACGAAGCGCGAGAGGTCCCGCGCGGCGGTCGCGTCCAGCACGGCTCGGTCGAGAATGCGCTGCGCCCGGAGGATGGCCACGAACAGAATGAACGTCACGGCGGCCATTGAAATAATTTTGTCGACCTCGGCCCCGATCAGCACGGCATTTGACGTCAGATACTCCACATAGTTTTTCGTCCGCATCGGATTATCCGGATCCGCGAACAGCACGTAGCTGACCATGGCTGCCCAGCCGATGATGGCCGTGAGGCCGGCCCAAATGATGAAACGCGGTTCGAAGCGAAGTGTCCGCAAGGCGATGAAAATGAACACATACATGAGCGTCGGCGCCTTCAGATAGAAAGAGGCCGGTTGCTCATACTGGATGTGAAAGCTCCAGATCAGGAACATCAGCAGTCCCATGTCGATGATCACCGAAGCGATCAGCAACCAATTCGGCAGGTAGTTCCGGTAGGCGGCAAACAGACGGACGATCGTGAACAGGAAATAGGCCGAGATCGCCCACGGCACGGGCTGCACCATGGCATGCGATCCTGTTTTGGGCGCCAGACCGTAAAGCGCGGCAAAAGTGACAACGAGCACAAGCTGCACCCAGCCGATCAGCTTCTCGCCTTCCTGCTGCTGCCGCGAAATGTCTTCCTGAACCCGTCGCGGCAGACCGTCGGACAGTCTTTCGCCGAAAATGAATTGCCTAAGTTCTGAAAGCATTCATCTGTCTCCCTGCGATGCTTTCGCTTTTTCTATGTACGCATGGAAGCTGAGGAAATATGCACACAGTTTGATGATTGAACCGCTATATCTTGTGTGGTTCCGAATGTTGCATCTATTTGTAGGGGTCAGCGGCATCGCGCAAACCATCCCCCAGAAAATTGAACGCGATAATCACAAGCACCACGGGTACCACGGGCAGGATCAGCCACGGGTAGAGCGCAACCACATTGATGTTCTGCGCTTCGTTCAGCAGCACGCCCCAGCTGGTGATTGGCGGGCGCAGCCCCAGCCCGAGGAATGACAATGCGGTTTCGCCGAGAATGATCGTCGGGATCGACAGCGTGGCCGAGGCGATGAGATGGCTCATCAACCCGGGAAGGAGATGGCGGCCGATAATGCGTCTCGGCCGCGCGCCCATGAGCTGCGCGGCTAGACAGTAATCGTCCTCCCGCAGCGACAGGATCTTCGAGCGCACGGCGCGTGCAAGGCCCGTCCAGTCGAGCATGGCAAGAATGACCGTGATGGCGAAGTATATGAGCAGCGGGCTCCATGTCACCGGCAGAACTGCGGACAAGGCCATCCATAGCGGAATCTGCGGGAAGGACTGGATGACCTCGATCACCCGCTGGGTGATCAGGTCGACGATGCCGCCATAGTATCCGGCGATGCCGCCGATCACGAGGGCCAGGGAAAAGCTGATGGCGATGCCGAGAAGACCGATGGTAAGCGAGATGCGCGCACCGTAGACAATGCGTGACAGAATATCGCGTCCCAGCCGGTCGGTGCCGAGCAGGAACAGCGTTCCGCCCTTTTCCGGGCAGATCAGGTGGACGTTGCTTTTGAACAATCCCCAGAAGTCGTATTCATCCCCCCGGCAGAAAAATTTCAGCCGGTAGATTTTGCTTTTGTCTTCCGTATACACCCTTTGCAGGTTTTCCATATTGAGCCGGTAGTTGGTGCCGTAGACGAACGGGCCGATGAACGACCCTTCATCGAACAGGTGAACGCTCTGCGGTGGCGCGAAGATGAAATCGACGTTCCGGGTGTGCAGCGCATAAGGCGCCAGGAATTCGGAGATGAGGATCGAGAAATAGGTCAGAAGCAGAAAAATGCCCGAAATTACCGCCAGCCGATGGCGTGTGAACTTCCACCACATCAGCTTCCATTGCGACGCCAGGTAGTATTTTTCCTGAGCCGCCGAAACCGCGTGGTCCGGGACCTCCGGATCGAACGGTTCACTGGAAACGAAATGCTTCAGCTTTGCAGTTTTTCGGGGCGACGGGGTCATCTGGCCACGCCTCCGGCAAGACGAATCCTCGGATCGAGCCACGCGAGCAACAGGTCGGAAATCAGCACGCCGACGACCGTCAGGGTGGCGAGGAACATGAGGAACGATCCCGCGAGATACATGTCCTGGCTTTGCAATGCGGCGATCAGGATCGGACCGGTTGTCGGCAGCGAGAGAACCACCGCCACCAGTTCCGCGCCGGAAATGATGCTGGGCAGAAGAGTACCGATGTCCGCGACGAAGAAGTTCAGGGCGGCGCGCAGCGGATATTTAACGAGCGCGCGGAACGGGGGAAGGCCCTTCGCCCGCGCCGTGACGACATACTGTTTCTGCAGTTCGTCCAGCAGGTTGGCGCGAAGACGGCGGATCATTCCTGCAGTGCCCGACGTGCCGATAACCACCACCGGGATCCACAGATGCTCAAGCACGGACATGGCCTTGTCCATGCTCCACGGCTGGTCGATATATTTCGCGTCCATCAGGCCGCCGATCGACGTGCCGAAAGTGACATTGGCAAAATAGAGCAGGATGAGAGCGAGCAGGAAATTGGGCGTGGCGAGCCCCAGAAGGCCGATGAAGGTCAGCCCGTAATCCCCCCAACTATACTGGTGCGTCGCGGAATAGATGCCGATTGGGAAGGCGATGATCCAGGTGAAAATGATTGTCGCCATCGACACCAGGATCGTCAGGAACAGCCGGTCTCCGACGACGTCCGACACCGGCAATCTGTATTCGAAGGAATAGCCGAAATCCCCCTGCAGCATGCCGCCGACCCAGCGCAGATAGCGATCGACGGGAGATGCGTCGAAACCGTAGCGTTCGCGCAAAAACTCGATTTCCTGGGGGTCGACACTCTCGCCCTGCGCCTGCAGCTCGGCAACATAGCTCTCCAGATAGTCCCCCGGCGGCAGTTCGATGATGATGAACACGATCATGCTGATCGCGAGCAGTGTCGGGATCATGATCAGAATGCGGCGAATGATATAGCCGATCATGCCCTAACCCCCGTATATCCCTGCTCTCAGCCTCAACCCGATCATTCTGCCGCGAACCAGAAAGTGTCCGGCTTGTGGATGCCGAAGTACGCTCCGGGGCTCCAGTTGTAGAAGGCTTCTTCGGGCACATTCCGCAGCGCGTTGCTCACCACCACCGGCTGAAGCGTCGAGTTGACGATGCCGATGGTGAAGATCTGATCCGCGTGTATATCGAGCATTTTCTCCCAGGCCTTGCGTTGCTGGTCTTCGTTTTCCGCATAGAGCCAGTCACCGTAAAGTTTGGTGAGACGGTTCACCTCCGGCAGCTTGGGCGCTTCACCCATTTTGCCGCTGGTCTGGCCCCACAGCCCCCATTGCGGCCATTGCAGCTGGAACCTGTTGGTCGGCGCGAATTCCTCCGGGCTCATCGAGGCGGTCGGTATTCCGTTCGAAATCCCGGAAAAGGTCGACATGATCGTCTGGCCGGCGACGATGCGCTGCCGAAACACTTCGCGTTGAGAGGGCTTGGTGAAAAGTTTGACGCCCGCCTTCAGCCAGCTGTCGTGAACCAGCTCCAGAACATCGACCTGATAAGTGCTCTCGCCCGCGGTATCGACAGTGATGATGAGAGGGCGCCCGCTCGGCATCAGCCGGACACCGTCTTCGTTGCGTTTGGTCAATCCAATCTCGTCCAGCAGGGCGTTTGCGCGCGTGAGGTCAAACTTGGCCCAGGCGGACTGCAGCCTCGGGCGATAGAGCGGGCTTGCAGGAAGGATCGTGTTGTTCCCCTCGCGTGCAAGCCCGTAATACACGACCTGGTTGATTTCGTGCCGGTCGATCGCCAGCGACAGGGCGCGGCGAAAACGGGCGTCCTGCAACAATTCGCGCCATTCGGGATTCTTGGCGTTCATATTCGGAAACAGGGCGATATGCGCGCCCTGGGAGCGTTTCCACAGGCGCACCGTGTAGTTGTGACGCTTCTCGCCTTCCTTCAGAAACGTGTAGTGGTCGAGACGGATGTACTTTGCCTGCAGATCGGATTCGCCGGTGCCGGCCTTGGCGGGAATCACTTTTGTTTCACCGAGCGACATGACGACCCGGTCGATATAGGGCAGCTGCCGGCCGTTGGTGTCGATGCGGTGGTAATAGGGGTTGCGCTTGAACTTGAACCGGGTGGCTGGTGGCCAGGTGGTGTTCATCCACGGCTGCAAGGTCGGCAGGTCCGCGTTGTCCATGCGGTACCAGCGGTCACGGCTCAGATGCAGATCAACCCAGTCGACCTTGTGACCCGCCTTTACGAGCGCATCGATCTGTTTCCTGTCGCCGTATTTGATGTGAAACTGCTTGAGATAGTGGGCCGGACGGTAAATCTCCAGCGGGCGAGAACCGGCGATCCAGGAAACAAACTCGCGGTTCGGCTTATGCCAGGTGTAGCGGACCGTAGCTTCGTCGATCACTTCAAATTTGGGCGGCTCGTTCTCGACCAGGAGTGCTTTGGGCAGGCCGCGCGGCGTCAGTTTCTTGTTGTTGGCGACATCTTCCCAATAATAGCGGAAGTCCTCGGACGTAAAGGGCTTGCCGTCCGACCATTTATGTCCCTTGCGAAGCCGAAACGTGAATTCGCGGCTTTCCTTCACTTCGAAGCTTTTCAGGATATCGGGCGCGTATCTTAGATCATCATCCAGGGCTATCAGCCGGGCATAGCCGTAGACGCTCATCATGCGGGTGTCTTTCTGCTTGCCCATCAACAGCCGCAGCTCCCCGCCGTAGCGGCCGATGGTCTTGCCCTCGGCATCGAGATCGATCACCGCCGGTTCGAGCGGCACGCGCTTGTCGATTGACGGAAGATGTCCATCGCGCACCTGACTTTCCAGAGACGGCGGTTCGATCAGGCCCCCGGCGAAAGTTGGCCCGGTGGCGATAAGGGCGGCAAGAAGCACCGCGAAAAACCATTGGTTCATCGGATGAGCTCCTTGCGCGATGTGCCTTCGGCGGCCAGCACGTAATGCTCGCTGCCGAGATCGAACATGGCTTGCGGGTGACTTGGACCCATTGCGAAGGGCATCGGCCAGTCCTGGGGTTCATCGCCGCCCGGTTTGCCGAAACTCGAGAAATCGAGTTTTCGGTCGAGATCGGGATAGGGAACAGCGGCGATCAATCGGCGGGTGTAGTGATGAACCGGATTGCGGAACAGGACTTCGCGCGGGGCGATTTCGACAATACGGCCCTTGCACATCACCGCGATGCGGTCGGCGACATAATCGACCACGGCGAGGTTGTGCGAAATGAAAAGATAGGTGAGATCGAGATCCTTCTGCAGGTCCTTGAACAGGTTCAGCACCTGCGCCTGGATGGAGACGTCGAGGGCGGACACCGGTTCATCGCAAATGAGCAGATCCGGTTTCAGCGCAAGCGCCCGCGCGAGGCCGATCCGCTGGCGCTGGCCTCCCGAAAAACTGTGCGGGTAGCGGCTGAGAAACCGGGGATCGAGACCGACGACCCGCATCAGTTCCTTCACCATCTCCGCTTGCTGGGCGGCGGTGCCGATCTGGTGGATGATCAACGGCTCACGGATGATGTCGAAGACCGTCATGCGTGGGTTCAGTGAGCTCTGTGGATCCTGGAAAATCATCTGGATTTTGCGGCGGAGCGCCAGCATCTGCTCATCCGGCACGGCGAGGAGATCGACGTCCCGGCCGCGGTCGTTGAAGGTAATCGAACCCGCATCGGGGGTGATCGCGCGCATGATGAGCTTGCTGACTGACGTCTTGCCGCATCCGCTCTCGCCGACAAGGCCCAGGCATTCGCCGCGCCTGATGTCGAAGCAGACATCGTCCACCGCAAGGGTTCGTGTCACATCGCGGGAGCCGAACCAGGATTGCTTTCGCGTTGTGTAGGATTTCGTCAGCCCGCCCACGCTGAGGAGATTGATGTCGCCCTTCGCCTCATCCGGCCAAGGCTCGTGGGTCTCGATCATCGGACCCGTCTCATACTGAATTTCGTGAATCGGGGTCAGGCGTTCACCGGATTTCATGTCGAAATGGGGAACCGCATCCATAAGCGCGCGCAGATATTTGTGACGAGGCTTACGGAAGATATCGCTGACCGTGCCGGCTTCCATGATGCGCCCGTGGTAGAGTACGGCGACCTCCTCGGCGATGTTGGCGACGACCCCGAGATCATGGGTGATCATCAGCACAGCCATACCAAGTTCGGCCTGCAACTCCTTGATCAGTTTCAGGATGCTCGCCTGGATTGATACGTCGAGAGCGGTCGTCGGCTCATCGGCGATCAGCAGTGACGGGCGGCAAACGAGCGCCATGGCGATCATCGCCCGTTGCCTCAGGCCGCCGGAAAGTTCGAATGCGTATTTGTCAAGCGCGCCCGCGGGGTCGGGGAAGCCGACGAGCGTGAGCATGTTTTCAACAATGTCGCGTCCGTCGCTCTTACCGACATTGCGATGAAGATGCAGAGCCTCTCCGATCTGGTCGCCGATGGTGTGGAACTGCGACAGGGACGTCATCGGTTCCTGGAATACGATCGAGATGCTTCCTCCGCGAATATCGCGCATTTCTCGGCTGTCACGGGGGAGTGCCGCGATGTCGATCACATCGCCATCGCGTTTGGGGTCGGCGAAAAGGATTTCGCCAGATGTGATGCGTCCGACTTTCGGCAGGATGCCCATGATCGACTGGGCAATGACGGACTTGCCCGAACCAGATTCACCGACGAGCGCCACGGTCGATCCTGGCCGGATACGCATGGAAATGCCCTTGACCGCTTCGACCGTTCCGCCGAGCAGCGAAAACTCGACCTTGAGGTCGTTAATCCTCACGAGGTCATCCAAGGAAAGGCACTCTTCGATCCACGCTTAGCCAACGGTTGAATATCTAACATGGGGTATTGTCCGGAACAATTCGCCAGGGCAGCCCTCCAGCTTCGCGTTCCATATGAAATCACTACGCCGGGACGGACCGTTTGGATGCCGCCGTGGCCCCCGTCAGAACTCACTCAGCGGCTTCGTCATGGCGATATGATCGTCATGCCATTGTCCGTCAAGTGGCTGGAATCCCTGATTTTCCGCCCATGGGCGGTGATCGCGCCGTATCCAGCCGAAAAGAGCATTGTCTGCGGATTTCCAGTCGCGCCAGTCGAGATTTACTGCCGATCTGAGAAGAAGCGCACCCAGATCCCTGCCACGATACGCTTTACGGACATTCAGTGTGCGATAGCGGACCAGGTTTTCACTCCATTGTACAAGATGCGTTGCGCCGACAAGGTTCGGTCCGTCGAACAGGCCGTAGGAGAAGCGTCTCGGGTCTTCGATTGTCGTCCGGTAGGGGCCAAGGCGGCGCACGACTTCCCGAAACTTCTTGTCGGGGTTCCGAAAATGGTCAACGTCTGCCCAATAGCGCTTGAGCTCGTCGAACGATATCTGAATGACATCCATTCCTGCTATCCGGTTGGAAAGGTGCAGAGTCTTCCGATCTATGGTCTAAGCTTCAATCTATGCGTGTAAATCAGTCTATTTTTCACCCTCAATGGACATTTTGAATCGCCATGTCCGCTGCATCGAGATTGCGGGGGCAATCGTTAAGGATTGTAAAGCACATTGCTAACAACTACCGTACCCTCGCCCGCGATAGACCGTTCGCGGTCGCTGGTGGGGATTGCAGTAAGTAAGGCCGGCAAATGGTCGAATCTCTGAAATCGAAGCGTATTCTGATCTACAGCCACGATACGTTCGGGCTTGGGCATCTTCGCCGTTGCCGGACGATTGCCCATTCGCTCGTCGAGCGGTTCAAGGGCTTGACCGTGCTGATCCTGTCCGGGTCTCCGATCATCGGAAACTATGATTTCCGCGCCCGCGTGGACTTCATCCGAATACCCGGAGTGATAAAGCTCTACAACGGTGACTACACATCGCTAGGCTTGCATATCGACCTCAAGGATACGCTGTCGATCCGGGAATCCATCATCCGCCACACCGCACGGACCTTTTCGCCGGATCTGCTGCTTGTGGACAAGGAACCGCTGGGGCTCAAGGGCGAAATGGCTGAAACGCTGCAAATGCTCAAATCCACCGATACCCGGCTCGTGCTCGGGCTGCGGGATGTCATGGATGAACCCATGCTGCTCAAGCGGGAGTGGAGCAACGGCCATGCCATTGCTGCCATGGAAGACCTGTATGACGAAATCTGGGTCTATGGCCTTGAGGAGTTTGTCGACCCGCTGGACACCATGGGTCTGTCCCCCGTCATCCGCGAGAAGATGCGTTATACGGGTTATCTGCCGCGTTCCCTGCCCAAGGAAACGGACCTGCCCAAATCACTCGATATACAAGAGCCATACATGCTGGTGACCGCCGGCGGGGGCGGCGATGGCGTGGCCATGATCGACTGGGTCATGCGGGCCTACGAGAGCGATGTCTCCCTTCCGCTCGATGCGCTCGTTGTGCTTGGCCCCTTCATGCCGCATGAAGAGCGTGATGATTTCATCGAGCGGTCGAAACGCCTCGATCGTGTGAACGTGATTACCTTTGATTCCCGTCTGGAAGTGCTCATGGCAAACTCGAGCTGTGTGGTGTCGATGGGAGGGTACAACACATTTTGTGAAATCCTGTCCTATGACAAACCGGCTCTTGTCGTCCCGCGGACCGAGCCGCGTAAAGAGCAGTTGATAAGGGCGCTCCGCGCGAAGGAGCTTGGCCTGCTGGACGTTCTGGTTCCCGATGGAGAGCTTGAAACGGCAACGATGATTGATGCACTCAAAAAATTACCCCAGCAGCCGAAACCTTCCGTCTCGTTAAGACCGGATATGCTTGGTGGACTGGACTATATCGGCGGCATGGCGCGCCGGATTCTCGGCAATGGAATCGATGTCGGGGAACTTCAGCTCGCCGATATTTGACGGAAATACCGTGTCCTCTCCAGTCGCATTTGTGCTCAAGGGCTACCCGCGCCTTTCCGAGACGTTCATCGCTCAGGAAATCCTGGCCCTCGAGCAACGCGGCCTGAATATCCTGATCGTTTCACTGCGCCAGCCGACCGATGCGAAGCGCCATCCTGTTCACGACGAGATCAGGGCCGATGTTCTTTATCTGCCCGAGTTTCCGGTACGCGAACCTCGCCGAGTGGCAAGAGCCTGGTGGCAGATGCGCCGCCGGCCCGGATACAAGGCGGCGAGACGGCAGTGGCTGGCTGACCTGTGCCGCGATCCCTCGCTGGTCCGGTTTCGCAGTTTCCTCCAGGCCCTCGTTCTGGCCAGCGAACGGCCGGCGGATGTTGACCGGTTCCACGCGCACTATCTCCATACACCTGCATGCGTGACTCGCTATGCGGCAATCACGCTCGGCATCCCGTGGACCTGCTCGGCGCATGCGCGCGACATCTGGACGACGCCGGAGTGGGAGAAGCGCGAGAAACTCGCCGAGTTGGACTGGCTGGTCACCTGCACCGACTATGGGTTTCGTCATCTGGCCTCTCTCGCACCGGAGCCGAGCCGCGTCGAGCTGGTCTATCACGGCCTCGACCTCTCGCGCTTTCCTCAAGACAAGGCGACAAGAGGCGGAGGAGATGGGAGTAGTGACGACCAAGCTGTCACGATTCTGTCTGTGGGCCGCGCGGTCCCGAAGAAAGGATATGAAAGTTTACTTGAAGCATTTGCGCAGCTTCCGGAGGCGCTTCACTGGCGTTTCGTGCATATCGGATTTGGCGATCTGCTGGACGCGCTCAGGCGAAAGGCTCAAGAGTTGGGTATCGACGACAAGGTAACGTGGCTGGGCGCGCAACCCCAGGACAAGGTCATCGAGGCCTACCGCCGCGCGGACCTGTTTGTCCTCGCCAACCGCGTTGCCGCGGACGGCGATATGGACGGATTGCCGAACGTGATCATGGAGGCGCAGAGCCAGGGCCTGCCGGTTCTCTCGACGCGAATTTCGGCGATCCCTGAAATCATTGAGGACGGCGTCAATGGCGTTCTTGTGCAACCGGACGATTCGGAGGCCCTCGCGCAGGAGCTTGAACGCCTGATTGCCGACCCCACATTGCGCGCGCGCCTGGGAGAAAATGGAGCCGCACGCATGCGCCGCGATTTTTCACACGAGCGTGGCGTGGAGCAACTGGTACGCAAATTCGGGCTCGCCGATCTCCCGGCCCGCATGCGTGCCTAGGAGCATCTGTCATGGTGCCTCTCGCAATGATCCGCCATGGCCCTACGGCGTGGAACAGCGAGAAACGTCTTCAGGGCCGCACCGACGTTCCCTTGAGCGAAGAGGGACGCGAAACCGTACTGAGCTGGCGCGTGCCGGAAGAACTCAAGGACTATCAATGGGTCGCGAGTCCGCTGTCCCGTGCGGTCGAAACCGCGAGACTCCTCGGCGCAAGCGTTCCCGCAATCGAGCCACGACTTCGCGAAATGCACTACGGGAATTGGGAGGGGCGCAGTCTTCCGGAGCTGCGGCAGTCGCTCGGCGAAGTGATGGCGGAAAACGAGGCGCGCGGCGTCGATTTCCAGCCCGATGGAGGCGAGAGGCCGCGCGATGTGCAGGAGCGGCTCAGCTCCTGGCTTGCCGATCTGGGACGGTCCGCCGCGCCGACGGTCGCGGTGTCGCATCATGGTGTCCTTCGGGCGCTTTATGCGCTGGCGACCGGCTGGAACATGGTCGATCCCTTGCCGGAAAAGTTCCAATGGGGTGCGATGCAATGCTTTCACGTCTCATCTAGCGGCGAGGTGAGTGTCGACCGCATCAACGTCAGTATCGAGGCGACATGAGTGCGCCCCGTGTCTTTTCCTATGTTCAGTATCTGCAAGGTATCGGACACCTGTATCGGGCAGCACATATTGCGGCTGCAATGGTGGAGGCTGGGCTCGGCGTCGACCTCGTGTCGGGCGGCATGCCGGTGCCGAAGGTCTCTCCCGAAAATGTGACACTTCACCAGCTTCCGCCGATCAGATGCCGGGACGGTGATTTCAGCGATCTCGTGAACGCGCTAGGCGCACCTCTTGACGACGCCTACCGGGACCACCGCCGCGACGAATTGCTTGGGCTGTTCAGGCGGCAGCAACCGCAGATCCTGATTGTCGAGGCTTTCCCCTTCGGCCGCCGTCAGATGCGTTTTGAGCTGTTGCCGCTCCTCGAAGCCGCAGTGAACGCATCCCCGCGTCCCGTCGTCGTCTGTTCGGTTCGTGACATACTTCAAGTGCGCGAAAAGCCCGGACGCGATCAGGAAACGCTTGATCTGCTGAATACCTATTTCGACCACGTTGTGGTGCACGGTGATCCGGATTTCGCACCGCTTGAGGCGACCTTCCCGCGCACGCGCGAAATCCGAGACAAGATTCATTATACCGGATTGGTGGGGGTGTTCGCGGAGGACGCTCCCGTCTCCTGCGGTGATGATCGGGGAGAAATTCTCGTTTCCGCCGGTGGGGGCGCCACGCGAAGCGAAGTTCTTCTGTCGCTCGCAATGAAAGCCCGCGCGCTTTCATCGGCAAAGGATCGGCCATGGCGGCTCCTTTACGGGACGAATCTGCCTGAGGAGGCTTTGACGGGTCTCATGGCAGATTTGCCGGAAGGCGTTACCCTCGAACCCAACCGCAGCCGAGCGGAATTTTTGGATCTACTCGCGGCGTGCAGCCTGTCCGTCTCTCAGGCCGGATACAACACGGTGACCGATATTCTGCACTGCGGGTGCCGGGCCGTTCTCGCGCCCTATTCGGCGCGTGGAGAGACCGAGCAGCTTCATCGGGCACGCCGGATGGAAGAGCTTAAGCTGGCACATATCGTCGAGGCGGAACAGCTTTCAGCGGAATCGCTTGCACAGGCGGTCGATGCCGCGCTTGCCGCGCCACCGCCTGCGCGGTTTCCGATCGACGTCAGGGGAGCCGAGCGAAGCGCCGAACTGATCTTGTCCTGGCTTGAAAACCAGAACTAGCGTCGGCCGATCAGCATGAAGCGCGTATATTTCTTCAGCTCAAGCTCTCCCTCGAACAGCGTCTGCGACAGCGGGACCTGCTGCTTGAACTGGCCGATATTCTCGACACAGTTCACATGCCCATCGATGCCGAAATAGTTGTTCGACTGAAGGGTGAGGAGTGTTCCGGCCGGGATGCGCTCGAACCATCTGTCGATCGTCTCGAGATGTTCGCAGCTGGTATTGACGATGAGGTCGAACTCGCTCTTCGGAAAGTCGATTTCATACATGTTGGCGAGACGGAACTCGAATTTGCCCGCCTCCACATGCGTTCGGTTCAGGCTTTTTGCGATATCTTCGCAAGTGGGATCCATATCCACGCTACACACGCGCTCAACGGCGAACCTCGGATCGTGCAGCAGCATGGCACCAAGGACGCCGTACCAGCCGCCCAGTATGCACACGCGGCCGAGCTGCCCACCGGTTGCACCATGCAGTTTGTCGACGAGCCAGGTCTTTGACGTCATCTGGTTGCGATTGAGGGCATGACCCAGCGTGAGGCGCGGATGCCGCAGGGCCGTCTCCTGGATATCCGCGACGAACGGGCTGTCAAAGTAGACCGACAGGCCCTTGAGGATATCCAGATGCATACTCTCGCGGTCGGACTTCTCCATCCGTCAGGCCGCCTCGTTGAACAGCTTCATCTGGTGGACCAGCTTGTTGCTGACCCAGCTTGCAACCTGGGACGCAATCAGACTGTTGCCTTCCATCAGTTGCAGGAAAACCTCCTTCTCGATACGCAACGCTGTGACCGGCGTCATGGCACGAACGGTCGCCGTCGCGAGGGCGTCGGTCAGCAAGCTGAGTTCTCCGACCAGCGTATCCTTGCCGTAAGTCACAATGACGTTTTCATTCTTTCCTTCACCGACCACGATCTCCACTTCACCGCCGAGAATGACAAACGCATATTTTCCCAGTTCGCCCTCTGTAATGAGGCTTTCGCCCTTGGCGAAGTCGATACGCCGACTGCTGAACGCCAGCAGTTTGAGATGGTTTTGACTGATACCTGCAAACAGCGCAATTTTTTCAAGCGCGGCCGTCTCGGCATTGAGAATGACTGGCGCTGCGCCATCCTCCCCTCCCTCACTTTCGGCGGCGGCCGGTTCCGGTTCGGCGGCCGGCGGCATGGCTTCATCGTCGCGATGCTCGATCAAACGGTCGGCGATGCGGCCGTCGCGGAGCGTCAGAACCTGCTTGAACTCCGAATTGTCCGGCATCTCGCTGAAGAACAGCACGAATGTCGTATCGGGAAGCAGGCCGAAGATGTTCCGCCTGATCCGTGCCTGGGCATTCCGGTCGAGTGAGCTCAACGCATCATTGCTCACGAAGATATCCGGTCTCTTGATCAGGCTCCGCGCGAGCGTGATTTTCTGCTTGTCCGAGTGAGACAGTCGTGACCCGCCAACGCCGACCGGACAGGCGGTCGCAAGCAGGATCATCTCATTCGAGAGGTTCATCTCTTCCAGAACCTCGAATGTGATCTCGTTGGTCTTCTGTTCTGCACCACTGACCGTATGGTTGATGCGGCCCATCAGGAGATTGCAGCGATTGCTCAGCTGCGCATTGAAAGTCTTCTGGTCAAAGAACGCGATGGCGTCCTTTTCATCCTTCGGCAATCTCTTGCGGAAGACGCGCCGGGCCTTCAGGATTCGGGCCTGTATGTCCTCGTCGATGAACCCGAAGCGGTGGCGATCGATGATGACCTGGAAGGTAAGCGAGATGAGCAAGGTCTTCTCGTCTTCTTTGAGCGACTCAACCCCGTCCCGGTTGACGTTCGTGGTTATGATCTTGAGTTGTTGAAGCGTCTCCTTGTCGACAAAGCTGAAGGTTTCGAACAGTGGTTGATCCGGCGACATGTCGCCGAACAGGTCGATCAGGGTTTCGGCCAGCTTCTGGCCGATCTTGAGGAAGCGGTCTGTCAGGTTGCACTCCTCCAGAACCGAACGCACCAGCTCGTTGCTTCCCAGTGTCCGGAACTCGAACGCTTCACTAACGGGCTCACCGAAGACCAGATTGGCGGCGACGGACGCATTGGCGTTGTACTGATCGAAGGCGAACGGACGGATGAGCTTGGCGTTTTTCTTGTTCCTGTTGAGCCTGGATGCGATGCGGGGACGCGCTTTCACCAGCCTCTTTGCCAAATCAGGATATTTTTCGACATCCATTCCCATGCCGAGTGACCGTGCGGCCAGCAGCCCGTCCAGTTCTACGGCGCGGATAACCTGGAACACCCAGTCCTTGAGCTCGCTTTCATTGGCGAGTCCAAGCTGATGATAGTCAATCCAGTCGCCATTGGCATCGTAAACACTGTTCCCCGACGCGATGGACTCGCGATAGTCGAAATCATTCTCGTCCATGATCTTCCCGTTGGTCATGGGCGCGTGTTTGACACCGTAAAGCAGATTGTCCTCGATCGAACCGTCGAAGATATAGGATTCCGGTCCGGCGTAACCGATGGCAGCGCCGGTGACCGCTTCGGGCAGTTCGGCGAGATTCGCATCGCCGACGGAAATCGTTCCGCTTGTGGGGCCGATCAGCCGTGCGATCAGATGGGCAAATCTGTCGCGTGAACCGGGTTCCGAAACGATGGCGATCCTGTCCCCGGGTTCGATCCGGACCGAAACGTCGTCGAGCATTTTCGCACCCTCATCGACCAACCGAACGTTCCGCAGACTGATCGGGTCCTTGAGGCGCTGGATTTTTTCGGGCCGGTCCAGCAGGCGTTCGGCATTTTCCAGCTGTGCCGGCTGGAACTGCTCGACAAGCTGCTCGTATTTGATCTTGATGTCGTTGTAGCGCTGATAATATTTCAGCAGTTCCTTCCATGGCGTCGTGAAGCGCGCATAAGCGGCGAGAACCGCGACGAGCGCGCCGAGCGACAGATTGCCATTGATGATCAGAATGCCGCCGATGGAATAGAAGAAGAGCGGCGTCAGCTGGCTCAGGAACACGTTCAGCGCCTTCATGAAAAACTTCTTCTGATAGAGCTGGTAACGAACGTTGAAAATGCCCCCGAGTTTCTCCGAAAGGCTCGCCTGCATGTAGGCGGACGTGTCGTTGGCGTGGATGTCGCCGATACCGTTCACGGATTCGCCGACCCAACCGGCAAGCTTACGGGCCCTGAACACACGTTCGCGGCCGAGCAGGTTTACTTTGCGCTGGAGTTTCGGGATCACATAGGCCTGCACCGGCACCATTGAGATAGCGACAATACCGAGGATCGGGTCCTCGGAGATCATGAAGAACAGGATGGTCAGCATGGTGCCGCCCTGCACCATGGGCATGGAGAAGGAGTCGCTGATGAAATCGGCCATGGGTTCGACTTCGGCGGTAATCATTGCGCTCAACTCAGGCGGTGTGACCTTTTGAAAGTGGCGCGGCGGAAAGCGGAGAATGTGTTCGTAGAGCTGATATCTCAGACGCCGGATCAGCCGTTCCGATGAAACGCCTTTGTAGGTGTTGATCACCATCGAGAAGACGGCGTTGATCACGAGCAAAACGAGAAAGGCCGCGCACAGAAGCAGCAGATACGCGATTTGATCGAATTCAATGCCGAAGAACTCGACAGGAAAGTTCTTGCCGTCAATCGCGTCGTTGATGATGTATTTCGGAAGATCGAGGACAAAATACAGGAAGGGGAGAGAGACGGCGGTCATCACCATGATGGTGATCTGTTGCTTCTTGCTGTAGCGCCAGATGAAACTGAAAATATCCTTTTCCATGGTCGCTGCTCTCTTTCCAATCAGGCCGGGATACGGCTATCGGTCCTCCCGAACTCCGGTGAATTGTTGCGAATCTCTACGGTATTCTACGCGATCGGGATGCATTGCACGTACACGTCATAACGGTAATCCGCCCAGACGCGTTCGGCAAACACTAAGGTTTTTCAGCCGGTTCCGCGGCTGTTGCGGTTTTCTTACGCGGCGCGCGGCGCAGCCCGGCCCTTTGTCTGCGTCCGCAACATCATGCGGCGATGGTCCGGGTTGAATGCGTCGCGGCGATGCAATGTGGAACGGTTGTCCCACATGAGCAGATCACCCTTGCGCCAGCGATGCGCATAGCAAAAAGCGTCCTGCGTGGCGTGTGCCCACAAGGCGTCGAGTAATGCTTCGGAGTCTTCGAGGCTCAGACCGTCCACATAGGCATTTCGACGCCGCCCGAGATAGAGGACCGGCTTTCCTGTTGCCGGATGCGCGCATATGGCGGGATGAAGCGTTCCGGGGCAGGTGAGCGGATCATCGTTCGCCACGACGCCCTTGCGGACGAACCCGCCTGAATTGTATGTGCCGTCATGCTTGATCGAGCGACCTTCGATCCTGCGCCTGAGATCAGGGTGCATGCCCTCAAGCGCGGCCGCCATCCCTGCGATCCACGTGTCCCCGCCCTCCGGCGGCAACTCCACCGCATAAAGCAGTGTCGCTTCGGGCGGATTTTCCCGGTTGGACATGTCGGCGTGCCAGATTGCTTCGCCCGCACCGAGGCTCCCGATGGGCTTGCCGTTGTCGCCTTTTATGTTCGAAACCACATAGATTTGCGGCTTTCCGGGAACGGCCTTGGAGCGCTGGGCTTCCGGCGCTTCGTCGACATCACCGAAAAGGCTGCTGAAAGCGATCAGATCCTCGTGACTCAGATCCTGATCCCGCAACAGAAGCGCTGCATGTTCGTGATATGCGTCAAGAACGAAGTCCGTGTCCTCTCTCGACAAGCTCGAAAGGTCGATGCCGGTGACCTCGGCGCCGACACCGGGCGCGAGGGGTTGAAGTCCGCGCGTTGTCTGTATCTGTGTCAATTCGCTATCCGGGTTTTGGTTTGCTTTGGGATGCAGCGAGTATCGATTGATTGTCTGAAATGTGGGTCATCTCTCATCTGGTATCAACGTGTTAGCGCAATTGTGAGCAATCGCGAAATTATGTTCCCTCCTCCGCTAACTCAAGGAGCGCAAACGAGAAATGTCCGCTGGGTTCCAGTGTAAGGAAGGCGTATGACCAACTTTCGTCAACGCAGAACTCGTTACATGCCTCGATCACACCATACGGCACCGCCCTGACGGGGTTTCCGCTGGTGAAGTCATGTCCGGCTATATAGCCGCCCGGTTTCACCTTTCGCGCGGCAAGGTGGAGCTCTTCCCGCGTGGTCGGGTATGAGTGGTCGGTATCGATGTAAACCCAGTCGAAATAGCCGTCGGGAAACTCGGTCATGCGTTCGATCGACAGGCCCTGATTGATCTCGATCGCGCCATTCGAGATCTCGTCTGCAAACCGCCCGCGGAGCTGTTCCAGTCCTGCGCGGAACCGTTCGGTCTCCCAGGCGTCCACAAGGTGAAGCTTCCGCGGCTTGTTCCTCTCCATAATCCGGTTCGTAAAGTCACCGAACGCAACACCGATCTCGGCGACGACTCCGTCTTGCGGCAGCTGATCGAGCAGATGCATGCGTGACGGCAGAACCTTGCAGGTTCTTGTATGCCGCTCTTCCAGAACTGTTGAGGGCCAGCTTGCTTTCAACGCCCGGCGTTCGTCACATGACGACATCTCGTTTCGCTCCGAGAATTCGATAGATGGCTATTCTAACGACGGGCCGGCTTATCGCCGAACACATAACTGACCAAGCGACGCCTCAGATTCACACGGGTTGATGTACGGAGAAACCGGTAATCGGGATGCACGCCGTGAGGGCGCTGCCAACCGGTTCCGATGATGTTTGAATTCTCTAAAAATGAGAGCGGGCGCTATTTTGTCTGAGCCTAGTAGCGGGACAACCGGTCAGAATAACCTGCCGGCTTGACAAAGGCTTCCAGAACGAAAGTATCTTCTTCAACCTCACCCGCATTGAGCGGATCGTGCTGATTGTCTATGTCGTCCAGTTCCGGGTTCACAGACGGATCGATGAACGTCACACCAGCCGTCTTGCCCTTGCGCCAGACGATCTTGCCCATGACCGGCCGCTTGAAGCCCTCCGGGATGAGCTGAATCTGGTCCGGCAGTTCGTGCAGATGGCTTGTCACAATCATGCATCCGCCCGCACTGACGTCGCGGATCATACATTTTATGTCAAAGGTATCGTGCTGGTCGGTGACGAAAGCCTGCACGCACGTCTTCCTGCGCCTTTCGGCACGGTTGTCGATGTTTTCCATGATTTTGGCCCTAAGTTTTTGAATTTCAGTCTATTGGCGCCGGGTTAACGCGGAATGAAGCCTCGGTTTTCCGGCCCGCGCTGCCCATTCCCTGGGGGCAGGTCAGTTTCAACGTTGCCACCGGCGTTAACGGTGGCAACCGGAAGATGCCTGGGGTAAAGGTTTCGGCTTCCAACTCTCATGCAACATGCGAAATCCCGCGGTCGGAATGGTCACTCGAACGGTAGAAGAGATACGAGCTTTGCGAAGAACGTCTACGCGGCGTTTTGAGTGCGTCGGCCGCGCCAGGGTCATGACAAGGGCGGGCAATGTGGAGTCCTGACGTTCTCGTCCTTGTGTTTTCGACGTTTTTTCTTGCCGGTTTCATCAAGGGTGTTGTCGGGTTCGGCCTGCCCGTCGTGATCCTTGCGCTTCTGGTTCCAACGTTGGGACTGAAGACAGCGATCGCGCTGGTCATCGTGCCTGCCGTGGTCACCAATACCTGGCAGGCGCTGGTAGGCGGGCATCTCCGGGAGATCGTTGGCCGCATCTGGCCCATGCTGCTCCTCGGCTGCGCCTTCATCTGGATCGGAGTGGGCTTCCTGGCGGGCGCGGACGCCCGTTTGGCCACCGGCGTCCTCGGTATTCTGCTGGCATCCTATGCCACATACAGCCTTACGCAGGCGCAGCTCCGCCCGCCCCGGGGATGGGAGGTCTGGCTGACGCCGCTGGTGGGGGTGCTCAGTGGATTTGCCTATGGTTACACCGGGTCACTGATGATCCCAGGGGTGATTTATCTTCAGGCACTGGGTTTCAACCGCAACATGCTGGTTCAGTCACTTGGCATCACGTTCCTGATCATGACGTCGGTCCTTGGCATCTCGCTTTCCGGCCACGATCTGATGCCGAGCGAGACCGCGCTGCTGTCAGCCGCATCATTGGTGCCGACAGGTATCGGCATGGTCGTCGGCCAGCGCTATCGTCATCGCATTTCGGAGGAACTGTTCCGGAAGCTCTTCTTCTGGGCGCTGCTCGTTGCGGGTATCTACATGATCCTGCGGGCGGTTCTTTAGTTTAAAATAAGGAAAACAATGAACCAGACCTCGAATACGCCTCTGCGCCTCGCCATCGCCGGCCTTGGCGCCATCGGATTGACAGTCGCCCGGCGCGTGGATGAGGGCGGCATTGAGGATATGGTCCTGACGGCGGTGTCGGCGCGGGACAAGGAACGTGCAAATCAGCGAATTTCGGATTTCGCCAAGCCACCGGCCATCGTCGCGCTTGGCGAACTGGCCACCGCTGCCGACGTGGTCGTGGAAAGTGTGCCCGCGGCGCACTTTCTCGATGTTGCACGGCCTGCTCTGGAGGCCGGGCGGATTTTCATGCCGCTTTCGGTCGGCGTCCTGCTCAATCACATGGAGCTTGTCGACCTGGCGCGGGAAAAAGGTGGCCAGATTATTGTCCCCACGGGCGCTTTGATCGGACTCGACGCGGTTCGTGCGGCACGTTCGGGCGGTCTGCGCACTGTCAAACTGGTGACGCGCAAGCCGCCTGCGGGTCTCAAAGGCGCGCCCTATGTCGAGGAAAACGGCATCGACCTTGAAAATCTGAGCGAACCCAAGAAGCTTTTTTCCGGTTCCGCGCGCGAGGCGGCCAAGGGGTTTCCGGCGAACCTGAACGTGGGAGCGGCGCTGGCGCTGGCAGGGCTTGGTCCGGACGAGACGAAAGTGGAAATCTGGGCGGATCCGGGCCTTTCCCGTAACATCCAGTCCGTGAGCTGCACGTCCGACAGTGCCGATTTCTCGATGTCCATTGAGAACATCCCAAGCGGCATAAACCCGCGCACCGGGCGCATTACCGCGCACAGCGTGATCGCGGCGCTTGAACGGCTGACAAGTCCGCTGGTGGTGGGCACCTGACGCCTTTCTACGCCCCCTGAAAAAAGAGGCTCTCTCGATTGAACCTTTTTCTCTCCTCTCGCGACCAATGGGTAAGGCGGCGAAAGCCGTACACCGATGGAGGAGAAGAGAGATGGTTTTTGTGAAGGTATTTTTTGCGGTTTTGATACTGGCGGCCTATTTCGCAGGCATGTTCGAAGGACATGCGATCCCCGGTGGTGCGGGGCGAGCTATCGCCATGGAATTTTCATCCGAACGTTGATCCAAGATTGCGGTCCGGAGAAAGCGCGTTAAATTACGCGCCATGACCGCATTTGACCCGAACATTGAATACAACGCGCGCAAAACCGTTCCGGACCACGAGAAGGTATCCAGGCGCTGGGACGAAGAAGCCGCACAGTATCGCGCTCAAGCCACGTGGGATCTCGATATCCCGTATGGCACCGGGGAGCGTGAGAAATACGATTTTTTTCCGGTGGACCGGCCCGATGCGCCGCTTTGTGTCTACATCCATGGCGGCTACTGGCGGTCACGCGACCGCAAGACATTCTCGCACATCGCAAAGGGCCTGAATGCGCACGGAGTTTCCGTCGCAATTCCCTCATACGATCTGGTTCCGAATGTCTCCGTCGCGGATATCATCGAACAGATGCGCGCATTTCTTGTGAAGCTCTGGGAGAACACGTCAACCCGGCCGGTCGTCGCCGGACACTCTGCGGGCGGTCACCTGACCGGCGCCATGCTGATGACAGACTGGTCGAGCGTTGAGGGTGCGCCGGACGACTTGGTGACGTCGGCATTTGCGCTCAGCGGGCTCTACGATCTGCGGCCATTGCTCGAAACGGACATCAATGATGATCTCCGCTTGACACCCGAAAGCGCGCGTGAGGCCAGCCCGATGTTCTGGCCGGTGCCGCGCCCCGATCTGAAATGCGTTGTCGCAGTGGGCGCACGCGAGTCCGAACCTTTCAGGATGCAGTCGCGGGACATCGCCGACACCTGGAAGCGCGCAGGCGTGGACACCGAGTATCTTGAGGTTGCCGACCGTGACCATTTCACGGTCGTGAACGAGTTTTCGACGCCGGGAACCGCGCTTTTTGAGCGGCTTGTCTCGACGGTCGAAGTCCATGCGGCGGCCTAACGGAGTAGAACCAGACATGAAGGCTTTTGCAGGTGTAACTTTGCTGGCGGCATGCGCGACACTGACGTTTGGCGCCGTTGCGATGCTGCCGGTCCGGGAGGCTGGCGCGGATGCGCGTTATGACCGGTTCGTCCGCGATTTCTGGGCCAGCGCACGAAAGGCTGGCGTTTCCCGTAAAACCTATGACGCGGCTTTTGCCGGGCTTTCGCCGGATCCGGTGGTGCTTGAGAAGAATGCCCATCAGCCGGAATTCAAGCTGCCACCCTCGCAATATGTCGTGGCCGCCGTCACCGATACGCGCGTTCGTGTCGGTCGCGAGATGCTCGAAAAATACAAAGAACAGCTCGATGAGATCGAGAAACGCTGGGGCGTCGACCGCCACGTTCTGCTCGCGATCTGGGGCATGGAGACGAACTTCGGAACCTTCATGGGCAGCATGAACGTCATCCGTTCGCTCTCGACTCTTGCCTACAAAGGGCGGCGTGCCCGGTTTGGAAGGAGCGAATTGATCGCTGCCCTGCGCATGATGGAACGCGGTGTCGTTCCCGAGGGACCGATGATGGGATCATGGGCGGGTGCGATGGGTCATACCCAACTTCTCCCGTCCAACTACCTCAGATTCTCCGTCGACTTCGATAAGAACGGAAAACGCGATATCTGGAACACACCCTATGAGGCGCTGGCCTCGACCGCGAACTTTCTCGCCCGCCAGAAATGGAAGCCGGGCAAGACATGGGGCTACGAGGTGAAGCTGCCGTCACGCGTTGGCACTGGCTACGCCGGACGCAAGCGCTCGCGCAGCCTCGGCAAATGGGCGGCGCTGGGCGTGAAGCGCGTGAACGGTGCCGGGTTCCCGCGTGCCGGCGACCGCGCGTATCTCTACCTGCCCATGGGCCGCAAGGGGCCCGCATTCCTGTTGCTCAACAACTTCCGGGTCATCATGCGCTACAACGCGGCGCATACCTATGCCCTGTCGGTTGGCCACCTTGCGGACCGCATCCGCGGCGGCGAGCCGTTCGTGAAGCCGTGGCCCGACGGGGCGCGTGCGCTGACCGAAGATGAGCGTTACGAGATCCAGCGCCGTCTCACTATCCGCGGCCATGATATCGGCGTGCTCGACGGTGTCCTCGGATCGAAGACGCGCGCGGCCATCCGCGCCCTCCAAAAGGAGAAGGGCCTGAAGGTGGACGGTTTCCCGACCCCGAAAATCATCGAGATCCTGCGCGCCGAACAGGCGGACGGTTAAGACCCGGGAGCCAACCGGCCACACGCTTGCTGGCGCTGCACGGACTGTCCGAATTTCGCCGCTATGCGTTAAACTGTATCCGATCCGCCGAACCCGCTGCCTGCTTTGCGATAGTCCTCGCGGGGCGGCGCGAAGACGTCCAGCACGGTCGCCCCTTCCGGGCCTGCCTGGAAGGTGTGCTCGATGTTGCCGGGGGTGCACCAGAAGTCACCCTCCTTGACCTCGATTTCCTCACCGTCCTGGGTGCGTATGCCGCTCCCCTGCAGCAGCACGCCCCACTGCTCTTCCGGGTGCGCATGCAGCTTGCCCTTGTGTCCGGGGTCGATCCTCACCACTGAAATCATCGCCTGCTCGCCGGGGAACATCCGTGCGCTGAGGCCTTCGGAGAGCGAGCGTTGAATGCCCTGGCTCATGTCATGAAGATTGTAGAAATTGTCCTTTTGCACAGGCCTCCTCCACTCACTTTTCCAGTTTGTAGTCGTTGTCTTCGAGGAACCGCTCAAGCGCTTCCGGGTAAGTCAGCTTGACCACCTTTTCCTTGGGGCACTCGCCATCCTTGGCGGGTTCGACCGAGCAGGACTCAAGGCCCCAGTCGGATTTTCGGTCGTAATATTTCAGCATGAGCTGCCACGCAGGCGCGCCTTCGCCGAGCAGAATCTTCTGACCGACATAGCCGGCGAGGAACCCATTGCGGTCGGTTCCTTCGTCGGCCCATTCAATGATGTGCTTCAGGGACTTGAGCTGATTGGCGCGAAAGGAAGGTTTTGCGGACACGTTCCTCAGCTTGCCTTCCTCGAGGGCCAGGATCAGGAGCGGGGCGGTGGAACAAGCGTAGCATCCGAAGGTGTAGAGAAACGCATTGTCGCGGGTTGCCAGCTCAAAACGCCCGTCCCCGTCAAGATCGCTCACTTCCAGCGGCCCGCCGTCGAACGGACCCACGGGGATCTCGCGCCACGTCTTGCCGTCTTTTGAGCTTGCTAGCACGCGCGTGTCGGAACAGCAGTGCGCACCGCCGGTATAGGTGGAGAACACAACTTCCGGATAAGGATTTGAGGCATCCATCTCGGCGATCTGAACAAGGAAGACCGGATTGTCGGGAAACGACTCGCTGCCTTCCGAACGAATGACCTGTTTTCCGTCTACCGAAACGCTCACAACGGGGTTCATGTAGAGGACACCGTCCGGCGGGCCGCCCTTCTTGAGCGTGACCTCAACGCTGACAGGCCCGTCGCTCAACTGCCACTCGGTCCGGCCAAGCTTCTCCTCGTAATCGCGTTTCAGCGTCGCCGGCTTCCGCTCCTTCGCAAGCTTCAGCGGGTTGGCGAAAAGGTGAGCATTCTGTGATTTGAGTTCTTTCACGAAGGGCCCATCTCCGTCCTGTGAAAGGGCGGTGCCCTGCACGGCAACGCACATGACCGCCACGACGAGCGCGATAGTCTGAAACAAACGCCACATCACAACGCCAACCGATTTTGTTCGTCCAATCACGTCTTTACCTATGTCGAAGCCCCGAGTCGAACGTGTAAATCTCGTATGTTAGGTTCCAATAACTCCGGATTGAACAACAGGCAATCTATGGCGTTTTTGGACAGACTCAAGGATATCGCCGAGCGCGTTACGGGAACAGAACCCGTTGAGCAGGACATGGACGAGGGGGAGGTGCGTCTCGCGGCGGCCGCGCTGCTTGTGCATGCAACCGTCGTCGACGGTGAGGTCAGCCGCAGCGAGACCGAAGCTCTGCGCGATGTTCTGGAACGGCGTTTCGATCTCGATCACGGTCAGGCCGGGCGACTGATCAAGCAAGCGGCGGAAAAAGAAAAGGACGCGGTCGACCTTTACGGATTCACCAGCGTGCTGACGCGGCATCTCGACCGGGCCGGCCGCTTGAAGATCGTTGAAATGCTTTGGGAAATTGTCATGGCTGACGGTGTCATTCATGAACTCGAGGCCAACCTTGTTTGGCGTGCCGCCGAGTTGCTTGGCGTGACTTCGCGGGATCGCATCCGCCTGAAAAAGTCGGTCGAGGGCCGCCACGGATAAGACATTTGCGCAATTGTAATGGCCTGCCCCATGGACTTGGCAGGCAAATTCTGCTCAAAGACGGTGCTTGGCGCAACATCTTTTCGGAAAACACACGGTCGCGAACTCCAGTGCGCAGACGTTTCGATACCTTTCCTGGCAGCCCGCATCCCGGGTCTTGGGGTAGCGGGTGTGCGGGAAATGGTGCCGACGATAAGCGCCTGCCGGTTTTGCTGATCGTGCATCAGGAGCAATCCTCTCCAGGCCAGGTCGGAAACTGGTTGCGCGCGAACGGCTATCCGCTCGATATCCGCCGGCCGCGATTCGGCGATCCGCTTCCCGAGACCCTTGCCGGTCACGCGGGCGCGGTGATCTTCGGCGGTCCGCAGAGTGCAAACGACACTGACGACTTCATTCGCCGGGAAGTGGACTGGATTTCGGTGCCGCTGGCCGAAGGCAAGCCCTTCTTGGGAATTTGCCTGGGCGCCCAGATGCTTGCCGTTCACCTCGGCGGAGAGGTCGCGTCGCACCCGGAGGGGTTCGTCGAGGTCGGCTACTATCCGCTGTCGGCGACATCGGAAGGGGAGGCGTTCATGGAATGGCCGAGCCATGCCTACCAGTGGCACCGGGAAGGGTTCGCGGTTCCGAAGGAGGCGACGTTGCTGGCGCGCGGCAAGCATTTCAGCAATCAGGCCTTCCGGCACAAGACCGCGTTCGGGCTTCAGTTCCACCCGGAAATCACCCACTGGATCATGAACCGGTGGGTGACCCGTTCGAGCTATCGTTGCGTCATGCCGGGCGCGCGGCCCGGTGACACCCATATGCCGAACCACTTGTTGTATGGACCGGGACAGCGCGCCTGGCTCGACCGGTTCCTGTCGCATTGGATCGAGGCGCCCCTCGACGCATAGCGGGCGGTATCCCCACGCTAGGCAATTTCTACCCGATGCCGGGTTATCCTTTCCCATCGGCTAGTGCTCTGGCCGCCAGCACTTCAGCAAAATATCAATATGTAGTGTTATATGCGAACATAAATACAACATATTGTGTTTCGTAAAAGGTGGCACAGTTGGCAAGCGGCTTGCTTAGGTAT
The DNA here is from genome assembly GCA_028066055.1 of Hyphomicrobiaceae bacterium. Classification (GTDB taxonomy): domain Bacteria; phylum Pseudomonadota; class Alphaproteobacteria; order Rhizobiales; family Methyloligellaceae; genus UBA2767. The sequence goes on from JALCBY010000016.1 coordinate 86,548, forward strand.
GGGCGTGCCGGTTTGAAGTGTTGCGTCGCCGGTGCTGATCAGGCGGGGGGAGACGCGTTCTGTTGTGTAGTGACCCCTTCCATTTGTCTTCCCCCGCCCGTTCTTTCCATTGAGCCTTCCACGATACTTGCAAAGCGGTCCGGCACTTGGTTTGATCGCCGCCTGTCTCTTGCGACAGGATATGAGGAGGCAAACGTCACCATGGCCAAGCAAGCAGTACAATCAGGCGGAGGCCCCGACGCCGATACCACCGCGCGCCGCAAGGCCCGCCGCAACGGGTGGTTTCTCATCATCGCGGTTTCTGTGGCCACACTCCTGCTTTTCGTGCTGGGGACAATCGATCAGAGCACGCGCTACGACTGGATCAAGCTCTAACCGGTCCGCGACCAACCGAATTCCGGAAAACACGGCAATCGCCCACCCGCACAAATGTGCGGTTCGCTAACATGCCCTGTATGTCGGAACCAATTTTGAGGAAGAAACCTGGTGGAGCCGAGCGGGATCGAACCGCCGACCTCCACGTTGCGAACGTGGCGCTCTCCCAACTGAGCTACGGCCCCAAGCTTCGTTATCGAACCGCCATTTAGGTGCCGCGCCCCGAAGCTGTCAAGCTGGTGTACGTCAGGCTGTGAACTTCAAAGCCTTGCAGGCCGGTCGCAGTGCCGTTACATCATGTGCCGTGCCGCAGAAGAAAGGTTCAGTTGAAGATGATTGCCCTAATTCAATTTATCGGAATGGTCATTGGTCTCTATATCTGGGTCATTATTGCCAGTGCGGTGTTGAGCTGGCTCATCGCCTTCAACGTGGTGAATACGCAAAACCGCTTCGTTTATCTGCTCGCCGATACGCTGCACCGGCTGACAGAGCCGGCTCTCAGGCCCTTGCGGCGGTATGTGCCGGATCTCGGTGGCATAGACATCACGCCGGTCATCCTCATTCTATTGCTGATTTTCCTACGGGATGTGGTTCTGTTCAGTTGGGTTGCGAGTGCGGTTATCTGATTGCAATGGCTTCCGACGTCAGCGGGCCATGGCGACGTACCGAGGACGGGCTGGTGTTCAGAATCAGGCTCACGCCCAAATCTTCCAGCGACAGGATTGAAGGGACAGCGCAATTCGATGCCGAAACCGTTCTCAAGGCACGCGTGCGTGCAGTACCGGACAAGGGAGTGGCCAATGCGGCGTTGCTCAAGCTCGTCGGGAAATGGCTCGGTGTTCCGGCGTCTTCGGTCAGCCTTGCGTCGAGCAGCAAGTCGCGACTGAAGTCGGTGCATGTGGCGGGAGACTGCGCCGAACTGGAAGCTGCCGCAAAGAGCAGGCTGTCAGGTTAGGGGGCAAAAAAAGTCGTGAAGAACAGGTCCATTGGGGGAAACAATGTCTGAAGCAAAAATCATCGATGGCAAAGCGATTGCAGCGGAATTGCGCGCAAGGGTCGCCGAGGCCGTTTCCAGATTGAAGGAAAACCACGGGATCAC
>JALCBY010000016.1:88121-89746 GCA_028066055.1 Hyphomicrobiaceae bacterium
GCCAAGGATGTCGACGGTTTCAACGCGGTCAATGTCGGTAGGCTGTCAATCGGCCAGCCGGCCCTGTTTCCGTGCACACCGGTCGGCTGCGTCATGCTGGCGAAGTCCGCGCTGGGCGATCTTACCGGCTCGCATGCGGTCATCATCGGCCGCTCCAATATCGTCGGCAAGCCGGTCGCGCAGCTTCTGCTGCAGGAAAATTGCACGGTGACGATTTGTCATTCGCGTACGCGCGACCTGCCCGCGGTCACCCGGCTTGGAGATATCCTCGTGGCGGCGGTCGGCCGCCCGGAAATGGTCAAGAGCGACTGGGTCAAGCCGGGAGCCTGCGTCATAGACGTCGGGATCAACCGTATTGAGAGCGATGACGGCAAGGGCCGACTCGTTGGCGATGTCGACTACGAGGATGCCGCGCGCGTGGCCGGGTCGATCACGCCCGTGCCCGGCGGGGTTGGACCGATGACCATTGCCTGCTTGTTGCGCAATACCTACCGCGCGGCCTGCGCGATCGAGGGCATAGAACCGGAGGACTTTTAGTCCGCGCCCCTCTAATCCGCACCTTCGACGATCACGAGATCGGCGTCGGCCCAGGCTTTGCGCATGGCAAGTGCGGGTGCGTAGTCCTCTGACTCATACCATGCGACCGCCTTGTCGTAGCTGTCGAACTCGATGATCACGTGACGCGTGCGCGAGTTGCCCTCGCGCACCTCCGCCTTGCCGCCGCGCGCCAGAAACCTGCCGCCAAAGGGCTTCAGCGCTTCGGTTGCCGCTGCGGCATATGTCGGATAGTTGTCTGCGTCGTTTACGGTTACATGGACGATTACGTAGCCTTTGGGCATGTCAGGTTCCCTCTTCCTTTCCTGATGGCATTTTCGATGTTCCAGATACCTTCAAATTACCGGCTAACAGAACAAGAACAAGCCCTGCAAGGGCGATCGGGACGAATGCCATCTCCGGTTTGTGTGTGGCGTCCCAGAGCGCACCACTGATGACGGGCGTCACGAACGAGACGGTGTAGCCGATAAAAAAGACGCCCGCGGAGAATCGATGCACGTCGTGCGACGGCGCGAGAAGCGGTGGAAGCGCGAGTACGAGAATCAGAAAGCTTGCAGCGCAAAAACCGACGAGAGCGGACAGGACAAGTGCGTCCATCTCGCCTGAACTTAACGCAAGCGTGGTGATCACGGCGGTTGACACAAATCCATAGACCATTATCGGCCAGCGTTTGCCGATGAGCTGGTCGGCAAAAAGGAGAAGCAGAAGTGAAGCGGGGAGTTGGCCCACATTGAGAGCCGTCAGCGCCGGGTCAACGAGATGGTCGCGGCCGGTGGCATGGAGGAAGTCGGGCAGGAAGGCGTTGGTCGCGAAATACAGCGACGCGGCACCGCCGAGTATAAATCCGCACAGAAGCATTTTGCCATTGCGCCAATCGGGAACCCATCTGTCGGGTGCGGCCTTGCCTTTGAGGCCCGGCCGGCTGACAAGGCCTGCCTTCAGCGCCGTGGCGAGAGCTATGATATTCAGGGCGAGCGGCACGGAGAAAATGGCGAACGCCCACTCCCAGCCGCCGGAGATCGCCGCAATCGAGCTCGCGGTCCACACGCCGAGTATCTCGCCGACGAGCA
>JALCBY010000118.1 GCA_028066055.1 Hyphomicrobiaceae bacterium
AGTATAAGTATTACTGAAGTTCATAGGAGTGGCGCGTAACGCATACCCACATAGCGTGTGCATGAAAAGTTGTAGAGGGGAGATCGGGCGTTTGAAACACCCCATTACTTTGCGCTTTATCGAGATATTCATCGCAGCGGCCGAGACCGGCAATATGTCAAAGGCAGCGCGAAAACTCGGGATATCGCAAGCCGCGATCTCACAAAACATAAGGCAGGTCGAGCAAGCGCTCGACACGGACTTGTTCGATCGCAGCACCCGACCATTCCGTTTGACGACGGCGGGCAACGTGCTTCAGGCGCGGGCGTACCATCTTCTCGGAATTGCCAACGAAACCTGGGGGACGATCAGGGAACTTGGCAACAGTAGCCTGCTGGAGTTGCGCCTGGCTGCCATGAATTCCCTCGCGGGACCCTTGTTACCTGACCTTTTCGAGCAGTCGCGCTCCAATATGTGGCAGGACAGTTTCTCCATGAGATCGGGTCTTAGCTTCGATCAGAACGAGGCCCTGTTGAACCATGAGGTCGACGCGGTCATGACATCCGACCCTATGGAAGGGGTTGCCGGCCTGGACCGGCGCGCCTTGCTCAAGGAGACTTTTTTGGTTGCCGGTCCGGCATCAATGACGACACCCCCGGATGATCTGGAACGCCTCGCGGAGGAACTCCCGTTCCTGCGCTACAACGCTCATAATATGATGGGGCGCACGGTGGACCAGCATCTGCGCCGCCTCCGAATCGACGTGCCGCGGCGTGCCGAATTCGACAGCTCCTGGTCGATTGGCGAAATGATCCGTGCCGGCAAGGGATGGGCGATCATGACCCCGCTCTGCCTGCTCGAAGCCCACCTGCGTCCGCAGGACGTAAGCGTCCACGCCTTCCCCCATGTTGAATTGTCCAGGACCATATGGCTCGTAACGCGCCAGGGGGAACTCGGGCATATCCCGGATGAACTGATGGCACTCAGTCAGGAGATCCTCGCGAGACGCCGCGATCAGGAGATTGCTGCGTTCGGCGACCTCGCGCGTTCCGCATTTCACGTACTCGATGATCCCACCGCTCCACTGCAGTAGGTGAGAGCAGCATAGCCGATGCTGCGGTAGAAATCACATGACGCAGAGTCCGCTCATAACCGCCACCGTCTCGAAGCTGTTGGCCGCGCCCGCGTCCGGTGGTTTTCATGTCGCGGACGGACGCCGTCAGACGGTTATGCCGTCTGTCGTCTGAACACCGCTGTCGTCATTCAGGATGATGGTGACCGTGTTGATGCCGCCAAGCGAATCGAAGGTGGCTGCGGTCTCGAATGAATCGCCGCCGCCATCCACGTCAATTTCCAGGTCCGTTCCGTTCAGCCGGACAAACTCCGCAGGGTCGCTTGACCCAAGATTGAAGTTGGCTTCGAGGAGCTCGGAAAGATCGATTCTGTCTTGCTCCTCGTAGCCGACGACCTCGTCGATGGCGGTCAAATCATCAATGACGAAAATGTCGGCCGCGCTGGTGCCGGTGAGGGTGTCGGAAACGCTGGCGTCACCACTGATGTAATTGGGTGCGTCGGAATTATTCTCGATATTGAAGATGACGAGGTCGTCGGGCAGCGTCACGCTGTCGCCGTCGAAGTCTGTCGCGATCACCAGCGCGCTGACGTCAATGGCGAGTTCACCCGCGCCATTGTGATCCAGTTCGGCGAGTATCTTGAAGGTCGCCTCACCGTCGCGTGAGAGCGACAGGGTGAACACGATACTCCCGTCGGCTTCCGCGCTCAGCGTCTGGACGCCGTTCACATCTGTGAAGTTGGAAAA
>JALCBY010000119.1 GCA_028066055.1 Hyphomicrobiaceae bacterium
GCGAGCGGCAACACGGGCGCTTTGATCACCACATCAGGAGGTGTTGTCAGCGGCTCTACCTACGGCATCGGGACGAATGTCAGCAACGGCGGCGCAACGATCAACAACCTGGCCGGCGGGACCATCCGGACCGACACGATCGGCGCCGGAACCTTCGCGATTCACTCAGACGCGGCCGGCGTTACAACCGTGAACAATACGGGCACCGTGACTGGCAATGTTCAATTCCTCGGCGGCGGTATCGGGAACAGCCTCTTCAACAACCAGGTCGGCGGCCTGTTCAACGCAGGCACGACTGTGAACCTCGGCGCCGGCAACCGCCTCCGCAATGCCGGCACGCTGGCGCCGGGCGGTGAGGGCGCCATTCAGACCACGGAGCTGGACGGCAATATCACCCAGACGGGCACGGGCACCTTCCAGGTCGATGTGGACCAGACGGCGGGAACGGCTGACCGGGTCAATGCGTCAGGCAGCGCCGAGCTGGACGGCAATGTGCAGGTGCGATTGCAGAATGCGGCGCCGGGCGAGCAATCGGTGACGATCCTCTCGGCGGCGGGCGGGACCACGGACAATGGTCTGGATGTGCTGTCAAGCCCGATCCTGCAGGCCTCGCTGTCGTTCCCCAACGCGACCGACGTGGTGCTGACCACGGAGATCGACTTCACGCCGGACAGTGTCGATCTCGGGGTCGATCTCAATGTGAACCAGACCAATATCGCTGAACACCTCGATGAGAGTTTCAACGCCGGTGGCGGCGGGCTCGGGCCGGTCTTCGAAGGACTGCTCAACGGCGTGGTGTCGGGCCCCGATTATATCGCGGCCCTCGATCAGCTGTTGCCCGAGATCTATCTCAACACGCAAGCCACCGCGCTGTTCGCGGCCGAAGAATTCAACGGCAACCTGCTCAGCTGCCCGAAGGCGGGCGAAGGCTTCACGGCCATCTCCCAGGGCCAGTGCATGTGGCTGCACTTTGACGGGCGCTGGCTCGACCGGGACAGCACTTATGAGCATATCGGCTTTAATGAGGATACCCACGGCGTCTCCGGCGGCGGGCAGGTGGCGATCGCACCCAACTGGTTCGTCGGCATCGCCGGTGCTTACGAGAACAGCAATCTCGACACCCGCACCAATGCATCAGCCGACAGCGACCGCTACATGCTCGGCGGCGTCATCAAATACCACTCCGGTCCCGTGCTTATGGCGCTTGCAGGCTCCATCGGCACGGGTGAAGTCGACGTGGCGCGGCCCATTGACTTTGGCGGCTTCACCGCAACCGCGCGCTCCAGCTTCGACGTGGACCATGCGGGCGCCACCTTCCACGCGGCCTACCTGATGGACCGCGCCTCCTGGTACGCCAAACCCTTCATCGACGTGAATGCGATCCATGTCGAAAGAGACGCGGCGCGCGAGACGGGAGGCGGCGCCGCCAACCTGAACATCGCAGGCTCAAGCGAGACCATCTTCTCCGTCACACCCGCGCTCGAACTCGGCACCACCTTCGAGTGGAGCGGCGGACGGGCCATAAGACCTTACATGCGCGCCGGTGTCACCTTCTATGGCGACACCGACCAGTCGCTCACCGCCCGCTTCGCCAACGCTCCGGGAGGTGTGGGAGCGTTCCAGACCCTGTCGGAGTTCGACGACATCTTCGCCGACGTCGAGGCCGGTGTGACCCTGTTCAACGGAGCGCAGCACACCTTTTCCGCCGGATACGAGGGCCACTTCAGCGACAACACACAAGTTCACGGCGTCTTCTTCAAGGGAACGCGGAAGTTTTGA
>JALCBY010000120.1 GCA_028066055.1 Hyphomicrobiaceae bacterium
TGGCTCCCCGGGCCGGACTCGAACCAGCGACCCAGCGGTTAACAGCCGCTTGCTCTACCAACTGAGCTACCGGGGAATGCGTGCACCTAAAAGGCGCGCAAGCCGCACCCGCTATAGCAAATGCATTCGCATCATTCCAGACCAAGAAACACATGTTTTTCGCAAGGCCGAATGACGCGGCCATTGCGGCCTGCCGCGCGGCAACCCAAATGCGTTGCAACGAAAAGCAAATTGACCGATGTCGCTGTTGAGAGACGTCACATTCGATTCGGGCCCATGGCTGCGAAAATCAAGATTGGAGATCGAACGTTCGAGCTGCCGCGTTCACGGCTTATCCGGCTGATTCTGGGGCTGGTGCTGATCGTCGGCGGGTTGCTCGGCTTTCTGCCCGTGCTGGGATTCTGGATGATTCCGCTGGGCCTGTTGATCCTCTCCGTCGATCTGCCGGTGGTGCGCCGCTGGCGGCGGCGCCTGGAGGTGTGGTGGGGCAGAAGGCGCAACGGCAATGGCGGCAACCATGAGACGAAGGCCTGAATTGTCGGGAATGGAGGCCAGGACCGGAATCGAACCGGTGTAGATGGATTTGCAGTCCACTGCGTAACCACTCCGCCACCTGGCCTTCGAGCGCCTATCAATCACTTGGCCAATCCGCAGTCAAGGCGTTGTCGTCAATCCTGGGCGATCCTGCGGATGTCCAGTTTGCAAATCGTTACGCTGCTTGACAAAGCGCCGTAAATCCTGAACTGAGAAAAGGGGCACGGGAGAGCTGCAATGAGCGAATACGCGGTGGCGCGATACAACATGGTCGAGTCGCAGATTCGACCCAATCAGGTCACGGACGAGCATCTGTTGCGGTCGCTGTCCGAAATTCCCAGAGAACGGTTCGTTCCCGCCTCCCTGCAGGATCTTGCGTATATGGAGGAAGAAATCGAGGTCGCACCCTCGCGGCGTCTTCTTGCGCCGATGCCTTTGGCGCGCCTCATTCAGCTTGCGGACGTCGGGCGGAACGACCTGGTTCTCGATGTCGGATGTGCGACGGGTTACTCAACCGCTGTTCTTGCCCGTCTTGCGGACTCCGTCGTTGGTCTGGAATCGGATGATCGGCTTGCGGAGCAGGCGGGGCAGGCGCTGATGGATCTTGAGGCCGACAATGCTGCCATCGTGACCGGACCGCTCAATGAAGGCTACGCCAGTGAGGGATCGTTCGATGTCATCCTTCTGAACGGCGCCGTGCCAGTGGTGTCGGGTGCACTGCTGGAGCAGCTCAAGGATGGGGGCCGGCTCGTCGCAATTCTTGCCGAAGCGGGATTCGGGCAGGCCTATCTGTATCGCAAGAGCGGTTCCCGGGTCAGCCATCGTCCGGCATTCGATGCCGGCGGTCCGCTGCTGCCCGGATTCGAGAGGGAAAAAGAGTTCGTTTTCTAGCGAATACCGCACGATTTTCGCCGTTTCGGTCGTAAATCGGTCCCGAATCTGCCCAAAACCAGCCAAAGTGTTGCGCAGAACCCACACCTGCAAGCCCGTATATGCTGGAATTCGGGAAAAAATCTTTCGCAGCAGCAATCGAATGACTATCCTGACCGCCTACTGGTTAGACGGGATTTTCGGACAACCGCGCGCCAAAAGACGCGGGCACGAAACCGGTTCTTTGGGTCAGGACAGTCATGCATCGTCAACTGAGTGAGCATTGTGCATGCTTCACACGGGGAGTCGCTCTTCGTGTTTTTGTTTTGTCGGTGTGTTTTGTTTTTTCGGGGTTTTGTG
>JALCBY010000049.1 GCA_028066055.1 Hyphomicrobiaceae bacterium
CATATGCCGTGCGCCCTCCCGGCATCTCGCATGGCCCCTTTTTCAGCCGGGACGGGTGCCTGCTGATCGAGTTCCTCTATTACCCTCAAGTCTCTGCGGACGAGACGACCTAACCGGCTGCGCCCCTCAATGGGGCGGCAAGCTGCCCTTTTGGTGGTGCGGCATTGCGCACGCGGCATCCGCACAAAGTTGTCGACCATAAGCGCGTATATTTCACGGGTTTGGACGGTAACAAGGGGTGATGCAGAGGCGTTGTTTTGCGGACCGCGATGTTCTTGACAGGAGAAAGAAACAGGCGGACTTTTGCCGCATAATTGATTAGTGAGCGGCCTATGTCTGAAAGAACCAAGAAGTTTGCAGATGAACTGGACGAACTGATAAAGGACGGCGAGTTGCTCTTGATGGCGATGCAATATGAGTGCGAGCCGGAGCAATCTAAGGAGGTTTACCTAGCGGCGCTCGAAGGAGACGAAAAGAAACTGAAATCTTTCATAAAGAAATTGCCGGATTTCAAAAGCGAGTATCAAGCTTGGTACTCAAAAGCGCAGGCCGTGATAAAGCAGGTGATGCCTGACAGACTTTTTGATTTCACATCGTATTTCGACGTCCCGAAAGGGCGAAAGGACATCACTTTCCAAAATTACATGATCCGCGACTACCTACAGGGGCTAACAGTGACGCGCGGATGGGAAAAAGAGCTTGTTGCGGGCGATTATGCTGCGATTCCTGAGTTTACCCAACAGCTCAATATTGTGAGAGCTGCGAAGGCTACACTTGATTCCACTTTGATGGACCTCAAGGCCGTACTGCAAGCCGATTTGTTTGACACTGAGATTGAGACTGCGGGGTCCTTGGCGAAGGCCGGGTATTTGCGGGCTGCCGGCGCCATTTGCGGGGTGGTTATAGAAAAACACCTTCTGCATGTTTGCGGCTTTCACAATGTGTCCGTCCGCAAGAAAAACCCGGGTATTTCAGACCTGAGCCAATTGCTGAAGGATGCAAACGTAACCACGGTGCCACAGTGGCGGTTCATTCAGCACCTCGCCGACATTCGTAATATCTGCGGTCACGCGAAGGGGCGCGAACCCACCAAGGATGAAGTTGACGAGTTGGTCGCCGGGGCAGAAAAGGTGCTCAAGACGATCTTCTGATCTGGTTTCGAGGAGCCTTCATAAAGCCCACACGATGTCAGAGCATTTGCGGCAGTAAGCACGAATGACCGCTTTCAGAATAACACTTTTGGAAACCGAACGTCCGAGAAGAGCCGTGCACTCCTGCCACGCCTGCGAGGGCGGGCGCATTTTGAACTGAAACGCGCAAGTCGATGATGGCTTGAAGCGGACTCTTTTTGCAAATTACCAATCCACAATACGTCCCCTCCTGGCACCCAACGGACTTTTGCGGTGTCACGTGCAAGGGCCCTTCTGACCCTATGCTGAAATCTCGGAACACCAAGCCTCCGCAGCCTACAGCCCCGACTCGATTGCCTTGAGCAGCCGGAAACGGAGCGCACCGTTATTGCCACGCAACGCGATCACGAAGCGCACGGTTCCATGCCGCGACGTGTTGGCGTAGCCCGCGAGCGTACGCACGCCGGAGAGCGAGCCGGTTTTGTGCGGCCCGCCATTCTGGCCGTAGAGCAGGGCGGCGTGGGGTGTGAAGTGGTGGAGCAGCCGCGCGAGGCCGCGCGCCGTGAAACGGTTGCCGCGGCTGATGCCTGAGCCTTCTTCCAGCCGGATGGCCTCGGCGAGATCGTGCCTGGCGAGGATGTCGCGTGCGACCTTGAGCGACTTTTCAAGGCTGACAGGTCCGCCCTGGGCGTGACCGCCGATCTCCAGAAAAACCTGATTGGCGATATAGTTGTTCGAATAACGCAGCATCTCGGTGAGAATTTCCGAGAGCGGCCGCGACTGGCGATGGACATAGACGGGCGCGAGCCCCTGAGGCACGGCTCCGGTGGTGATCTTGCCCTTCAGCCCCACGCCCGCGCGCTTCAGGAACGCAGCGAGCAGTTCGCCGGCATATTGCAGGCTAATGGCCGGGTCCTGGGTCAGGCTGATGCGGCCCCGGCCCTTGGGGCCTCTCTTGCGGAACTGGCTGACCGCCAGCGGGGTGATCGGCGTCTGCTTCTCTCCCGAGCGCACCTTCCTGCCGCGGCGCACCGCGTGGATCGTGTTGAAATTGACCGCAAGTGCTGAATTCAGCGCGTCATAGGCCTCGCTGGTGCGCTCGACTCCCGGGATGCGCAAGTTGCCGGGATAATAGCTCGCGTCGAGCACGAGACCGGTAATCGGCTCCTTTCCGATGGCATCGGCAAGCCCGTTGGCGAGACGCGCCAGTTCCTCGGAGATCAGGAAAGGGTCTCCGCCGCCGCGCACATAGAGCACCCGGTCCGCGTCGAGAAAAAAACGGGTCTTGAAGCGATAGTCCCCGCCCAGAACCTCCATCGCCAGCCAGGCGGTCACGATCTTGGTGACGGACGCCGGGACGAACGGCTTGTCGGCGTTCCGGGCCACCAGTTCGTTGCCCTTGGCGTCCATGACCAGCACTAGGGCGGAAGGCGCGAGCTTGGCGACCTTCTCCTTCGCGCCCGCAAGGGCGGAGCAGGGGACCAGCAGCAGGACAAGCGCGAGCAGGCTGAGGGGAAGTGCCGCTCCCATGAGAGACCGGATCAGCGCCCGGATTGAGGGGATGGCAGGCAACGGCACGGCGGGGGCACGCTCTGTGTTGGGCAAAATCGCACCTGAGCTCGTTTGGTGGAGACTCGCGTGCCCTTACTACATGCCCGGGACCGGAACTGGCAATCGCGCGTGGCCGTTTCGGAGTATCCGTTGGCAAGGCGATGATGTCGGCGGCAATTCCGGTCCGCGCCGATCGACAGTCCTACCGCAGCTTGCGAAGCGACGAGTGGTTCAGAATGTCGTCAAGGTTGAGTTTGTATTTTTCGTTTGAATTGCTGTTCTTGTTCGCAGAGTGCTCGCCCGTCTCGTCCTTGGTGTTCAGATATTTTTCGCCAATGGACTCCAGCCCGTACCTGCTGACCAGGCTGTCGATTTTCCCTGAGTGCTTCGAGAGGAAAGACCCCAGATCGATGGTGGAGCCGGCGTGCGCGGTATCGAAAGCGACAGAATGACTTGCGGCGAAAACCGCGCCGCCCAGGGCGACCATCCGGAAAAATTTCTTGTGCATGACTGCATCCTCCGTTCCAGTTCGGGCTGCCCAATGGCTCCCTGATGCCCCCTCATTAATAAGGATTGGCCACGCGATCCGCTGTGATGCGCATCACAGCTTTGCGCCTTTTTCGATTTTTCGTGATCGGAAAGGGAAGGGTGAAACGGTCGCGAACCGGGGCCGCGCCGCTCAGCCGACGAACACCGACCAGCCGGATTTCGCCGCCAGATGCTCAAGTGCAAGCGTGCCGACGAGGGAGTTGCCGTTGGCGTTGAGGCCGGGGGACCAGACGGCGATGGCGCAGCGGTTCGGCACCACGGCGAGAATGCCCCCGCCGACGCCGCTCTTGCCGGGAAGACCCACGCGAAAGGCGAAATCGCCGGAGGCGTCATAATGCCCGCAGGACAGCATGAGCGCGTTGATGCGGCGCGCGCGCTGCGCGGAAACGATCTGCTCCCCGCTGGCAGGGTCCTTGCCTTCAGCGGCGAGAAACAGGGCGGAACGGGCAAGCTGGACGCAGCTCATGGCGATGGAGCATTGGCAGAAATAAACCTCCAGAACCTGGTCGACGGGGTTTTTTATGTTGCCGAAGCCCCGCATGAAATTGGCAAGGGCTGCATTGCGGAAGCCGGTTTCTATTTCCGAGGCCACCACTTCCCGGTCGACGCTGATGGTGTCGTCCCGAGCCAGGTTTCCGATGAAATCCGTGATCTGCACGATCGTGTCCGCCGCCGTACCGTCGCCGAGCAGCATATCGCTGACGACGATGGCGCCCGCATTGATAAAGGGGTTGCGCGGAATACCGCGCTCATTCTCAAGCTGCACGATCGAGTTGAAGGGAGAACCGGAAGGCTCGCGGCCCACGCGCTTCCAAAGGTCGGCACCGTGGCGGCGCAAAACAAGGGTCAGGGTGAAGACCTTGGAAATGCTCTGGATCGAGAAGAGGTCGTGGGCGTCGCCGACGCTCGTGACCTTGCCGTCCAGATCGACCACGGCGATGCCGAACTTGTTCGGCTCGACCCGCGCCAGCGCAGGGATATAGTCGGCGACCTTGCCCGTCCCGATCTTCGGGGCGACAAAGGCGCGGGTTTCTTCGAGAATGGCCTCAAGGTCCGGCATGGACCCACTTTATTGTGTCTGCCGGTTACGAACACAAGCGTGAAAGTCCGCGCGGTTCCGTGCGCGCGTGCCACATGACGAAACTGATTGAGGGCGCGGCCCCGCACCGATACCTTCGGCGTCCTGGGAGAATCAGGGGGAGAATCGGGGCGGAGGCCGGCGCGATCCGTCCGCCGTTGGGACCATGCAGGAGCGGAACGGAACAACGTCTTTGTGGCTGACGGTCATTTTGCCATTCGCGATGGGCTTTTTCGTCTCGATGGCGTTCAAGTGCATCAACGCGATCCTGGCTCATCCGCTCATGGAGGAGTTGCACCTCGCCAGCGTGGAGGTCGGCTGGATCACGTCGCTCTTCCTGCTCACCTTCGCCGTCATGCAACTGCCCCTCGGGCTCATTCTCGATCATTGGGGACCGCGAAAGACCCAGGCGCTGCTGTTCGTCGTGGGCGCTGCCGGCATCACGGTGTTCGGCCTGGCGTCAGACGTGACCATGCTCGCCGCCGGACGGGCCATCCTCGGCATCGGCATGGCGGGCGGCCTGATGGCGGCCTTCAAGGCCACGGCGGACTGGTGCAAGACGGAGGAGATTCCCTTCTATAACGGCATCATCCTGGGTGTGGGCGGCCTGGGCGCGCTGATGGTGACGTCGCCAGCCAAGTTCTTCGAACTCGAATTCGGTTGGCGCGCACTCTGCTTCGCCATGGCAGGCCTGACCCTGGCCGTGGCGGCACTGGTGTTCTTCGCCGGGCGGGACAAACCGGGCGCGACGAGCCAGGCCTTCGACCTGCGCAGCGACCTGGCCGGCCTCAAGACCATCTACACCGACCCCTTCTTCTGGCGCCTCGCACCCCTGATCGTCATCTGCAATGGCGGTTTCATCGCCATGCTGGGCCTGTGGCTCGGTCCCTGGCTGCAGCATGTGGTCGGGCTTTCACCCCTTCAGAGCGCCCACTATCTGTTCGCAATCTCGCTCGCCATGACGGTCGGCTTTGCGTCGGGCGGTTTCATTGCGCGCCTCGCCGGGCGCCTGGGACAGCCTCTCATCGTCATCGTTGTCTGGGGCGTCGCCGTTTACATCGCTGTCCAGATCCTGCTCGCGGCCAACATCGTTTCGCAAAACTACCTGATCTGGGCGGCTTACGGCATTTCCGCCAAGGCGGCCGTGGTGGGCTATGCGGAACTTACCCGTCATTTCGGGCCGCAGCTCACCGGGCGCGTCGTGACCGGCACCAACATCTTCGTCTCGCTGTTCGCCTTCGCCGCACAATATGCCTTCGGCGTGGTGCTGCATCTCTGGCCGGAAAACGGCGCGGCGGGTCCTCCCGCCGCCGCCTACCAGGCCACCTTCTCAGGGCTGATCGTCCTGCACCTTCTCGCGCTTGGCTGGTTCCTGATCGCGGGTCGCTTGCCCTTCGCCCGCGCCGGGCGTGCCGAGTGAAGGGGTAGGGCGGACCGGGGTCCGGCCTGTGGGCGATCGGCCTGATGCGCGCCCGTGGGGTGGCGAGGGCGAGATGATGCTGAAAGCCCGGCACGCCATCGGACAGAATGCGCATGTCTTCTCACCTTACCTAAATTAAGCCAAGAATTAGTTTTCCACAGATGCGATGAGTACACACGGTTTGTGGTTTATTAAGCAGCTATATAATATACAGGTTGCATTTAATAGGATGATACAACTGTCTTTCCGGATGCATTTATGGCTGGTGTAGAATCACTCCTCGAAAAAATCGAAAAACAATTCGAAAACATGCCGAAAGACGTGATGGCTTCGAAGCTGTGTGGTGTTGCCGAAGTCATGAGCAACGGATCTGTTCGGCTTAGCCAAGAACAAGTGGCGCAATACGACATTCTCTTGTGCCGATTCGCCTCGGAAATTGAAGAAATTGCCCTCTCGAAGCTGGCATTCATACTTGCGCATGAGGAGAACGGTCCGCCCAAGATGGTCGAATTCCTGGCACGGCACGAGGACATTCTCGTGGCCGGACCCGTTCTTGCCGGCTCGCCCATGCTCGATGACATTCTTCTCACCCAGATCGTGCAGTCGCGGCCACAGCCCCACCTGCATGCGGTATGCGAACGCGCGACCCTCAGCGAAATCGTCACGTCGGCGCTCCTTATCCATGGCGACGAATCGACCATGCGACGCATCGCCAAGAATCCCGGCGCCAGTTTCACCGAACAGGGGTATGCGACGCTGATCGAGCGGTCGAAAGCCGACGACGAACTGGCCGTGTGCGTCGGCGAACGCAGCGACATTCCGGCCCATCATCTCAAGATCCTTCTGGACAGCGCCGCCGATCATGTTCGTGACAAACTGATCAAGTCGCGCCCTGCCATCGCAAGCGTTATCAAATCCGCCGTCACGAGCGCGGCCCGGGACGTGGAGGAGACGGCGCCCGCCACATCTGCCAGGCTCACGGAAGCCCATGAGAAGATCGCGGCACTTTATCGCTCCGGGCGGCTTGATTCCGCCGCCCTGGTCAAGCTCGCCAAACAACGCCTGACCGATGAAACGCTCATCGCCATGGCGCTGATGTGCCGGGTCGACCCAGGCGCCGCCTATCGCGCCATCGACGCCTTCGGCCATGACATCACCCTGATGATGGCGCGCATCTGCGAACTGACGTGGCCTGACGCAAAGAAAGTGCTGCAGGCGCTCAAGGGACCCATGTCCCAGGCCGACGCCGAGAAGGCACGCACGGTCTTTGCCCGCCTCAACCCGCAAATGGCGCGCAAGGTGCTGCAGATGCGTTTGCGGCCCGGCGCGAAGGGCTCCGTCCAGCAAACGACGCAACACTGAAGCCCGCGCCAGGCGCCGGCCTCATGACCGGCGGCTGACCATGGCTTCCAGGCATACCGCGGCGCAGATGATCGAACATGGGCGCGCAAAGCGCTGGAGATCCTCTCAGATCGCACGACAAGTGAACTTGTCCAAAAGACAAGGACGCTTTTCATATCCACCTCGATACAATCTCAGATAGTGGCGTCTAAACGATCACAGGCACAGGCTTCGAAGCAAACGTGAAAAACCGAATTCGAGTTTTGCGGGCTGAGCGACGCTGGACGCAGGCCGATCTCGCCAAACGGCTTGGCGTTTCCAGAAATTCCGTGAATGCAATAGAGAACGGAAAATACGATCCGTCTTTGCCGCTGGCGTTCAGGATTGCGCGGTTGTTTGAGCGAACGGTCGAAGACATTTTTGAAGACGACGGCTGACGGACTAACGGCTTCGATATTCTCGATCGTGCACCGAGATTATTGGCGGCCTAACCCTCGTCAAAATCGAGCAGGGAGCCGTGAATCCAGTGATCTTCCGTGGTCTGGCTCCAGCTCCCCTCCTGCTTCTGCACGAACACGCGGTCCCCCTGCTGCAAAACCTGGACGACGTCATGGTCGGTGCCCGGCCCGATGCGCGCGTTCGTATCCGGCGTGTTGACCGTGGCGGGGCGGACCTGGCGCGTGTAACGCCCGTAAACCCAGAGCTGCCTGTCTTGCGAAATGCGCAGCCAGCGGTTCGGCGAAATTTCATACACCCGGACGATCGAGCCGTAATTTAGCGGCCCCTGGTCGTTTGCAAGATCGGCGTCACTGCTGGGGCCCGTTCTGATATTCAGATTCTCCACCGTCACGACCGCCCAGCTCAGGAGCCCTCGGGGCGGTTGCCCGCCCGTGTCCATGGCCTGTTGAAGCAGAGGGAGAAAATTGGCGGTAAAATCGGGAAGCTGATTGCCACCGAAGAAGGCCGTTCCCGGACAGGTTTTCTGGCCGCTATTGTAGTAGACTAATCTGCCGTCCCCATCATACCAATGGTGATAGACGACGTTGGTTTGTGACGGGATGGCAATTCCGATTTTGCGGAGCAGGGCGGCGGTACACAGGAAAATCGAGTCCGATTGCGCCTGGTCCATAGTGTCGCCGCCGGCATCGAAATTGCCGACATTTTCGATGCAGATTGCGCCACTGTTGGCGTAGAGGATGCAGGCCGGCGTTCTGTTCAAGGGGCGTCCGGTCAGGATCATGCCGTCGGGAAATATGGAAAAATGCTGCCCGATATCGCTCCACCCGTTCCGGTTCATATGGTAGCGCTTCATGTTCCTTTGCATCTGGAAGTGATTGTTCCCGTTGAAATTCGAATATCTCGGCTTCCAGGTGTGGTGCTCCTGCACGCGCACGCATGTTCGGCTGATGGATTGCGACTGAAGCCAGCCTTCAAACTCGGACGGCGCCAGTTTCGTGAAGCCATATCGCGTTTCCATCTCATTTCTCCGGGCATGATGCGGTCGATCCGGTGGGAACCTGGACGTTCGCATCCGTATGCATTAAATGCGGCTGAAACGGGTGGACATTATAGTCAAGTTTTGGCCATCCACAGTTAATTCGCGAATTAAATCAAAGACTAAAGACATTAAGCTCGATTATTCTGCAGTGCGCGAACTGAAGATATAAATTTTATTGATTTGCCTGCGCATCTGATTTTAAAGGGAAAAGCGCGAAGCGCATTCTGAATTCGGCGACACCTGCCCGTCGGCCTGATCGCCGCGATCCGCCGTATGCCGAAACTGGCCGTATGCTACAACTGAATGGCTCATGGACTCATCGCCACAACGTTCGGTCTGGACATACCAACGCCTGACGCACCCCTTCGGCGTGGAGGCATCCGATTGGTTCGGCGTGCGCAGCCCTTATCTTTCAGCCCACCTGCATGACGAGGCTCAACTGTCGGTCGTCTATTCAGGGCTCCGCCGTTTCCGCATCGGCGGGGAGGAATTCAGTATTCCGGCCGGACGCTTCATCGTCATTCCGGCAGGCGTGCCGCACATATCCGTCGGCATGGGAGGGATCAAGACGCGCAGTCGCGACGTGTTCCTCAAAGCCAACTGGTTTGCTCAGGAACGCCCGTGCGACGTGCTGCTCGGGGAGGCCCCTATATCACTGACCCAAATGCGCAATGCCGAGACCGACGTGCTGCTGGATGCGTTCGCAGGCGCGGACGTCATTCGCAAAGCCCTGCCGCTTGAACCCACGCTCCCTGCGGAGATCGTTGAAGCCGTCCGGGATGGTGATGCCCCGGTCGCGAAGATTACCACTGAAATGCGCCTGAGCAGGGAGGGTTTCATCCGGAAATTCGCGCGGGAAATGGGGATGACGCCCTATGCCTTCAGGCTCGCGCACAAGGCGAGCCGCGCCAGGGCGATGCTGCGGCGCGACTGCGCGCCAGCGGCAGCCGCCCACGACGCGGGCTTTTCCGACCAGAGCCATCTCGGGCGCATCTTCCGCAGAACTTTTGGAACCACACCCGCCGCCTACGCCCGCGTGTGGCGCGCGCGATAGACATCACTTTCGTTCCAGACCCGGTTTTGCCGTTGCCCTAAACTGCCGCGCGATGATGACGCTCCCTACCGAGTGTGGGCGGATGGAATGCGCAAGCAGGAGAGACTGGAATGCACGCACTGCTCTTCGAGATGAAACCGCGCGACGGCCATGAAGACCATTATTTCCGCCACGCGGCGGCCTTGCGCCCGCGCCTCGAGCAGCATGACGGCCTGATCTACATCGACCGCTTCAAGTCCACCTCGCGGCCGGGCGTCATTCTCTCGCACTCCATGTGGCGCGATGAAGCCTCCCTTGCCAAATGGCGCACCGACGCGCACCACCACAACTCGCAGGCTGCCGGCCGCAACAAACATTTCGAGGACTACCGGATCCGCATATCCCACGTGCTCGAGCACGCGGCGAAAGGCGAGGAGACGCGGGAATGGTCCGACGAGGGCGCCTACAGCACACCGGAATCCCATGCGCCCCGGTTTCTCGTGATCGCGGGAAGCCGGAACGCGCCGCTGCCCGGCCGGGGGGAGGCGTTCGCGAGCGTTAATTTTGACGATGTGTATGTCACCGTGATCGAGGCGCAAGACGCGGCCGCCGGACGCGAGATGACGCGGTCCGCTGCACAGAACACGGACGTCGAAACGGCGAGCCTCTGCCTGATATCGCGCGACTACGGCATGTTCGACAGGACCGAAGCCCCGCAATATTTCCCGCCTGTGGACGCGGCACGGCCGTAACCGCGCCTACCGCATCCAGCGATAACGGATACGGCCTGATTTTGTTTCAGAGCGAACAAGCTTGATCGTCTGCCCGACCTGCGGCGCGGGCCCCGCCGCGCTGCCGGTTGCATTGGCGCGCGCGCCGTCGGGAAGGACCACGGTTACGATGAACGGGCCGTTTCCGGTTTCATCGGGTGCGCGCGACCAGCTTGCCACACGGCCCGTGGTCGTCTCGCGCACGGCATCCTGCTCATCCCAGAACAGTCCGACGAACAAGGCTGCGAGCAGCCCGAAGATCGCGACAACAGGCAAGGCGCTGCGCAGGCGTTGCCGCCAGATGAGCCTGTTGAGACGTTTCTGTTTATCCGGATCCATGAGCGATTACACAATCTGCCGGGGGGATTAACGCACCGTTTCGAAAGCGGAGTTCGGTCCGTAGTTTCGGCGGCTGGGGCCGTTATTGCGGAACCGATCAATCCTCGACCAATCGTCTCAGCCGTTCAATGGATTCGTCCCACTGCTGCGATGCGCGATCAAGATACCGCTTCGCGTCGCTCAGCGTATCCAGCCGGACAGTGTATTTGCTTTCCCGCCCGATGCGTTCGCTCGTGACGAGGCGCGCCTCCTTCAGGACATCCAGATGTTTGGAGATGCCCTGGCGGGAAAGTCCCGTTCCCTGCGTCAGTTCCGAGATAGACCGCGGCTGCCCGTTGCAAAGGTCGAGCAGCAGTTCAAGCCGCGTCCTGTCGCCAAGTGCGGAGAATAACGGCGCGGCGGACGTGGGCGTGAGATCACGTGGATGAGACATGGGTGGCAATGTTGTCCGCCTGAATGTTCCAGCCTTCGGTATTTTCGCGCAACACCTCGATGCGGCGCGGATCGGGGATCGCCTCAAAGCCACTTTCGGTGATCGTCAGGCGCGTTCCCTCGTTCGTGGGTTCCAGACGGAATTCGACAAGCGTCACGGGTTGCTTGGAGATATCGACGCCGGATTCCTCGTCGAAGTCGTGCCATCGGAACGACAGGAATTGCTCATGATCCATGCGTTCCACGACGGCGCGCCACGGATAATGTTCATACCCCGGAAAGGTCATCGTGCCGGTGGACAAGGCTCCGGGCCTGAAAGGACCGTCCAACTTGACACGGAACCACTGCCCGAACTCGTCGGGATCGGTAAGGGCGCGCCACACCCGGGAAACAGGCGCTTTCAATTCGATTGTCTTTACGATGCGATCAGCCATAAGCGCAACCTCCTGGTTGCGCGTCAACTTAACGATGTCAGTTCAATCGCGCAACCATTCGGTTGCGGTTTTCCGATCCGCCATTGGCGGACGCGGGATCGCTCAGCCCTTGTATTTGAAATAGTCGCTTTGCCAGAAATAATCCCCCACCCTGATGTCCTTGAGGACATAGGCGCCGTGGGGATAGGTGGCGTTGGGGATCGAACCGAGGAGGGAAGCGTTGATGGTGATGGTCTCATCGTCGCCATCGTCGATCTCGGCCTGGACCGCGGCGAGCGCATCCAGCACGGGATGCTGGGGCTTGCCTTCGAATATGACCGGGACGCGCTTGTCCGCCACCTGGAGCATGATGGTGAAGGCGATGTGGTTGTTGGGTCCGTCGATCTTGGCCGCATAAACGAGAGAGAGGGGCGTGCCGACGAGTTTCGCCACTGGCTGTTTTTCCGCCGCGGCGGCGGGGCCGGACGCCAGCCCAGAGAACGTGAAGGCCAGCGCGAGGGCGAGGAGGGTTGCGGTTGCCAGATTTCGAAGCTTCATTTTGGGAGATCCCTTGGGTTGACGGCGGCAGACGGGCAACAGACGGCGGCGCCCGACAAGATCATCCCGTCGTTATACCAGATGATGTCCGATCTTGAGTTTGCAACGTCTTTTCATCATTGTCATGTCTTGAGAATTCAAGCGGAGATTTGTGGCGGAATCTCCGGTAACTGTGGAGGAGTTCCCCATGCGCACTGTCTGGACGTCCACCGGGTTGCTGTTCGGCGTCTCTGTCGCATTGGCCGCGTCTTTCCCGGCCCATGCGAAAGATGCCGGGAAAGCGGATCAGAGCTACGCCGAAAAGGTCTGGCAGGTGCTGGAGCGGAACGGGTTGACAGGAACGTCCGCCAGGCCCGGAACGCCGAAACCCTCCAAACCGCCCCACGGTCCCGCTGCGGCGGCGACCGTTTCGAAAGCGAAGGTCGGCGATCATACGGCCAAGGTGGCCGTGCAACATGTTTATGGCGAGAAGGGCACCAGCCTCGACGCGATCGCGAAAGACCCGGCCAAGCACCTCAAGGCCGTCAACGTGATGATCAAGCGCAAGCCCGGCCACGACCCGGCCCATGGCGACTGGATGTGGATCGCCTATGACCCCAAGGGCAAGATGAAAGTCCCGGCAGGAGCGAAACCCGTCGGCGCCACCATCGAGCCCTGCAGCGACTGCCACGCCCAGCAGAAGGGGCAGGACTATCTCTATCACCGGCCGTGAGGTACGTCGGCGCATCGCCAATGCGCCCTGAAGTTCTGCGCCATCCCGGGCCCGCGTGGGAGAGGGATAAAGGACTTGGGCATCGCTCTATCTCACATTGAACTGTCAATATCTGAAAATATCATGCTATCCGGATCACGAAACGCGTGTATTGGGAAAGTGATGTTGAAACTCTTTGTCAGATTTTCATTCGCAGTTCTGGTCGGCACACTCACCATTTCTTTTGAAGGGTGGTCGAACGGCGCGCGGGCCGACGACGCGACGGACATGCTCAAACGTCTCGGCGCCACACCTTGAGTTTTTCCGTGATGCATCAAGCAGACAATATTTCCCAAAGCAGGCCCCGCATGACGCGAAGGCAAAAGATTTTCATGTTCGCGTATTTTGCTCTGTTCGCTGCTGCCGGCCTTGAACTGAAATTCTTTGCCTTTTTGCCTTCGTTCATCGTGAGCCGATACAGTGGCTGGATCACCTTGTTCAGTTTGATTTGCATCATTCTCTGGCTGACTTGGACTTGGCAGGCGTGGCAAGCTGAAGCTCGCGAACAGGGCGTAAGCAACCATCCCATGATTGGCGAATGGATTGGGAACAAGCCGTCTGTCTCGATCGGCCTGCATGCAATTATAGGTGCCGCAGTTATCTATCTGACCGTTACCCGATTGGCACCTCATCTCGTAACCTCGGCCGTCGGCACGCCCGGGACACAAGATTTCACGGTGGAGCAGCTTGAGAATGACAGGGATTACAGACACTGCATAAAGCTCGTCGAGCCTCCGTATCTCGCCGAGCGCGTCTGCCGTGTGCCCAAATATCTGGGGGTCCAAATGAGGCGCGGAACGCGGGTGACCATCTACGGTAAAAAAAGCTGGGCCGGCATCATTCCGGAGTCAGTTGCGCTCAAGCAAGTGCAGTAAACCTCTTGCATCGCGAACACGCCCTGAAACTCTGCACGACCCTGGCCCGCGTGGGGGGTTGAAAACAAACGCGCAAATCCGGCGCGTCCATCGGATTAGGCGTTGGGGGCCGGGCGATCCGGCACGGCGCGCCGTCAGCCCGACCGGATCTTTTTCTCGAACCCTTTTCTGTCGGCCTTGATTTTGTCCAGCGTCGCGCGGAGCGCGTGCGGGCGCCGGTCATGTTTGCCGCTCCACAGAATGATCTCGATGAGGACCGGCGCGAGATCGCGTCCTTTTTCGGTGAGCGCGTAGGTGAAACTGCGCTGATTTTCCGGGTTGCGTGTTTTCGTGATGATGCCTTCGGCTTCCAGATGCCTGAGCCGGTCGGACAGAACATTCGTGGCGATGCCCTCATCGATCTCCAGGAACTCGCCGTAGGTCTTTTTCCCGTTCAGAAGCATTTCGCGAATGATCAGCAGGCTCCACCGGTCCCCGAACATATCGAGGCCGAATGCGAGCGGACACCCCGACTGGCGCAGCTTGTTTTCGTTTCCCATCGGCGCATCATAAAAAATCACTTGCAAAATACAAGTTAACACCTTAAAGGAATTTAACTTGCAAAATGCAAGTGTTTTATCGCCATCGTCAATGCAGCCTTCAGGAGCGCGGAATGAAAAGCAAAACGGAAAAGCGATACCTCCAACCGGAACCGGGCCGAGCCGGCGGAGCGTCCTGGGCGGAGCCGCAGCAGCAGCGGGCGGAACGCTCGCCGCGAGCTATGGCGGTGCCCTGAACGCCCAATCCCGGACGCCCGCAAAGGAGAGCGCCATGACGCCCAAAGCATTTGTTTACACAGAGGTCCAGATATCCGTTCCGTTCGAAAAGGCGCCGTGGCAGGCCCGCAATCCGATTCTGAAGAAGCAGCAGGGACTGATCGCCAAGACCTGGCTGAGCGGTCTGCATACAAACACAATCGGCGGGGTGGATGCCTTCGACACGGTTGAGAATGCCAAGGCATTCGCCGTGGACGTCTTTCCCGAGACCGCAAGGAAACTGAACGCCGCATTCTACACGCGGGTTTTCGATGCCAGCCTCACCAAAGAGGCGAGCCGGGACATGCAGTCCCCGTTCTACGTCTAGAGCCATCCCCGCAAACGAAAAAGCCTGCAAACGAAATAAGAGGCCGATCCCGCGTCGGCCTTCGGCCTGCCGACCAGGAGCGGCGGGGGGCAGGACGGCGGAGCCGGTCGCCTGTAT
>JALCBY010000004.1:0-86301 GCA_028066055.1 Hyphomicrobiaceae bacterium
GGCGTCCTCCAGCCCCCGGACGGTCGGTGATCCGCGCCTGCCATACGTAAACTTCTGGTTCTTCGATTTGAGTTTCTCGACGGTGGGGTAGAGAATCGTCGAACCGCGGTAGAGCGGTGGATTGACGAAGCCGTAATATTCGCCGGGGCTACGGCCCAGATGCATCAGTGTTGTTTCGATTCCGTGCTCGGTATCCGACTTTGTGCCGGCTTTTTTTGACTTGGACATGACCTGAATCCCGGTGAAAAACCAAAAACGGGTTTGATCAGTCAAAATGCCGGACGTCAAGCCCTTGACCCAAAGATGGGAATTGCATGAGAGTGCGGCAAGCGTTCAGAACTGGCAACAACGGCCCGTGGCTACGGCGTCTCTGGCAAATGAGCTCAAACGGTTGCATCGAAAAGAACGCGCGACAAACACACCTAAATGGATGCCTTCAGTGAAATGAGTACAACAATGAATTGGATCCTGCGGGCATTGCTCACCGCATGTGCCGTGTTGTTCACCAATATGCAGACGCATGCCGCCACCCTTGATGACGTTATGGCCAAGGGTTTTGTCTCCTGCGGCGTCAATCACGGTTTGCCTGGATTCTCAAGCAGCAACGAACAGGGCGCCTGGCGCGGTATGGATGCGGACCTTTGCCGTGGCCTTGCGGCGGCGATTTTTGGCGATCCCGAAAAGGTCAAGTTCATTCCTCTGACCGCAAAAGAACGCTTCACGGCGCTTCAATCCGGAGAGGTTGATGTTCTGTCGCGCAATACCACCTGGACGATGACCCGTGATACCGCGCTCGGCCTCCATTTTGCTGGCGTCACCTATTATGACGGACAGGGCTTCATGGTTCACAAGAAGCTCGGCGTCGAAAGTGTTCTGGAGCTCTCCGGTGCCACGATCTGCACCCAGTCCGGCACCACGACGGAGATGAATGTCAGCGACTTTTTCGACACGAAGAAAATGCCGTTCAAGCTCCTGACGTTCGACAAGACCGAAGAGTCCGTACAGGCTTATGAAGCCGGACAATGCAGCGCATTCACCGCCGACGCGTCGCAGCTTTATGCGTTCCGCCTCAATCTTGCGGAGCCCGACGATCACATCGTCCTGCCTGAAATCATTTCCAAGGAGCCGCTCGGACCGGTCGTGCGGCAGGGTGACGATCAGTGGTTCAACCTCGTGAAGTGGACCGTGTTTGCCCTCATCGACGCAGAAGAACTGGGCATTACGAGTTCGAATATCGATGAGATGCGGTCGTCGGAAAACCCCGCCGTGCGGCGGCTTCTCGGCGTCGAGGGCGATCTCGGGCGCAAGCTCGGCGTCGACAACGACTGGGCCGTCCGTCTGATCAAGGCGATCGGCAACTATGGGGAAATGTTCAACCGTAACGTCGGCACGGAGTCTCCGCTGAACATTGCGCGCGGCATCAACAAGCTCTGGACGGACGGAGGCATCCTCTACGCACCGCCGCTGCGTTAACGCGGACGGGGTTCTATTTTCGTTTCCACCAATGCTAAGGTGTCGGCAGCGAAGGCGCTGACTTCGAAAGGGAGACGAAGGGGAACTCATATGGGCAAGGCACCAGTTGCCAAGAAATCGGCCGCGAAAAAACCGGCATCAAAGTCGGGCAATGGCCGCGGCGCGAATGGCAACAAAATGGAGATCAGTGACGAGATCGCCATCGAAATCCAGAACATGCACAAATGGTACGGCAATTTCCATGTGCTGAGGGATATCAATCTGACCGTCAACAAGGGCGAGCGCATCGTGATTTGCGGCCCGTCCGGTTCGGGCAAGTCGACACTGATCCGCTGCATCAACCGCCTGGAAGAGCACCAGCAGGGCGACATCGTCGTCGACGGCATCGAACTCACCGGTGATCTGAAGAAGATCGACGAAATCCGCCGGGAAGTCGGCATGGTATTCCAGCACTTCAATCTCTTCCCGCATCTGACGATCCTCGAAAACTGCACACTCGGTCCGATCTGGGTCCGCAACATGCCGAAGGCGGAAGCGGAAGAAATCGCGATGATGTATCTGGAGCGCGTGCAGATCCCCGAACAGGCGCTGAAGTATCCCGGTCAGCTCTCGGGCGGCCAGCAGCAGCGGGTGGCTATCGCCCGGTCATTGTGCATGGCGCCTAAGATCATGCTGTTTGACGAGCCAACCTCCGCGCTCGATCCCGAAATGATCAAGGAGGTGCTCGACGTGATGGTCAACCTTGCCCATGAAGGCATGACCATGCTGGTCGTGACCCACGAGATGGGCTTCGCCCGCGAAGTGGCGAACCGCGTCATCTTCATGGACGAGGGTCAGATCATCGAGGAGAACGAACCCGAACCGTTCTTCTCCAACCCGCAACACGATCGCACCAAGCTGTTCTTGAGTCAGATTCTGATTTAGGACAAGTGCGTTTTAGGATATGGGCGCGCTAACCGCCGCCCGTCTCCGTACCGGTCGCGACAGGCAGCGCGTCGTCGCCGCCCCATTCGCTCCATGACCCGTCATAGACGGACGTCTGGCGATGCCCGAGGATTGCCAGCGCCAGTGCCAGGATGCTCGCCGTGACGCCCGACCCGCACGTCGTCGCCACCGGCTTTGCCAGATTGACACCGGCCTCCTCGAACGCTGCTTTCAGCGCATCGGCGGACTTCAATGTGCCGTCGTCGTTGAGCAGCGCGGGGTAGGGAAGGTTGAGCGATCCGGGAATATGACCCGCACGCAGTCCCTCGCGCGGTTCCGGCGCCTCGCCACGGAAACGGTCTGCCGCCCGCGCATCGAGTATCTGTTCGGCTCCGTTTGCCGAGTTCGCCAGCATGTCATCGCGATCGCGGATGAGCTCGCCGTTTCGCCGCGATGTAAAATGCCGCTCGGTCCGCCCGGCGGGCGGGCCGTCCTCGAGCGGCAATCCTTCCCGTTTCCACTTCGCCAGGCCGCCGTTCAGGATCGCCACATCGTCCTTGCCCATGGCCCGGAACGTCCACCACACCCGGGCGGCGGAAAACATGCCGTCCGTGTCATAGACGATGACACGCATACCGTCGCCGATTCCCATCTTCCGCATGCGGGAGGAAAACTGCTCCGGGCTGGGAAGCATGTGGGGAAGGGGTGAGCTCTTGTCGCAGATCTCGTCGATGTCGAAGAATACCGCACCGGGCACCCGCGCCTCGAGATACTCTTCATGCGGATTGCGGGGAACGCCGGGCAGATACCAGCTGGCATCGATCACGACCACATCGGGTGCATCCAGATGGGCCGCCAGCCAGTCGGTCTCAACAAGCCATTTTGCGGAGTGATCGCTCATTCGCCCATTCCCTCATGAAAGAACCGCGGCACAGACATCATGTGACGGCGATGCGCACCCTGCGGTTTTTTGCACCCTTTTTCTCGATCTTGCTCACATCGACGGTTCCGATTTCAGTGGTGCGCGCAACATGGGTGCCGCCGCATGGCTGGAGGTCCACGTCACCCACCGCAATGAGCCTGACCTTGCCCGTTCCCGTAGGCGGCTTGACCGCCATCGTCCGCACAAGATCGGGCTGTGCCTCGAGTTCCTCGTCCGTAATCCAGCTGACCGAGACTTCATGATCCTGCCCGATGAGCTTGTTCAGCTCGTACGTCAGGGCCTCCTTGTCGAGACCTGCATCGGGAATATCGAAATCCAAGCGCCCCTCACTCTCTCCGATGGAGCCACCGGTAACGGGATAGGGCAGGATGGCGCACAACAGATGAAGTGCGGTATGCACCTTCATATGCGCATAGCGCCTGTTCCAATCCACGATGCATTGAACGGTCTCTCCGACCGATGGCATTTCCTGGTCTTCCGCGGGAACGTGCACGATGGCGCTGCGATCCTTCTCATAGACCGTCGTCGCAATCGCGACGTGGGATCCGTCGCCCCGCTTGAGCGTTCCGGCATCGCCGGGCTGCCCGCCGCCGGAAGGGTAGAACACAGTGCGGTCGAGAATGATTCCCCCCAAGTCGTTTATGGCCGTGACTTTGGCCTCGCACGACTTGGCGTAGCTGTTTTCACGAAAGAGTTCTTCCGTCTGGCTCATTGGCGTTTCCCTCACCACCTGTAAGCCGTCTAAACCTTCACGTCCGGAATGTTTGGTGCGGACTGGTCAAGCCAGGATGGGACCGGCAATCCTTTCTCCTTGAGAAACTCCGGGTTGTACAGCTTACTCTGGTACCGGCTGCCGTGGTCACAAAGAATCGTTACAATGGTGTGGCCCGGACCCATTTCCTTCGCCAGCCGGATGGCGCCGGCGATGTTGATGCCGGTCGAACCGCCCATCAGCAATCCTTCCTTCTCGGCAAGATCAAACACAAGCGGAATCGCCTCTTCATCGGGGATGATGTACGGATGATCCACCTTGACGTCCTCGACAATGCAGGTGGAACGACCCAGGCCAATACCCTCCGAAATAGACCCGCCTTCGGACGCCTTGGCCTCACCGGTAGAGAAGAGCGAATACATCGCCGCTCCGCGCGGGTCGGCACAGCCGATGACGATGTCGTCCTTTTTTTCGCGCAGGAATGTCGACGTTCCGGCAAGTGTCCCGCCGGTCCCCACCGCGCAGATGAAACCGTCTATCTTTCCCTCAGTCTGTTCCCAGATTTCCGGCCCCGTCGTCGTGTAGTGGGCCATGCGATTGTCCATATTGTTCCACTGGTCGGCGAACAGAACGCCGTTGGGTTCGGTCTCCGCCAACTTCTCCGCCAGCCGCCTGGCGATATGCTGATAGTTGTTCGGATCCTTGTAAGGCAGGGCAGGGACTTCGATGAGTTCAGCACCACCCAGACGCAGCGTATCCTTCTTCTCCTGGCTCTGCGTCTCGGGGATGACGATCCATGTGCGATAGCCGCGCGCACGCGCCACAAGCGCAATTCCGATGCCGGTGTTTCCGGCCGTCCCCTCAACAATCAGCCCCCCGGGTTTGAGATCGCCGCGCCGTTCGGCCTCGAGGATCATGTGCCGGGCCGGCCTGTCCTTGACGGACTGACCGGGATTGAGAAATTCCGCCTTGCCGAGAATGGTGCAGCCGGTTTGCTCGGAAGCCTCCCGCAGCTTGATCAGTGGCGTGTTGCCAATCGCCTCGACAACGCTGTCTCTTATGTCCAAGGGAATCCGCCTTTTGGTGATGGGGTGATTTCTGCAGTGATATTCAAGACACTACAAATGGCGCGGCTAAGCTTCAACCTCAAACCAGGTGGCCATACCGCCCGCCTGATGTTCGAGCATATGGCAATGGAGCATCCATTTGCCCGGATTGTCGGCAACAAAATATACCGAGCGCTCTTCAGCCGCTTCCATCAAAAGAGTGTCGCGCCAGGGCGCATCGGCATGGGCCTCGCGAAAATGATGGCCGTGGAAATGCATGGCATGGGGCCAGCGGGTCTCGTTCACCATGCGCACGGCGACCGTTTCGCCCCGTTTGGCCGTAAAGAGCGGTTTTTCGGGCATGCCGGCAACGCCGTTGAACGCCCATACAAGGCCATGTTCGCGGACAAGCTCGCGCATGCTGTAGGTCTTGCCGCGATGGGAGATCCGGTCGACCTGCCCCATGGCGCCGCCCGCCATGACCAGATCCACCTTTTTCGCCGAAGCCATATCGGGAACGGCGAGCCCGTTGGCGGCGAGCTTTAATGTGTCCTTCGTGACGGGAAGGGGAGCTTGGGATCCATAGTTGAAACGTGCCGCCACAAGCCGGCTCTGCGAGACTTCCGTGATGGCTTGCGACGCACCGGGATGGCCGGTCATGTGGATCAACAGGTCCATACGTTGCGCCGGGCCGAGCGTCGCGATTTCGTTCTTCAGGGCATACGGTGTCACCGGTTGCCCGTCGAGCGCCAGCACCTGTGGCTCCAGGTCTTCAAACCGCAGTTTGAGAATGCGGGCGTTGCAACTGTTGACCAGACGCAGTCGGACCCTTTCGCCGGCACGAACCTTGAACGCGCCAAGCGGGTCCCCGTTGATCGTGAGTATGTTCCCCAACCGGCCCGCATGCGCCCGCTCACCGATCGAGCCGAAGCTGGCTTCGTGAATGGCGCCGTTCTCGCCGAGACGCCAGTCGTCGGCAACCACGATGATATCCTGGTCGACGTCGGGCGCGTCTTTCTCCTCGACAATGAGCACACCGTAAAGCCCGCGCGCCATCTGTTCCCAGGTCTTGTTGTGCGGGTGATACCAGTAGGTGCCCGCGTCCGGCACGGTGAAGCGGTAGTCGAAGCTCTCTCCGGGCTGAACAGCCTCCTGCGTCAGACCGGCAACGCCGTCCATGGCATTGTCGATGCGGATGCCGTGCCAGTGGATGGTGGTGGGCTGGTCGAGCCTGTTGGTGAACCGGACCCAGACCTCATCGCCCTGTCTGGCGCGCAGGACAGGTCCCGGGACACGGCCGTCATACCCCCAGATCGCGGTCGCGGCATCCGATGTTTCCAGGAGATTTGCTTTTCCGGGACGGGCTTCGAGCATAACGGGCCTGCCGGCAAGGGCGGCGGACGCTCCGGAAACAGGCCAAATCGTCAGCGCGAATGCCGATACTGTGGCGCCGAGGAACCGCCTGCGTGTGAGATATGGAATTTGCATGGTGTCCTTTTTCGAAAGGAGCATATATAGAGCACGTGCCTCATTGCCAGTGCTTAAAATGCGGCAAGGAGTTGCGTTCTTGTTGGACGCGTACGATATCAGCCAGCAAGAGGCTAGCCGCAATTGAATCCTGTGTGATATAGGAGGCGCGTCCGGCGGCGGGCGTGGTGGAATTGGTAGACACGCCAGATTTAGGATCTGGTGGCTTCGGCCGTGGGGGTTCAAGTCCCTCCGCCCGCACCACAGCGTCTCCGGTTTCAACGCACACCTGCGGCATTCCCGAAGCAGCTGAACATTTGGCAAGACAACCCGAAGCAACACCGTCATGGAAATTACTGAAACCACATCAGATGGCCTGAAGCGCGAACTCAAGGTCAAGATCGCCGCGAGCGAACTCAACGAGCGCCTTTCCAAACGGCTCGACGAGCTGAAAACCCAGGTCAACCTGAAAGGATTTCGTCCGGGCAAGGTTCCGGTCGACCATCTGCGAAAAGTCTATGGCCGTTCGGTCATGGCGGAGATTCTCGAACAGACGATCTCGGAAAGCACCCAGAAAGCCATCGCGGACCGCAAGGAACGCCCGGCATTCGATCCCGACATTTCGGTCACGGAAAACAGCGAAGAGATCGAAAAGGTGATCGCCGGAGATTCCGATCTGGACTACACGATCTCGTTCGAGGTCCTGCCCGAAATCAAACTGACCGACCTTACGAAGCTCAAGCTGGAAAAACCCGTCGTCGAGGTGACCGACGAGGAAGTCGACAACAGCCTCAAGCGGATTCACGAAGACGCCGTCTCCTACAAAAAGAAGGACGGGAAGGCGGACGACGGCGATCAGGTGACGATCGACTATGAAGGCAAGATCGACGGCAAGGCCTTCGATGGCGGCAAGGCCGAGGATGCGCCAGTGGTCCTGGGGCAGGGAAACTTCATTCCCGGTTTCGAGGAAGGCCTGAAAGGCGTGAAGGCAGGCGATAAAAAGACAATCGACTGCACGTTTCCGAAGGATTATCTCGCCAAGGAACTGGCCGGCAAGAAGGCCAAGTTCGACGTCGCCGTAAAACAGGTCGCGGAGCCCGAACTGGCGAAGCTTGACGACGAGTTCGCCAAGAAGCTCGGCTACGATACGCTGGCCGGTCTGCGCGATGCGGTCGAGGCGCGCGTGAAAGAAGAGTATGAGTCGGTCTCAAAGGCGCGCGTGAAGCGCGAGCTGCTCGACAGCCTGGACAAGGCCCACAAATTCGAGGTGCCGGCGACGCTGGTCGAGCGTGAATTCGAATCCGTCTGGCAGCAGGTCAACGACGAGCTTGAGAAGGCCGGCCGCACCTTCGAGGACGAGGACACAACGGAGGCGAAGGCGCGCAAGGAGTATGAAGAACTTGCCGAGCGGCGCGTTCGTCTCGGTCTGGTGCTTTCGGAGATCGGCGAAAAAGCGGAAGTGAAAATCACCGACGAGGAAGTCAATCAGGCACTCATGGAACGTGTTCAGCAGTTCCCGGGGCAGGAGCGCGAGGTGTTCGAGTTCTACCAGAAGAACCCGCAGGCCGTCGCCGAACTTCGGGTGCCGATCTTTGAAAACAAGGTCGTCGATCACATTCTCGAACAGGCAAGCGTCAACGACAAGAAAGTCTCTGTCGACGAACTGCTCAAGGCGGGCGAGGAAGATGAAGCGGCCTGATTTTCGCCTGCTGCGTCGGCAAGGATCGCCGAACGGAGTTTGATGAACGGATAGATTCCGATCGGCTCATCGGGCGGGTGGTCCGTTCGCCGCGCGTCGTCAATATTATCCAAGACCGCCGCGAATCGGCTAACAGTAATCCCGGATTCGCCATCGAACAGCCAGACCGCCCGACATGGATGGGTGTTGGAACCAAGGAGCAATGCGTATGCAAGACCCCGTCGAGACCTACATGAACCTCGTGCCCATGGTTGTCGAGCAGACGAACCGCGGCGAGCGGGCTTACGATATTTATTCCCGCTTGCTCAAGGAGCGGATCATTTTCGTCACCGGCATGGTGGAAGACCACATGGCGTCGCTGGTGACGGCCCAGTTGCTGTTTCTCGAGGCGGACAACCCCAAGAAAGAAATCGCCATGTACATCAATTCGCCGGGCGGCGTGGTGTCGTCCGGCCTGGCGATGTACGACACCATGCAGTTCATTCGCCCTCCGGTTTCCACGCTGTGTACCGGTCAGGCCTCCTCGATGGGGTCGCTTCTGCTTACCGCGGGCGAGAAGGACCTGCGTTTCTCGTTGCCCAATGCCCGCATCATGCTGCATCAGCCTTCGGGCGGATTTCAGGGGCAGGCGAGCGACATCGAGCGGCATGCCGAAGACATCCTCAAGACCAAGCGCCGCCTGAACGAAATTTACGTTCAGCACACCGGTCAGGACTACGAAATGATCGAGAAAACGCTCGACCGCGACCACTTTATGAATGCGGAGGAAGCGAAGGAGTTCGGGATCGTCGACGATGTCATTTTGAAACGCACATCGCCGGAAGATGACCAGGAAGAGGACAAACCGGAAAAAGAAGGGGATTGATCCCGCACAATTCCGCCAATCCGTAAAATGTGGCCCGAGACTTGCTGCGCAGGTCGACATGTTTCTGTTAACATCACAAAAAAATGCGAAGGCTGTATCTCACCCGCGTGCCAAAACCGCCTACATTGACGTGCAGACAATGCGTGAGAGAGCAGATTTCGACACGCGCCGGAACATGGAAGGAGGGGCAGGAGCCCCGTTAACTGCGGGAGAGATGTGAATTGTCGAGTTAATCAATTCTTGATCAATGCACGAATAGCATGTTGAGTTCACAGGGTTGGGGGTTCTTCCCGCCTTATATTCGGCCTTCACGGCCAGGCGAACCAGGTCAACAGGTCCGCTGGACACATGGCAGCATTACCGGCAGCTTGATGCCCAGCCTCGACCGGGATGAGTAGAATGAGCAAATCGAGCGGTAACGATTCCAAGAACACTTTGTATTGTTCCTTCTGCGGGAAGAGCCAGCACGAGGTCCGCAAGCTGATTGCCGGACCGACCGTCTTCATCTGTGATGAATGCGTCGAACTGTGCATGGACATCATCCGCGAGGAGAACAAGAGCTCGCTGGTGAAGTCAAGCGACGGTGTTCCCACGCCGACCGAGATTTGCACCGTTCTGGACGACTATGTGATCGGGCAGGACCACGCCAAGCGCGTCCTCTCCGTCGCCGTTCACAACCACTACAAGCGCCTCAATCATTCGGGCAAGAATGCGGACGTCGAACTCGCCAAATCGAACATTCTCCTGATCGGCCCGACCGGCTGCGGCAAGACGCTGCTGGCCCAGACGCTGGCACGCATTCTGGACGTGCCGTTCACCATGGCCGACGCGACGACCCTGACCGAGGCCGGTTATGTGGGCGAGGACGTCGAGAACATTATTCTCAAACTGCTGCAGGCCGCGGACTATAATGTCGAGCGCGCCCAGCGCGGCATCGTCTATATCGACGAGGTCGACAAGATTTCCCGCAAATCCGACAACCCGTCGATCACGCGCGACGTGTCGGGCGAGGGTGTGCAGCAGGCGCTTCTGAAAATCATGGAAGGCACCGTTGCAAGTGTTCCGCCGCAGGGTGGGCGCAAACATCCCCAGCAGGAATTCCTGCAGGTCGATACAACGAACATCCTGTTCATCTGCGGTGGCGCGTTTGCGGGCTTGGAAAAAATTATTTCGCAACGCGGCCGCACGACATCCATCGGCTTCGGCGCGACCGTTGAGGCCGACGACGAACGCAAGATGGGCGAGTTGCTCAAGGGCGTCGAGCCGGAAGACCTGCTCAGGTTCGGGCTCATTCCTGAATTCATCGGCCGTGTGCCCGTGCTGGCCACGCTTGAAGATCTCGACGAGGATGCACTCGTCACGATCCTGACCGAACCGAAGAACGCACTGGTCAAGCAGTATCAGCGCCTGTTCGAAATGGAAGACGTGCAGCTGACCTTCTCCGACGAAGCGCTATCGGGCATTGCCCGCAGGGCGATTGAGCGGAAGACCGGCGCGCGCGGATTGCGTTCGATCATGGAGGGTATACTGCTCGATACCATGTTCGACCTGCCGAGCTTCAAGGGTATTGAGGAAATCGTGATCAGCCCTGAAGTCGTCGAGGGTTCGGCGCGTCCGCTGCGGATCTATTCCGAACGCGCAGAGGAAATTGAATCCAGCGCTTGAACACGGGACCGCGGCTCCCTACATCTCTACTTGCCTAAGCCGCCGAATCTTAACCATCATGAATCCGCGCACTGGTTTTAACGCTAGTGTCGCGGTCGCTTGACTTCGGGTTAGCGTGGCGTCCACCTATAGGTGCGTATATTCAGGGATTCGGCTGCGTCAACGTGTCCGAACATTCGGATGCGGAGCGGTATATTGAATACAAAGACGGATTTGTAAGTCCGCATGCGTTGAAAAACATGCAGATCGCGTCAGCCAGGACAGAGACATGAGCACAGAGACAGAAAAAGAACAGACTCCTGCCAAACCCAAGAGTGGCGATACCTATCCGGTTCTGCCGCTTCGGGACATTGTCGTGTTCCCGCATATGATCGTGCCGCTGTTCGTCGGCCGCGAAAAGTCGATCAATGCGCTGGAAGAGGTGACGCAGAACGAGAAGCAGATCCTTCTGGTTGCGCAGAAGAATGCCGGCGACGACGAGCCGTCGACGGACGACATCTATATGGTCGGAACGCTGGCGTCGGTGTTGCAGCTCCTCAAACTGCCGGACGGAACCGTCAAAGTGCTCGTCGAAGGCACCGAGCGCGTGAAGATTTCCGACTACATCGAGAATGAAGACTATTTCGAAGCCGCCATCGACCTCGTCGAGGAAAACGAAGGCACGAGCGAAGAGGTCGAGGCGCTTGCGCGCTCGGCTGTGGCGCAGTTTGAAAGCTACGTGCGGCTCAACAAGAAGATCTCGCCCGAGGTCCTCGGCACCGTCACGCAGATCGACGATTATTCGAAACTCGCCGATACCATCGCCTCACACCTCGCCATCAAGATCGCGGACAAGCAGGAAATCCTCGAGACCGCATCGGTGTCGGCGCGGCTGGAACGTGTCTACGCCCTGATGGAAAGCGAGATTTCGGTTCTCCAGGTCGAGAAGAAGATCCGGTCGCGCGTCAAGCGCCAGATGGAGAAGACCCAGCGCGAGTACTATCTGAACGAGCAGATGAAGGCCATTCAGAAGGAACTCGGCGACGCGGAAGACGGGCGGGACGACATTTCCGAGCTGGAAGAGAAAATCGAATCCACGCGCCTTTCCAAGGAGGCCAAGGAGAAGGCCACTGCCGAGCTGAAGAAGCTCAAGCAGATGAGCCCGATGTCCGCCGAAGCAACGGTCGTGCGCAACTATCTCGACTGGCTGCTCAACATTCCGTGGGGCGTGAAGGGCAAGATCAAGAAGGATCTGGACGAAGCCCAGAAGATCCTCGACGAGGACCATTACGGTCTTGAGAAGGTCAAGGACCGGATCGTCGAGTATCTGGCGGTTCAGGCACGGACCAACAAGCTCAAGGGTCCGATCCTGTGTCTCGTCGGCCCTCCCGGTGTCGGCAAGACGTCGCTCGGCCAGTCCATCGCGCGGGCGACCGGCCGCGAGTTCGTTCGTATGTCTCTCGGCGGCGTCCGGGACGAGGCGGAAATCCGCGGACACCGGCGCACCTATATCGGCTCCATGCCCGGCAAGGTCATCCAGTCGATGAAGAAGGCGAAAAAGACAAACCCGCTGTTCCTGCTCGACGAGATCGACAAGATGGGTGCCGACTTCCGGGGCGATCCGGCCTCGGCGCTGCTCGAGGTGCTGGACCCCGAACAGAACAATGCGTTCAACGACCACTATCTGGAGGTCGATTACGACCTGTCGAACGTCCTGTTCGTCACGACGGCGAATACGCTGAATATTCCGCCCGCCCTGATGGACCGGATGGAGATCATTCGCATTGCCGGATACACCGAGGACGAGAAGGTGCAGATTGCGCGCCGCCACCTCATTCCGGAATTGCTGAAGTCACATGGGCTCGCGGAAGAAGAGTGGACCATCGAGGACAAGGCGCTTCTTGAGGTCATTCGCCGCTACACGCGCGAAGCCGGCGTGCGAAACCTCGAACGCGAGCTCGCCAAACTGGCGCGGAAGTCGGTCAAGGAATTGCTGACGACCGGCAACAAGTCGGTGACGGTGACGAAGGACAATCTGGAGGAGTATCTGAGCATTCCGAAATACCGCTACGGCGAAACGGAACGCGAGGATCTGATCGGTGTTGTCACGGGTCTCGCCTGGACCGAGACGGGCGGCGAACTGCTGACCGTCGAAGGCGTCATGATGCCGGGCAAGGGCAAGATGACGGTGACGGGCAACCTGCGCGATGTGATGAAGGAATCGATTCAGGCCGCGAACGCCTATGTGAAATCGCGGAGTATCGACTTCGGCATCGAGCCGCCCTTGTTCGACAAGCGCGATATCCACGTCCACGTGCCGGAAGGCGCGACACCGAAGGATGGCCCGTCGGCGGGCGTTGCGATGGTTACCGCCATTATCTCGATCATGACCGGAATCGCGGTGCGCAAGGATGTCGCCATGACCGGCGAGATCACGCTGCGCGGACGCGTTCTGCCGATCGGCGGCCTGAAGGAGAAGCTTCTCGCGGCCATGCGGGGCGGCGTGAAAACCGTCATTATTCCAGAGGAGAACGCCAAGGAGCTGGCTGAAATTCCTGACGAAGTGAAGAACAGCCTTGAAATTGTTCCTGTTTCTCAGATGGATGAGGTCCTCAAGATCGCGCTGGTCAGCAAGCCGGAACCGATCGAGTGGGATGAGGAAGCGGCCGCGGAAGCAGCGGCTGTGGCAGGCGACGAGGATACAGGAACCGGGCTGACCGCGCACTGACAGGTGCGCGGAACCCGCCCGGTTGAAGCGTTTGACACGTTAAGCCTGATGTCAAACTCTTTTCATAAATCTTTATTTTTGCCGGTTTTCTGGGATTTATTCCGCTATTATGGGGCGAGTCGTTAGCGATTCGGGTCATGCCTGGAATGCGTTAACAAGTGCGATTAGCGACTCGTACGAAACAACAATCGAAAGGACAGATCCGTGAACAAGACAGAGCTGGTCTCCCTGGTTGCGCAGAACGCGCAAATCTCAAAGGACGCAGCAGCCGAGGCGGTCGACGCGACCTTCGACGGCATCGCAAGCGCCCTTCGGTCCGGCGACACCGTTCGCATTGTCGGTTTCGGCAACTTTCAG
The DNA here is from genome assembly GCA_028066055.1 of Hyphomicrobiaceae bacterium. Lineage (GTDB taxonomy): Bacteria > Pseudomonadota > Alphaproteobacteria > Rhizobiales > Methyloligellaceae > UBA2767. The sequence goes on from JALCBY010000004.1 coordinate 13,859, forward strand.
GTTGCCCACCGCAAGGCGTCCACTGGTCGCAATCCGCGGACGGGGGAAACGATCCAGATCCCGGCATCGCGGGTTCCCAAGTTCAAGGCTGGCAAGGCGCTCAAAGAGGCCGTCAACGACTAGGCCGTATCCAGTCTCAGAAATGCGAAAACCCCGCCTGTTACGGCGGGGTTTTCATTTGCCCACTTGTCATATGCGCCCCACGCGCTTAAGTCGTGGGCGTGAGATGAGGGCGGTTAGCTCAGCTGGGAGAGCGCCTGGTTTACACCCAGGAGGTCGGCAGTTCGATCCTGTCACCGCCCACCATACACTGATTGACTTGACCACGATCACGCACTGTCATACACCGGTGCGGTCTTGGAGGCACCGGAGGTCACGTGACCCCGCTTCAAGGGGGTGTAGCTCAGTTTGGTTAGAGCGCCGGCCTGTCACGCCGGAGGCCGCGGGTTCGAGTCCCGTCACTCCCGCCACCAGCACCTGAAATCCACAAAATCTGCCCTGCTGAACAGCCGTGCCCACAGGCGTGGCATCCACACCCTTGCCTTGCCAAAAGAGGTGCGTTAAAGCGGGTGCGGCACGACCAATTTCAGAACCTCTGATTGAAGCAGGGGGGCACCTCCTTTACAGTGTTTAGCGTTGCACTAGAGACCCACGCACCGGCGCGTCCGGGCAAGGCGAGGCCATGAACGAACTGCTGATGCAATATCTGCCTGTCGCGATCTTTATCGGGGTCGCGCTTGTCATCGGCCTGGCCCTGATCGCCGCGCCGTTTTTTGTGACCATCTCCAACCCGGATCCGGAGAAGGTGTCGGCATATGAATGCGGCTTCAAGGCGTTCGACGATGCCCGGATGAAGTTCGACGTGCGGTTCTATCTCGTCGCACTCCTGTTCATCATTTTCGATCTGGAGGTCGCGTTTCTGTTTCCATGGGCCGTCGCGTTCAGGGATGCCGGCACATTCGGCTTCTGGTCGGTCATGATCTTCCTTGGCATTCTCACCATCGGATTCATTTACGAGTGGCGGAAAGGGGCTCTCGAATGGGATTGATCCCGACACCGGTCTTCGACCACCGCCGCGAGGGCGCACAGGCGGCAAGTTCAGATGTTCCGCCCTTTTTTACGGAGATTTCGAACGAGCTGGCCGACAAGGGTTTTCTGGTTACTTCCACCGACGACCTGATCAACTGGGCGCGCACCGGCTCGCTGATGTGGATGACTTTCGGGCTGGCCTGCTGCGCGGTGGAAATGATGCAGGCGTCGATGCCGCGCTACGACGTGGAGCGCTTCGGGTTCGCGCCGCGCGCCAGCCCGCGCCAGTCGGACGTGATCATTGTTGCCGGCACCCTGACCAACAAGATGGCGCCCGCCATCCGCAAGGTCTACGACCAGATGCCGGAGCCGAGATATGTCATTTCCATGGGAAGCTGCGCCAATGGCGGCGGTTACTATCACTACTCCTATTCCGTTGTGCGGGGGTGTGATCGCGTTCTGCCGGTCGACATCTATGTCCCCGGCTGTCCGCCGACCGCCGAAGCGCTGGTTTACGGCATCTTGCTTCTGCAGCAGAAAATTCGCCGGACCGGCACAATAGAACGCTAGGCACTGGGAGAGCGAGCGGCGGCGAGGATGGACGCGGGTTTGAGAGACCTTGGGGAGTTTGTTGCCGAGTCGCTCGGTGACGAGATCGTGAGCGGCTGGACCGTGGCGCACGGCGAGTTGACGCTCGAGGTGTCGCGCGAGCATGTGGCCGACGCCATCAAGTTTCTGAGGAGCGACGCCCGCTGTCTGTTCGACTGCCTGATCGATATCGCCGGCGCCGACTATCCCGACCGCGCCCGCCGCTTTGACGTGGTCTACCACCTGCTCAGCCCGCGCCAGAATATGCGGATCCGCGTCAAGACCAGCACCGACGATGCCACGCCGGTGCCGAGCGTCGTCGATATCTTTCCCGCCGCAAACTGGTTCGAGCGCGAGGCCTTCGACCTTTACGGCATCCTTTTTTCCGGTCATCCCGACCTGCGGCGCATCCTGACCGACTACGGTTTTCAGGGCCATCCGCTGCGCAAGGATTTTCCACTGACGGGATTTGTCGAGGTTCGGTATGACGAAGATCAAAAACGCGTCGTCTACGAGCCTGTAAAACTCGCCCAGGAATTCCGCAATTTCGACGCCATCAGCCCGTGGGAAGGCACCGACTATGTGCTTCCGGGAGACGAGAAGGCGGGCGAGGGCGGCAACGGGAGTGGCAAATCGTGAAGGAGACATTGAAGCCCGGCCTGACATACCGCTTCGATTACACGGTTCCCGAGAACAAAACCGTTCCGCACCTTTATCCTGAAGCACCTCAATTTCAGGTCATGCCGGACGTTCTCGCGACCGGCTTCATGGTCGGACTCATGGAATGGACCTGCATCCAGTTGCTGGAGCCGCATCTGAACGAAGGCGAGGGCAGTCTCGGGACCCATGTCGATTTTTCCCATGTGGCCGCGACCCCTCCCGGACTGACGATCACGGTCGACGCCGAGATGACGGATTTGAAAGGCCCGCGGGCATCGTTTGCCGTCAGCGCGCATGACGGCGTCGATACGATCAGCGAAGGCTGTCACGAGCGCTTCATTGTGAAATGGGACCGGTTCAACGCGCGTCTGGACGACAAGCGCGCCAGGCTGAACGCATAGGGCAAACGGGCGATGGCAGAGACGGAAATCCGCAATTTCACCATCAACTTCGGGCCGCAGCACCCGGCGGCCCACGGTGTGCTGCGGCTGGTGCTCGAGCTCGACGGCGAGGTTGTCGAGCGGGTCGATCCGCATATCGGCCTGCTCCACCGCGGCACCGAAAAGCTGATCGAGCACAAGTCCTACCTTCAGGCGGTTCCCTATTTCGACAGGCTCGACTATGTCGCGCCGATGAACCAGGAGCACGCCTTCGCGCTCGCCGTCGAAAAGCTGCTCGATATCTCCGTGCCGCGGCGCGGACAGTTGATCCGGGTGCTCTATTCCGAGATCGGTCGGCTGCTCTCCCACCTCCTCAACGTCACAACGCAGGCCATGGATGTCGGTGCGTTGACGCCGCCGCTCTGGGGCTTTGAGGAACGCGAGAAACTGATGATCTTCTACGAGCGGGCGTCGGGATCGCGCATGCACGCCGCCTATGTTCGCCCGGGAGGCGTGCATCAGGACCTGCCGCCCGAGCTCATCGACGATATCGAGGCCTTCTGCGATCCCTTCCTCAAGGTGCTCGACGATATCGAGGGCCTGCTCACTGAAAATCGAATCTTCAAGCAGCGCAATGTCGATATTGCCGTCCTGTCCCTTGAAGATGCGTTCGCCTGGGGCTTCTCCGGCGTGATGGTGCGAGGTTCGGGTGCTGCGTGGGATTTGCGCAAGGCGCAGCCTTACGAGTGTTACGACGAACTCAACTTCGATATTCCGGTGGGCAAGAACGGCGACTGCTATGACCGTTATCTCATCCGCATGGAAGAGATGCGCCAGTCGGTCCGGATCATGCGGCAATGCTGCGACAAGTTGCGGGAGCAGGGCGGGCCGGTCTCGACGCCGAACCAGAAGGTCGTGCCGCCGAAACGCGGCGAGATGAAACGCTCGATGGAAGCGCTGATCCATCACTTCAAGCTTTACACCGAAGGCTATCACGTCCCCGCGGGCGAGGTTTACGCCGCGGTCGAAGCGCCGAAGGGCGAGTTCGGCGTGTACCTGGTCTCGGACGGCTCCAACCGGCCCTACCGGTGCAAGATACGTGCACCCGGATTCGCCCACCTTCAGGCCATGGACTTCCTGTGCAAGGGCCACATGCTGGCCGACGTCTCCGCGATCCTCGGGTCGCTGGATATCGTATTCGGGGAGGTGGACCGATGAGCGTGCGCCGCCTCGACCCCGTCCAGCCGGAGAGTTTCAAATTTTCGGCCACGAACCTCAAATGGGCCAGGGAACAGATGAAAAAGTTCCCGAAGGGACGGCAGGCGTCTGCGGTCATTCCTCTCTTGTGGCGCGCGCAGGAGCAGCACGACGGGTGGCTGCCGGAACCGGCTATTCGGGCCGTCGCCGAGATGCTCGACATGGCCTACATCCGCGTCTACGAGATCGCCACCTTCTACACCATGTTCAACCTGTCGCCGGTGGGCAAATACTTCGTCCAGCTGTGCGGCACGACGCCGTGCTGGCTGCGGGGAGCAAACGACCTGAAAGACGTGTGCCGCCGAGTGATCGGAGATCAGCAGCAGGTCACCGAAGACGGCATGTTCTCCTGGCTTGAGGTGGAATGCCTCGGGGCCTGCACCAACGCGCCTATGGTGCAGATCAACAAGGACTATTACGAGGACCTGACGGCGGAAAGCTTCGAGCAGCTGCTTGAAGACCTCCGGGCGGGCAAGGAAGTGACGCTGGGGCCACAGAACGGCCGGCAGTTCTCCGCGCCGGAAGGGGGAGCAACGACGCTGCTCAACGGAACGGGCAAGGCCGGGAACAGCGGCGGCGCAAAACGAAAACGGTCCGGTGCCAAGACGAAAAGCGCCACCGGGAGAGGCGGGAAATAATGCTGAAAGACGAAGATCGCATTTTCCGGAATCTCTATGGATTTGAGGACTGGAGCCTAAAGGGCGCGAAGAAGCGTGGCGCCTGGAGCGGCACCAAGAAATTCCTCCAGAAAGGCCGTGACTGGATCATCGACGAAGTGAAGGCGTCGGGCCTGCGCGGGCGCGGCGGGGCCGGATTCCCGACCGGTCTGAAATGGTCGTTCATGCCGAAGGAGTCGGATGGGCGACCGCACTATCTTGTTGTCAATGCAGATGAATCCGAGCCCGGCACCTGCAAGGACCGCGAGATCATGCGTCATGATCCGCACCTCCTCATCGAGGGGTGTCTGATCGCGAGTTTCGCGATGGGCGCCAACACCGCCTACATCTATATCCGCGGCGAGTTCATCCGCGAGCGCGAGCGCCTGCAAGCGGCCATCGACGAGGCCTATGACGCAAAGCTGATCGGCAAGAACAACGTCCACGGCTATGATTTCGACCTCTATGTCCACCATGGCGCGGGCGCCTATATCTGCGGCGAGGAGACGGCCCTGCTGGAAAGCCTGGAAGGCAAGAAGGGCCAGCCGCGGCTCAAGCCACCGTTCCCCGCAAACGCGGGCCTCTACGGCGCGCCGACCACTGTCAACAATGTGGAGAGCATCGCGGTTGCGCCGGACATCCTGCGCCGCGGCGCGAGCTGGTTTTCAGGCCTCGGGCGTCCGAACAATACCGGCACCAAGCTGTTCTGCATTTCCGGCCACGTGAACCGGCCATGCAATGTCGAAGAGGAAATGGGCATCACGCTCAAGGAGCTTCTGGAACGTCACGCCGGTGGCGTGCGCGGCGGATGGGAGAATCTACTCGCTGTCATTCCGGGCGGCTCGTCGGTGCGCTGCCTGCCCAGAGATTCCTGCAACTCTCTGAACATGGATTTCGACTCGCTTGCGGCACTCAAATCCGGTCTCGGAACGGCCGCTGTCATCGTCATGGACAAGAGCACCGACATCATCCGGGCCATCGCCCGGCTGTCCTACTTCTACAAGCATGAAAGCTGCGGCCAGTGCACACCCTGCCGCGAGGGAACGGGATGGATGTATCGCGTGCTCGACCGCATGGCGCGCGGCGAGGCGGAGAAACGCGAAATCGACATGCTGCTGGAAGTCACCTATCAGGTCGAAGGACACACGATCTGTGCGTTGGGGGATGCGGCCGCGTGGCCGGTGCAGGGGCTGATTACGCATTTCCGCGATGTCATTGAAGAGCGAATCGATCAATACAGCGCCAACCCCAAGCCGGAAGGTTCCGTGCGTGAACCGGCTGCTGCGGAGTAACGGATCAGTGATGGCAACGAGCAACAGACTCCATTTGGCCCAAATCAATATCGGGCGTGCGCGCTATCTGCCGGACGATCCGCGCCTGGCAGACTTCATGAATGCACTTGAGTTCATCAACGGGCTTGCCGAACGCTCATCCGGCTTTATCTGGCGTTTCAAGGACGACAGCGGAAATGCCACATCGACCCGCGTGTTCGACGATCCGCAGGTCATCGTGAATATGAGCGTTTGGGAGAATGTCGAGTCGCTCGAAGCTTATGTCTGGCAAACCGTACACAAACGCTTCTACGACCGACGTGGTGAATGGTTTGAGAAACTTGACGGTCCACATCTCGCAATGTGGTGGATCGAACCTGGACACAAGCCCAGCTTGTCGGAGGCAAAAGAGCGTTTGGAATATCTGGAAACGCATGGGCCAACTGATTTCTCCTTTGGTTGGGAGGAAGTGCCTGAAGCACGACTTTGGAAAACAAAAAGATGCGCATAAGCGCAGAAAACGACGGGTTTTGAGGTCTCAACATGCCGAAACTGGTCATCGACGGCACCGAGATTGAAGTTGAAGACGGCATCACGCTGATCCAGGCGTGTGAGGAAGCGGGCGTGGAGATTCCGCGCTTCTGCTATCACGAGCGCCTGTCAATCGCCGGGAATTGCCGCATGTGCCTTGTCGAAGTGGTCGGCGCACCCAAGCCCGTGGCATCGTGTGCCATGGGCGTCAACGATCTGCGTCCGGGGCGCGATGGCGAGCCGCCGGAAATCCGTACGAATTCGGAAACCGTCAAGAAGGCGCGGGAAGGGGTGATGGAGTTCCTGCTCATCAACCACCCGCTCGACTGTCCGATCTGCGATCAGGGCGGCGAATGCGATCTGCAGGATCAGGCCATGGCCTACGGCGTCGACGGCAGCCGGTTTGTCGAGAACAAACGCGCGGTCGAGGACAAGAATATTGGGCCGCTGATCAAGACGATCATGACGCGGTGTATCCACTGCACCCGCTGCGTGCGCTTCATGACGGAGATTGCCGGTGTCGAAGAACTCGGCATGACCGGGCGCGGCGAAGACGTTGAAATCACGACCTACCTCGAACAAGGGATGATGTCGGAAATGTCCGGGAACGTCATCGACCTGTGTCCGGTCGGCGCTCTCACATCGAAGCCTTACGCCTTTGCCGCGCGTCCATGGGAGCTGCGCAAGACGGAATCCATCGACGTCATGGACGCCGTCGGCAGTAACATACGCGTCGACACGCGCGGGCGCGAAGTCATGCGCATCCTGCCGCGCAACAATGACGATGTGAACGAGGAGTGGATTTCCGACAAGACGCGATTTGTGTGGGACGGGTTGCGCACACAGCGCCTCGACCGACCTTATGTGCGCATCCGCGGAAAACTGAAACCCGCCACATGGAACGACGCGTTCGCCGCGATTGCACGTAAGGTCAAGGGCAAGAAAGGCGCCAAGCTCGCGGCGATTGCCGGAGACCTGGCGGGTGCTGAAGACATGTACGCGCTCAAAGACCTTATGACGCGGCTGGGGTGCGCGAACATCGACTGCCGCCAGGACGGTGCCTTGATCGATCCGGCCATGGGCCGGGCGAGCTATCTGTTCAACTCCGGGCTTGCGGGCGTCGAGGAAGCCGATGCGATCCTCCTCGTTGGCTGCGATCCCCGGCGAGAGGCGTCCGTCCTGAACGCGCGCCTGCGGCGGCGCTGGCGTGCCGGCACGCTCAAGGTCGGTCTGATCGGGCCGGAAGCGGACTTGACTTACCAACACGAATATATCGGTGCTGGCCCCCAGACGCTCTCAAGCCTCGCGAGCGGCAAACATGCTTTCTTCAAGACGCTCAAGGCCGCGAAGCACCCGATGATCATTGTCGGAAGCGGTGTACTCGCCCGTGGCGATGGCGCGGCGATACTGGCGCAGGCGGCGAAGCTCGCGGACGCGGCAGGCGTCGTTAAGCGGGGCTGGAATGGTTTCAACGTCCTGCACCACGCCGCTTCGCGCGTGGCGGGACTCGATATCGGCTTCCTGCCCGGAAAGAGCGGGCTCGATACGGCAGGCATCCTCAAGGCCGCAAAGGCGGGCAAACTCGACGCCCTATTCCTCCTCGGCGCCGATGAAATCGACATGGGCAGCCTGGGCAAGACCTTCGTTGTCTACATCGGCACCCACGGCGATGCGGGCGCGCACCGCGCGGATGTCATCCTGCCGGCGGCCGCCTACACCGAAAAGAGCTCGATCTACGTCAATACCGAGGGCCGGCCGCAGATGACCGACCGCGCCGTGTTCCCGCCGGGCGACGCCCGCGAGGACTGGGCGATCCTGCGGGCTCTTTCGGCCGAGTTGGGCGTACCCCTGGAGTATGACAGCCTTGCCGAACTCAGGAGCGCGATGTTCGACGATCATCGCCACCTAGCACTCATTGACGAGATTCAGGACGGCGACGACCTTGATCTCAAGAAGCTCGGCGCGGGCAGCGCGCGCCTTGGCAAACAACCCTTCACGCGCACCATCACCGACTATTATCTCACCAACCCGATTGCACGCGCCTCGGCCATCATGGCCGAAGTGAGCGCCATGAAGACGGGGCTCGGAAAGACCGGCACCGATGGCTGAATTCTTCTGGGCATATGTCTGGCCGGTCCTGGTCATCGCCGCGCACAGTGTGCTTCTGCTCGTTGTCCTGCTTGTCCTGATCGCGTTTCTGCTGCTCGCCGACCGGAAGATCTGGGCGGCGGTTCAGCTGCGCCGCGGACCCAATGTGGTCGGGCCGTTCGGTCTGCTGCAGTCCTTCGCCGATCTTCTGAAGTTCGTCCTGAAGGAGCCGGTGATACCGGCCGGAGCCAACAAGGGCGTCTTCCTTCTCGCGCCGCTGGTTTCCGCCGTCCTCGCATTGTCGGCATGGGCTGTCATTCCCGTCAGTCCGGGCTGGGCGGTCGCCAACATCAATGTCGGAATTCTCTATGTGTTCGCCATTTCCTCGCTTGAGGTGTATGGCGTCATCATGGGGGGATGGGCCTCCAATTCGAAATATCCGTTTCTCGGCGCGCTCCGGTCGGCGGCGCAAATGGTGTCCTACGAAGTTTCCATCGGCTTCGTCATCATCACCGTTCTGCTATGCGTCGGTTCGCTCAACCTGACGGACATCGTTCTGGCGCAGCAGGGCAGCCTCGGCATGTTCAACTGGTTCTGGCTGCCGCTGTTCCCGCTCTTCATCATCTTCTTCGTATCGGCGCTCGCGGAGACGAACCGCCCGCCCTTCGACCTGCCGGAAGCGGAATCGGAGCTTGTCGCAGGCTTCATGGTCGAATACTCCTCCACGCCCTATCTGCTGTTCATGCTGGGTGAATATGTCGCCATCGTGCTGATGTGCGCCCTGACCACGATCCTGTTTCTCGGCGGCTGGCTGCCGCCGTTCGACATCGCGCCGTTCAACTGGCTGCCCGGTGTCTTCTGGTTTGTGTTCAAGGTCGTGTTCGTGTTCTTCATGTTTGCCATGGTCAAGGCGATCGTCCCGCGCTACCGCTACGATCAGCTCATGCGTCTGGGATGGAAGGTGTTCCTTCCGCTGTCGCTTTTCATGATCGTTGCCGTCGCATCGGTCCTGCATTTCTTCGACCTAGCGCCGTGAACGGAAGGAAAGGGTAAGATGGCCAGAATTGTTCAAGCGGCAAAGTCGTTGCTCCTTCTGGAGTTCGCCGCCGCCTTCTGGCTCGGCATGAAGTATTTCTTCAAGCCCAAGGCCACGGTGAATTACCCCTTCGAAAAGGGCCCCCTCAGCCCGCGCTTCCGCGGCGAACATGCGCTGAGGCGCTATCCGAACGGAGAGGAGCGCTGCATCGCCTGCAAGCTGTGCGAGGCGATCTGCCCGGCGCAGGCCATCACCATCGAGGCGGGTCCGCGGCGCAACGACGGGACACGGCGGACCACGCGCTACGACATCGACATGGTCAAATGCATCTATTGCGGCTTCTGCCAGGAAGCCTGCCCGGTCGACGCCATCGTCGAGGGTCCGAACTTTGAATTCGCGGTCGAAACCCGCGAGGAACTCTATTACGACAAGGAGCGGCTGCTGGAAAATGGCGACCGCTGGGAACGGGAAATCGCGAAGAACATCTCGCTCGATGCGCCGTATCGTTAGGGCGGAACATTCGGGGGGACACGGGACGGACGCATGATTGTCGCAGACGCCTTTTTCTATCTCTTCGCCACGGTGTGCGTGGGCGCGGGCCTTATGGTCATTTCCGCGCGTAATCCCGTGCATGCGGTGTTGTTCCTCATTCTCGCCTTCGTCAATTCCGCGGGGCTCTTCATCCTGCTGGGCGCGGAGTTTCTGGCGCTCATACTCATCGTCGTCTATGTCGGCGCGGTCGCGGTGCTGTTCCTGTTTGTGGTGATGATGCTGGATGTGGATTTTGCAGAATTGCGCGCCGGCTTCATCGCCTACCTGCCGGTCGGTGCGCTCATCGGCATCGTTCTTCTGATCGAGCTCATTCTCGTGCTCGGCGCGTGGGTGATCACGCCGGAGGTGGCAGCCCACGTCACCACGCCCACACCACCGCCGGCTGAAGTTTCGAACACCCAGGCCCTCGGCCAGGTCCTCTACACGAAATACGTCTATTTCTTCGAAGCGGCCGGCATCGTGCTGCTGATCGCCATGATCGGCGCCATCGTCCTGACGCTGCACCACAAGGAAGGCGTGAAGCGGCAGAACATTGCCGATCAGGTCGCACGCCGGCCCGAAGACGCGATCGAGGTGCGTCACGTCGAACCCGGGCAAGGGTTATAGGAGGCGCGCGATGATGACAGTAGGGCTCCCGCACTATCTCACGCTTGCCGCGATCCTGTTCACGCTCGGCATCTTCGGCATTTTCCTCAACCGGAAGAATGTGATCGTTATCCTGATGTCGATCGAGTTGATGCTGCTGGCGGTCAACATCAATTTCGTGGCGTTTTCCGCGTTTCTCGGCGACCTCGTCGGGCAGGTTTTCGCGCTGCTCGTGCTGACCGTCGCCGCGGCGGAAGCCGCCATCGGGCTCGCGATCGTCGTCGTCTATTTCCGCAACCGCGGCTCTATCGCGGTCGAAGATATCAACATGATGAAGGGGTAGGGGATTGTATTACGCCATCGTCTTTCTGCCCCTCGCCGGGGCGCTGATCGCAGGCTTCTTCGGCCGGCTGATCGGCGCACGCGCCAGCGAGGTCATTACGAGCGCATTCCTCGTGCTCGCCGCGGTCCTGTCCTGGCTTGCGTTCTTTCAGGTCGGCCTTGGCGGGCAGGATGCCCGCATCGAGATTTTCCGGTGGGTGACGTCAGGCGAACTCCAGGTTTCCTGGGCCCTGCGGATCGACACGCTCACGGCGGTGATGCTGGTCGTCGTCAACTCCATCTCCAGTCTCGTGCACATCTATTCCATCGGCTACATGTCGCACGACCCGCACCGGCCACGCTTTTTCGCATATCTGTCGCTGTTCACATTCGCCATGCTGATGCTGGTGACGTCCGACAACTTCCTGCAGATGTTCTTCGGCTGGGAAGGGGTGGGGCTCATGTCTTACCTGCTCATCGGCTTCTGGTACCAGAAACCCGAAGCCAACGCGGCCGCGATCAAGGCGTTTGTGGTGAACCGTGTCGGCGACTTCGGCTTCGCGCTCGGGATCTTCGCCATCTTCTATATCTTCGGCGCCATCCAGTTCGACACGGTGTTTGCCGCCGCTCCCGATCAGGTAGGCAAGACCTTTAAGTTCCTGAACTGGGAAGTCGATGTCCTGACCGCGATCTGCCTGCTGCTCTTCATGGGTGCCATGGGCAAGTCGGCGCAGTTCCTGCTCCACACCTGGTTGCCCGACGCCATGGAAGGCCCCACGCCCGTTTCCGCTCTCATTCATGCCGCCACCATGGTGACTGCCGGCGTGTTCATGGTCGCGCGTCTGTCGCCCCTGTTTGAATTCTCACCGACAGCGCTCGGCGTCGTCACCTTCGTCGGGGCGACGACGGCGTTCTTCGCCGCAACCGTCGGCCTTGTGCAGAACGACATCAAGCGCGTGGTTGCCTATTCGACCTGCTCGCAGCTCGGCTACATGTTCGTGGCCATCGGCGTGGGCGCTTACGCGGCGGGCATCTTCCACCTGTTCACCCACGCTTTCTTCAAGGCGTTGCTGTTCCTGGGTTCAGGCTCCGTCATCCACGCCCTGCATGACGAGCAGGACATGCGCCACATGGGCGGGTTGCGCAAGGTATTGCCTTATACGTGGATCGCCATGCTCGTCGGAACGCTCGCCCTGACTGGCTTTCCGTTTCTCGCGGGCTACTACTCCAAGGATGCAATCATCGAAGCGGCCTTCGTCGCGCAAAGCGGCGTAAGTTCCTACGCCTTTGTACTGACCGTGTTCGCCGCCCTGCTGACCTCCTTCTATTCATGGCGGCTGATGTTCATGACGTTCCACGGCAAGAACCGCTCCGAACCGGAGGTGTTCAAAAAGGCGCACGAGTCGCCCCTCATCATCCTCATTCCACTGGCTTTGCTGGTTGTCGGTTCGATCTGCGCGGGCTTCCTGTTCAAAGATATGTTTATCGACAAGGGCTACGAAGCGTTCTGGCGCACGTCTCTGTTCACCCTGCCGTCGAACAACATCATCCACGACCTGCACGACGTGCCGGACATGGTGAAGTTCTCACCCGCGATCATGATGGCGACCGGCTTCCTGGTTGCGCTGCTGTTCTACAAGATCACGCCGGCCGCACCGGCCAATCTGGCGGATGCATTCCGTCCGATTTACCTGTTCCTGCTGAACAAATGGTACTTCGACGAACTCTACGACGCGATCTTCACCAAGCCGGCGATGCGCATCGGCCGTTTCCTCTGGAAGAAGGGTGATGGGGCAACCATCGACGGCCTCGGACCCGATGGCGTGGCCACGCGGGTGCTCGACGTCACGAGGGGCATGATCCGGCTGCAAAGCGGTTATGTGTATCACTATGCCTTCGCCATGCTGATCGGTGTGGCCCTGCTCGCCACCTACTTCATGTTTGCACCGGGAGCGAGCCAATGACGATAGGCTGGCCGATACTCTCCGCCGTCATCTTCCTGCCGCTGCTCGGAGCCGCATTCATACTGGCCATTCGCGGTGAGGATGAGATCGCCATCCGCAATGCCCGCTATGTGGCGCTGTGGACGACCCTGATCACCTTCCTGCTGTCACTGGTGATCTGGATCGAGTTCGACCAGACCACCCACGTCTTCCAGTTCGAAGAGAAACGCGCGTGGCTCGGGGGCGCGATCAACTACCGTGTCGGTGTCGACGGCATCTCCATGCTGTTCGTCATTCTCACGACATTCCTCATGCCGCTTTGCGTCCTTGCGAGCTGGACCGCCGTCCAGTCTCGCGTGAAGGAATATATGGTCGCCTTCCTGGTGCTTGAGACGCTGATGGTCGGCGTCTTCTGCGCCCTTGATCTCGTTGTCTTTTACCTGTTCTTCGAGGGTGGGCTGATCCCCATGTTCCTGATCATCGGCGTCTGGGGCGGTCAGCGGCGCGTCTATGCGAGCTTCAAATTCTTCCTCTATACGCTCCTCGGCTCGGTGCTGATGCTATTGGCGATCATGGCCATGTACTGGGAGGTAGGCACGACCGATATCCCGACGCTGTTGGCCTACAAATTCCCGGCCGAAATGCAGCCATGGCTGTGGTTCGCGTTCCTCGCGTCATTCGCCGTCAAGATGCCCATGTGGCCGGTCCACACCTGGCTGCCCGACGCCCATGTGGAAGCACCCACGGCCGGGTCCGTGGTTCTGGCGGCTGTACTCCTGAAGATGGGTGGCTATGGCTTCCTGCGCTTTTCGATCCCCATGTTCCCCCTTGCCTCGGAACAGTTCGCACCGCTGATTTTCCTGCTGTCCGTCGTCGCCATCATCTACACCTCGCTCGTCGCCCTGGCGCAGGAGGACGTGAAGAAACTCATCGCCTATTCCTCGGTTGCCCATATGGGCTTCGTCACCATGGGCCTCTTCACCCTCACGACGCAGGGGCTTGAAGGCGGCATTTTCCAGATGCTCAGCCACGGCATCGTTTCAGCCGCGCTGTTTCTCTGCGTCGGCGTCATCTATGACCGGATGCACACGCGGCAGATCGATGCCTATGGCGGCCTCGTCAACCGGATGCCGCTCTACGCCTTCTGTTTCATGGTCTTCACCATGGCCAATGTGGGTCTGCCCGGAACCAGCGGTTTCGTGGGCGAGTTCCTCACGCTGGTGGGCGCCTTCCGGGTGAACACCTGGGTTGCTTTCTTCGCGACCACGGGCGTCATCCTGTCCGCCGCCTATGCATTGTGGCTTTACCGCCGTGTCATTTTCGGACGTTTGGAAAAACCCGAACTCAAGGGCATCACGGATCTCGAACCCCGCGAAGTGCTTGTCATGGCGCCGCTGGTGGTCCTCACCATCCTGTTCGGTTTCTATCCGGCACCCTTGCTCGATGTGATGGCGGTTTCGGTTCAGAATCTCATCAAGAATTACGAGGCCGCGCTTGCCGCCGCGCAACAGGCCACGTTTGCGATGGCGCGATAGGGACGTGACATGAAAGAAGCTGCAACCACATCACCGTTCCTGACCTACATTCTGGCCCTGCCGGAAATTCTTCTGGTGGTCGGAGCGATGATTTTGCTGATGGTGGGGGCATTTAGGGGTGAACGTTCAGCCAACGCCATAAGCTGGGCAGCCGTTGTCCTGCTGCTTCTGGCGGCGGTCTTCGTCCTGCTTCTTCCGGCAAAGGGAAAAGTCCTGTTCGACGGGGCGTTTATCGTCGATTCCTTCGGACGGTTTATGAAGGTTCTGACGCTGATCGGTTCGGCCGCAGCCATCGTCATGTCTTTCGACTATATGCGCCGCGCACGGCTTGAGAAATTCGAATATCCCATTCTCATCCTGCTGGCGACGGCGGGCATGATGATGATGATCTCGGCGAACGACCTGATCGCTCTTTATCTGGGGCTTGAGGTCCAGAGTCTCGCGCTATACGTCATTGCCGCATTCCGGACCGATTCGGTGCGCTCCAGTGAAGCGGGCCTCAAATATTTCGTCCTCGGCGCGCTCTCGTCGGGCATGCTGCTGTATGGATGCTCGCTGATCTACGGCTTTACCGGCACAACGGGGTTCCCGGGCATAGCCGCAGCAGCAACCCTCGGCCAAACCAACCTCGGCCTGATATTCGGTCTCGTTTTCTTCCTTGCCGGTCTCGCATTCAAGGTGTCCGCGGTTCCGTTCCACATGTGGACACCGGACGTTTACGAAGGCGCGCCGACGCCGGTCACGGCATTCTTTGCCGCGGCTCCGAAGGTCGCGGCCATGGCCATGTTCCTGCGGGCCGTCCTGTCGGCGTTTCCGGAAATCACGCCGCAGTGGCAGCAGATCGTCGTGTTCATCTCGATCGCATCGATGATCCTCGGCGCTTTTGCCGCGATCGGGCAAACCGATATCAAACGGCTGATGGCCTACAGCTCGATAGGGCATATGGGCTTTGCCCTCGTCGGGCTCGCCGCCGGCAATGCGGCGGGCGCGCAAGCCGTGATCATCTATCTCACCATCTACCTCGTCATGAATCTCGGCGTCTTCGCCTGCATTCTCTCCATGCGCCGCAGCGACGGCATGGTCGAGGACATCGACGAACTGGCCGGTCTGTCACGCAACAACCCGATGATGGCGTTCCTGCTGGCAATGTTGCTGTTCTCGTTGGCGGGCATTCCGCCACTCGCGGGGTTCTTTGCCAAATTCTACGTGTTCCTGGCGGCGATCAATGCCGGCCTTTACACGCTCGCGGTCATCGGCGTGCTCTCCAGCGTGGTCGGCGCTTACTATTATCTGCGGATCGTCAAGATCATGTATTTCGACGAACCGGCGGAGGAGTTCGAAGCCATGCCCGGCAAGCTCCAGGCCATATTGGGCGTGTCGGGCGCACTGGTCACGCTCTATTTCTTCTATCCCGCACCACTCGTTTCCGCGGCGAGCGCGGCGGCGAAGTCCCTGTTCTGAGCGGATGGACACCGACCGGGTTACGCTTCCGGAAAACTTTCGACAGAGATTCTATTCCGAACTCGACTCGACCAATGCCGAAGGACTCCGGCTTCTGGCCGCCGGTGAAGATGGCAACCAATGGGTATGGGCTCTCCATCAGACCGGTGGGCGGGGGAGGCATGGCCGGCGCTGGCAATCGCTCGCTGGAAACCTGTTTGCGAGCCTGACGCTGCGGCCGCAATGCGCGGCGCATACGGCCTCGCAACTCGGCTTCGTCGGAGCCCTTGCGGTCCATGACGCGGTCGTCGCATTGGCCGGAAAAAACCAACCCGATCTCAAACTCAAATGGCCCAATGACCTGCTGCTGAACGGAAAAAAGGCGGCGGGGCTGCTGCTTGAAAGCACATCCGACGGAGCGGGCCGGCTTTCCCTGGTGTTGGGTGTCGGCCTCAATCTCGCCGCGCATCCCCAAGACGTGCCTTTTCCGTCAACGGACCTGGCGTGCCATGGAATTGACGTGAACCCGCGCGAAGCCCTCGAAGCGCTCGCGGACAAGACGGCAAAGTGGTTGAGCGTATGGAACGACGGTGCGGGCTTTGAGGAGATCCGGACCGCATGGGATGAGCGCTCGTTGCCGAAAGGAACCGCCCTGCAGGTTCGCGTTGGCGATGACCGGCTGAACGGTCTTTATCGGGGGCTGGATCAGACTGGCGGGCTCATGCTTGTACAGGACGATGGCTCCGAAAGGCGCATAACAACCGGCGACGTTTTCCCGCTATAACATCTGCACGACAATAGCTTGCACATTCTATATGCCTAAAAAACAATCCAAATCCCGGTCCGAGCTTGTCTTCCTGCCCCTCGGCGGCGTCGGCGAGATCGGAATGAACCTGTATCTCTACGGCGTGGGTCCGCCACACAAGCGGCGCTGGCTGATGGTCGACCTCGGCGTCACTTTCGGGGGGCCGAGGGAGCCGGGCATTGACCTCATTTTGCCGGACATCCGGTTCATCGAAGAAGAACGGGACAACCTCGCGGGCATTGTTCTGACCCATGCGCATGAGGATCATTTCGGCGCGGTCATGACGCTCTGGCCAAGGTTGCGGGCACCGCTCTACGCCACGCCTTTCACGGCCGCGCTGCTGCGGGCAAAGCTGATTGAAGAGGGCAGGGAAGGCGATATTCCGATCGAGGAAGTCGCCTGTCGCTCGACACTCGAAATCGGACCCTTCACTGTCGAGCTCGTCGACATGGCGCATTCGATCCCGGAAACGAACGGGCTGCTGATTCAAACCGAAGCCGGTACGGCATTTCACACGAGCGACTGGAAGCTCGACGGAACGCCGGTCGTCGGTGCCGCGACCGACCGGTCCCGCATCAGGAAAATCGGAGCAGACGGGCTGAATGCACTCATCTGCGATTCAACGAACGCCACCCGGGACGGGGTATCGGCGTCGGAGGCGGACGTCGCGAAAACGCTCAGCGAGATCGTGGCGGCCGCGCCCCATCGTGTCGCCATTACGACATTTGCCTCCAATGTCGCGCGGCTGCGTTCGGCAATGGATGCCGCCAGTTCCGCCGACCGTCATGTCGTGATTGTCGGCCGCGCCATGAAGCGGGTCATTCAGGTCGCGGAAGAAACCGGCTACCTCCCGTCGGGTTACGACATTCTGACCGAGGACGACTACGGGCATCTCCCCCGCGAAAAGGTCCTCGCGCTGTGTACCGGAAGCCAGGGGGAGGGACGCGCCGCGCTCGCCCGCATCGCCGCCGACGCGCATCCGCGTGTGACGTTTGCGCGGGGCGATATGGTGCTGTTCTCCAGCCGCACCATCCCCGGCAACGAAAAAGCGGTCGGGCAGGTGCAGAACAACCTGGTCAACCGCGAGATCGAAGTCGTCACGGACGCGGACGCGCTCATTCACGTTTCCGGCCATCCGCGCCGGGGCGAGCTCAGCCAGCTTTACGAGTGGACGAAACCGAAGGTCCTTGTGCCGATGCACGGCGAAGCACGGCATCTGGAGGCACAGGCCGGGCTGGCCAGGGAGCAGGGAGCCGGCAGCATCGTTTCGGCACGCAACGGATCATTGGTCCGGCTCTGTCCCGGTCCCGCGGAGGTGATCGACGACGCGCCTGCAGGACGCCTCTATCTGGATGGCAAAATTCTGGTGCATGCCGGGGAGGGGCCGGTCGAGGAACGCCGCCGCCTGAGTTTCGGCGGCGCGGTTGCCGTCTCCGTCGTCCTGAATGCCAAGGGCGATCTCGTCGCCGAGCCACAGGTGAGCGTGACCGGCATTCCGATGGCGAACAGCGACGGCATCCTGTTTGAGGAGTTGATGCTCAATGCAGCCCTCGGCGTGCTCGACGGTCTTCCCCGACCACGACGCCGGGACAGTGCACTGGTCGCGGAGGCCGTGCGCCGGGCGGTGCGCGGCGAAGTGAACGCCCATTGGGGCAAAAAGCCGCCCTGCAGTGTTATGGTCACGGTGGTATAGACGCGGGCGCGCCGCGCGGATTCCAAAGGTAGAAAACGGGAGTTGTCATGATCGGACGCCTCAATCATATCGCCATAGCCGTGCCCGAACTCGAGGCCGCCACCGCGCTCTACCGCGACACGCTTGGCGCGCAGGTCTCCGACGCCGTACCGCAACCCGACCATGGCGTCACGACGGTTTTCATTGAGCTACCCAATACAAAAGTGGAACTGCTCGAGCCGCTCGGCGAAGGGTCTCCCATAGCCAATTTCCTGGAACGCAACCCGGCAGGCGGCATTCACCATATCTGTTACGAGGTGGAGGACATATTGAGCGCCCGCGACCGGCTGAAGCAGCAAGGCCTGCGCGTTCTGGGCGACGGCGAACCGAAAACCGGCGCCCATGGAAAGCCGGTTCTGTTCCTGCACCCGAAGGATCTTACGGGTACACTGGTCGAACTGGAAGAAGCCTGAGGTTGATTGGAGAGCGCCATGAGCCTCATATTCGCTTTGGCGATCTATTTCGTTGTCTGGTGGATCGTTCTGTTCGCGATACTGCCCTTCGGTGTGAAAACACAGGAAGAGGCGGGTGAGGTGATTCCCGGCACGGCGGAGAGCGCGCCCGTTGCCCCAAGGCTCAGGCCCAAGCTCATCGCAACCACCATCGTCGCCAGCGTCATATTTGCCATCATCTACTGGCTTATCGCAGGCGGAAGCGTATCCCTTGACGATATTCCGTTCCTGCCGCGCTTTGAGAAAGCGAGCGGAACATAAACTCACTGTTTCGTGTGACGATGAGGCACCGAAGGCGGGCAAAAAAAGAAGCAAGGTCCATAAGACCTTGCTTCACAGTCGTTTTGGCTCCTGACCTTTGCAGCCTGTAAGTGCAAACACCTTGCCCAAACGCAAGACTAGCAAGAGGCACTTCAGTTAAAGCCGCGCTCACATTTCGGTACCGAAATGGAGCGCCCGGAGCTGTCTTCCTCCCAAGACTTGGACCAAATACTACGCCTCTTAACAAGGCTGTGACATGTTCCGGTCCAGAACAAATGTATCTTTTTTTTTGGCACACTATCGAATGCCCATGGCCTTGTCATTTCCTTTTTTCATCCGTATACGGATGAAATGCTGCAAGGCATGGTCATCTCAAATGATTTCGGCCTATTTTCAAAGACTTACATGGCGCCCACTCACGTCATTTTGAAACTAAAATTTCATTAAGGTAAGCGTTTAAAAAATACGCCCTCTAACGCGCCGCGTTAGGGTCGTATTAAGCGCGATCTGCTACCTATCCGTGCCATGAGACACGCGGCAAAAACAATCGATCAGATGCTGATTTACTGGCTCGCCATCGCCATGGCGGCGGCCGTTCTGATCGCGCCACGACCCGCAATAAGCGGTGGGTACGTGTCCGGAGGAAGCGGCTATAACGGTCCGCGCTGGTCAAACGACTTCCAGCTCCAGCAGGGCCTTGTGGTTCAACCGGGGTGCGTGACCATTGCGCCGGGGGCGAGCGCGGAATACATCCCCGGTCGCGACGCGTATGGCCGTCCGGTCCCGCCGGCGGATTCACCAAGCTATTTCGGCAACGCGCTGCCCAATGTCGACCTCGATATCAAGCTTGGAAAGAAGCATATCGGCGGCAAGACCGTTAAGCTTTACGCCGACGGTTATGCCTACGATCCGGTGACCGATCAGTTCACACTGCATGGACAACCCATGCAGCGGGATTGCCTCCCCTTGCCAAAGTAAGTTATTAGCGCCTCATCTGCTTCTGCTGATCCAGTTGCGGATGCCCGGGAGAGTTGCATGTGCGACCCTCCCGGGCTCGCAAGCGCATGTCAGCGTCCCGGCCACAAAGCAAGAAGGCGGCGCCTATGAGGCTCAGCCAGTATTTTTTACCGATCCTGCGCGAAGACCCCAAGGAGGCGGAGATCGTCTCGCACAAGCTGATGCTGCGCGCGGGCATGATCCGACAGTCCAGCGCCGGCATCTATTCCTGGCTTCCGCTCGGGTTCCGCGTCCTCAAGAAGATCGAACAGATCGTGCGTGAGGAGCAAAACCGTTCAGGCGCCATCGAAATGCTGATGCCGACGATTCAACCCGCCGACATCTGGCGCGAAAGCGGGCGCTATGAGGATTACGGCAAGGAGATGCTGCGCATCACCGACCGTCACGAACGGGACATGCTGTATGGTCCGACGAACGAAGAACAGATCACCGAGATATTCCGGGATTCGGTGAAGTCGTATCGGGACTTGCCGCGCAACCTCTATCATATCCAGTGGAAGTTTCGCGATGAGATCAGACCGCGTTTCGGGATTATGCGCGGCCGCGAGTTCCTCATGAAGGATGCCTACTCCTTCGATCTGTCGCCCGAGGAAGCCCGCGTCTCCTACAACAAGATGTTCGTCGCCTATTTGCGGACATTCGAGCGCCTGGGATTGAAGTCCATCCCCATGGCCGCCGATACGGGCCCGATTGGCGGCGATCTCAGTCATGAGTTCATCGTCCTCGCCGACACGGGCGAGAGCCAGGTCTACTGCGACCGCGACCTCATCGAGGGCAGCGCGCCTGCGGAAGATGTCGATTTCGAATCCGACCTCACGCCGATCATCGAAAAATGGACCAGCAAGTATGCGGCAACGGACGAGAAACACGATCCGGAGCGTTTCGAGAAAGAAGTCGCAGCCGACAAACAGGTTTCGGCGCGGGGCATCGAGGTGGGGCACATCTTCTACTTCGGTACAAAATACACCGATGCAATGAACTGCCGCGTCCAGGGCCCGGACGGAAAACTTGTGACGATCGAATGCGGTTCATACGGCATTGGCGTCTCGCGACTTGTCGGCGCTATCATCGAAGCGAGTCACGATGAGAACGGGATTGTCTGGCCGGACCCGGTGGCGCCTTTTGATGTCGCCCTCATCAATCTGAAGGCGAATGACGAAGCAACGGATGCGGCCTGCGACGATCTTTATGGCAAACTCCGCGAAGCCGGGTTCGATGTCCTCTATGACGATACGGACGAGCGCGCCGGCGGAAAGTTCGCCGCAATGGACCTGATCGGCCTTCCCTGGCAAGTAATCGTCGGTCCGCGCGGGCTGAAACAGGGCGAAGTGGAGATCAAAAGGCGCAGTACGGGTGAACGTGAAACATTGACACCGGAAGCGGCACTCAATCGTATAGTTGGCAGAACAACCTGAAACGGGGTGTAGCCAGGGCAGGGTGATGAGCGAACTCACTCAGACACGGCCATTCGCGCCATTCGAATGGATGATCGCAGGGCGTTATCTGCGCGCGCGCCGCAAGGAAGGATTCATCTCCGTCATCGCCGGTTTTTCGTTCCTGGGCATCATGCTCGGCGTCGCCACGCTGATTATCGTGCTCTCTGTGATGAACGGGTTCCGGAGCGAACTGTTCGACAAGATCCTCGGCCTCAACGGCCATATCGTCATTCACTCCATGAGTGGACGCTTCACCGACTATGATGACGTCGCGCAACGGCTGCGCAAGGTCGAAGGCGTCAAACGCGTACTGCCCCTGATCGAGGGTCAGGCGATGGTGTCGACAACCTCTCTTGCCAACGGCGCGCTGATACGCGGCATGTCGGAGGAGAGCCTCAAGTCCCTCAATTCCATTTCCGACAACATCCGTGCCGGCACTCTGGACGGTTTCGACGGAGGCAAAGGCATTGCCATGGGCACGCGGCTTGCCAACCAGTTGCGCGTCAAGGTC
The DNA here is from genome assembly GCA_028066055.1 of Hyphomicrobiaceae bacterium. Lineage (GTDB taxonomy): Bacteria > Pseudomonadota > Alphaproteobacteria > Rhizobiales > Methyloligellaceae > UBA2767. The sequence continues at coordinate 35,945 of JALCBY010000004.1, forward strand.
GGCGACAAGATCTCGCTCCTCGCGCCGCGCGGCGCAACGACCCCGTTCGGGACTGCGCCGCGGGTAAAGCGCTACACTCTCAGCGCCATTTTCGAGATGGGCATGTCGGAGTATGACAACTCGATCATCTTCATGCCGCTTCGCGAGGCGCAGCGTTACTTCAACAAGCCTAAGATGGTTTCGGTTCTCGAGGTTCTGGTGGATCAGCCGGACGCTGTCGGTTTTCTGCGGCCGACGATCCTGGAAGCCGGAGGGCCGACGATCTATGTGACGGATTGGCGGCAACGCAACGCGAGCTTCTTCAGCGCACTGCAGGTCGAACGCAACGTGATGTTTCTGATCCTGACGCTGATTGTCCTCGTCGCGGCACTGAACATCATTTCCGGCCTGATCATGCTGGTGAAAGACAAAGGCGCGGATATTGCGATCCTGCGGACCATGGGAGCAACCCGTGGAACGATCATGCGGGTGTTTTTTATCACAGGGGCAAGTATCGGCGTTGTGGGAACGCTCGCCGGTCTGGTCCTCGGGATCATCGTCTGTCTCAACGCCGAATCCATCCGCGAGTTCATTTCCTACATCACCAGCACGGACCTGTTTTCGCCGGAGTTGTATTACCTGTCGCAACTGCCCGCGGAAATCGATCCGGGCGAGGTGGTGACAGTTGTTGTCATGGCGCTGGTCTTGTCGGTCCTCGCGACGCTTTATCCATCATGGCGCGCGAGCACGCTCGACCCCGTCGAAGCCCTCCGGTACGAGTGACGCACGTGGACAGTGGCACCCGCATACCGATCATGAGCCTGCGTGGCCTCTCCCTGACGTTCCGCCAGGGCGAACGCAGCATCGAAATACTCAAGGAGGCGTCCGGAGACGTATTCAGCGGCGAGGCGGTCGGGTTGCTCGGTCCGTCCGGCGCGGGCAAATCGTCCCTGCTGCAAATTCTGGGATTGCTCGACCGGCCCAACGAGGGACAGGTCCTGCTCGAAGGCGAGGACTGCATCACCAAGTCCGATAATGAGCGCACGTTGCTGCGCCGCACCAAGCTCGGATTCGTGTATCAGTTTCACCATCTGCTGCCGGAGTTCAGCGCCTTGGAGAATGTCGTCCTTCCGCAGCTTATCCTCGGCGTTTCCAAGACCGATGCCGAGAAGAGGGCCGGCAAACTGCTCAAGAATCTCGGTCTCTCCGAACGGCTCGAGCATCGCCCCGCACAATTGTCCGGCGGTGAACAGCAACGCGTCGCTATTGCCCGCGCCGTCGCCAACGCGCCGAAGGTCCTGCTGGCCGATGAACCGACAGGCAACCTGGACCCCGAGACCGCGGAAGTCGTCTTTGACCAGTTGATGACGCTGGTTCAGGATTCCGGCGTCACGGCCATCATAGCGACCCACAATCTCGACATCGCGCGGCGCATGACGCGGATCTGGAAACTGGACCAGGGCAAGATCGCCGAGACCTCTCCTGTTGACATCTAGTTGACAGACTTCGATCCGGCCCCGCCGCGCCTTGTCTGAACGGGCGAATCTGGCAATGTGGCACCATTGTCGTAGAGATGAGGACACGCCATGGCAGAGGCACCCGCCAAGCGTCCATTTGTGCATTTGCGGGTACATTCCGCCTATTCGCTGCTCGAAGGCGCGTTACCCGTCCCGCAGCTTGCGGAACTTGCCGGCTCACATGCCATGCCTGCGCTCGGCATCGCCGACCGGGACAATCTGTTCGGTGCTCTGGAATTTTCCGAAACACTGGCGGCGGCGGGAATCCAGCCGATTATCGGCTGTGCCCTGCGTGTCGATTTCGCAGATGTGACGTCGGCCGGCGGACAGACAAACGGCCAAAACGACGGCCCCGTACAAGTCGGGGCCAACGGCGGATATCTGGTCTTTCTGGCAAAGAACGAGAACGGTTACGCCAATCTTCTGCGGCTTACGAGCGCGGCATTTCTCGATCATCCCGATGCGAGCGACGTCCATATCACGCTCGACGAACTGCGCGAGAATGCGACGGATCTTGTCGTCCTCAGCGGGGGCCCGGAAGGGCCCGCAGACCAAGCCATCGCCGCGGGCAACAAACAGCTCGCACGAGCCAGACTCGCATTGCTCAAGGACCTGTTCGGCGACCGGCTCTATGTCGAGCTGCAACGCCACGGGCTTGAAGAGGAACGCGACGTCGAGCCCGAACTGATCAACCTGGCTTACGATCTTGAGCTGCCCATCGTGGCGACAAACCAGCCGTACTTCGCAAGTCAGGACGATTTCGAAGCGCATGACGCGCTGATCTGTATCGCCGAGAGCACATATATCAGCGTCGACGAACGCCGCCGTCTCAGCCCACAGCACTATTTCAAGTCGGCGGAGGAAATGTCCGAGTTGTTCGCCGACCTGCCCGAGGCAATCGAAAACACGGTCGAGATTGCGCAGAGATGCGCCTACCGTCCGCTTTTGCGCGACCCGATCCTTCCACAGTGGGTGACCGACGGCTCACAGGACCAGAAAAGTGCTGAAGCGAAGGAATTGACGGCGCAGGCGGAAGAAGGGCTCAAGCGCCGGCTGCAGGAAGAGGGGGTTGCGGAAGGCTTCGAGGAGACCGCCTATTGGGAGCGTTTGCAGCTTGAACTCGAAATCATCTCCCGCATGGCCTATGCGGGCTATTTCCTGATCGTTGCCGACTTCATTCAATGGGCGAAGAACGCAGACATTCCCGTGGGCCCGGGGCGCGGGTCGGGAGCCGGGTCGCTGGTCGCCTGGGCGCTCACCATCACCGATCTCGATCCGATGCGGTTCGGTCTGCTGTTTGAGCGGTTTCTCAATCCCGAACGCGTGTCCATGCCGGACTTCGACATCGACTTCTGTCAGGACCGCCGCGATGAAGTCATCGCCTATGTGCAGCAGAAATACGGCGATGACCGCGTCGCCCAGATCATCACCTTTGGTAAATTGCAGGCGCGGGCGGTGCTGCGCGACGTCGGCCGCGTGCTCCAGATGTCTTACGGACATGTCGACCGGCTGTGCAAGATGGTGCCCGCCGATCCGGCAAATCCTGTGAGTCTTCCGGCAGCCATCGCAGGCGAACCAAAACTTCAGGAAGAGCGCGACAGGGAACCCATCGTGGGGCGTCTTCTCGATATCGGTCAGAGGCTGGAAGGTCTGTACCGCCACGCATCCACTCATGCCGCCGGTATCGTGATCGGCGACAGGCCGCTAACCGAACTCGTTCCACTCTACCGCGATCCGAGATCCAACCTGCCCGCGACGCAATTCAACATGAAATGGGTAGAAGCCGCCGGTCTCGTGAAATTCGACTTTCTCGGATTGAAGACGCTCACGGTGATCGAAAAAACCAGGGAGCTGCTTTCGCTCAAGGGAGAAAATATCGACCCGGCGCGCATTCCGCTGGACGACAAGGAAACTTTCGATCTGCTCTCCGAGGCGGAGACGGTTGGCGTGTTCCAGTTGGAAAGCGCGGGCATGCGCGAGGCGCTGCGCAAACTCAAGCCGGACCGGTTCGAGGACATCATCGCCATGGTCGCCCTCTACCGCCCGGGACCGATGGATGACATTCCCCGTTACATTGCCTGTAAGACGGGCGCTGAGCCTGTCACCTATCCCCATCCGTCACTGGAAACAATCCTGAGCGAAACCTATGGGGTCATCGTCTACCAGGAACAGGTGATGCAGATCGCGCAATTGCTTTCCGGCTATTCGCTGGGCGAGGCGGATCTGTTGCGCCGCGCCATGGGCAAGAAGATCAAGAAAGAGATGGACGAACAGAGGTCGCGGTTTGTCGACGGCGCGGTTGAGAATGAGGTCGACAAGGGAACAGCGGAATATATTTTCGAACTGATCGCCAAATTTGCGGGCTATGGTTTCAACAAGTGTCACTCTGGCCCATACGCGCTCATCGCCTATCAGACGGCCTACCTGAAAGCCAATTATCCGGTTGAATTTCTGGCCGCGTCCATGACGCTGGATATGGGAAACACGGATAAACTCAACGTGTTCGTCCAGGACGCCCGCCGTGCGAAGATTCCGGTCGAGCCTCCTTGCGTCAACGCCTCGAAGGCGGATTTCAGCACCCAGGAACAATCGATCCGTTATGCATTGGGCGCCCTCAAGAATATGGGCCGTGCCGCGGCAGAGACCATCGTCGCGGAGCGCGACGAAAACGGCGCGTTCAAGACTCTGGCCGACTTTGCCCACCGCCTCAATGCCCGCGCGGTGAACAAACGCGGGCTGGAAGCCCTGATCGCAGCCGGCGCGCTCGACAGTTTCGATCCGGACAGAGGCAAGCTGTTTGGCAATTGCGACCGGCTTTTGCGTTCCGCGGCAAATCCGGAACATGACGACCAGAACGACCTGTTCGGTGAGGAAACCGCGCGTGATCTGATCCTGCGGGATGCGGAACCCTGGTTGCCCTTGGACAAGCTTACGCGCGAACAGGAAGCCATCGGGTTCTTCGTCTCTGGCCATCCGCTCGATCAGTATGAGGCGATCCTGCAGGAGAACGGAATCGCCAGTTGGGCGGATTTCAGCGCGCGGGCGGGCGCAGGCGCTGCCGCCGCCCGCGTCGCCGGCGTGATTTCCTACCGGCAGGAACGCACCTCCGCGCGCGGCAACCGTTTTGCCTTCATCGGACTTTCCGACCAGACGGGACAGTTCGAAGCGATCGTGTTTTCAGAACTGTTGTCGTCTCACACCGACATTCTCGTGCCCGGCGCGCCGGTGCTCGTCGATATCGAAGCAGAGGCCGACGCGGATGCGTTGAGGGCACGCATCACGGGCGTTGAGTCCCTCGAAGCCCTCGCATCCCGGACGCAGGGCGGAATGCGGATCGTTGTCGACGATCCCACCTCGCTTGCGCAGGTGCAGGAACGCCTCCAGACCGAAGGTGAGGGAAGGGTGTGGCTCGTGCTTCAATTGCCCGACGCCGGCCGTGAGCTGGAGTTCGAGATTCCGGGCCGGTTCGACGTTTCGCCGAACGGAACGGGAGCGCTCAGCGTCATTCCCGGAGTGCGTGCAATCGAGCCGGTTCTGAACGGTGGCGCCCGGACGCGCGGATACGGCCGCAGGAAAGACGTGCTCTCCCTTGCAAACGCCTGAGTTCGTGCCTATAAGGCGTCCCATCACACACGCGAATGCCAAGCGGCAGGCTCTTCTTCCGGTGTAGACCGGGCGGCCAGGGCACTGCCACTTTCCGGTGCGTCGCAGGAAACTGACGACGTTCAACTCATTCGCGGAGGATCAACCGGAAGAAGGAGCGCAGTCATGTCACTGCCTACATTCAACATGCGCGAACTGCTCGAAGCGGGCGTGCATTTCGGACATCAGTCACATCGTTGGAATCCGAAGATGGCGCCGTATATCTTTGGCGCCAGAAATAACATACATATCATAGATTTAGCGCAAACGGTTCCACTACTTCACCAAGCTTTGGTGACGGTTTCGGACACCATCGCCCGGGGCGGCCGGCTGCTGTTTGTCGGCACCAAACGCCAGGCATCGGATTCGATTGCGCAGGGCGCGAGCCAGTGCGCGCAGTATTTCATCAACCACCGCTGGCTCGGCGGCACGCTGACCAACTGGCAGACCATCTCGAAATCGATCAAACGGCTCCGGACGCTTGAGGAACTGCTGGACGGCGAGGGGCAGGGGCTCACCAAAAAGGAACTGCTCCAGCTCACCAGGGAGCGCGACAAGATCGAACGGGCGCTCGGCGGCATCAAGGATATCGGCGGACTGCCGGACATCCTGTTTGTGATCGACACCAACAAGGAGTCGATCGCTGTGGCGGAGGCCCGGAAGCTGAAAATTCCGGTTATTGCAATCGTAGATACGAACTGCGATCCGGACGAGGTCGACTTCCCGATTCCCGGCAATGACGACGCGGGCCGCGCGATTTCGCTCTATTGCGACCTGATTTCGCGGGCTGCCATTGACGGAATCGAGAGGGCCCAGGGTGGCGCTGGCATAGATATCGGCGAATCCGAGGCGCCGCCTGCGGAGGAAGCGCTGGAACCCGCTGCAGCTGAGAAAGCGGAAACCAAGGCTAAAACCGCAGAAGACAAGAAAGCCGACAAGAAACCGGCGGAAGCGAAAAAGAAAGACAAGGCCGAGGATACCAAGGCGGCCGATGATAAGAAAGCGCAGGCCGACAAGGCTGCTGCTGACGAAAAGGCCGCGGACAAAGAGAAGGCCCCAGCCAAGGAGGCGAAAGCCAAGGCTGAGGGTTTTGAACGTCTCAAGAAACCGGACGGCGAGGCTGATGATCTCAAGGCGCTCACCGGCGTTGGCCCGGTTCTGGAAAAAAGCCTCAATGACTTCGGCATTTTCCATTACCGGCAGATCGGCGGTCTCAAGAAAGCGGAGATCTCAGAGATTGACGAAGCGCTGAACCTGAAGGGCCGCATAGAGCGGGATGACTGGGTGAAGCAGGCCAAGGAATTGGCGAAAAAGTAACAAACCGGGTTTGTTTGTCGCGTGTGCGTGCACACATAACCAACAACCTGATTCCATGGGATGACCGATATGGCGACCATTACAGCAGCGATGGTGAAGGAACTGCGCGACAAGACCGGCGCAGGGATGATGGATTGCAAGACGGCACTGAACGAAAATGACGGCGACATGGAAGCCGCCGTCGACTGGCTCAGGACCAAGGGACTGGCGAGTGCGGCGAAAAAGGCCGGGCGTGTGGCTGCGGAAGGTCTCGTCGGCATTGCAAGCGACGGGACGACCGGTGCGCTGGTCGAGGTAAACTCCGAAACCGACTTCGTTGCGCGCAACGAACAGTTCCAGGAGATGGTCTCGACGATCGCCGAGCTTGCATTGAGGGCGGACGACGCCGATGAACTGCAATCGGTGCCCTACGGCGATAGCGGTCTGTCGGTTGCCGAACAACTCAAGGAGATGATCGGAACCATCGGGGAAAACATGGTTCTTCGCCGTTGCCAGCGCATCGAAGTTTCCGAAGGCGCGATTGGCCACTACATGCACAATGCGGCAGCACCCGGACTCGGCAAAATCGGCGTTCTCGTCGGCCTCGAGTCGAGCGGCGACACCGAAAAACTCGCCGAATTGGGGCGTAAACTCGCGATGCATGTTGCCGCCGCCAACCCGATCGCCGTCACCGAAGAGGATATCGATCCCGGAGTGATTGAGCGTGAGCGCGCGGTATTGAGCGAACAGGCACGGGAATCGGGCAAGCCCGAGAACATTATTGAAAAGATGGTCGAAGGCCGGCTTCGTAAATTCTACGAGGAAGTGGCGCTGATGTCCCAGCTTTACGTCATCGACGGCGAAAGCAAGGTTCGCGATGCCGTCAAGGCGGCGGAAGGCGAGGTCGGTGCGCCGGTGAAGATCGTCGGCTTTGCACGCTTCGCGCTGGGAGAAGGCGTCGAGAAGGAGGAAGACGATTTTGCCGCCGAGGTCGCAGCGGCGGCTGCAGGCAGCTAGAGTAGACTTTTCCTGTCCATTCCGCGTCTTAGGGATCGATCGCTCTTGCCGTTGGTGTCGTAATTCCCATAATTGGCGATCAGTTCTCCAACTGGACGACGCGTTGTCGGGGGGAAACGGAATTGTGACGCCATCTGCGGAGGGATCGGCCCGAAACTCTTTGTTTGGCTTTGTCCCGCCGTATACCTATCGTAGGGAACCGTCCAGCCGGAGGCTCCGTGCGGCCCGATTGCCTGTTGATTGGGGGCGGCCGCGATTTGTGGGAGTGAGACGATGTCAAAATTCGATCTGAAAGACTTGCAGCGGCGCATGGATGGCGCGTTTAATGTGTTGAAGCAGGAGTTCGGCAGTTTGCGGACCGGGCGCGCGAACGCCAGCCTTCTGGATCCGGTCACGGTCGACGCGTATGGCACACCGATGCCGCTCAATCAGCTCGCGACCATCACCGTTCCCGAACCACGCACCATCAGCGTCCAGGTATGGGACAAGTCTCAGGTCGATGCCGTGGACAAGGCGATCCGAGAATCCGGGCTCGGACTCAATCCAATCGGCGAAGGCCAGGTCTTGCGTATACCGATACCGGAACTGAACGAGGAGCGCCGGCAGGAGTTGGCGAAACAGGCTGCCAAATATGCCGAACAGGCGCGGGTGGCCGTGCGAAATGTGCGCCGCGACGGAATGGAACAGCTCAAGCGGCAGGAAAAGGCCGGGGAGATTGGCCAGGACGAGCAGCACACACATGGCACTGAGGTTCAGGAAATCACCGACTCGACCATCCAGAATATCGATGAAGCCCTCTCGGCCAAGGAAGAAGAAATCATGCAGGTCTGATTTGAAGACCGGCAAAGGCAGACGACCGTCAGCCTGAAGCAGCGAGGCACACTCTCCCGTGACCATGCCAGACCAGACTGTCGGGCAACCTGCCGCCCACGACGACATGCCTCAGCATGTCGCCATAATCATGGATGGCAACGGGCGTTGGGCCGCGGAGCGCGAGCTGAGCCGGTCGGAAGGCCACAGGCACGGTGTTGAAAGCGTGCGCGCGGTTGTCCGCGCTGCAATCGAGATCGGGCTTCCGTATCTCACACTCTTTAGCTTTTCGTCGGAAAACTGGTCGAGGCCGCAATCGGAAATCCGCGACCTCATGATGCTTCTGCGGCGGTTCATTCGCACGGACCTCGCAGACCTGCACAAACACGGCGTGCGGATCCGCGTCATCGGCAAACGCAGCGGCATCGAGGGCGACATCATCCGGCTGATTGAAGATGCGGTTGCCCTGACGGAAAAGAATGACGGCCTGCAACTCACCGTCGCGTTCAACTATGGCTCACGGGACGAAATCGCGCGCGCCGCACAACGCATCGCCGAACAGGTAAAGGGAGGAACGCTCGACAGCGCGGATATCTGTCCGGAAATGTTCGATGCCTATCTCGACACCTCCGGCCTGCCGGATCCCGATCTGCTCATCCGCACCAGCGGGGAACAGCGCCTGTCGAATTTTCTGCTGTGGCAGTGCGCTTATGCGGAATTCGTGTTCGTCGACGAATACTGGCCCGATTTCACGCGATCGACCCTTGAGGAGGCGATCGCGACCTTTCGGGCGCGTGAACGCCGGTTCGGCGGTTTGCAGGCGAGGTCCACAGCGTGAACAACGCGTCGCCGTCGCAAAAACACAATCCAGCAGACTCCCAGAGTGAATTGGTTCAGCGCCTGGGCTCCGCAATCGTTTTGGCGTTTGTCGTCGCAATTCTGACATTTGCCGGCCTGTGGCCGTTTGCCCTGATGGTTTCGGCGGGGGCCATCATCCTCGCGTGGGAATGGGGACGGCTGGTCCGCGGGCGCACGTGGGACGCCGTCTTCTTCGTCCATGCCGCCTGTACGGTAGTTGCCTGCCTTCTTGGCGCGGCCCAGCCTGGATCATGGCTCCCCGCGCTGGCTCTCGCCGCCGGCTGCATCGTGGCGCCTTTCCTGGCGTCTGAACCGCAACATCGTATCTGGTCCCTTCTGGGCATTGTCTATATCGGACTGCCATGCTGGCTGCTGGTGGTCTTTCGATCCGACCCTTCATTTGGCGTGGCGGCGGTCTTCTTCCTGCTCGCTATCGTGGCTGCGACGGACACCGCCGCCTATTTTGTCGGACGCACCCTGGGCGGGCCAAAGCTGGCCCCGGCCATTTCGCCCGGCAAAACCTGGTCTGGGTTTGCCGGCGGAATTGTGCTGCCGACCATTCTGGCCTACGCGTTTGCACTTTGGCTCGGTGGAACGTCGGCAATCGGCGTCACCCTGACGGGCGCCAGCCTGTCGCTTGCAAGCCAGATCGGAGATTTGGCGGAGTCCGCCATAAAGCGGAAATTCAACGTCAAAGACTCCGGCCAGCTGCTTCCCGGCCACGGCGGGCTGCTTGACCGGGTCGACGGCCTCATGGGCGCTGCACTGGCCGCCGGGTGTCTTGCGGCGATACGTGATACAGTTGCGCTTTCTCAAGCAATTTTAATTTGGCCATAGCCGCGGCATCGGGCATTGCATCGGCAAAGAACGCGAATAACGGAATAGTGCACATGGAACCTGCAACCGCGGTTGCGACATCAGTGGCGGCTCAAACGCCCCGCCGGATTTCCATTCTGGGGGCGACCGGTTCGATCGGGTGCTCGACGCTCGACCTGATCGGCCGCGACCCGCAGCGCTACGACGTCGTCGCCCTGACCGCGCTGAACAATGCCGATCAGCTTGCCCGGCAGGCGATCGAACACGATGCCGATCTGGCGGTGCTGGGCGACCCCGACGGTTATCAGGATCTCAAGGCGGCTCTTTCCGGAACGAACGTCGAGGCCGCGGCCGGACCCGACGCTCTCGTGGAAGCCGCGGAGCGGCCTGCGGACTGGACGATGGCCGCCATAATGGGATGCGCCGGGCTGCGGCCGACATTGAAGGCGGTAGAGCAGGGGCGGTGTTTGGCGCTCGCCAACAAGGAATGTCTGGTTTCGGCCGGTGACCTGTTCATGAAAGCGGTCAGCCGTTCCGGCACACAGCTGCTGCCGGTCGATTCCGAGCACTCGGCGGCGTTTCAGGCAATCGATCCGGGTATCTCGGACACGATCGAAAAGATTTCGCTTACCGCGTCGGGAGGCCCGTTCCGCACCTGGACGCACGAACAGATGAAGACCGCGACGCCGCAGGACGCGCTGAAACACCCGACCTGGTCCATGGGCAAAAAACTGACGATCGACTCCGCTACCCTGATGAACAAGGGGCTTGAGTTGATCGAAGCGTTCCATCTGTTCCCGGTGGAGGCCGGCCAGCTCGATGTCGTCATCCACCCGCAGTCGATCGTCCATTGCCTCGTTGAATATGCCGACGGCTCGGTTCTTGCGCAGATGAGCTCACCGGACATGCGGACGCCTATCGCATATTCGCTTGCCTGGCCTGAGCGCATGTGGGCACCGACCGAGCGGCTCGACCTGGCGAAAATCGGCTCTCTTGAATTCGAATCGCCCGACAAGGAGCGTTTTCCGGCCCTGAGCCTGACGCAGGATGCGATGCAGGCCGATAACGGGACAACGACGGTTCTCAACGCGGCAAACGAAATCGCGGTTGAAGCCTTTCTTGAAGGTAAGATAGGGTTTCCGGCAATAACCGCGCTTGTCATGGACACGATCGACGCGGCGATGCGAGACGGCATCTCAAAACCGGACACACTCGATGACGTGTTTTTGCTCGACGAGGTGAGTCGCGGGTTGGCACAATCGTTGCTCTCGGATAAGAGCTAATGTCGCGTTGCGTCGTCGAGAGATTCGAATAGGAGGCAGTGGTCAATGGACCTGATTTCCACACTGACGGGGTTCGGCAGCGGTGTTTTGTTCTATGTGCCGCCCTTCCTGCTGCTTTTGACCATAATCGTGTTTGTTCACGAGCTCGGCCATTTTCTGGTTGCGCGCTGGTGCAACGTCACGGTTCGCGTCTTTTCTATCGGCTTTGGACCCGAGATATTCGGTTTCTACGACCGAAAAGGAACCAGATGGCGCTTTTCATGGATTCCGTTAGGCGGATACGTGAAGTTTCTCGGTGACGAGAGCGTAGCAAGCACGCCCGACCACGAAGGTATGCGTGAACTCAGCGAAGAAGAACGCAAGGGTGCGTTCCACCTGAAACCACTTGGTCAGCGCGCAGCTGTCGTGGCGGCAGGTCCGATTGCGAATTTTCTGCTGGCAATCGCGATTTTTACCTGCATGTTTACCTTCGTCGGCCAGCACCACACCCTGCCGATCGTCGATAAGGTTCAGCCGGACAGCGCGGCGTCGGAAGCGGGCTTTGAAAAGGGCGACCGAATTATCAGCATTGACGGTGAACCCATTGAAACATTTAGTGAAATGCGGCGTATCGTCAGCATCAGTGGCGGTCAAAGGCTCGACATGATCGTCGATCGTAATGGATCGAAGATCACATTGACACCCACGCCACGAACAGAGGAAACGAGCGGGCCGTTTGGAAAGGTGCGTCGCGGATTGCTCGGCATCCACGGCAGCGATTCGCCGGAGGACTATTTTGTCACCAAACATGACCCGCTGACGTCTGCCTGGCTGGGCACGAAAGAGACGTATTTTGTAATCGCCCGCACCATGGTTTTCCTTTACAAATTCGCCCAAGGTCAAGAAAGCGCTGATCAATTGGGCGGACCAGCTCGGATTGCCGCGGTGGCTGGTCAGGCGGCATCCCTGGGAGTCATTCAGTTCGTCAACATTACGGCGGTTCTTTCCATCAGCATCGGCCTTATTAACCTTTTCCCCATTCCGATGCTGGATGGCGGGCATTTGCTGTTCTATTCCATTGAGGCGGTGAGGGGACGTCCGCTCAGTGAACGCAGCCAGGAAATAGGCTTTAGGATTGGCTTGGCTCTTGTGCTTATGCTAATGATCTTTGTTACTTGGAACGATGTGATTCACTTTACTTCACTGTAGATTTAGCGGCACGAAAACGGGGTACTTGATCGGGCGGGAAACCACTTGCCCTGGTTGAGAAAAACGAACAAAAAACGGCCACAAAGGAATGTCCTTCTGACGCTCGTTTCGCATCGCGTCCGTGGGGTACGGCGTAGCAGGGGAAAAACAATAAGAATGCGCGTACTAAAGCGAGGGGCAAGGGGCATAGCCGCCGCACTGGTGCTATTCGCCGCTATTCCGTTTATGGCGACGCTTGGCGTAGTGCTTAGCGGAACCGTTGTGCACGCCCAAGGGGCCGTCATCCGCACCATTCAGATCGAGGGCAACCGCCGTGTCGAGCCTGAGACGGTGCGCTCTTATCTGCAGTTCTCTCCGGGAAGCCGTTACGATCCCGCGAAAGTGAATGATTCTCTCAAATCGCTATTCGCGACCGGGCTGTTTTCGGACGTCAAGATCATGCGAAAAGGCAGCACCGTCGTCGTTCGTGTGGTTGAAAACCCGATCGTGAACCAGGTCGCGTTCGAGGGAAACCGCGAGGTCAAGGACGACACGCTTGCGGCAGAGGTTCAATCGAAATCACGCTCCGTGTTTACCCGGGCGCGCGTCCAGGCCGACGTTCAGCGCATTCTTGACGTTTACCGCCGGGGTGGGCGCTTCGCGGTCCAGGTCGAACCGAAAATCATCAAGCGCGAGCACAACCGGGTCGATCTCGTTTTCGAAATCTCCGAAGGACCAAAAACGACCGTCGAAAGCATCAGTTTCGTTGGCAACGAATCCTTCACGGATTCGACTCTGCGGGAAGTCGTAACGACAACCGAAACGGGGCTTTTGAGCTTCCTGAAGCCAACGAATATCTACGATCCCGACCGGCTTAATCTCGATCGCGAACTGTTGCGCCAGTATTACCTCAAGAACGGCTATGCCGATGCGCGAATCATCTCGGCAACGGCCGACCTCGATCCTGCGGGCCGGGGGTTCTTCATCAATTTCACAATCGATGAAGGTGAACAGTACCGTTTCGGGACGATCGATATCGAAACCACGCTGGCGTCCCTCAACACCGAAGCGCTCAGGGACAAGATCGAAACCAAACCGGGAAAGATCTACGACGCATCCAAGGTCGACCTGACGCTCGAGAAAATGACACTCGAGACCGCGGCGCTCGGATATGCGTTCGCCAGGGTTCGCCCAAGAGTCGACCGTGATCCCGTAGCCCGTATTATTTCAATCACCTATGTCATTGAAGAAGGTCCGCGCGTCTACATCGAGCGTATTGATATCGCCGGCAACGTCCGGACACTCGACAAGGTCATCCGCCGCGAGTTTCGTCTGGCGGAAGGCGACGCCTACAATCGGTTGCTGGTCGATGCGGCCCGGCGGCGTCTCCAGCGCCTTGGATTCTTCAAGAAGGTCACGATCACCAACGAGCCGGGCAGTGCGCCCGACCGTATCATTCTGCTCGTGAGGGTGGAGGAACAGCCGACCGGCGAGCTCTCCCTTGGCGGCGGTTATTCGACCACAAGCGGCCCTGTGATCGACGTCAGTTTGTCAGAACGCAACCTGCTCGGGCGAGGGCAGTTCGTTCGGCTGAAGCTGCTGGGTGGATTCGACGACGTCAACATAAACTTCTCGTTCACCGAACCAAGGTTCCTGGGGCGGAACATGTCGGCCGGTTTCGACGTGTTTCACACGCGCCGCGACCGGCAGGACGAGTCCTCGTTCAGCTCAAAAAGCACCGGCGGCACGATCCGTTTCGGCATACCGCTCAATGAAAACTGGTCGTTCAACCCGAACTACCAGATTGTCGAACAGGAAATCTTCGACGTCCAAAGGGATGCGTCCATTGCGATCCGGAACGCGGAAGGCAAGACGCTCGTTTCGTCGGTTGGCTACAGTCTCATATACGACACCCGCAATGATCCGCGGAATCCCTCGCGCGGCCTCTATTTCGACCTTAGCCAGGATCTGGCGGGTGTCGGCGGCGACGTGAAATATATCCGCACCACCGGTGATGCACGCGGCTACTATCCGATCCGCAAGAAAGTCGTTCTCGCGGGCCGTCTTCAGGGTGGATATATTGACGGTTACGGCGGACAGGACGTTCGAATTCTCGATTTGTTTTTCAAAGGCTCTGAAACGATCCGCGGCTTTGATACATCGGGCATCGGACCGCGCGATCTGTCGCCCGGAACCGATAACGATGCCCTTGGCGGCAAGATATTCGCCGCAAGCACGCTCGAATTGCGCTTCCCGTTGCCAAAAGTACCCGAACGGTTCGGAATTTCGGCGGCAACCTTCTTCGATGCCGCAACGCTTTATGAAACCGGGGATCTCGGCCCGACACCGCCAGCCGTCGTCGGCGACAGCAGCAAGATCAGAACGTCGGTCGGCGTCAGCCTGATCTGGCAGTCACCGCTTGGGCCGCTGCGCGCAGACGTTGCAAAGGCGTTGACATCAGAGCCGTATGATGACGAAAAAATATTCCATTTTGGCGCCGCAGCTCGCTTCTGATCTGCTAAACATCTAATCCATTCTGCCAGAATATCCGGCCATTGATTGTCATTGGCGACGGACGGAGAATACGCGCCATGGAACATCCCGGATTTTATGAGCGATTGGGGCCGTTTGCCCTTGGCGAGATCGTTGAAAGGTCGGAAGCGCAGCCGGGCCCGAATGCGGATCTTGCACTGGAAATCCGGGACGTACTGCCGCTGGACAGCGCGTCGGACGGACACCTCTCCTTCTTTGACAACAAGAAGTATCTCAAGACATTTCTGAAGACCGGCGCCGACGCATGTTTCGTTGCGGAACAATATGCGGACCGCACCCCCGATCAGACATCAGCCTTGCTGACCGAGCAGCCCTATCGCTCTTTTGCTCTCGCGTTAGCCATGTTTTATCCGGACGCACTCAAGCCGATCTCGGTGGGATCCGGAGCCAAGGATTTCGTCAACGGTGTTCACGTCACTGCCGAAGTGGAAGAGGGCGCTGTCATAGAGCCCAATGCAATCGTCGGGCCTGAGGCGTATGTTGGTGCAGGCAGCGTGATTGCGTCGGGAGCGCAGGTTGGGTATCGCGTTCATGTCGGACGGGACTGTTACATCGGTCCGGGCGTTTCACTGACAAATGCGCTTGTCGGAAACGGTGTCATACTGCATGGCGGCGTTCGGATCGGGCATGACGGGTTCGGCTTCGCCATGGGCCCCGGGGGACACCTCAAGGTTCCGCAAATCGGTCGGGTGATCATTGAGGATGATGTCGAAATTGGAAGCAACTCGACAGTCGATCGTGGCGCGCTCAGGGACACCATCATTGGCGCTGGAACAAAAATTGATAATCTGGTTCAAATCGGGCACAACGTTGTGATCGGGCGCATGTGCGTCATCGTCTCCCATGTCGGTATTTCAGGTTCGGTAGAGTTGGGCGATGGCGTTGTGCTTGGCGGTAAAGTAGGAATTAGTGGCCACGTGAAGGTTGGTTCCGGCGCGCAGATCGCGGCAACAAGCAGTGTACGGTCCGACGTCCCCCCGGGTGCGAAATGGGGCGGTACGCCGGCCAAGCCATTGTCGGAGTGGTTCCGAGAGATAGCGACTGTGCAACGGATTACCCAGGAACGCATTGCCGCCCGGCGGAAAGGCGGCCGCTCATAGCCACAACAGAGCATTGAACGGAATGTATGAGAGGATGGAGCGCGGGAAATGAACGATTCACGAGGCTCATCAGAAAAGAGCAAAAGTATCGACATCGCGCAGATCATGAAGCTCCTGCCGCACAGGTATCCGTTCCTGCTGGTCGACAGGATCATCGAGATGGACGGCGACCGTTCGGCGGTCGGCATCAAGAACGTCACCTATAACGAGCAGTTCTTCCAGGGTCACTTTCCCTCACATCCCGTCATGCCGGGGGTGTTGCTGATCGAGGGCATGGCGCAAACGGCAGGCGCACTCTGCGTGGCCAATCTGGAGGAAAACTACGAACCCAATCTGGTTTACTTCATGGGCATCGACAAGGCGCGCTTTCGCCGGCCGGTGATGCCGGGCGATACGGTCCACTATCATATGGAGAAAATTCGGAACCGCGGGCGTGTCTGGCGGTTCAGGGGCCAAGCCAAAGTCGATGGACGGGTGGTGGCGGAATCCGAGATCAGCGCCATGATTGTGGAAACCGAAGAGTAACGCGACCCCCTCCATGACCAACATACATTCGAGTTCCGTTGTCGACCCCAAGGCAAACTTGGGGTCTGGTGTTGAGGTCGGGCCGTTTTGTGTCATCGGTCCTGACGTCACGCTCGGAGACGATTGCAAACTCCATTCCCACGTCGTGATCGAGGGACAGACGACCCTCGGCGCCAAATGTGAGGTCTTTCCCTTCGCGTCTTTGGGGCATATCCCCCAGGACATGAAATACGGCGGTGAGAAGAGCGAACTGGTCATCGGCGACAACAACCGAATTCGCGAATATGTCACCATGAACCCGGGCACCGAGGGCGGAGGGCTCGTAACGCGGGTTGGTTCCGACTGCCTGTTCATGGCCCAGTCTCACGTGGCGCATGACTGCGTGATCGGCAGTCACGTCATCCTCGCGAACGGCGCCACGTTGGCCGGACATTGTGTCGTTGGCGATTACGCCATTCTTGGCGGTCTGTCCGCCGTCCATCAATTCGTTCGCATTGGCGATCATGCCTTTATCGGCGGCATGTCGGGTGTCGAGAACGACGTCATTCCATACGGTATGGTAGTCGGTCCCCGCGCGTCCCTGAAAGGGCTTAACGTGATCGGCATCAAACGCCGCGGGTTCGACCGGGAGCAACTCCGGAACCTCCGGGAAGCCTACGACAACCTGTTCGCGGAAGAAGGAACGCTCGTCGAACGTGTCGAGGCGGTTGAAAAGGCGTTTCCGGACGACGAGCATATAACGAGCATTCTCGAATTTATCCGCGCCGAGTCGTCGCGATCTCTGTCGGTGCCGAAACAGGATACGGCCTGAGATTTCAATCCTCGCTTCGGGGGCTGCCATGGCCACGTCACAACACGCACAGCGCACGGGGCTCAGTATCATCGCCGGCGGCGGCGATATGCCGATCGCCGTGGCCCGGGCCGCACAGGCAGCAGGCAGACCGTTGCACATTTTCGGAATTTCCGGCGCCGCGGATGATGCGATCGAGGCGTTTCCCCACGACTGGATAAACTTCGGTCATATCGGCAGGATTCTGTCGGTGGCACGGGCGAAAAACTGCCGGGAACTGGTCATCGTCGGCGCGGTGAGAAGGCCGCGTTTTAAGGATTTGCGTATAGATTTCGGAGCCTTGATCAATCTGCCGTCGCTGTTCGGTTGGACAGTGGGCGGCGACAATTCGGTCCTGACCGGTATAATACGCTTCTTCGAAAGCAAAGGATTCACCGTGGTAGGCGCGCACGAAATTGCCCCCGAATTGCTAGCCGGGCCGGAGATTTTCACCAGGAAGAAACCCGGTAAGTCCGACAAGACCGATATCTCCGTCGGCTTGAAGGTGATCAGAGCTCTGGGCGCGCTTGATGTCGGTCAAGCCGCGGTTGTTGCCAACCGGTATGTGCTGGCCGTCGAGGCGGCGGAAGGGACCGACCGCATGCTGGAGCGGTGCAAGGATCTGAACAGGTGGTGGAAGCGTGGCCGGCGTTCGGGAGTATTGATCAAATGCGCTAAGCCCGGTCAGGAGCGCCGGATCGACCTTCCCACCGTCGGACCGGAGACCGTCTCACGCGCCGCCGATGCCGGTCTTGCAGGGATCGCCATCGCCGCGAATGACGTTCTCATCATCAACCGCGACGCGTTTGTCGCCGCCGCCGATGCCGCCGGGCTGTTCGTGATCGGTATCGACACGGATGCCGTCGATTCCGAATGACGACGGATCAGGAACCGTTGCGCCTTTTCATGGTCGCCGGGGAGCACTCCGGTGACCAGCTCGGCGGGCACCTCATCGAGGCCCTTCACGAGATGTCGGCCAGGCCGCTTTCGCTCTCCGGCGTAGGCGGCGAAGCGATGGAGGCGCAAGGATGCAAGTCTCTTTTTGCACTCTCTGAAATCGCGGTCATGGGACCGGCTGCCATTCTCCGGCGACTGCCGACGCTGATCCGCCGGGTGCACGAGACGGTCGATGCTGCGGTCGCCATGCGGCCCGACGCGCTCGTCATCCTTGACAGTCCGGAGTTTACCCACGCGGTCGCCAAGCGGGTGCGCCGGCGCCTGCCGGACCTGCCGGTCATCGACTATGTGTCGCCGAGCGTATGGGCGTGGCGGCCCGGCAGAGCGCGGCGAATGCGCAGATATATCGATCACGTCCTGGCCATTCTGCCGTTCGAACCCGAAGCGCACCTGCGCCTGGGTGGCCCGGACTGCACCTATATCGGCCACCCGCTCATAGAGCGGCTGGAATGGATCAGGAGCCGGGACGGCAAGGCGTTTCGAAGAAAACTCGGCGTAAAGGCCGATCAACCGCTGATTGCAGTCCTGCCCGGCAGCCGGGCGACGGAAGTCAACCGCCTGATGGGCGTTTTCGGCAAAACCATCGCCCGCATCCTGTCCGCCAAGAACGAGGCTCAGGTGGTGATACCCGCCGCGCCGGGAATCGAACATCTGATCGAACGGCATCTGCAGGACTGGCCCATCAAGCCCCACATCGTAACGGGCAGGGAGGACAGGTTCACGGCCTTTCGCGCCGCAGATGCCGCTCTTGCCGCTTCGGGAACGGTTACGCTCGAACTCGCGCTTGCCCAGACACCCATGGTCGTTGCCTATCGCATGGAGGCAGTCGTCGCCATGTTCATGTGGATGCTCAAGGCGCATTCCATCGTCCTGCCGAACCTCGTGCTGGGCGAGAATATCTTTCCCGAATATGTTCACGGAGCATGCAACGCCGACAATCTTTCCGGCGCCTTGCTTCCGCTGCTCGACAAGAGCAGCCCCGAATTCAAACGACAGATCGAAGCTCTCAAGGGCCTGGATGAAAATATGCGCCTGCCGTCCGGCACGCCGAGCACGCGCGCCGCGCGCATCGTGCTCGATCTGGTACCGGCGGTCCGGACTGCAGATTAAGGATTTGCGCTAACCGCGATCCTTCATGGGGACGTATGGGCGCTCGTCCGGTCCGGTATAGAGCTGGCGGGGCCGTCCGATACGCTGCTCCGGATCCTCGATCATTTCCTTCCACTGGGCAATCCAGCCGACGGTTCGGGCGACGGCGAAAAGCACTGTGAACATCGACGTTGGGAACCCAAGCGCACGCAGTGTGATGCCGGAATAGAAATCGATGTTCGGATAGAGCTTTCTGTCGACGAAATATTCGTCTTCCAGTGCGATCTTCTCCAGTTCCAGAGCCACCTTGAGCGTCGGGTCCCTGTCGGCGCCGATTGCCTGCAGGACTTCGTGACAGTTCTTCTGCATGATTTTCGCGCGCGGGTCGTAATTCTTGTAGACCCGGTGTCCGAAACCCATGAGGCGGAACGGATCGTCCTTGTCCTTTGCACGCTTGATGAACTCCGGAATTCTGTCGGCGCTGCCGATCTCTTCCAGCATCCGCAGGGCAGCCTCGTTGGCGCCGCCATGGGCCGGCCCCCACAGGCACGCAATGCCCGCGCTGATACAGCCGAACGGATTGGCGCCGGACGATCCGGCAAGACGAACCGTCGACGTCGAAGCGTTCTGCTCGTGGTCCGCATGCAGGATGAAGATATTGTCCATGGCTTCCGCAAACACGGAGTCGGGTTCATACCTGTCGCATGGCACGCCGAAGCACATGTGCAGGAAGTTTGCCGCATAATCCAGATCATTGCGCGGATACATGAAGGGCTGGCCGACCGAATATTTGTAGGCCATGGCCGCGATCGTCGGCATCTTGGCGATCATTCGAATGGCTGCGATATCGCGCTGCACGGGATCGTTGATGTCCGTGGAGTCGTGGTAGAAGGCTGACAGCGCACCGACGACACCGACCATAATCGCCATGGGATGGGCGTCACGCCGGAAGCCGGTGAAGAATCGCGTCATCTGCTCATGCACCATGGTGTGCATGGTTACGCGCTCGTTGAAGTCCTCCTGCTGGGCCTTGGTCGGCAACTCGCCGTAAAGAAGCAGATGGCAGGTCTCAAGGAAATTACCGTTTTCGGCGAGCTCGGCAATCGGGTATCCGCGATACAGCAAAAGGCCCTTTTCGCCATCGATATAGGTGATCTTGGATTCGCAGCTGGCGGTTGACGTGAAGCCCGGATCGTAGGTGAAATTGCCGGTATCGCCATAGAGCCGGGTGATGTCGATGACATCGGGCCCGACCGTTCCCTCATAGACCGGCAGGTCGAAATCCTTGCCATCCAGCGACAGTTTGGCCGATTTCTGATTGTCTTTCGAAGGGGCAAGTCCTTGGGTATCGCCCGCTGTGCTCATGCAGACCTCCATCGCCTGGCCCGTCGGAGCACGTTTGCAAGTATCTCTTCGGGGTCAGCTACATTTTTCAATTGAAGACTTACCCCATTGCCTAGTCGATTTCCGGTGGCTGGGCAAGGTCGTCAAAGGACGCATCTGCCATTCGCCTGTTTTTTGTGCAGAATCGTGGATAAATGGCCGTTTTTCCGAGGTTTTTCAGCCCGCCTGATCCACAATCCGGGCAATTGCCTCATCCTTCCCGAGCGCGAACACGACGTCGAATATGCCGGGAGATACGGTGCGTCCCGTCAGTGCCGCACGCAAGGGTTGTGCGATCTTGCCAAGTTTGAGATCCGCGCGTTCCGCATACTGGCGCACGGCATTCTCGATATTTTCCACGGACCAGACGTCGATCGCGCTCAATGGGTCCACAAGCCCCTGGATTACGGCGCGTCCGTCCGCGTCGAGCAGTGCCTTGGCCTTGTCGTCAAAATCCAGAGGTCGGGCGACGAACACAAACCGCCCGCTATTGAGGATGTCGGCGACGGTCTTCGCTCGCTCTTTCAGACCGGGCATTGCCGTGACCAGTTTCTCCCACGCTTCGTCATTTTCGGCGTTCGGCGGGCACTCCCCGGAGCTCAGTTCCCCAACCAAGGCCCGCGCGCAATCAGCCAGCGCCTGATCATCACCCTGACGGATATAATGCGCGTTGAGATTTTCAAGCTTGTCGAAGTCGAAGCGTGCGGGAGAACGGCCGATCTGGGGCAGATCGAACCATTCGATCATCTGATCTGTCGAAAAGATCTCATCGTCACCGTGGCTCCAGCCAAGCCGGACCAGATAGTTGCGCAAGGCCTCCGGCAGGTAGCCCATGGTGCGGTAGGCCTGCACGCTCAGCGCCCCGTGCCGCTTGGAGAGCTTCGCGCCGTCCGGCCCGTGAATGAGCGGGACATGGGCGAACACCGGTGCCTCCCATCCCAGAGCCTCGTAAATCTGCGCCTGGCGGCTGGCATTCGTCAGGTGATCGGCGCCGCGTATGGCGTGGGTCACCCCCATATCGTGGTCGTCGACGACAACGGCAAGATTGTAGGTCGGTGTTCCGTCGCTGCGCTGAATGATCAGATCGTCAAGATCCTTGTTCGCAACGGTAATCGTCCCCATCACCTGATCGTCGATGACCGTCTCGCCGTCTTTCGGACCCTTGAAGCGGACCGCCGGTTCGACGCTGGCGGGCGCGTCGGCAGGGTCGCGGTCACGCCACAAGCCGTTATAGACAGCCGTACGTCCCTCCGCATGCGCCTCGTTGCGCATCTCTTCCAGTTCTTCCGGTGTTGCGTAGCACCTGTAGGCCAACCCCTTTTCCAGAAGCTCGGAAACCACCTCCTGATGCCGGGAAACGCGCGTGTGCTGATAGACCGGCTCATCGTCCCACTCGAGGCCGAGCCACCGCATCCCGTCGAGGATTGCGTCGATGGCCTCCTTGGTCGAACGCTTGCGATCCGTATCCTCGATGCGCAGCAGCATCCGGCCGCCTCTGCCCCTGGCGTAGAGCCAGTTGAAGAGCGCCGTCCGCGCACCGCCAATATGCAGAAAGCCGGTGGGCGAGGGGGCAAACCGGGTCACCACGCCTTTCGTCATCGCACTGCTCCCGTGTCCTTTCAGAAAATCTTCGCCGAACGCACCTGGCGGCTGGGGATGCCGCCCGCGAAAAAGGTTCGGGCTTTGCCGCGCGCCCATGTAGCATAGGTGCGGGGCCTGCGTTAAGTGCGCAGACGGTTCGAACGGGACGGAGTGATGCGGCGGTCGGCCGATACTGGAAACGCGCGCAACAGACCAGGACCTGTGGCGCGCAGCGCCGCCTGGTTTGCGGCCACGCTGGAAGAGGAGGCCGACCGCTGGTTCCTGTGGCTGCCGGTTCTGTTCGGCACCGGCATCGGCCTTTACTTCGCGTTCGACCACGAGCCCGGCGCCTTGACGGTGATCGGCGTCGTAGCCGCTACAGCAAGCCTCTGCGTCATGGCGCTGAAAACCAGACTTGTCTGGGTCTTCTCCGCCGCAGCGCTGGTTGTGGCGCTCGGCTTCGCGGATGCCAAGCTCAGAACCGCACTGGTCGCACAACCCGCGCTTGAGAAGACGCGCACCCTGACCGTGCGCGGCTGGGTCGAGCGCACCGAGGCGCAATTGCCACGCGGTGCGCGTATCACGCTGCGTGTGTATGAAGTACCGCGCGTCGACGGCGCATTTCCGACACGCGTGCGCGTCGTTAGTCGTTTCGATCAGGTTCCCGAGACAGGTACGGCAGTTGAGGTCCGGGCGCGGCTCAACCCGGTTCCGGATCCGGTTATGCCGGGCGGCTTCGACTTTGCACGCAAGGCCTACTATGCGGGGCTCGGCGCGGTGGGATTTGCATTCACCCCGCCCAAAACCCTCCACACCTCACCCGAGCCGCCGGTCCTACTCCGGATCAAGTCCGCCATCGACCGGCTGCGCCACGCGGTGGAGGGCCGCATCACATCCGCTGTTCCCGGCCAGACTGGCGCGGTCGCCGCCGCCCTTGTCACCGGGGAGCGCGGCCGCATCCCCAAAGACGTTCTTCAGTCTTTAAGAGATTCAGGGCTGGCGCACATGCTGGCGATCTCCGGTCTGCACATGGCCTTGATGGCGGGCGCGCTGTATTTTCTCGTGCGGGCGTGCGCGGCTGCATTTCCTGCCATTGCGTTGCGGTACCCGATCAAGAAGTGGGCTGCGGTCGTTGCGCTCATCGGCGCCGCATTCTACCTCGCGCTGTCAGGAGCATCGATTGCGACCCAGCGCGCCTTCCTGATGGCCGCAATCGTCTTCACGGCGATCCTGATCGACCGCCCGGCACTGACACTGCGCAATGTCGCGGTCGCTGCCATGATTATTCTCATCGCGTTTCCCGAGAGTCTGCTCGACGTCTCGTTCCAGATGTCATTCGCCGCAGTGACCGCACTCGTCGCCGTCTACGAAAGAGTTGAACGCACAGGCTGGAGCGCACCGCCAGCAACGCGCTTGCAATGGGCCCTTCGGAAGTCGTTCTGGTATCTCGTCGGCATTGCGTTCACAACGCTGGTGGCGAGTGTTGCAGTAGCACCATTCGCCGCCTTTCATTTCCACAAGCTCGCGCAGTACAGCCTGCTTGCAAACCTGGCGACGATGCCGGTTTTCGGCCTTATCGTGATGCCCGCGGCACTCTTCGTCCTCATTCTGATGCCGTTCGGCCTGGAAGCATTGCCGCTTCATGTCATGACCTGGGGCATTGATCATGTCCTCGATATCGCGGCGAGCGTATCGCGTTGGGACGGCGCCACAATCGAAGTCGCCACGATGCCGCTTCTGTCCCTGCTTGCCCTTGTCGCGGGAGGCTTGTGGCTGTGTCTTTGGCGCGGTACCTGGCGTCTTGCTGGTCTCGCAATCGCGACAATCGGACTGCTCACCCTGGGCAACCTGCCCAGACCCGACATACTGATCGGACGTGAGGGAAAAATCGTTGCCGTCCGAACCGACGCCGACAGGTTCGCCTTTTCCGGCGGCACCAGGAACAGCTACAGCCTGACGCAATGGCTTAAGGCCGATGGCGACCCGCGAGATCCCGGCGCTGTCCTCAAGAAGGGTGGCTTTCGTTGCGATGAACTGGCTTGTGTCGCATCGGTCAGGGGCAAGCAGGTCGCATTTGTCCGTCATCCCGCCGCGCTGGACGAAGAATGCGCCCGGGCCGACATCGTGATTTCGCGTTTGCCTGTCGGCAGATCGTGCAGCAAGACACGCGTCACGGTCGACGTGATCGACATTCTCGAGCAGGGCGCACACGCCCTTTATCTGGAGGGACAATCAGTCCGGATCACGACGGTCGCAGAACAACGCGGCTCGCGCCCCTGGTCGCACACGCGCAGGAAAATCCGCAAGGCCGATCCCTCTGCGCCGGGTGACAGCAACGCTTACGCGAGCGAAGCCGGGCCTGGAAATCGTCAGAAAACGGAGAATTAGTAGACGCGGATCAGACCGACGAGCGTGCCCTGCACATCCACCCTGTCGGGACCGAAGATGCGCGTCTCATAGGCCGGATTGGCGGCTTCAAGAGCAACGGAGTCGCCGCGCCGGCGCAACCGCTTCAGGGTGGCTTCCTCGCGATCGACCAGGGCCACGACGATCTCGCCCGAATTCGCGCTCTCGCCGCGCCGGATGATCACGACGTCACCTTCGAGGATACCGGCCTCGATCATCGAGTCGCCCTTGACCTCCAGCGCGAAATGTTCACCCGGCGTCAGCAATTCCGGCGGTACCTCGATGGTCCGGTCGGCGTGCTGGATGGCCTCGATGGGTACGCCTGCGGCAATGCGACCCATGACCGGAACCGCAACATTCGCGGGCGAGGGAACCCCATCGTCTTCCTTGCGCACGCGCCCGAGGCTGCCCTCGATCACGCTGGGTGAAAAACCGCGCCCGGCACCGCCGCCAAAACCCTGGCCGACCGATTCCGGCAGTTTGAGGATTTCCAGCGCCCGTGCGCGGTGGGGAAGGCGGCGGATAAAGCCGCGTTCTTCAAGCGCGGTGATAAGCCGATGGATGCCCGATTTTGATTTCAGATCGAGCGCTTCTTTCATTTCGTCGAACGAAGGTGGAACACCTGACTCTTTCACCCGCTCGTGTATGAACATGAGCAGTTCTTTTTGTTTTCTCGTCAGCATATCAACCTCTTGCTTGCTCGCGGGTTATCTCGGCCACATCGAATCAAACTAGATACAAGATATGGACAAATCGTGAACATGTATACATGTTCTAGTTGCGTTCCGCAAGCGGCGCGTTCGCACCTCCAGACAGGTTCGCCGGATCAGAAGTCGAGGGGGAGGATTTCTATCGTTTCGCCGTCCTGCGCTGCGGGGGCGTCCGGCGGTCGCACAATGAGGCAATCGGCTTGCGACAGGGGCGCCATGAGGGAGCTGTCTTGGGAGCGGACCGGGGCAACGCGCGTTTCACCGTCTGCGCCCGTCTCGAAGGTCGCCCGCATATAGTGCTGACGCGGCCCGTTCCGCTCCAGAGCACCCGCAAGGGTTGCTGTTCGCGTCGCCGACGCGGTTTGGTTGAGCCCAAGCAGGCGCTCGATCATCGGCACCAGGAAGATGCGTGAACACACCAGCGCGGAGACCGGGTTGCCCGGCACGCCGAGCACGCGCTGCGCGCCCATCTGCCCGAACATCAGCGGTTTGCCCGGGCGCATCGCGATACGCCAGAAGTCGAGCGACATGCCCGCCGCCGTCAGAGCACTCTGCACCAGATCATGCTCTCCGACGGATGCGCCGCCAATGGTGACCAGAATGTCAGCATCCCGCGCCTTCGCAATATGCTCGGCAAGGCTTGCTTCCGTGTCACGGGCAATTCCCAGCCTGATCGCTTCGCCGCCCGCCGTCCTGATGAGTTCGGCCAATCCATAGGGGATCGACGAGACGATCTGACCCGGCTTCAGGTCGTCGCCCGGCACGACAAGCTCATCGCCGGTGGCAAGCATCGCCACCACCGGTCTGCGGCGAACGCTGAAGCCGATCACATTCATGGCCGCCGCAAGGGTGAGGTCGCGCGCGTTGAGCCTGCGGCCCGCGCGAAGCAGAACATCGCCTTCCGAAAAATCGAAGCCGCGTGGACGAATGAACGTGCCGCGCTCCGCGCGCTCTTTGATGGTTACGCGCGCGCCATCCCGGACTGTATCCTCCTGGATGACGATCGCGTCAGCGACTTCCGGCACGGCGCCACCGGTAAAGATGCGCACCGCCTCGCCAGCGCCAATCGACCCCTCCCACGGATGACCCGCAGCGGCTTCGCCGACGATCGTGAGCGTGCAGGGGACATCGGCAACGTCAGCGGCGCGCACGGCGTATCCATCCATGGCCGACGCATCGAACGGCGGCTGGGTGACGTGCGCCGCCACGTCTTCCGCCAGAACCCGCCCGTAACCGTTTTCGAGCGATACGGTTTCCTGAGCGGTGGGCTCCAGGTCTGCGGTCACACGAACGAGCGCATCCTCAACGCTCAGCATCGGTGGACGGGGGGCGCTCACGTGTCTGCTTTGAAATGACCGGATCGGCCGCCTGACTTCTCAAGCAGCCGGATATCTGAAAAGCGCATGGCCCGGTCGACGGCCTTCACCATGTCGTAGATCGTCAGGCATGCGACGGAGACCGCGGTCATAGCCTCCATCTCCACGCCGGTCTTGCCGGAGACTTTCACGGTCGCCGTAACCCTGATGCCGGGCGGGTCTTGCGAGGGCTCAAACTCCACGCTGGCATTCGAGAGGGCGAGGGGATGGCAGAGCGGGATAAGCTCGTGGGTGCGCTTTGCCGCCATGATCCCTGCGATGCGCGCCGTCGCCAGGACGTCGCCTTTCTTGGCGTCGCCCGTCTCGATAAGTTGAAGCGTTTCAGGCTGCATGGAGACAAAGCCTTCCGCAACAGCCACACGTTCGGTTTCGTCCTTCGCGCCGACGTCGACCATATGCGCTTCGCCACGCTCGTTCAGATGTGTGAGCGTTTTCCCGGTCATTGGGCGGCTGTTCCTTGAGTCTGGGTTGCCGGCGCAAGCAACGCCCGGGTCGCCGCCTCGACGTCATCCTGCCGCATCAGACTTTCGCCGACGAGAAAGGCGTTGATCCCGAACGGTTGCAGGCTGGCGATATCGTCGGGCGTGAAGATGCCGCTCTCGGACACAACGATGCGCCCGTCCGGCACATTGGCGGTCAGGCGCTTTGTCGTATCGAGCGTCGTCTCGAAGGTGTTCAGATCCCGATTGTTGATGCCGAGCAGGCCGCCATCCAGCTTCAGCGCGCGCTCAAGTTCCGAGTCATTGTGCACTTCCACCAATGCATCCATGCCCCAATCCCGGGCCACATCAAGCAACTCCCCGGCCTGATCATCGGAAACCGACGCCATGATGATGAGAATGCAATCTGCGCCCCAGCTTCTCGCCTCGACCACCTGATATGGTTCAAGCATGAAATCCTTGCGTAGCGTGGGGAGCGAGCAGGCCGCACGCGCACTTTTCAGGAAATCGGGATGCCCCTGAAACGACGGTGTGTCCGTCAGAACGGACAGACAGGCCGCACCACCGGCCTCGTAAGCTGCGGCAAGGGAAGGAGGATCGAAATCGGCCCGGATCAGCCCTTTCGAAGGACTGGCCTTCTTGATCTCCGCAATCAGGGCGGACTGGCCGTCCGCAATCTTCGCCGCGATCGCGTCCGCAAAACCGCGCACCGGCCCCGCGTCACCCGCCAAAGCCTCGAGGTCCGACAGGGATCGCGCGGATTTGGCCGCTGCGATTTCGTCCCGCTTGTAGGCGTTGATCCTGTCGAGAATTTTGGCCATTGCTCTCAAGCGTTGGTGATGCGCACCAGTTCGTCAAGCGCCTTGCGGGCCGCGCCCGTGTCGATTGCATCCGCGGCCAGCTGCGCTCCTTCCGTGAGATCCTTCGCCTTTCCGGAAACCACCAGTGCCGCGGCCGCGTTCAGAATGACAATATTCCGGAAAGCGGACGGCTTGCCGTCGAGCAAGCCCTTCACGGCGTCCGCATTC
Source organism: Hyphomicrobiaceae bacterium (assembly GCA_028066055.1). Lineage (GTDB taxonomy): Bacteria > Pseudomonadota > Alphaproteobacteria > Rhizobiales > Methyloligellaceae > UBA2767. The sequence goes on from JALCBY010000004.1 coordinate 64,307, forward strand.
TCGTCCGCCTCTCCGCCGACCAGATCGTCGGGGTTTGAAACGGCGACGCCCGCATCTTGGGGTGAGACTTCAAAGGTCGTCACCTTGCCATCCTTCAGTTCGGCCACATAGGTCACGCCCGTGGTCGTCAGTTCGTCGAGACCATCGCTGCCATGCACGACCCAGACACGGTCAGAGCCGAGATTGCGCAGCACCTCCGCGAGCGGCACCAACCAGTCGCGGGAATACACCCCGATCACCTGATGCCGGGTGCCCGCGGGATTGGCCAGCGGCCCCAGAATATTGAAAATCGTGCGCATGCCGAGTTCGGCGCGCACAGGCGCCACATGCTTCATGGCGGCATGGTGTTTGGGTGCAAACATGAACCCGACACCTGCTTCGCTGATTGCGCTTGCGACCACGTCGGGCCCGACGTCGAGGTTGACGCCGAGGGCGGCGAGCACGTCCGCCGACCCGGACTTCGATGAAACCGACTTGTTTCCATGTTTCGCCACGGGCACACCCGCCCCCGCGGCGACGAAGGCCGCGCATGTGGAGATGTTGTATGTACCCTTGGCATCGCCGCCAGTGCCGCAGGTGTCAACCGACCCTTCGGGCGCCGCGACCGTCGCAGCCTTGTCACGCATGGTGCGCGCAGCGCCGGTGATCTCGTCCACCGATTCCCCGCGCAGGCGAAGCGCCATCAGGAAGGCGCCCATCTGAGCGGGCGTCGCATCGCCGGACATCATGATGGCAAACGCGTCAGCGGCCTCTTCAGCGGTCAGGGCGTCACCTTCGGCGGCCTTGGATACAAATCGGGAAAACTCGGACATGGGACCAACTCGTTAAAGGGCAACCATCGCCGCGTCCAACGGCTCCGCCGCCCCATGCTCGATCCCGGCGATGTCGAGAAAGTTGGCAAGGAGCGTATGGCCGTATTGGGAGGCGATGCTTTCGGGATGAAACTGTACGCCGTGCAGGGCGTATTGCTTGTGCTGAACCCCCATGATGACGCCGCCATCGGTTTCGGCGGTAATCTCGAAACAGTCGGGCAGGGTATCGCGGTCGACGACGAGGGAGTGGTAGCGCGTTGCGTCGAATTCCGCCGGCAATCCGGCAAAGACGCCCGCGCCGGTGTTGCGCGCGCTGGCGTTTCCGGCACCAACGACATGAACCGTCGACAGCTTGCCGTGCATCAGTCTCGGCGCGCGGACGATCTTTCCGCCGAAGGCCTGTCCAATCACCTGATGACCAAGACAGACGCCCAAAACCGGAATATCCGGAGCAGCACGCTTCACGAGTTCAAGGCAGATACCGGCTTCGTTCGGCGTGCACGGGCCCGGCGACAGGACGATTGCTTTCGGGTCTTCGTCGAGCACCTCATCCACGCTCACCTTGTCGTTGCGGTAGACGCGGCACTCCGCGCCGAGTTCACCAAGAAAGTGCACCAGGTTGTATGTAAAGCTGTCGTAGTTATCGATCAGGGTCAGCATGATGCAGTTCTAAAGCGGTTGGCACGCCATCCGTCAAGCCATGTTGGGCGAGACGATGAACGGATTGCCGGAATTACTCGTTTTCCTTTAGCTCGCGCGGCACAACAAATCTTCGCAAGCGGCCCTGTCCCGTGGCAACAGCCGGCCAGGTACCGTCGAAGTCAATGACCGCAAGCGCGGCTGTCGGAAACTTGAACTCCATGGCCTCCAGGCCGGCCTCATCGCCTGTGCCCGACAGGTTTATGGCGAGCGCATGCATCCCTGGATTATGACCGATCAGCATGGCGTGATCATACGCCTCGCCGAGATTTCGAAGGGCGCGCAGCATGTCCGCCGGTCCGGCGTGATAGAGACCTTCCTCGAGGCGGATCTCGGGCGATGACGTCCATTCAGCAGCCGCCAGCTCCAGGGTCTGCCGTGCGCGGGCAGCCGTTGAGCACAGAACGATATCCGGTTCGAGATTTTCTGCGGCCATATAGCGGCCCATGCGCGGAGCGGCCTTCTCTCCGCGTGGCGCCAGCGGCCGGTCGAAATCCCCCAAAGCCGGACTGTCCCAGGCGGATTTCGCGTGCCGAAAGAGTGAGAGGGTCACCATTGGATTCTCAACCGCGATTGGCGCCCGTGGCGAACCTCACCGCTTCCTCGGCGGCACGGAAAAGTGCCTTCGCCTTGGTCTGGCATTCCGCCTGTTCCGACTCCGGTACGGAGTCTGCGACGATACCGGCGCCGGCCTGCACATGCATCACACCGTCCTTCACAATTGACGTGCGCAACACGATGCAACTGTCCATATCGCCGTTTGCGGAGAAATATCCCACGCAGCCGGCATAGATGCCGCGCTTGTCGTGCTCGAGTTCGTCGATGATCTCCATGGCACGTACTTTCGGGGCGCCCGAAAGGGTACCGGCGGGAAAGGCCGCCGTCAGGGCGTCGATGGCGTCATGTTCCGCATCGAGCTTGCCGACCACATTGGAAACGATGTGCATCACGTGGCTGTAATATTCGAGGAAGAAGCTGTCTGTAACGCGCACCGAACCGATCTCGGCAACGCGGCCCACATCGTTTCGCCCGAGGTCGAGGAGCATCAGATGCTCGGCCCGTTCCTTCGGGTCGTTCAGCAGTTCGTCCGCAAACACCTCGTCTTCCTGACGCGTCTGGCCGCGCGGCCGTGTTCCGGCGATGGGGCGGATCGTGACCTCGCCCGCGCGCGCGCGCACCAGGATTTCGGGGCTCGAGCCAACCACGGAGAAACCGTCGAGGTTGAGGAAATACAGGAACGGTGAGGGATTCACCCGGCGCAGCGCACGGTAAAGGGTGAAGGGCGGCAATGTGAACGGTGCGGAAAAACGCTGGCTCAGCACCACCTGGAACACATCGCCCGCGGCGATGTATTCCTTCCCGCGGTTGACCATCGCCATGTAATCATCGGGCGTCGTGTTCGAAACGGGCTCGGGTGCGGGAACCTCGGAATGATCCAGACGCGCGGAATGGGGAAGGGCGGAATCGAGCCGGAAAAGCGCTTCACGCAGGCGTTCCGCCGCACGGTTGTAGGCATTCTCTGCCGTGATATCGGAAGACGGCCGCACCGGGGTCACGGCGATGATCTCATCCTTGACCGCGTCGAAGATCACCATGATCGTCGGACGCACCAGGATGGCATCGGGAACGCCGATCGGATCGGGATTTTCGTCTGGCAACTCCTCGACCAGCCGAACGGTGTCGTAACCCATATAACCGAACACGCCCGCCGCCATGGGCGGCAGCTCTTCCGGCAGATCGATACGTGCTTCATCAATCAAAGCGCGCAGCGCCACCAGCGTTCCGCCTTCGCACGCGGTGTAGGTATTTTCGTTGGCCGGGTCCGTGTTGATTTCAGCCCTGTCGCCCTCCGCACGCCAGATGACGTCCGGATCGAACCCGATGATGGAGTAGCGCCCGCGAACGGCGCCACCTTCAACGGACTCAAACAGAAAGCTGTAGGGGCGCTCGTCGGCCAGTTTGAGAAACGCGGATACCGGTGTTTCCAGATCGGCCACCAGCCGCGTCCAGACGACCTGCGGTATGCCCGCATCATAGGTTTTGGCGAATGCGTCGAGCGGCGGTTCGATCTCTCCAACGCCGGGCATATTCAACATGGTGGTCATTGTGCCCGGCCGTCACTGTCAGAAGCTGCCGCGCTGCCCACCGGCGGCATATTGTCCCGAACGCGCTTGCTGAAAAACTGCATCATTGATGCTCACACCAAACTTGTCCCGCAGGGCGCGGATATACTGAACGATCAGGTCATCGCCGACTTCGGTCTCGGCCGATTTCAGCAAGGCCTCCTGTGCCTTCGCATCGGGCGCTTTGGGCACTTTTACCTCAGCCACCTGAAATAGCACACGATTCTTTCCATCCTGGGTGGAGGCGGAGCCGAATTGTCCTTCCTTGAGCGCGAAGGCCTGCTGGACGGCAGCGGGGGGCAGTCCGGCATCGCGCGACGACCTCTTGATCGGCTCGGTCTTCTTCTCTTCAACGCCGAACTCCTCCGCAAGCTTGGCGAGAGGTTCACCGCCACGCAGCTTGTCGACCAGTTCCTGCCCCTTCTTGACCAGGATCGTGCGTTCTTCGTTTTCGCGCCACTTCTCAGCCGCTTCCTTCTTGACCTCACTGAGGTCTTTCTGGCGTTGCGGCACGATCTCCTCCACCTCATACCAGGTGTAGCCGCGATCCGATGTTTCTTCCGGATCCGTCTCCACCTTGGCATCGGCGGCAAAAATCGCCTGCAGCACGCGCGGCTCTTTGGCGAAGAGTTCAACCGGCTTTCCGTCCTTGTCGCGCCCGCGGGCGTCGACCGCCTCGACTTCGACGAACTTCAGATTGAGCTTCTTGGCAACCTCCGCGAGGGTCGCACCGGTCGCGCGCTCATCTTCGATCTTGTCGTAGGAGTCCAGGATGCTCTCGGCCGCACGCTGGGCGGCGAGAAACTTGCGGATGTTCTCTTTTTCATCCTCGAAGGTTTTAACGACCGCCGGTTCGATCTTGGTGACTTTGGCAATGACGGTCGCAAGATCGCCCTTGATGGGCTCGCTGATCTGATCGACGGGCAGGGCGAAAATGGCGTCGGCCACCTTTTCGTCCGCGAGTTGCGTTTTCGGAATAACGCCGAGATCGACATCGCCCTTGGTCAGATCGCGTTCCTTTGCGATGTCCATGAAGTCCGCGCCCTCCTTCAGCCTCTTGTATGCGGCGTCGGCGGTCTGTTCGTCCGGAAACGGAATCTGCTGGACGTGGCGGCGCTCCGGCTGGCCGAAACGCGACTTGTTGCTTTCGAAATAGGCCTTCTGATCCTCCTCGCTGACCTCAACCGTCTCGGCAAGCGAGTCCGGCGTCATCACGATAAGGCCGACCTTGCGGTATTCGGGAGCCCGGAACTCACTCTTGTGGGCGTTGTAGTATTCCTTGATCTGCTCATCGGACGGTTCGGCCACTGTGCCGAGCTTGTCCAACGACACGGTCACATAGTTGATCTGCCGTGTTTCGTTGCGGAATTTGTTGACCGCGTCGATTAGTGTTTTGGGAACCTGTCCGGTCCGGCCGACCGTTTCGGTAATCTGTTCCAGCACAAGCGCGCGTTGCTGGCGCAGCAAGAATGCCTGTTCGCTCAGATTGTTGGCCAGCAGGACACGGTAAAACTGTTCGCGGCTGAAGTTTCCACTCTGATCCTTGAATATATCTTCGCGTGTCACATAGGCCGACACCGCCTCCGGTGAAATGCCGAGACCCAGCGTGTTGGCCTGATTTTCAACGGCAGCGTCACCGATGAGCCGTAACAGGACCCGGTTGTCGAGGCCCATCCGCTGCGCATCGTCAAACGTGATGTTTCGTCCGAGCCGCCTGCTCAGGTTGCTGATTTCACGCTGGAGTTCCTGCTGATACTGCTCGGCGGGAATTTCCGTATCGCCGACGGTCGCCACCGTCTGCGTGCCGTAGCCGCCGAAAATGTCTGCCACGCCCCAGACAGCAAAACTCAAGACCAGAAGGCCGATCAGAACCTTGGCTACCCAGCTACCGGTGCTTTTTCGCAGTGCTTCCAACATCGTTCGAACTCTTCATCATGAATGGGATGCGCCCCAAAATACCGCCTTGAAATACGTCCTGTTTTGGTCAAGCCTGCGGGGCGCCAGCATCATATGGAGCAGGGCTGTTCACAGCAAGTTACCTGCGCTTCATTTCGCGTGACAATTAACAGACCTGCCAGCACGATGAACAGCCTCAATATTATCGCACATTCAACAAAATCAATGGGGTCCAACATATGACACAACCGCGTCCTCTCGTCGCCGGTAACTGGAAAATGAACGGAATACGCGCATCGTCGGAGGAGGCCGACCGGCTGGCCGCTCTGTTATCCGAGCATCCGGGGTTGGCGGCAGATGTGATGTTATGTCCGCCAGCGACACTCGTTTCGCAGTTCGCGGACCGGCTTTCGTCTTCCAAGGTGATCATTGGTGGTCAGGACTGCCACCCCGAACCGTCCGGCGCCCATACCGGTGACATCGCCGCCGAAATGCTTGCCGATGCGGGAGGAGAAGCGGTGATCGTCGGACATTCGGAGCGGCGCGCGGACCACGGAGAAACAAACGAACTGGTTCGCGCCAAAGCCGAAGCCGCCCACAGGGCCGGCCTCACCGCCATCATCTGCGTCGGAGAGACAGAAAGTGAGCGCAAGAGTGAAGAGACGCTCAATGTGGTGAGCGCACAACTCGCCGGTTCGCTTCCCGATCGCGCGACCGCCGCGAACACGGTCGTCGCCTACGAACCGGTCTGGGCGATCGGCACCGGATTGACGCCGACGCCCGATGATGTGGCGGAGGTCCACGCGCACATACGTTCCGAACTGAACACCCGTCTGGGTGAAGAAGAGGGGAATGCCATGCGCGTCCTGTATGGCGGGTCCGTCAAACCGGCCAACGCGTCCGAATTGATGGGCGTTGCCAACGTGAATGGCGCACTGGTCGGCGGCGCCAGCCTCAAGGCGGACGATTTCTGGCAAATCGCGCGCGTGTATCTGCCGGACTGACGCGGTTTTTCTTCAAATTTCCGTCCATTCCTCTGGCGGACCGGTTGCTGGTTCGCTAGTTTGGCGCGCGCTGGCGAGTTTAGGGGTCGAGTAATGCGGTTTGCAAAAAAACGGGTAAGAAGACTGGTCGTTTCGACGCCAATTGCATGTGCGTTCGCCATACTTGCCTTGACAAGTCCTTCGCCGGCCAAACCGCTCTCAAGCGATGCGTGCGTCGCACTTGTCAACGAACATGCGAGTTTGCTCAAAGCGGGTGTCGAATCTCACATGCGTGGCGACCCCGCCGCCGCCGGTTCGACACTCAACCCCCGGCAGCTCGCCAACATCGACCGGTTTCTGTTCATCGAAGGACAAATCCGTTTCCGTTGCCGCGAAATCAAGCTTCCGGGCCTCGGCACCCCGAAAAACTCCGAAACACAGGCTGCGGACTTCCAGAAGCGCGCCAAGCAGGAAGCGAATGCGCGAAAAACCCAGGCGAAGAAGCGGAAAGGACCCGCGGTTCCGTTGCCTGACCGCAATCCGAAACGGCGATCCAACGCGGCCGGCTGACACCCCGGATTTTTGCGGTGCGGGACTGGTCAAACCAAGGCTGCTCCTGTAAAAGGCGAGCCACAAAGTCCCCCTTATTGCATGAACTGAGACAAACTCATGGCGACTGTTCTTCTGGTCATACACATCATGGTGGCTGCAGCCCTCGTGGGCCTCGTGCTGCTGCAACGGTCCGAAGGGGGAGCGCTCGGAATCGGCGGTGGCGGCGGTGGCGGCGGCGGCGGCGGATTCATGAGCGGACGCGGTGCCGCCAATTTCCTGACGCGCGTGACCGCGCTGTTCGCCGCGGCATTCTTCTGCACGAGTATCCTGCTCACGCTCGTCGCGCAACGTGACAGCGGCGGCGGAGGTGGCCTAGAACGGTTCATTCTGCCCGATACGCCGGGACAGTCCGCGCCGGGCGGCGGAACAAGCCCGCTTGAAGGTCTGCAACTGCCCACGGAAGAAAAGCCAAAAGGCCCGCAAGTCCCTCAATCTCAATAGCTCATCGGCGGCAGTTTACCCGGCGCATGAAAAAGCCTGGGCAAAAAGTGTCGCAGACTGGATTATTGGGCTTCGAATCACGAAACGCTTTGTGTATTCTGCAGGCCCATGGCGCGGTATCTCTTCATCACCGGCGGCGTGGTTTCCTCACTCGGAAAAGGGCTCGCATCTGCGGCATTGGGCGCGCTCCTTCAGGCGCGCGGGTACAAGGTCCGTCTCCGCAAGCTTGATCCCTATCTGAATGTCGACCCGGGAACCATGAGCCCCTACCAGCACGGCGAGGTGTTCGTCACCGACGACGGGGCGGAAACGGACCTGGATCTCGGCCATTATGAACGGTTTACGGGCGTGCCCTGCAGCCAGCAGGACAATGTCACATCCGGCCGCATCTACCAGAATGTGCTGAACAAGGAGCGGCGCGGCGATTATCTCGGCGGCACCGTGCAGGTCATCCCGCACGTCACGGACGAGATCAAGGAATTCGTTCTTTCCGGAAACGAAGGTATCGATTTCGTTCTCTGCGAGATCGGCGGCACGGTCGGCGACATCGAGGGGCTGCCCTTCTTCGAGGCCATTCGCCAGCTCAGCAACGAACTGCCGCGCGGTGATACCGCCTTCATGCATCTGACCCTCGTGCCGTTCATCGGCAGCGCCGGCGAACTCAAGACCAAGCCGACACAGCATTCGGTGAAGGAGCTGCGTTCCATCGGCATTCAGCCCGATGTGCTGCTGTGCCGCTGCGATCGTCCCATCCCCGAGGATGAACGCCGCAAGATCGCGCTCTTCTGCAACGTGCGCGAAACGTCCGTCATCCAGGCGCTTGATGTGTCCACCATTTACGACGTTCCGCTCACCTACCACGAGCAGGGCCTCGATGAGGAAGTTCTCGCCGCATTCGGGATCAAGGACGCACCCGAACCGAACCTCGCGCGCTGGGAAAAGATCTCGCGCCGCGTCGCAAGTCCGGAAGGCGAGGTGCGCGTCGCGGTCGTCGGCAAATACACCGGCCTCAAGGATGCCTACAAATCGCTGAACGAAGCGCTCGTGCATGGCGGGATCGCCAACAAGGTCAAGGTGAACCTCGACTGGATCGAATCGGAAATTTTCGAGGCGGATGATCCGGGGGCGCATCTCGGCGAAGTTCACGGCATTCTCGTGCCCGGCGGGTTTGGCGAACGCGGATCGGAAGGCAAGATCCGTGCGGCCGGCTTCGCGCGTCAGCGTGAGGTTCCTTATTTCGGCATTTGCTTCGGCATGCAGATGGCGGTGATCGAGGCCGCTCGCAACCTCGCCGATATTCCGGATGCAGGCTCGACGGAGTTCGGTCCGACCGATGAACCCGTCGTCGGGCTGATGACGGAGTGGATGAAGGGGAACGAGCTTGAAACACGCGAGGCCAATGGCGATCTCGGCGGGACCATGAGGCTGGGTGCCTACAAGGCGAGTCTTGCAAAGGGCAGCCGGGTTGCCGACATCTACGGATCGACCGAGATTTCGGAACGCCACCGGCACCGCTATGAAGTCAACATGCGCTATCGCAACAAGCTGGAGGCGGCGGGTTTGCGTTTCTCCGGCGTTTCGCCGGATGGCCTTCTGCCCGAGATCGTCGAGATTCCCGAACATCCGTGGTTTCTCGGCGTTCAGTTCCATCCCGAACTGAAATCACGTCCCTTCGAGCCGCATCCGCTGTTTGCCTCGTTCATCGAGGCCGCGGTCGAACAGAGCAGGCTGGTTTAAGTGTGAGTTCAGGCGCGGCGGAACCAATGATAAGCTTGCCGAATGTCAAAACGCCTGCCAGCGCTAACTTCCTCAAGCACACCTGCTGTCGTTCAACGGGAAATGAGAGATTTTCGTGAAAAACTAGATCAAATCGTTTCTCCCAAACGCGATACATCGCGCAATCTCTTGATCGGCACATGGAATCTGAAGGCGTTTGCCTCCCTCACGGAGCGCTGGACGGCACGATCTGAAGACTCGCCAAAACGCGACTGGCGCGGGCTTTGGGCCATCACTGAAATCATTTCCCGTTTCGATGTCATCGCCCTCCAGGAAGCCAAAGGTGACTTGAAAGCGCTGCGTAGTTTGCTCAAGACGTTGGGCCGGGACTGGCAATTTTTGATGACCGACGTAACACGCGGGGACGCGGGAAACGGCGAGAGGCTGGCCTTCCTGTTTGACGCACGCCGTGTCAGCCTTTCAGGACTGGCGTGTGAACTGGTTGTGCCGGATGAACAGTTACAAAACATTGCACCCGACGCCTTGCAGCGGCAATTCGTCCGCACGCCGTACGCAGTGGGCTTCAAATCCGGTTCTGAAACCTTCGTTCTCGTGACAATGCACGTCATTTACGGCGACAAGCCCAAGGAGCGCTATCCCGAGATCAAGGCAATCGCCGACTGGATGTCGGAATGGGCGCTTCAAACGACTGAGTGGGAGCAAAACCTCATCCTGCTCGGCGATTTCAACATCGACCGGCATGGGTCTGACCTTTGGCAAGCATTTGCGAGCAGTGGATTAACGATTCCGAGTTTTCTCGATGACGTGCCGAGATCGATCTTCGCATCCAAAGCTCATAGCCGTGAAAAATACTACGACCAGATCGCCTGGTTCGAAACCACATCTGATGACCGGCGGCTCAATATGAACATCCTGAACGGCGGCTATATTGAGTTTGTCGACCAGTTCTACACCGACCTCAACCTGACGAAATCCCAACTCCAGCACCGGATTTCCGACCACTACCCGCTTTGGGTTGAGTTCGAATGCCGTGAATAGTCGCAATCTTGGCCGACAGGCTCACCAACACATGCGCGATCATGACACTGGCGGCAGCGCGACCGCGTGATTATAAGACGTGACGCCGTGCCAGTTCCAAGATTGAGAAACTCATGTCAGCCAAGGCAAGCTCGACTGTCCAGATCGGCAACATTTCCATTTCAAATGCCGCACCCATCGCCGTATTTGCCGGGCCATGCGCGATGGAATCGCGTGCCCATGCCCTTGAGACCGCCTCGGCGATCAAGGAAATCGCCGACAGGCTCGGCATCGGCCTGATCTACAAATCCTCCTTCGACAAGGCCAACCGGACCAGTGTGGCGAGCGCGCGCGGCGTCGGCCTGAAAGACGCGTTGCCGGTGTTTGCCGAAATTCGCGAGAGTCTCGGACTTCCGGTGGTGACCGACGTGCACGAGCGCGAACAATGCGCGGCCGTAGGCGAAGTGGCTGACGTTTTGCAGATCCCCGCCTTTTTGTGCCGCCAGACGGACCTGCTGACCGCAGCCGCCAGGACCGGGAAAGTGATCAAGGTCAAGAAAGGACAGTTTCTTGCACCGTGGGACATGAAGAATGTGGTGGCGAAGGTCGTCGAGGCCGGGAACCCGAATGTCCTCGTCACCGAACGTGGCGCGAGCTTCGGCTACAACACGCTTGTATCGGACATGCGCGCGCTGCCGATCCTCGCAGAGACCGGTTGCCCGGTCGTGTTCGACGCAACACACTCGGTCCAGCAGCCGGGCGGGCAGGGCACGTCGAGCGGCGGTCAGCGCGAATTCGTGCCCGTTCTGGCGCGTGCCGCTGTTGCCGTCGGTGTCGCCGCGCTGTTCATCGAAACCCATCCCGATCCGGATGCTGCACTCTCCGATGGCCCCAATATGGTTCCCCTCAACGAACTGGAAGGCCTGCTCGGCCACCTCATGGCCCTGGACCGTGTCGCCAAGAGCCCGTCGCGGTAATCCTGCGCCTCGACGCCCGTTTGTCCGTCAGACCGCGCTTCTTTGTCCATTTGCCGCGCATGCCGATTGAACCTATCCTTGCCGCCAGTATTCGCAGCAAATGCCCGATGGACCCCTGAGCATGGCCAGTCCACCCCGTCAGCCCATGGACAAGACGCTTGCCGAAGCCATCACCCTGCACAAGCAGGGTCAGTTCGAGCAGGCCTACAAGTCCTACCGCAAATTCCTCAACCGCAATCCGGCGCATCCGGATGCCCTGGTTTTGGGCGGGCAGGCCGCCTTTCTTTCCGGACGCGAGAAGGACGCGCTGCGCTGGCTGAAGTCGGCTGCAAAGAACTACCCCGACAACCCGGACACCTCCTACAATCTGGGCGTTCTGTATCAATCGCTCGGCGACACCCACAAGGCGCTCGATGCCTTCCGCGCCGCGGTCAAGGCGGGGCCGGGTTTCGCACCGGCGCACTACAATCTGGCCATGGCCCTGCATGAACTGGGACAGGCTGAAGAAGCCCTGAAGCACTTTGACCAGGCGGTTGCAGCCGAGCCGCGGCACGCCGAAGCCCATGCCAGCAAGGCTTATGTGTTGCGCATGATGGGCCGTATCCCCGACGCCATCCAGTCCTACAAGACATCCCTCGACCTGTCGGAACGCAATGCGAAGGCGTGGGTCGGACTCGGGTCGTGCCTCCAGGAAGTCAACAAGCTGGAAGATGCGTTCACCGCACATCGCAACGGCATGGCCGTCGATCCGGATTACCCGGATGCGGCAAGCAATCTGGCCGACGTTCTTGTTCAGATGGACCGTCCGGAGGACGCAATTCGCGCCTGCGATACCTATCTTTCCCGGCATCCCGGCGACGCTGCCGTCCTTGCCGCAAAATCAATTGCCCTGAACGAAGCGGGGGAGCGCGACGCGTATGCCGGGCTCGTCGACCTTGAACGTTTCGTGCGTCCGATCCGGCATGACCCGCCGGAAGGCTACGACACCATCGATGCCTTCAACACGGCACTGAACGACCATGTCACATCGCACCCGACTCTGGTGGACGCGCCCGCAAGCCACACAACGATGAACGGGAAACAGACCGGTTCGATCAATGCGGGCCTGAAAGGCCCGGTCGAGGCGCTTGAAGCGCTGATCGAAAAAGGCATCGAACACTATATGAGCGGGGTGGCCGATGCGCAGGCACACCCGACCGTCGCCCACCGGCCGGCAAAATATGAACTGTCGATCTGGGGTACGGTTCTCGAAGGGGAGGGCTTCCAGGCCCCGCACATTCACCCGTCGGGATGGCTGAGTGGTGTGTACTATCCCCAGGTTCCCAAAATCGTCGAGGATGAGGAGAATAAATTCGGCTGGATCGAATTCGGACAGCCGGGACCGGAATATCATTTCTCGAAAACAACAGAACTCAGGCTGGTGAAGCCGGAACCGGGGATGATGGTCATGTTTCCCAGCTACATGTTCCATCGGACCATTCCGTTCCAGTCCAATGAAACGCGCATCAGCATCGCGTTCGACGTGGTACCCGTCTAGGAGACCGGCGCGACGATTACGCTATCCCGGTCGTTCCAGCGCCAGAGCGATGCATCGGTGACATGCGTGCCGCCCATCCAACGGTCGATCCGGGCGGACTTCGCATAATCCTCGCCACCACCAAGAACCTGAAATCCCATCGGTGTGAGCGCAATCGTGCTCTTAAGATAGGTCATGAATGCATCATGGCCCATCTCCGGCGCGAAGCTACTCTCAAGGCCCTCAATCAACTGTCCCGGACTCAGCGCCAATCCATCAAGCCAGGCCCAGAAGCTCCAGTCGCCCATGAAGGCTGCTTCTTCCATACGTTCGACCGCGCCGAACAGGTCGCGCGGTGAGGTCACCCCGTCATTGATCGCGACCAGGATCTGATGCTGCGTGCGGGCGAGGCCGGTATTGGCATCGGGAAGTTCCTGCAACATGCGCCGCACGGCCTGTTCCATGTAAGGCAGCGCGGAAAGGTCTTCCGACAGGAGTTTTGCGAATGCGCTTGGTTCAGGTTGCCGGAAGGCCGACCAGACCTTGCTTGCAAGCGCGAGCTGCACTTCGCTGACCGGGGCGCTCAGCTTCACGAGACCGGCGAGTTGTTCCACCGACTGCGTACCGAGAAAGTCGTCGGACTGGACGAGTTGCAGGCCGGCACCACGGCCCGGCGTGCCGAAGAACCAGTCAAGTATCTGAATGAGTTGGAGCTGATCGTAAAGATCATGCTCGAACCACAATGTCACCGTTTCGAACGCTTCATAGTGCGCAAGGCCCCGGTCGCGCGCGCGGAAATTTTCCCGCACCGTGTCCGGGTCGCTCCAGCCGCGCTCCGCGAGGAAGTCCGCGCGTTGTTCGGAAAGTTCCTCAAGATCATCGGTGAGGGGAACAGGACCGTCATGCAGAACGTCACGCCAGGGGAGAACTTCGGTCCCGGTAAAGGCCTTGCGTAGCAACTCACCCGCGGAATCACCGTTGGTGATGATCAGGTCGTATCCGGGCTGCAGCGCGTCGCTCATGCGTTCAACCGCGCCCGCGATAAGAGGCAACGCCCTGGTCGGGGACCCAGAGGCCTTCAGGCAATGTGCCCGTCTGCCAGAAAACATCGATCGGGATTCCGCCGCGCGGATACCAGTAGCCGCCAATGCGCAGCCAGCGCGGCTCAATCTCGCCGGAAATGCGTTTGCCGATCGCGACGGTGCAGTCCTCGTGGAACGCACCGTGATTGCGAAAACTTGCCAGATAGAGTTTGAGAGATTTCGCCTCGAGCAACCAATTGTCCGGCACGTAATCGATCACGAGATGCGCGAAATCGGGCTGACCGGTCACGGGACAGATCGCCGTGAACTCCGGGCAGGTGAACCGCGCGAGATAGTCTGTATCGGCGTGCGGGTTTTCGACACGCTCCAGCACCGCTTCTTCGGGCGAAGCGGGGACCGGGCTCTCGCGGCCCAGAAGAGTGAGATCTTCGGTTTTGCCGGCCATGGCCGTTCGCAATCAGCCCTGTGTGGCTGCTCCTGGCCCGGAATAGACGCAGCCTTCGCCGCAGGTATCGCGGGAAATGGCAATTTCGGCGAGCCCCGGCACGCGATTGTGCAGCCGGTCCCACATCCATTTCGTGATCAGTTCGAGCGTGGGATTGTCGAGCCCGTCGATATTGTTCAGGAAATTGTGGTCCAGCGTGACCCGCATGTCCTCAAGCGCACCCTCAAGATCATCAAAATGAACGAGAAGGCCGGTTTTCGGATCCGGTTCGCCGTCCACACTCACGCGCACCCGGAACGAGTGCCCGTGAATTCGGGCGTTCGGGTGGTCCGCAGGGGCGTGGGGCAGAAAGTGTGCGCCCTCGAACGTGAATTCCTTATAGATACGCATGGCAACGCTCTTTACGGGATTTTCGCGTCCATTTCCAGACGTGTAATCAAGCAATGCCGATCAGCTTGTGGGTCTGGATGCTGAGACGCCATTTCGGGTGTTTCAGGCAGTATGCAAGCGCGGCTTGCATATTCTCGTGTCGTTCGTCACTGTCCATCGGCTGTAGCAGGAACGCGGTGAAATTCAAAGCCTCCATTTCTTCCGGCGCGACCCCCTTTTGCGGATAAACAAGCTTCAGTTCGTCCCCTGATTTCTGCACAAGGTCGGCTCCCGCCTTGGGGCTCACGCAAATCCAGTCGATGGTGCGCGGTACCGGCAACGTGCCGTTGGTCTCGATGGCGATTTCGAACCCGGCATCGTGCAGCGCTTCGATCAGGGTTCCATCGACCTGCAGCATCGGCTCCCCGCCGGTCAGCACGATCAGCGGCCTGATCCCGTTTCCGCGCTGCCCCCAGGCCTCCCGGCAGGTCCGGGCCAGGTCCGTTGCCGTTTTGAACTTTCCGCCGCCCGGACCATCCGTTCCGACGAATTCGGTATCGCAGAACTTGCAAACCGCCTTGGACCGGTCGCGTTCGAGGCCGGACCACAGGTTGCAGCCTGCAAACCGGCAGAAGACCGCCGGGCGGCCGCTCTGCATGCCTTCGCCCTGCAGCGTCAGAAAGATTTCCTTGACCGAGTACATGTTTCAATCGCGCTCTAACGAGCTATCCACTGATCGCATTTTCAGCTGATTTTTCAGACCATTGTGCAAATCCATTCGCACGCAATTCGCACGCGGGACACACCCCGCATCCATACCCCCAGTCGTGGCGTTTGTCGCGCGCGCCGGTGTAGCAGGTGTGCGTATGCTCGATGATCAACTCGACCAATGCCTTGCCGCCGAGGTCTTCCGCCAGTTCCCAGGTCTGCGCTTTCGACAGGCGCATCAAGGGCGTTTCGATCACAAAGTCCGTTTCCGTTCCCAGCCTGATTGCGTGCGCCAGCGACTGCAGCGTGTCGTCGCGGCAATCGGGATAGCCCGAATAGTCGGTCTCGCACATGCCGCCGACGAGGGCCTTGAGGCCCCGCCTGTGGCCAAGCGCCGCCGCATAGGTGAAAAACAAAAGGTTGCGCCCCGGCACGAATGTATTGGGCAGGCCGTTCTCCTGCATCGCGATTTCGACGTCACGGGTGAGAGCCGTCTCGCTGATCTTCGAGAGCGCCGGAATCTCGATCATGTGATCGCCGCCGAGCCGCGCCTGCCAATGCGGAAACGCGCGGTCAATGGCCTCACGCACATTCCGGCGGCAGGTGAGTTCCACATCGTGGCGCTGCCCGTAGTCGAACCCGACCGTTTCGACGTGGGTATACCGCGCAAGCGCCCATGCGAGGCATACGGTTGAGTCCTGTCCGCCGGAGAACAGCACAAGCGCTGCAGAACGTTTGCCGGGATCAGTGGTCATCGTTGTTCAAATGGTCAGTTTTAACGCCACCGGGCGAAGACTCGGTCTTGCGCCCTTTTACATGAAGCGGCTTTCGGTTAAGAGGGTCCGGAATTTCTCGCATAAACTGCGGTTCTCCCGCAACTCGGCCTCCTTATTTGAGGGAATATTCAAATGACAGCGATACTGGAAATTGTCGGGCGCGAAATCCTCGACAGCCGCGGCAACCCGACCGTGGAGGTCGATGTGGTGCTGGAGGACGGGTCCATGGGGCGCGCCGGCGTACCGTCAGGCGCATCGACCGGTGCCTTCGAAGCGCACGAACTGCGCGACGGCGACCCCAAGCGTTACCTGGGAAAAGGCGTCCGCAAGGCGGTGGACGCCGTGAACGGCGAGATTGCCGACGCCCTGAAGGACCTTGAGGCGGAAGATCAACTCGGCATCGACAGCCTGCTGTGCGAACTCGACGGATCGTCAACCAAGGAACGGCTTGGCGCGAACGCGATCCTCGGCGTCTCGCTCGCAGTCGCCAAGGCCGCGGCCATGGCCAGCGGATTGCCGGTCTATCGCTATCTCGGCGGCATCGACGCCCATGTGCTTCCCGTGCCCATGATGAACATCATCAATGGCGGCGCGCACGCGGACAACCCGATCGATTTCCAGGAATTCATGATCATGCCCGTCGGCGCGGAGACGCTCACCGAGGCCGTGCGCATTGGCGCGGAAACCTTTCACACGCTCCGCAAGGCGTTGTCGGATGAAAGCCATAACACCAATGTCGGCGATGAAGGCGGGTTCGCGCCTCACATCGCTTCCGCCACCGATGCCCTCGACTTCATCATGAAGTCCATCGAGGCGGCCGGGTACAAGGCGGGCGACGATGTGGTCATCGCCCTCGATCCGGCTTCGACGGAATTTTACAAGGACGGCAAGTATGAGCTGGCGGGCGAGGGCAGGACGCTCGATGCTGGCGGCATGGTCGATCTCTACGCCGATCTCGTCTCCAGATATCCGATCGTTTCGATCGAGGACGGCATGGCGGAGGAGGACTGGGGCGGCTGGAAAGCGCTGACCTCTGCAATCGGCGACAAGTGCCAGCTCGTGGGCGATGATCTGTTCGTGACCAACCCGGAACGCCTCGCGCGCGGCATCGCTGAACATGCGGGCAACTCGATCCTGGTCAAGGTGAACCAGATCGGCACGCTGACCGAAGCGCTCGAAGCCGTTTCCATGGCCCAGCGGGCAGCCTTTACCGCGGTCATTTCGCACCGCTCCGGCGAAACCGAGGACGCGACGATTTCCGACATTGCCGTCGCCACCAACGCCGGGCAGATCAAGACTGGGTCGCTCTCCCGTTCCGACCGGCTGGCGAAATACAACCAGTTGCTCCGCATCGAGGAAGAGCTCGGCATCAGCGCGGCCTACGCCGGCCGCTCGATATTGCGGGGGCGGGCGTAGACCCTCGCGCCCGCTTGCCGCCGGCGCGCATTTTCAACTAACTTGTCGTGGTCCTTGATCAGGATCAGTGCGCCAGAATACGCGCAGCCGCATGGTTCCGGGCGTGATCAACCGGAATTTGGCAATCCGATCTCGAACACGCGCGTTCCAAGGTTCGGGCTCAAAGTCGAGTAAGCTCTAAAAATGTCAGGTCGAAACCAGCGCCATCAACTCCGCCTCATGGCGGGCTTGGCGGCGCAGGTCGGTCAGCCGTTCATCGCGCTCGACCTGCCTCCGGGCACGACCGGAGAGGGCTTGCGCCGGCAACTCGGCACCCTCTACCCGGACATTACACCGCTCCTTGACAAATCCCTCCTGGTCGCGGGCGACCGTATTCTCGACGATCGCACCCCGCTGCCCGAAGACGAGCCGTTGGCATTGATCGGCGCTCCCCATCAGTATGCGATTTCGGCGGAAGACCTGACCGAACACCGTACGGACGGACATCTGGATATCGATGCGGTCCGTCCCGGCGCCATCCTCATCGCGCCCGTCAAGGTTGAAGGTGCCGGTGTTTACATGGGCGACATGCATGCCCTTCAGGGTGACGGCGAGATCGCCGGCCACACCATGGATGTCTCCGGCAGCGTGACCTTGCAGGTCGAGGTCGTCAAGAAACGCAAACTTGACGGCCCGGTTCTGTTTCCACTGGTCGAAGATCTTCCGCCCATGGCGCGGCCCTTCAGCGAAGAGGAACGGGCCAAAGCCCGACGCCTCGCCGGGGAATGGGGCATGAAGGACATCGAGGAATCCGCGCCAATTTCGGTCATCGGCTCAGGGCCCGATCTCAACACCGCAACTGAGAACGGTCTCCGGCGCGCCGCCGACCTGCTCGGCCTGAGCGTTGCGGAGATACGCAACCGCGCGACGGTTACGGGAGCGATCGAGATCGGGCGCAATCCGGGCGTAATCCAGGTGACCTTCCTGGCACCCATGGCAAATCTCGAGGAGGCGGGTTTGGCAAAATTCGCACGCGAGCAATACGGTCTGTGAGGGTTTGCACCACAAGAGTGCGCGCAATAACCTCTGCTTAAGACAATGGCCATAGCCTGAGCTTTCGGCTCAGGTTGCTGGGGAGCTTTCGCCTGGGCCCTGCTAATTGGGGAATGTCCGGTTTCGGGCAAGCAGGCGGGTCACTGAATGTCTGTTCGTCAAGCGTGCGTGTCGCTCATCTGCCTCGGGCTGTTGGGCTACTTCAGCTACCACATGTTCGTGGGCGAGTATGGCCTGGAATCGCGCGCGCGGCTGCAAACGGAAATCAAGACATTGGAGGGCGAGCGCCGGGGATTGCAGGCCCTGCGCCAACGCATCGAGCGCGACGTATCGCTGATGCGCGCGGACAAACTCGATCCGGACATGCTTGATGAACGTGCACGCGCGGTGCTGAATTTCTCACACCCCGACGAGATCGTTATCATGACAAATCCGGGTCCGGACATGCCAAAGCGATAAGGACAACGCCGTTTGGCTGCCCGGCAATTCCTGCATATCTCCTTTTCATGATATTTTTCAAAGAACTAGTTTGCTCAGGCACTGTCCCGACCGAACTGGCGTATCCGATCCAGTTCGTGTTACTTTTTCCGGGCGGGGAGCAGTATAGGGAGGCTTTATCACCGTGTCCGATGAACGCGTCGGAGCCGCAAGGCTTCAAGATATCGAACAAGACGGCGTCGCGGCGGAAGTTGCGAACATCGTGGAAAGCGCCGTCCAGGCGCCGCCGGTTCCAGAATTCACCGAAGAAGAAGAGCGCAAGGCGTATCGCGACATGCTGCTCATCCGCCGGTTCGAGGAAAAGGCCGGCCAGCTGTACGGCATGGGCTTCATCGGCGGGTTCTGCCATCTCTATATCGGGCAGGAAGCCGTCGTCACCGGCATGCAGATGGCCATCAAGGAAGGCGATCAGGTCATCACGACCTACCGCGATCACGGCCATATGCTGGCCTGCGGCATGGACCCGAAAGGCGTGATGGCCGAGCTCACCGGCCGCCGCGGCGGCTACTCGAAGGGCAAGGGCGGCTCCATGCACATGTTCTCCGTTGAAGCCAATTTCTATGGCGGACACGGCATTGTCGGCGCATCCGCGCCGCTCGGAACAGGTCTCGCCTTCGCCAACAAGTATCGCAGCAACGACCATGTCTGCCTGACCTATTTCGGCGACGGTTCGGCCAACCAGGGGCAGGTTTACGAATCCTTCAACATGGCCAAGCTCTGGGACCTGCCGGTCATCTATGTGATCGAGAACAACAAATACGCAATGGGAACCAGCATCGAACGCGCATCTTCCACGACCGATCTTTCCCAGCGGGGCTCCAGCTTCGGCATTCCCGGCGAGCAGGTGGACGGCATGGACGTACGGGCCGTGAAAGCAGCGGGAGACAAGGTTGTAAAGCGGGCCCGTGACGGAGACGGGCCTTATATTTTGGAGATGCTGACATACCGCTATCGCGGTCATTCCATGTCCGATCCGGCCAAATATCGGACCAAGGAAGAAGTTCAGAAAATGCGCACCGAGTCCGATCCCATCGAGCAGGTGCGTGCACGCATGCTCGAGAAGGGGTATGCGCAGGAAGACGAACTCAAGGATATCGACAAGGAAGTCCGCGCCATCGTCAACGAGGCTGCGGAATTCTCCCAGAGCGATCCCGAGCCCGATACGTCGGAGCTCTTCACGGACGTCCTGAAAGCATAATGAACGGCGCTTTAAGCCGCGAGGGGAGGCAATAAGAGTATGGCGACCGAAGTTCTCATGCCGGCGCTTTCGCCCACCATGGAAGAGGGCAAGCTGGCCAAGTGGCTGGTGAGCGAAGGGGACGAAGTGCAGTCCGGCGACGTGATTGCCGAAATCGAAACCGACAAGGCGACCATGGAAGTCGAAGCGGTCGACGAAGGCAAGATCGCCAAAATTCTGGTTGCCGAAGGCACCGAAGGCGTAAAGGTCAACACGCCGATCGCCGTCATCGCCGAAGAAGGCGAAGACGTGTCCGCCGCAGCCGCACCTGCGGCCGCGCCCGAGCCGGCGGCTTCGGACGCCCCTGCAGCGCCGCAAGCTCCTGCAACACCCGCACAACCCGAAGCGCCCGTCTCAGTGGCGGCAACCGATCCCGAAATCCCCGCAGGCGCACAAACCACCCCGGTGACGGTGCGCGAAGCCCTGCGCGATGCCATGGCGGAAGAGATGCGCCGCGATGAAGATATCTTCGTCATGGGCGAGGAAGTGGCCGAGTATCAGGGCGCTTACAAGGTAACACAGGGCCTGCTCGACGAATTCGGCGACCGCCGCGTCATCGACACACCCATTACCGAACACGGCTTCTGCGGCGTCGGTGTGGGTGCGGCCTTTGCCGGTCTGAAGCCCATTGTCGAGTTCATGACGTGGAACTTCGCCATGCAGGCCATCGACCACATCATCAATTCCGCCGCCAAGACGCTGTATATGTCCGGCGGCCAGATGGGTTGTCCGATCGTTTTCCGCGGACCCAACGGCGCCGCCGCCCGCGTCGCCGCGCAGCACAGCCAGTGCTTCTCCGCCTGGTATGCGCATGTGCCGGGCCTCAAGGTGATTGCGCCTTACACGGCATCGGATGCGAAGGGATTGCTGAAATCGGCGATCCGCGATCCGAACCCGGTCATCTTCCTTGAGAACGAAATCCTCTACGGGCAGAGCTTCGATCTGCCCGACGTGGACGATTGGGTGCTGCCCATCGGCAAGGCGCGGATCGCACGCGAGGGCAGCGATGTCACCATAGTCTCCTTCTCGCGCGGCATGGCCTATTGCCTCGATGCGGCGGACGTGCTCGCGGGCGAGGGCATCAATGCCGAGGTCATTGATCTTCGCACACTTCGCCCCCTCGACATGGCGACGATCATCGAATCCGTCAAAAAGACGAACCGGATCGTGACGGTCGAGGAAGCCTGGCCGACCTGTTCGGTGGGCAGCGAAATCTGCGCGGCGGTGACGCGCGAAGCATTCGACTATCTCGATGCCCCACCCACGCAGGTCTCCGGCGCCGACGTTCCCATGCCTTATGCGGCCAATCTGGAAATCCTTGCCCTGCCGAGCGCGGGACAGGTGGCCGACGCGGCGCGCGCCGTATGTTACGCCAAGTGAAAATCGCAACTCATGTCTTGATCCGTTTGCGGAGGCCATATGCCGATTGAAATCCTGATGCCCGCGCTTTCCCCGACCATGGAGGATGGCAAGCTCGCCAAATGGATGGTCAAGGAGGGCGACACCGTTCAGTCCGGAGATGTGATCGCCGAGATCGAAACGGACAAGGCGACCATGGAGGTCGAGGCGGTCGATGAGGGTGTGATCGGCAAAATCCTGATCGCGGAAGGCACCGAGCATGTCGCAGTGAACAAGCCCATCGCCGTTCTCCTGGAAGA
>JALCBY010000004.1:86401-210807 GCA_028066055.1 Hyphomicrobiaceae bacterium
GTCATGCCCGCGCGCGCGACGTCCACCGCAGCGGTTCCGGCGATGGCCGATGAAGAAATCCTCGCGCTGTACGAATCCGGCTCATACGAAGTGGTCCCGCACGACAATATGCGGCGCATCATCGCCGACCGGCTGACCATGGCGAAGTCGACGATCCCGCATTTCTATCTGAGCGTGGATTGCCGTCTCGACGAGTTGCTCGCCGCGCGCCAGCGCCTCAATGCCATGAGCCCGGCGGAAGGCCCGAACGCCTTCAAGATTTCCGTCAACGACATGATCATCAAGGCTTTGGCCATGGCGCTGCAAAAGGTTCCGCACGCCAACGCCACCTGGACAGAGCAGGGCGTATTGCGCCACCGCTCGTCCGACATCGGTGTCGCGGTGGCCATAGACGGCGGGCTGTTCACGCCTGTCGTCCGTCACGCGGAGGTGAAAAGCATGTCCGAGATTTCGAACGAGATGAAGGATCTTGCGGCTCGTGCAAGGAACAGGCGCCTTGCCCCGCACGAATATCAGGGTGGAACCACGTCCATCTCCAACCTCGGCATGATGGGCATCAAGACCTTCGATGCCGTGATCAATCCGCCGCATGCATCCATCCTCGCGGTGGGAGCAGGGGAAAAGCGTCCGGTCATCAAGAACGACACCATAGAGATCGCAACGATGATGAGCTGCACGTTATCCTGCGACCACCGCGTCATCGACGGTGCACTGGGCGCGGAATTGCTCGACGCCTTCAGAGGCTTCATCGAGGAACCGGTGACAATGCTGGTATAGCCATCCAGATGAATGCCTGCGCCCTATACCTTCTTCGTTCCGCCATCAGGAAAGAGTCAGAATGACTGATACCTCCTTCGACATCGCCGTCATCGGCGGCGGGCCCGGCGGCTACGTCGCCGCGATCCGCGCTGCTCAACTGGGGCTCAAGACCTGCGTCATCGAGCGCGAACATATGGGCGGCATCTGTCTGAACTGGGGCTGCATCCCGACCAAGGCCCTGCTGCGCACGTCCGAAATCTTCCACCTGATGCATCGCGCCGAGGAATTCGGCTTGTCTGTCAATGACATAACGTTTGACATTCAGAAGGTCGTTCAGCGCAGCCGCAAGGTTTCAGCCAAGCTCTCAGGCGGCGTCTCTTACCTCATGAAAAAGAACAAGATTGCGGTGTTCGACGGCGAAGCGAAGCTGAAACCCAAGGGCGGAATCGCGATCACCGGCAAGGACGGCGCGGCTCTGCCCGACGTGCAGGCCAAGCACATCATCGTCGCCACCGGCGCGCGAGCGCGCACGCTGCCGAATCTGGAACCCGACGGCAAGCTGGTGTGGACCTACAAGGAGGCCATGGTTCCCGACACCATGCCGAAATCGCTGCTGGTTGTCGGCTCGGGAGCCATCGGCATCGAGTTTGCGAGCTTCTACCGCACGCTCGGCGCAGAAGTCACGGTCGTCGAGATCATGGACCAGATCCTCCCCGTCGAGGATGAAGAGATATCCGGTCTCGCACAGAAATCCTTCGAGAAGCAGGGCATGAAGATCATGACCGGCACCTCGGTCGAAAAACTCGACAAGGGCGCCGACAGTGTTTCGGTGACGCTCAAGAAAGCGGACGGCAGCAGCGAAACGACAACGGTCGAGCGGGTCATCCTCGCAATCGGGATCACCGGCAACGTTGAAGGCATCGGCCTTGAAGAGGCGGGCGTGAAGACCGACCGCGGCCATATCGTCATTGACCAGTGGTGCCGCACGACCGCAGCCGAGAGCATCTACGCGATCGGCGACGTGGCCGGACCGCCATGGCTGGCGCACAAGGCGAGCCACGAAGGCGTCTTGTGCGTTGAGAAGATTGCCGGGGTCGATGGCGTTCATCCGCTCGATGTGTCGAACGTTCCCGGCTGCACATATTGCGCGCCGCAGGTCGCAAGCGTCGGCATGACGGAGAAGAAGGCGGTCGAAGCGGGCCACGAGGTCAAAGTCGGGCGCTTTCCCTATCAGGGCAACGGCAAGGCGATCGCGCTCGGCGAGACGGATGGCCTGATCAAGACGGTGTTCGATGCAAAGACCGGCGAACTGCTCGGCGCCCACATGATCGGGGCGGAGGTCACCGAGCTTATTCAGGGTTACGGCGTCGCCCGGACGCTCGAGACCACCGAGGCCGATCTGATGCACACCATCTTCCCGCATCCCACATTGTCGGAAATGATGCACGAGTCCGTTCTCGACGCATACGGACGGGTTATGCATATATGAGGGGGTGCGCACACGAATCGGAAGCGCGCGCAGGAACGAAAAGGACGAGACAATGGAACCGCAAGGACTGATGGCCATGCCCGGTGTCGGATTTTTCGGCATGCTCGTGATCGGCATTCTCGCCGGCTATATCGCGGAGAAGGTGACCGCGAGCGATCACGGCCTGTTCACCAACCTGATTGTCGGCATTGCAGGCTCGTTCGTCGGCGGGACACTGGCCAATGTTCTGGACATTCATGTCTACGGATTCTTGGGATCGCTCGTCACCGCGTCGATCGGCGCGATCATCCTGCTGTTTGTCTGGCGCAGGGTGACGGCCGGATAGTTTGATCGTTCAGCGTTTTCTTCCACATCGGCAAACAGGGAGCACATCATGGAACTGATCATCTTTTTGGTCGTCGGCCTCATCGCCGGCTTTATTGCCGCGCAGGTGATGGGCAAGAAACAGGACCTGCTGACAAACCTTGTCGTCGGCGTTGTCGGGGCAGTGGTTGGCGGCGTGATCGCCGGCGTTGTCGGCATTGCCGCCTATGGCATCCTCGGGCGCATCATCATCGCTACGCTCGGCGCCATCTTGTGCCTGTTCGTCTGGCAGAAGTACAAGAGCAGTTAGCAGCGCTCCCTGCCGTCAGGATCGAGACCGGAAGCCATGGACCTGTTGCATCTGTGCATGTTTGTTGTCGTCGGCCTCGGCGCCGGACATATCGCCCACAAGATCAGCGAAGGTGCGATCCCGATTTGGGCGGCCTATGGCCTTGGCCTGGCGGGCGCGCTGGCGGGCGGAATTGGCGCGACACTTGCGGGTATGACATTCTACAGTCTCGCGGGACGCATGGTGGTCGGTCTGGGGTGCGCGACGGTGCTCATTCTGCTTTGGCGGCAGTTCAGGCTGCTGTAAGGCGGAGGCCGGCGGACAGGAAAAGATGGTAACCATTCTGGATACGGTTTCGCGGTCGAAGGAAGATCGCCCGCGCCACCCTGAAAAACAGGGACGGCCCGACACGCCGTTGGTGCGCAAGCCGGAATGGATTCGCGTCAAGGCGCCCGGATCGCCGGCCTATAACGAAACGCGCCGCATCATCCGCGACAACAACCTGCATACGGTGTGTGAGGAAGCCGGTTGCCCGAACATCGGCGAATGCTGGTCAAAGCGTCATGCGACCATGATGATCATGGGCGACACCTGCACCCGCGCCTGCGCCTTCTGCAATGTACGGACCGGCCAGCCCGATGCACTCGACGGCCAAGAGCCGGAGAATGTGGCTCGCGCCGTTGAAACGCTCGGCCTCAAGCATGTCGTCATCACGTCGGTCGACCGTGACGATCTGGACGACGGCGGGGCGGGGCATTTTGCAGCCGTGATCACGGAGATCCGAAACCGTTCGCCCGAGACGACGATCGAGGTTCTGACACCGGACTTCCTGCGCAAGGACGGCGCGATCGATACGGTGATCGATGCGCGGCCCGACGTCTTCAACCACAATCTCGAGACCGTGCCTTCGCTCTATCTCTCGATCCGTCCCGGTGCGCGCTACTTCCATTCCCTGCGGCTGCTGCAACAGGTGAAAGAGCGCGATGCATCGATGTTCACCAAGTCGGGGATCATGGTCGGGCTCGGCGAGGAGCGTCACGAGGTGCTGCAGGTCATGGACGATCTGCGCTCGGCAGGCGTTGATTTCCTGACCATCGGTCAGTATCTCCAACCCACCCGCAAGCATGCGGCGGTCGCCCGTTTCGTCACGCCGGACGAGTTCAAGGCGTATGAGCGCATGGCATATGGCAAAGGCTTCCTTCTGGTTTCCTCCAGCCCGCTGACGCGTTCGTCCTATCATGCGGACGAAGACTTTGTGCGACTGCGCGACGCACGCAACGCCGCGCTCGCCAAATAGTCATTTTCCCGGGAGAGTCATGAGGACGTTCCAAACCACGCGCCATGTCGCGCATTCCGCACAGCAGATGTTCGACCTCGTGGCTGACGTTGAGCGGTACCCCGAGTTCCTTCCGCTTTGCCAGGCTCTCAAGCTGCGGGACCGGCAGGAAAACGGCGGCAAAGAGGTGCTCGTCGCCGACATGACGGTCGCCTACAAGCTGTTCTGCGAAACGTTTACCAGCCGCGTGACCCTTGACCGCGACACCCCGCAAATCCTGGTCGAGTATCTTGACGGCCCTTTCACCCATCTTGAGAACCGCTGGACGTTCCGCGATACGGGCGAGGGGACGAGCGACATCGAATTCTACCTTGCCTACGAATTCAGATCGCGTTCCCTGCAGATGCTGATGGGGGCCATGTTCGATCAGGCGTTCCGGAGATTTGCCGAAGCCTTCGAAGAGCGTGCCGACAGTGTTTACGGAACATCGCGCCGCCAAGCGCAGGCGCCCGGCGTGCCGTCCTGACGCACCGTCCGGTATTCAACTCTAGACAACCGAGCGGATCAGCCCGAAAGCAACGTCCACCGACTTCTCGCGTATGGGCCCTCGGCCTATATCGCCAAACGTCTTGTGCAACGGTTCGACGTTCCTTCCGCGCCGTGCGACCGCGAAGTGAACGAGCCCGACCGGTTTCTCCGCGCTGCCGCCGCCCGGTCCTGCGACGCCGGTAACCGACACGGCAACGTCAGCGAGGGACTGTTCGAGCGCGCCCGTTGCCATCGCACAGGCGACTTCCTCACTGACGGCGCCGTGCTGGTCGATCATCGCTGCCGGAACGCCGAGCATCTGCATCTTTGCCTCGTTCGAATAGGTGACGAAACCGCGTTCGACCACATCCGACGATCCCGGCACCTCGGTCAGCGTCGCGCTGATCAATCCACCCGTACAGGATTCCGCGGTGGCGAGCATGAGTTTGCGTGCACGAAGCTCTTCCAGCAGCAAACGGGCCTGTTCAACAAGTTCCGGCGTCATCGAGCATCCTCGCCGTAACCGAGCCGGACCGTCGCGGCGGCCTGCGCGGCAATGCCTTCACGCCGACCCGTGAATCCAAGCCCCTCGGTGGTCGTGGCCTTCACGCTCACCCGTTCAGATGCCACTTCCAGTATCCCCGCGATCCGCTCGCGCATTGCGTCGCGATGCGGCCCGATCTTGGGGGCCTCGCAGATGAGCGTCACATCGACATTGACGATACGGCCACCACGCACCGATATGCGCGACGCCGCGTCACGCAGAAACCCGTCCGACGTGGCACCCTTCCATTTCGGGTCACTCGGCGGAAAGTGCGTGCCGATGTCGCCGGCGCCGATCGTGCCGAGCAGGGCATCGGTGAGGGCATGAAGGCCGACATCCGCGTCGGAATGGCCTGCCAGCCCCTTCTCATGTGCGACCCGGACGCCACACAACATGACATGGTCTCCGTCGCAGAAGGCATGGACATCGAACCCCTGCCCAAACCGGATCTCGCCGGCCGATTCGCTCCGCGCACGCAGCTGCTGCTCCGCCGCCTCGAAATCTTCGCTCGTGGTGAGTTTGACATTCACCTCCGCGCCTTCAACGAGGGCGACTTCGAGCCCGTGCCACTCCGCGATCGCCGCGTCATCCGTGAAATCGTCCCGGCCGGCACGGAATGCCGCCTCATGCGCTGCGCGCAGCTTTGCGAACCGGAAGCCCTGCGGCGTCTGCGCGCGCCACAGTCCGGTGCGCTCGACGGTCTTTATGACTTTGCCATCGCCGTCCGCCTTCTTGAGGGTGTCGGTAACGGCTAGGGCCGGGACCACGCCATCATTCGTGTCGAGTGCAGCGACAACTCTCCCGATAAGGGCGGCATCGGCGAAGGGCCGCGCTGCATCGTGAATCAGCACATTTGTGGGCTCCCGTTCCGCAAGGCCTTCAAGCCCGGCACGAACCGAGTCCTGCCGCGTGGCACCGCCGATAACCGGTTTGACGAGTTTGCCGGTAAATGGCTCGGCCACGGCGGCAAAACGATCCTTGTCATCGCTATGTATGACGGTCATCACCTGATCGATGCGTGGATGTGCGACAAAACTCTCAAGCGTCCGTCCGAGTACAGGAGCGCCGCCAACGGAGCGATACTGTTTGGGCACGCCATCCGCACCGACCCGGGTTCCGCGGCCTGCGGCAACGATTACGACTGCAGTTTCCACCGATCCATCAATCCTTTATCGATCTGCTACTGATCCGAAAGGACGACTGTACCGGGCGCCACCCTCACAGACCAGAGCTATACCAGCCGGGCGCCCTGCCGATATTGCATTGCACAAAATTCGCTTTCGGCCTATTGTGCCCATGATATGAGCAACAATTGAATTGACTATTTTTTGTGCACAAAATGGTTTCAAATCCATTCCCGGAGATAGACAGGACCGTGGCCCCTGAGCCGCTCCGGATTGGTCCGGTGACAGTCCCCAACCGGGTCTTTCTCGCACCGATGTCGGGAATCACCGATTTGCCATTCCGCAGGCTTGCACACAAGCTCGGAGCCGGGCTCGTGGTGACCGAGATGGTGGCCAGCCAGTCGCTGGTGAATCAGCGCGATGAGGAACTGCGCCGCGTCGAAAAGGGCAACGAGTGGCCCTTTGTGGTGCAGCTGTCGGGGCGCGAGGCCAGCTGGATGGCGGAAGGCGCGCGCATTGCCGAAGCGCGTGGCGCGGACATTATCGACATCAATATGGGGTGTCCCGCGAAACAGGTGACCCGTGGCCTGTCGGGTTCCGCACTGATGCGCGATCTCGATCATGCGCTCACGCTCATCGATGCCACGGTCGGCGCGGTCAACGTTCCCGTCACGTTGAAGATGCGCATGGGCTGGGACCACGCCTCCCTCAATGCACCGGAACTTGCGAAACGCGCCGAGGATGCCGGCATCTGGATGATCACGGTGCACGGGCGCACGCGCTGCCAGTTCTTCAAGGGCACCGCGGACTGGGGCTTCGTCGACCACGTCAAAAAGGCGGTGAACGTGCCCGTCATCGTCAATGGCGACATTCACACGACAAGCGATATCCGCAAAGCGATGGCGCAGTCGGGAGCCGACGGCGTAATGGTCGGACGGGGCTGTTACGGACGTCCATGGTTTCCCGGTGCCGCGGCAGTGGCGTTGAAGGCGGGACTTTCAAACGCGGAGCCCCCGGCGCCTGCACGAATGAAAGACATCGTGCTTGAGCATTATGAAGCCATGCTGACCCATTACGGCCGCGATTTCGGCCTGCGCAACGCCCGCAAGCATCTCGGCTGGTATGTGGAGCAGGGCGCGCGGTCCCTGGATGAGCACAAGCGCTGGCGCGCACGGCTTTGCCGCGCCGACTGCCCAAACGAGGTGCGCCGCGCCCTCGGTGATTTCTATGATGGCTGCGTTCCGGTGGCCGCATGAGCAACGCCCTGAACGCTGCATCATTGGATCCGGAGAAAACGGACGCGGCACATCTCGCTCTGAACCTGCTGGATGGCCTACCGCATCCGGTCCTCCTGATCGGCGAAGGCGACACCATCGCGTATGCCAACGCGGCGGCGGAGGATTTCTTTCAGACGAGCTGTGCCGTTTTGCGCCGCCAGTCGCTTGGGCGCATCGCCGCCTTCGGCAGTCCGCTTGTCGCGCTCGTGGATCACGTGCGCCGGCATGGATCGAAGGTGAACGAATACGGTGTTGATCTCGGCTCCCCCCAGAACGGCGGCGGACGCCTTGTCGATGTCCATTGCAGCCCGGTCGCCGAGGCGCAGGGCAAGATCATGGTCGTGCTGCAGCAACGCAGCATGGCGCAGATGATCGAGCGCCAGCTGACTCATCGCGGCGCGGCGCGGTCGGTCTCGGGTCTCGCGGCCGTTCTCGCGCATGAAATCAAAAACCCGCTCTCGGGAATACGCGGTGCGGCGCAACTGCTGGAAAGCGCGATCAACGATGAAGACCGGTCCCTCACGCAGCTCATCTGTACCGAGTCGGACCGGATATGCGACCTGGTCGACCGCATGGAGGTTTTCGGCGACGAGCGGCCGTTGACCAAGGAGGCGGTCAACATTCACGACGTCCTCGATCACGTGAAGAAAATTGCCGAGGCCGGTTTCGCCAGCCACATCCAGATCGTCGAGGAATACGACCCATCGCTGCCGGCCATTCCGGGTTCGCGCGACAAGCTGATCCAGGCCTTTCTGAACCTGATCAAGAATGCTTCCGAGGCCATAGGCGAGGACCGCAGCGACGGAAAGATTGTTCTGAGCACGTCGTTTCGCCCCGGCGTCCGCCTGTCGCTTCCCGGTTCGGCAACCCGTATCTCGCTGCCGCTCGAGATTGCGATCACGGACAACGGACCAGGAGTCCCGGCGGAGTTGCAGCCGCATCTGTTTGAGCCCTTCGTTACGACGAAGTCGTCGGGAAACGGTTTGGGCCTGGCGCTTGTCGCGAAATTCATCGGCGACCATGGCGGCGTCATCGAGTGTGACAGCTCGGCCCAGGGCACCGTATTCCGTGCCCTGATGCCCGTACAAGACGCGGAAGCCGAAATGACCGGCATCGTGGAGCCTGAATGACAAAAGGAAACATCCTCATTGCCGATGACGACGCGGCGATCCGCACGGTTCTGAACCAGGCGCTTGCCCGCGCCGGCTATGTGCCGCGTGCGACGGGGAATGCCTCGACGCTCTGGCAATGGATTTCCCAGGGTCTCGGTGATCTCGTGATCACCGACGTGGTCATGCCCGACGAAAACGCATTCGATCTCATTCCCAAGGTGAAAAAGATCCGCCCCGATTTGCCTATTGTCGTCATGAGTGCGCAGAACACGCTGATGACGGCCATCACCGCCGCGGAGACCGGGGCCTACGAGTATCTGCCCAAGCCGTTCGATCTGAACGAGTTGGTCTCGATTGTCGGCCGCGCGCTTTCGGAACCGCGCACGACGCAACAGCCCGTGCGCGAGCCCCGCGGCGACGACCTCCCGCTCATTGGCCGGTCGGCGCCCATGCAGGAAATCTACCGCGTGCTGGCGCGGCTGACGCAGACCGACCTGACGGCGATGATCAGCGGCGAGTCGGGGACGGGCAAGGAACTGGTCGCGCGCGCGCTCCACGACTATGGCATGCGGCGCAAGGGACCGTTCGTCGCCATCAACATGGCGGCCATTCCGCGCGAATTGATCGAGTCTGAGCTGTTCGGACACGAGAAGGGCGCCTTCACCGGCGCCCAATCCCGCCATATCGGGCGTTTCGAACAGGCAGAGGGCGGCACGCTGTTTCTGGATGAAATCGGCGATATGCCGATGGACGCGCAAACGCGGCTGTTGCGTGTCCTGCAGGAGGGCGAATATACGACCGTTGGCGGGCGCACGCCGATCAAGACCAACGTCCGGATCATCGCGGCCACCCATCGTGACCTGCAGCAGCAGATCGATCAGGGCCTGTTCCGCGAAGACCTTTACTACCGGCTGAACGTCGTACCGCTTCGTCTGCCCCCCATGCGCGAGCGCAAGGAGGATATCGGCGATCTGGCGCGGCATTTCCTTCGCCTGGCCGAGAGGGAGGGCCTGCCGGCCAAAAGCATCGATTCCCCCGCCATCGAAAGGATGAAACAGCACAACTGGCCGGGCAACGTGCGTGAGCTTGAGAACCTCGTGCGCCGGCTTGCCGCGCTGTATACCCAGGACACGATCACCGCCGAACTGGTCGAACTGGAGCTGGCCGGCAATGTCGCCGCGCCGCTCGAAAGCGGTGAGGCAGACGACGGCGATATCAGCCAGTCGATTGAGCGTTACATGGCGGAGTATTTTGCAAGCTTCGGCGGGGATCTTCCGCCCCCCGGCCTCTATCAACGCGTGCTGCGGATGGTGGAACCGCCCTTGATAAACGCAGCCCTCGCGGCGACCCGCGGCAATCAGATTCGTGCATCTGAACTGCTTGGGCTGAATCGCAACACACTGCGCAAGAAAATACGGGATCTGGATCTGAAAGTGATCCGTTCATCGGGGTAAAAGCCCGGTTCGAAACCGTTTCCTGTCCATTCACCGTGTTGTCCAAATTTCGCAACAATTTGTCGCCAACGTGCAACATTGTGGTTATTTTGCATCAGGGCTTGGGTGTGCTGGAATGCCGCCCTGACCACAGAATAGGCGAGATCCTTCGAAAATTCGTCCTTTTCTGCCCACATCCGGCCCCTTGAATCCGGCAAATAACCTGCGTACCGCAGCGAGTTGCGGACGGTATTGGGCGGGAGGCCCTGACTAATGGTTTCGTTTGCGGTTGAGCGCGGTGACGGCAAAGGCTCCCGCCTGAAACGCTGGGACAAAACGACGGGCAGACCTTCGTTCTATTTCGGCGTCGGTCTCGTTGCCCTGTCGATTCTTTCCGGTCTCGCCACCTACCTCATCCTGACCGGTCTGACGCCCATTGTTCCCAACCACTCGGTCGTGGTCACCATGCTGCTGATCAACGGCGTGCTGGCGCTCGCCATGATCGGGCTGATCGCCTGGCAGGTGGCCGGGCTGTGGATCGCGAGGCGGCGCCAGCAGGCCGGCGCCAGGCTCCATGTGCGCATCGTCGGCCTCTTCAGCGTCATTGCCGTGTTGCCGGCAATCCTGCTGGCGGTATTCGCGAGCGTTTCGCTGGATCGTGGTCTGGATCACTGGTTTTCGAAACGCACCAAGCTGATCGTGGAGAACTCCGTCGACGTTGCAACGGCCTACCTGAACGAACACGGGCAGGTTATTCGCTCCGACGTGATTTCCATGGCCGCCGATATCGATGAAGCCGTCAACCTGTTCCGGACCAAACGCGAGGTCTTCTGGCGTTTCCTCGCCGTACAGGCGAGCATCCGATCGATTCCGGTCGCCTATATCATCGACGAGAAGGCCAAGGATCTGGTTGCCGCCGGCAAGCTGTACAAAGAGCCCTACGCTCCGCCTCCGAAATCCGCCATGGAAAAGGCGATGGACGGCAAGGCCGTCGTCATAGCGCCGGGTACGAGCAACAAGGTTGCCGCGATCAAGAAACTGGAAAACTTCCAGGACCGATATCTGTACATCGTCCGGCCCGTGAACCCGCAGGTCTTGCAGCTCTTGCGCGAGACGAGGGCAAGCGAACAGGAATATCAGGCCCTTTCCGAACGGCGCACCGGGGTTCAGATGGCCTTCGCGCTCATGTATGTGGCCATCGCCCTGACGCTGCTCCTCGCCGCAATCTGGGGCGGGTTGTGGTTTGCGAACCGGCTGGTTTCGCCCATTCGCAAACTCATCGGAGCCGCCCAGAAGGTGTCCAAAGGGGACCTCGACGTTCAGGTTGAGACGGACGAGACCGAGGGTGATCTGAAGCAACTCGGTACGACCTTCAACGACATGACCCACGAGCTGCAGGTACAGCGGGACCAGCTGGTCGACACCAATGCCATTCTCGACGAGCGCCGGCGGTTTATCGAAACCGTCCTGTCGGGGGTTACGGCGGGCGTGATCGGCCTCGACACGAAGGGCATCGTCACATTGGCCAACCCGTCCGCCGAAACGCTGCTCGCCAGCGGCAAGAAGCAACTGGTCGGCCAGGATATCGCAAGTGCGGTACCCGAGTTTGCCAAACTGTTCGAGCGCGGACGCAAACAGGGCCGCAAACCCGTCCTTGATCAGATAACCCTGGTGCGCGGAGGCCAGGAGCGAAACTTTGCCGTACGCGTCACCAGTGAGCACTCGGGAAGCACCGAGTATGGCTATGTCATCACCTTTGACGACGTGACGGAGCTCGTGACCGCGCAGAGATCGACGGCCTGGGCGGACATCGCCCGGCGCATTGCGCACGAAATCAAGAATCCGCTGACCCCGATCCAACTGTCCGCCGAACGTATCCGGCGCAAATACGGAGACTCGATCACCGAAGACAGGGAGGTGTTCGACCGCTGCACCGACACGATCGTCCGGCAGGTCGAGGACATCGGGCGCATGGTCGACGAATTTTCCGCCTTCGCTCGCATGCCGAAACCGAACATGGAAAACAGCAATGTCGGTGACATTGCACGCGAAGCGGTGTTCCTGTTCCAGGTCAGCCACCCCGACATCACGTTCGAAATCGATCTGCCGTCGAAGCCGGTTTTCATGAACTGCGATCGCAGACTGATGTCACAAGCCATTACAAATCTTGTAAAAAATGCCAGCGAGGCAATCGAGCCGGACAACGGCGTGAGCGGCAAAATCATCACGCGCGTCCGCACCCGTTCCGGCCGCGTCATCATCGAGGTGATCGACAACGGCAAGGGTCTTCCCAAAGAGAACCGGAACCGCCTCGTCGAGCCTTACATGACGACCCGGGAGAAGGGAACCGGGCTCGGGCTGGCGATCGTTCAGAAGATCACCGAACAGCATGGCGGCCGGTTGCAGCTGCGTGACGCGCCGAAGCGGGACGGCAAGGAAGGGGGCGCCTGCGTGCGGCTCGACTTCCCGGCTGCAACAGCAGTGGCGGTCGACGAAGAAACCGCCGCCGAGCCCGGTCCGGCACGCAAAAAGCGCACGAAAACCAAAACCCCGGCAAAATCAAAATCCAGGACCCGGGCCTCTGGTAAAC
This sequence comes from Hyphomicrobiaceae bacterium, assembly GCA_028066055.1. Classification (GTDB taxonomy): domain Bacteria; phylum Pseudomonadota; class Alphaproteobacteria; order Rhizobiales; family Methyloligellaceae; genus UBA2767. The sequence continues at coordinate 99,126 of JALCBY010000004.1, forward strand.
GCACCGCCGCGAACCGAAATACAAAACGAACGCGTAGCAAGAAACGCAGTCCAGAAGATGAAGGAGTGACTCATGGCGTCTGACATTCTGATTGTCGATGACGAGACCGACATTCGTGAGCTCATATCCGGTATTCTCGAAGACGAGGGCCACGGGACACGGCTGGCAAAGGACAGCACGGAGGCGCTGGCCGCCATCGAGGAGCGCCGCCCGTCGCTCATCATTCTCGACATCTGGCTGCAGGGAAGCGATCTGGACGGACTGGAACTTCTCGATCGCATCAAGAAATCCCATCCCGATCTCTCGATCGTCATCATCTCCGGCCACGGGAACATCGAGACGGCGGTCGCTGCCATCAAGCGCGGGGCCTACGACTATATTGAAAAGCCGTTCAAGGCCGACCGGCTTGTGCTCGTGACCACCCGCGCACTGGAAGCGTCCGCGCTCAAGCGCGAAAACCGTCAACTGAAGGAAAAAAGCACGCAAAGCGCCGAAATGATCGGCAAATCGAGCGCAATGAACCATCTGCGCCAGGCCATCGACAAGGTCGCGCCGACCAACAGCAGAGTGCTCATCAGCGGACCGTCCGGCTCGGGAAAAGAACTCGCCGCGCGTGTGCTGCATGAAAGTTCAACCCGCAAGGATGCCCCCTTCGTGGCATTGAATGCCGCGGCCATGGCACCGGACCGCGTCGAGATCGAACTGTTCGGCACCGAGGAGGGCACAAGCGGGCAGCACAAAGTCGGAGCGCTTGAGGAGGCTCACGGCGGAACGCTGTATATCGATGAGGTCGCCGATATGCCCATGGAAACTCAGGGCAAGGTTCTGCGTGTCCTCGTGGAGCAGAAGTTTCAACGTCTCGGCGGCGGCCCCAAGGTCCATGTCGAGGTCCGTATCGTGTCGTCGACCAGCCGCAATCTGGAACAGGAAATCGGGGAGGGGAACTTCCGTGAAGACCTGTTCCACCGGCTCAGCGTCGTACCGCTTTCGGTGCCCGCGCTTTCGGAACGGCGCGAGGATATTCCCGCCCTCGTCAAATATTTCGTGGAGCAGCTCTCCGTGGCATCCGGGCTGCAGCCGCGGCGCATCGGCGACGACGCCATGGCGGTTCTGCAGTCACACGACTGGCCGGGCAACGTGCGGCAGCTGCGCAACAATGTCGAACGTCTGCTGATCCTGAGTGGTGGCGATCCGAAAACGCCCATCAATGTGGATATGCTGCCTGATGAAATTGCCAATCCGGTGCCGCTTTCCCAGGAGCGCAGTTCGGGCGAACAGCTCATGTCTCTGCCGCTTCGCGACGCGCGCGAGATATTCGAACGGGAGTATCTGGTCGCACAAATCAACCGTTTCGGCGGCAACATCTCGCGGACTGCCGAATTCGTCGGCATGGAGCGCTCCGCCCTTCACCGGAAGCTCCGCGGTCTCGGTGTTCCCTCCGGCGACCGCCCCGCACAGGCGCGTTAATTTTACTGCTTTGGATTGCTTTTCAATTACAAATAGTTAGCATTTTTTGACCCACAATACGGTCGAGCTGCGGTATATCTTGCAGCCTCGTGCGGGGAATGCGGCTGGAAACCTTGGGGGCAAGGTAACATGAAGGTCCTTATCTGCGGGGCCGGCCAAGTCGGCTTCGGAATCGCTGAGCGCCTGTCGGCCGAAGAGAACGACGTTTCCATCATTGATAACTCCCCCGGCCTTATCCAGCGGGTGAGCGACATGCTGGATGTGCGCGGTTTCGTCGGTCACGGATCGCATCCCGACGTTCTCGACGAAGCAGGAGCGCCCGATGCGGACATGATCATCGCTGTCACGCTCCACGACGAAGTCAACATGGTCGCCTGCCAGGTCGCCCATTCGCTGTTCAACATCCCGACGAAAATCGCGCGCGTGCGATCGCAGAGCTACCTCGAGTCCCACTGGCGCGATCTCTTCTCCCGCGAACACATGCCGATCGACGTGATCATCTCGCCCGAGATCGAGGTCGGCGACATGGTCCTGCGCCGCCTCAGCCTGCCGGGCGCCTTTGAGACGGTGAGCTTCGGCGACGGGCTGATCAGCGTTGTCGGCGTGACCTGCGAGGAAGATTGCCCGGTCGTCGATACACCTCTGAAACAGCTCACCGAGCTGTTTCCCGACCTTCCGGTCGTGGTTGTCGCGGTCGTTCGTGAGGGGCAGCTCTTCGTGCCGCGCGGCGCCGACCAGCTCCTTGCCGGCGACGACGCCTATTTCGTCGCCCCGAACGACCAGGTGGAACGCACCCTCAAGATCTTCGGTCACGACGAGGAGCAGGCGCGGCGCGTCATCATCGCAGGCGGCGGAAACATCGGACTGTATGTGGCGAAGCGGCTTGAGGACCTGCACACGGCGGTTCGCCTCAAGCTCATCGAGGCCGAACGCGAACGCGCCGTCGAAATCGCGGAGGAACTCAACAAGACGGTTGTGCTCAACGGCAGCGCGCTCGAAGAGGATGTCCTGAAGGAGGCGGATGTCACCAATGCGGACACCATGGTCGCGCTGACCAACGACGACCAGGTCAACATTCTCTCCTGCATCATGGCCGACAGGCTCGGCTGCGAGCGCTCGCTGTGCCTGCTCAACAATACAAGCTACACGGACATGGTGCGGTCCCTCGGGATCGAGGCCAGCATCAATCCGAGAGCCATAACGGTATCTCGGATATTGCAGCATGTCAGGCGCGGCAGAATCCGGGCCGTGCATTCCATTCAGAACGGGGCAGGGGAGGTGATCGAGGCCGAAGCGCTGGAGACGTCACCGCTCGTCGGAAAACCGCTGAAGGATATCGACCTGCCGGATGGCCTCCGTATCGGGGCGATATTGCGCGAGGGCGAGGTTCGGATTCCCGACGGGACCACTGAAATTCTCGCACATGACCGTGTCGTGATGTTCGCGACGGCTGAAAATGTGCACGACGTAGAGCAGATGTTCCGCGTCAGCCTTGAATTCTTTTAAGGATCGGCGCCGCAATGCGCTCAGTCGCAGTGCTCTACATACTCGGTTGGGTTCTGGCAGCGACCGCGGCCGCAATGCTGGTGCCCGCCACATTCGCCGTCGCCGTCGATTCGATCGCCCATGTGCAGGCATTCGTCGTGCCGGCCTTCGTAGTCGGCTTCATCGCCGGCTGTCTCGTCATCGCCTTCAAGAGCCGGGAGGTCTTTTCAGACCGGCGTCAGAGCCTACTGCTCCTGACGCTTGTGTGGATAGTCGTGCCCGCCGCCGCCGCGCTGCCCTTCTATACGTCCGGATTTCCGGGAGATGCGGTGAGCGCCTATTTCGAGGCGACGTCCGGGTTCACAACAACCGGCGCAACCGTCCTGCCGGACCTCTCGCAGGTGCCTGCCAGCATCATCGTCTGGCGTGCGTTGCTGCAGTGGTTCGGCGGCCTTACGACATTAATCATGCTCGCAGCGCTGCTGGCGCCGTTGTCGGGAACCGCCCTGCATGACCGGCAGTTGAGGCTCGTCGGACACAGCGCCCATGGAACCCTCCTGCACATGAAAGAGGCCATTCGCGAAATCACGCCTCTCTATTCCGCTCTTACCGCGGCCTGCTTCACGGCGCTTACGGTCTCGGGCCTTCCTCCCTTCGACGCTTTTTGTCTGTCGCTCTCGACCCTTTCGACAGGCGGGTTCATGCCGCGCGACGGCACGATCGCCCTTTACGGTTCGCCGCTGGCCGAATTCGTCCTCGCTTTCTTCATGATCGTAGGCGCGGTCAGCATCATCTGGATACGCGCGATATTCCAGATGCGCTGGCCCATCGTCCGCGAAACGCACGAGCCGGCATGGATCTTCTGGATCGTCGGAATACTCGGCGTTCTGTTGGCCATCGCCCTGGCGATCCGCACGGGAGACTGGAACATCCAGGTCCTCGGCCACACGCTCACACTCGGTCTGGCAACCGTTGCATCGGTCGTCTCGACAACGGGATTTGCGATCTCGGAACAAACGCAATTGCTTTTTCCATACATGGTTCTGCTGTGTCTGTGCGCGGTGGGTGGCGGACGGTTTTCGACGGCCGGTGGCCTGAAGGTCTACCGGGTGGTGTCGATGATGCAGCAACTCGGACGGGAGTTCCGGCTGCTGGTTTATCCGCACGGCGTACGCCCGGCGCGGCAGGCGACGGAGGCCATCGACAACGAAATCATCAAGTCCACATGGATCATGCTCACGGCCTTCACTCTGATCATCGGCGTCATAGCCGTAGCCGTTGCGTGGACCGGCGTTCCCTTTTCAGGCGCGCTGCTTGCGGCGACAGGCGCGGTTTCCAACATCGGACCGGCCTACGAATTCGCAAGGATTGCGGAATATCCGGACGCTCCGACCTACGGCACCATGGGCCCGTTCGCGCAACTTGTCCTGTCCGCCGGCATGGTCTTCGGCCGCGTCGAAATCCTCGCATTGTTGTCCGTTTTCAACATCGTTTTCTGGCGCGACTAATCTTTCTTCAATTCTCCGAATATTGTCGCGCAACCCCTGAGATAAGGGGCCGCCGCTCCTTCGGGACGATGGACGCGCACGGCGGCGGATTGCAAATCTCAACCCAAAGTTGAGCGAAATGTCAATTTTTCGCGAATTAATTTAGCTTGCAATTTCATGCACTTAGCGGAGAACAAATTTTTGCCGCTTGCGATAATCCGTTGCATTGGCGTCTAATGGGGCCGAGTCGACGAACCTGTGTAATGCAATTGTCAAAAGGGGTGCTATAGTACCGACAAGCCGGCAAATTTTCGCCAATAGAAAAAGACGGAATACTCATGGCTGCAGAAAGATCGCAAAGCCTTCAGGATATTTTTCTAAATCACGTCAGAAAGAGTAAGACACCGCTCACTATTTTTCTTGTTAATGGTGTAAAATTACAGGGCGTTGTGACCTGGTTTGACAACTTCTGCGTGCTCCTTCGCCGCGACGGCCACTCACAGTTAGTCTACAAGCACGCCATATCGACTATAATGCCGGGTCAGCCGATTCAGCTGTTGGACGGCGAGGAGCAAGGCGAAGAAGGGTAAATCCGATCAGTGCGCAGCGTTGATCCGAACAAACTCAAGTCGGGCTCAAAAGATACTCCGCAGAAAGGGAAGGGGCTTGATACCCGGCTCGCACCGACGCGGGCGATGGTGCTTTGCCCGATCCTGCGCCGGGCCGCGCCGAGACCTTCAACCGGACCCAGTCCCGCTTCGCTCGCCGCTGAAACCCGCGACGATCATGCACGTCTTGCCGAGGCCGTTGGCCTTGCGCATGCCATCGGTCTTGACGTTGCGAACAGTGGGACCGTTCCGGTCGCGAGACCGCAACCGGGAACGCTCTTCGGCAGGGGCAAGGTCGAGGAACTGAAAGGCATTATCGCCGCGGAAGGCGTCGAGCTCGTTATCGTCGACCATGCGCTTGCCCCGGTTCAGCAGCGCAATCTCGAAAAGGCTTGGAAGGCAAAGGTCCTGGACCGGACCGGGCTGATCCTGGAGATTTTCGGAGAACGCGCACAGACGCGGGAAGGGCGCCTGCAGGTCGAACTCGCCCACCTGACCTACCAGAAGAGCCGGCTCGTCCGCAGCTGGACCCATCTGGAGCGGCAGCGCGGCGGTGTCGGTTTTCTCGGCGGCCCCGGCGAAACACAGATCGAGGCCGACCGGCGCGCATTGCAGGAGAAGATCGTGCGCATTCGCCGCGAACTCGATCAGGTCAAGCGGACGCGCGCATTGCACAGGGAAGGCCGCAAACGCGTTCCGTACCCCACCGTTGCCTTGGTCGGCTATACCAATGCGGGCAAATCGACATTGTTCAACGCGCTGACCGGTGCGGCGGTCGAGGCAAAGGATCAGCTCTTTGCAACGCTTGATCCGACCATGCGGGAAGTCTCCCTGCCGCAGGGAACCAAGGTGATCCTGTCGGACACCGTGGGCTTCATTTCGAATTTGCCGACCAACCTCATCGCGGCTTTCCGGGCCACCTTGGAAGAGGTCCTGGAAGCCGACCTCATCCTCCATGTCCGCGATATCTCAAGCGATGAGTCGGGCGCACAGCGCGACGATGTCGAACATGTCCTCAAGGAACTCGGCGTCGACACCGCAACGGACGACAACCGGGTGCTCGAGATCTGGAACAAGATTGATCTGCTGGATGCGGAGGACGCCGTGGAAGTCCGCAACATGGCCGCGCGGAAGGGCGCGCTGTGTGTCTCCGCCGTAACGGGCACCGGCATGGAGGCCCTTTGCGCCATGATCGAAGACAGGCTGAATGACAAGGCGAAGTTGGTCACCCTTACGCTTGAGCCTGATGAAGGTGCGCTGATGAGCTGGCTGCACGACAATGCGCATGTGCTCGACACGCGGACGGACGAGTACGGCTCGACGACCATCGAGCTCAGGATTTCGCGGGAGAAACTTGAGCGCTTTAACCGCCGCCGCGGCGGCGCACCTGTCGCCGCGGAATAATGGTGCGGACTTCAGTCGCCTTTTTCAGCGCGCTTGGCCGCGTTCCATAGCCGGTCCATCTCTTCAAGATCCGACTGCTCGGGCTTGCGGCCATCATCGCCAAGCCGATCCTCAATCTCGGCAAACCGCCGCACGAATTTCGCGTTGGCACGTCGCAGAGCGTCTTCCGGATCGATCTTGAGATGACGCGCGAGATTGGCCATAACGAAGAGAAGATCGCCAAACTCCTCGACGACCTCATCGCGATTTCTATCATCCTGATTGCCGTCGCCACCCGTGAGGGCCTGTTCGAGTTCGTCAAACTCCTCGCGCGCCTTCTCGAACACCGGCCCCATGGACGGCCAGTCAAAACCGACCCGCGCCGCCGCGTTCTGCAATTTGACGGCGCGCAGGAGTGCGGGGAGGGCCATCGGCACGCCATCCAGTGTGCGCTCTTCCCGAGACGCCGCTCTGCCGTCGGCTTGCGCTTGCGCTTTCTCCTGCGCCTTCAGCCGCTCCCACAGTCCGTCAAGCTCGACGCTCGCGCGGGTTTCCTCATCGCCGAAAACATGAGGATGACGGCGGATCATCTTGTCGCAGATCGCGGCAACCACGTCGTCGAATGCGAACGCGCCATCTTCCTCGGCCATGCGCGCGTGATAGACGACCTGCAGCAACAGATCGCCAAGCTCGTCCTTGAGCCCATCGAGATCTTCGCGTTCGATCGCGTCGGCGACTTCATAAGCTTCTTCGATGGTGTAGGGGGCGATGGTCGAGAAGGTCTGTTTGAGGTCCCACGGGCAGCCCGTATCCGGCGTGCGCAGCGCCGCCATGATCGAGAGGAGGTCAGTGATGTCACGCCCGGCCTTAACCAATTAACTCTTTAACCTTCTGATCTCAGTGAAGAAAATTACCCCTGATTCGCATAATGTATATTATGTTAAATCGAATATATTTCTGTTTTTACGCGTTTGCGAGATTGTGGCGCACGCACGCACGAAGCCATCACCCCTCGTCATTTTCCGCAACGAGCCGGTTGAGCAGACGTACGCCGAACCCTGACCCCCAGCTCTGATTGATCTCGGTCTTGGGCGAGCCCATGCCCGTGCCGGCGATATCGAGATGGGCCCAAGGTGTCCCCTCTTTGATGAAGCGCTGAAGAAACTGCGCTGCGGTAATGGAGCCGCCCCACCGTCCGCCGATATTCTTCATGTCGGCGATGTCGGACTTGATGAGCTCGTCATACTTCGGCCCCAGCGGCAGCCGCCACACTTTCTCGCCGGTCTCGATGCCCGCCTTGGTCAGCTTGTCGCTCAACTTGTCGTCGTTGGAGAACAGGCCGGCATGCTCATTACCGAGCGCGACGAGAATTGCCCCGGTCAGCGTCGCCAGGTTCACAACCCACTTCGGCTTGTATTTCTCCTGCGCGTAACAGAGGACGTCGGCAAGCACGAGGCGTCCTTCCGCGTCGGTGTTAAGGATTTCGATAGTCTGCCCGGACATCGACCCGACCACGTCGCCGGGCCGCGTTGCCGTTCCGCTCGGCATATTCTCGACGAGCCCGATGAGCCCGACCGCGTTAACTTTCGCCTTGCGCGCCGCGAGCGCATGGATGAGCCCGACGACGCAGGCCGCGCCCGCCATGTCGCCCTTCATGTCGCCCATGCCCGCGGCCGGTTTTATGGAGATGCCGCCGGTGTCGAAGGTGACGCCCTTCCCGACGATGGCGACAGGTTTGCCGCTTTTGTCTTTCGCGCCCTTCCATTCCATCACGGCCATGAAGCTCGGGCGGTCACTCCCCTGCCCCACGGCAAGAAGCGCATCCATGCCCTGCTTGCGCATCGCCTGTTCATCAAGCACCTGAACTTTGACACCAAGCTTGGTGAGGGCCTTGGCGCGATCGGCGAATTCCTTGGGACCGAGAATATTCGCCGGCTCATTCACCAAATCCCGGGCAACGTTGATCCCCTCTCCGACAGCCTTCTGAGTCGCAAAGCGACGTCGGGCCGTGGAAGCATTGGCGCACTGGATGGTGAGCTTGGCCAAATCCGTGTCATTATTGTCACGCTCTCCATCTTTTTTTGCCTGTTTCGTCTTGTATTTGTCGAACTTGTAGCTTCGCAACATTGCCCCCAAGGCAACGTCCGCCGCCTGTTCGGCGCTCACCGCATAGGGCCGTTTAGGGCGTTCCAGAACGATCGTGGCATTGGGACCATCACGGCCTGTCAACTTGCCTCTGATGGCTCCTCCGAGCCTCACCCAGTCATCTTCGGAGAAGTCTTTGAGTGCTCCCACGCCGACGATCAGGACCCGGGAAAGACCCAGATTGCCTGGCATAATCATATCCAGTATGGATTTCTTTTTTCCTTTGAATTTCCGCATCTTAATCGCGTTTGTTAACGCGCCTTCGCTGGCTTTGTCGAGCGCCTTACCGGCCGGCGACAAGGTTGGTCCATCCTCCGCCAGAATGACCGCAACGCCCTCCTTCAAAGGGGCGATATCGGTGAAGGAAACGGCTGTTGTTTTGCTCATGGGAAAGCCCTTTTGACGTATATCCAGGCCAGGATTGGCAGACGAAAGATTGCAGTTGACGAAGCCCTTGGGACAGGTGGCGTGAACTGCATGCGTGCGGGTAACTAAATAGTGTTTGCCGTGAAGGCAATACCCCCCGGTTTCCGGTCGCATTTCAGCCATCTTGGCATGGTGAAAATTTCAACTACAACATAGACATGGCACGCCGGAGCCTTGGGGGAAAAACAGGCAGGGTCCGGACAAAATGACGGGGAGCTTGCGGGTCTGTCATGGACCTCTTCAGCCGCTATCTTTTTCGTCAGCTTGCGGCCAGCTTTTTGCTGATTGTCGCGACGCTGACGACGATTATCTGGCTTGCCAGCGCGCTCGCCAGGCTCGAACTGATGACAACCGAGGGTCAGTCGCTCGTTCTGCTTCTGAAAATGACGACGCTTGCCCTGCCTGCTCTCGTCGCGATCATCGCGCCGATCGCCCTTCTCGTTGCCTGCTTGTACACATTCGACCGGCTCAGCGGCGATAGCGAGCTCATCATCATGTCGGCGGCCGGAGCACCGATCTGGCGGTTCGCGTATCCATGCCTGGCGCTGGCCGGATTGCTCAGCGTCATTGTCCTGATCTTCAACCTGTTTGTGACGCCCGCAAGCCTCAGGGAACTGAGGGCGCACATCAATCAGGTGCGGACCGATCTGATTGCGCAGGTTCTTCAGCCGGGCCGGTTTTCCTCACCGGAGAAAGGCCTGACCTTCCATATCCGGGACCGCGCGCTCAATGGCGAACTGATCGGCTTGATCATCCACGACTCGCGCGCCCAGAACCAGATCATGACCTACTTGGCGGATCGCGGCCAGATCATCACCAACGATGACGGATCCTACATGGTCATGCGGGATGGCCACATCCACCGCCAAGAGAGCGGCAAGCAGGACGACAGCGTTCAGATCGTCGCGTTCGAGCAATATATTTTCGATATCACGCAGTACGGCCCGAAGAGCGGGGCCGGCAGTCTGCGGCACAGCGAACTTTACCCGTCCGAACTCCTGAATCCCGATCCGAAGAACCCCCATTACATCAACAGTCCGGGGCGGTTCGGCGCCGAGATTCACGACAGGGTTTCATCAGCGCTCTACCCGATCGTCTACGTCATGATCGTGCTCAATTTCATGGGCAATCCGACAACGGTACGCGAAAACCGGTGGACCTCGGCCGCACTGGCATTCGGCACGGCGGTTCTGCTTCGCGCCGGCGGCGTTGTATCAACGAATTTGATGACTCTGAACCCTCCGGCAATCGTGCTCGTTTATGGCATTCCGATCGGTGCGATTATCGTTGCAGGCTTCACTGCAAGCGTTAGAATGGCACCCTATACACGGCTGAGAATCAGTCTGGATGCGTCGGCTAAGCTCCAGATGTTCAATGATAAAATGATGGCTGTGTTGGGGGTTAAGACCGAACAAAACGGCGGAAGCGTGGGATGACTGCTGGCTGGACCTTTGCGCGCTACGTTTCGTGGCGCTTTCTGATAGCCATTTTGGTTGTCACGATGGTCTGCGTCCTATTGCTTTTTCTCGCCGACATGATCGAAATGTTGCGCCGGGCCGGGAAAAATAACGGGACTTCGGTCGGGGCCGGAGCCCTGATGATAATCTCCCTCCTTCGCCTCCCGGCAAGAACGGAACTCATCATTCCCTTTACCGTGCTGATCGGATCGATCGGTGCCCTGCTCATGCTGAGCCGGAAGTCGGAGCTGGTGGTGGCCCGCGCCGCGGGAATGTCGGTCTGGCAGTTCATCATGCCCGGCATCGTCGTCGCAGTCGCCATCGGACTGTTCATGATCATGGTCTATTCGCCGCTCTCCTCCTATGCGCGAGGGGAGTCTGAGCGGCTTTATGCCAATGCCTTCGGCAAGGAATCATCGTTCCTCGACACGAAATCGGCAGGCGCATGGCTCCGTCAGGATGGCGTCGACGGACAGTCGGTCATGCATGCGAACATCGTCAGCAACCGGGGCCTTTCGCTGCGCGGGGTCAGCATCTGGCACTTCGACAAGGACAAGAACTTCGCCGAACGCATCGAGGCGAAATCGGCGGATCTGCACAAAGGCTACTGGGTTCTGAAGAACGCGACCGTCAGCGCCGCCGGGCGCGAACCGGCGTTCTACGAAAACTATCTGGTGAGCACGCACCTGACCCCGACCCACGTGAATGACAGTCTCGGCACGGTATCGTCCGTGTCGTTCTGGGAACTGCCGAAATTCATTGATCTCGCCGACAAGGCGGGGCTTCCGGCAACCCGCCACAAGATGCGATATCAGATCCTTCTGTCGCTCCCGCTCCTGCTTGTGGTGATGGTGTTGCTGGCCGCCACCTGTTCCCTGCAGTCGTTCCGGTTCGGCAAGGTGCAGACGATGGCCATCATCGGTCTGGCGTCGGGTTTCGTGTTCTTCATGTTCCGCGAGGTTTCTCACAATATCGGCAAATCAGGACTTGCCGCGCCGGAGGTCGCGGCATGGGCTCCTGCGGTAATCGGTACGCTGCTCGCGGCCACCGTGCTGCTGCATCGGGAGGACGGCTGACCCTGATGCGGTACGTTAGGCACATAATTCGCTCTGCGATCCGGGCGATTTTCCCCGCCCGGCTGACACACGTCTGGGACGGTGCATCGGCGCTGCCGCTCGCGATGCGTCTTGTACTTGCCTTCATTGCCAGCTTCACCTTCGCCGCCGTGCCTCCTGGCGCGCGCGCGCAGTCTCCGATCGATGCCGCACAGCAGCTCGATTCGACCCTGCCGATGCTGCTGCAAGCAGACCAGATGATCTACGACAACCAGAACAACCGTGTGATCGCCCAGGGCAATGTCGAGATCTATTACAACAACTACACCCTGATTGCCGACAAGGTGATCTACGAGCGCGGCAACAACATCCTGCGCGCCGAAGGCAATGTTCAGATCAAGGAGCCGACCGGGGCTCTCATCAAATCGAACCGCTTCACGCTGACCGACGATTTCCGCGACGGGTTCATCCAGTCCCTCAAGATCGTCACCGAGCAGGACGCCCGCATTGCCGCCGCAAGCGCGACGCGACAGAAAGGCGACGTGACCGTCTTCAACAACGCGGTCTTCACGCCGTGCAAGCCGTGCGAAGACAATCCCGAAAAAGCGCCGACGTGGCAGATCAAGTCCAAGAAGATCATTCACAAGAAGTCGGAAGCGACCATTGAGTACGAGGATGCGACCTTCGAGATGTGGGGCATACCGATCATGAAGATGCCCTACTTCAAACACGCCGATCCGTCGGTCAAGCGCAAGTCCGGCTTCCTGATCCCGCGCTTCGGAAACTCGGACGATCTGGGCTTCGTTGCCGAAACGCCATACTACTTCGCGCTCGCGCCGAACTACGACTTCACCTTCTCGCCCACATACACCTCCAAGCAGGGTGTTCTGTTCAAGGGCAACTGGCGCCACCGCACCAGAAACGGCAAGTACGATATCAACCTTTACGGTATCGATCAGGAAGACCCGAACCAGAATTTCACGACCAGCGACAGGAGCTTCCGTGGCTCAATCGACACCCGCGGTGATTTCAGGATCAATGAGTATTGGAGCTGGGGCTGGGATGTGACAGCCGAGACGGATGATACGTTCCGGCGGTTCTACGACATCGACAATATTCTCGCCACGGACCGTATCTCGCAGGGCTATCTCGTCGGACAGCGCGACAGGAATTACTTCGACGCGCGGATCTACCATTTTGGCGGGCTCACCTTCTCCGACACAACGAATTCCGAACCGATCGTACATCCGGTCATCGATTACAACTACATATTCTCCGATCCGGTCCTGGGCGGCGAACTCAGTTTTGATTCCAACGTGTTGAGCCTGACCCGGGACGACAACGGAACGGATTCAAGCCGGCTCATCACCCAGGTCAAATGGCGCAAGCAGATCATCGACCGGCGCGGCCAGGTTATCACCCCCTTCGCCAGCGCCCGTGGCGACGTTTACGACAATTCCGCATTCGTTGATCCAGTGACGGGACGGGCGGAATCGGGCGGGACGACCTTGCGAGGCACGGCCTACGCGGGTGCGGAGTACCGCTTCCCCCTCGTCAAGCACACGAGGAACGCGGCGCATATCGTCGAGCCGATTGCACAGATCATCGCGAGGCCGACAACCACCGATCAGTTTGACGTGCCGAACGAGGACGCGCGCAGCCTTGTGTTCGACGATACCCTGCTGTTCGATATCGACAAGTTCTCCGGCTACGACCGGATCGAAAGCGGCACGCGTGCCAACCTCGGCGTCCGCTATACGCTGCAGCGCAATAACGGCGGGTATGCCCAGGCGGTGTTCGGCCAGAGTTATCAGATTGCCGGCCGGAACGACTTCACCGCGGATAGCGGCCTGGGTACGGATACGTCCGACTATGTGGCCGGGCTCTACATACAACCGCTGAGCTATTTCGGGTTTGTCGCTCAGGCCCGCCTGGACGAAGATAACTTGACCGTGCGCCGCACGGATTTGGCGTCATGGGTAAGCTACGGCGCCACCACCGCTTCGGTCGTCTATGCCAATCTCGATGCACAGCCGGCGCTGGGCATTCCAACAGATCGTGAGGAAATCCAGGGATCGGGAAGCCTCAGGCTCGTCAAGAACTGGTATCTGGTCGGACAAATGCGTTACGACATAGAAGGGTCGCAGCGTATCTCAGACTCTCTCGGCCTCAAATATGCGGACGACTGTTTCGCCCTCACCGTGACCTATGAGGAAACATTTATCCGTGATCGCGACATCGAGCCCAACCAGGCCGTGTTCGTCAAATTCGAGTTCAAACATCTCGGCGCGTTTGACCTGAGGACAGGTGTAGATTCGGCGTTGTGACGGGTTTCCGGCGGGCACCTGACGAACACCGCCGAATATAAACATTGAGCTGTCAGCGTATTGAGCAGTCGTCATGAAGTTTGAGACATACCTGAAGCATATTTGCGCAACGCTTTGCGCGATGGCCTGCATCTCGCTGCTTGCGGGACTTGATGCGCGCGCGCAATCCGAACAGTCGATTGTCGCGCTTGTGAACGACGAGCCGATCACGAACTACGATGTTACGCAGCGCATGCGGCTTCTGAAGGTTACCGCACGCAAGGAACCCTCCGCCGCCCTGCGGAAGCAGGTCATCGAGGATCTGGTTTCCGAGCGCATCCAGGTTCAGGAAGCCACAAAGAATGGCGTGGTTGTCTCCGATGACCAGGTCAATCAGGTTCTGGACCGTGTCGCCTCCTCCAACAAAATGAACCGTGACCAGCTTATGTCCTCGCTCGCCCAGCTTGGTGTGAACGGTTCAACCATGAAAGAACAGATCCGGTCCCGGCTTGCCTGGCGCAGCGTCGTTCAGCGGAAGTTTCGGGGACAGGTCTCGGTCAACGCTTCCCAGGTCGACGAGGCGCTTTCGGAGGAAAAGCCGGCCGAGGGGAAAAAGAAGAAGAAGTCCACCGAGTTTCAGTTGCAGCGCGTCCGGCTCGAATTGCCCGAGAGCCCGGATCAGCGTACGATCGCGAAACGCTTCGTCGAGGCAGAGCAATTGCGCAAGCGCGTCACTTCCTGCAGCAAAATTGAACAGGTGGTCGGACGCCTGCGTAAAACGTCGGTGAAATCCGTGGGCAGAAAAACCGCGCAGCAACTCGTCCAGCCGACGCGCGCGATCCTTCTGGCGACTGAAGACGGGCGTTTGACCCCGCCGACAATCACCTCCGCCGGCATTGAACTTTACGCCGTTTGCGCGCGCCGCGCGGTCGCCCGTAATGACGAACAGCGCCGGGAAGTCCGTACTAAGCTGATATCGCAGGAATACAATATTCTTGCGCGGAGGCATTTAAGGGACTTGCGTCAAGATGCGTTCGTGGAATACCGCTAGGGGCCAGCGAACCCATTACGGCAAACACGGTCCCGGCATGACATGCCCCCTCACTCCTCAATAGACGCATCGCCCCCCCTCGCGCTCACGATGGGTGACCCCGCGGGGATCGGCCCCGACTGTACGCTCTTTGCCTGGAGCGCGCGCAACAAGGCCAACCTGCCCCCTTTTGCGCTCATCGGCGACCCTGCAGTGTTTTCGGCGCGGTCCGAAGCGCTCGGCCTGAACGTACCGGTCGTAGAGATCGATAAGCCGGAGGATGCCGTCGAGGCATTTGCACAGGCATTGCCGGTTTTTTCGCTACGGCTGCCGCATGCCATCACCGCCGGCGTGCCCGACGAGACCAGTGCGGCGGTTATCATCGAAGCAATCAAGGTGGGATTTGAGTGGACGCGCGACCGGCGTACCGTCGCGCTGGTCACCAACCCGATCAACAAGAAACTGCTGATGGAGGCGGGATTCAGCCATCCCGGCCACACCGAGTTTCTGGCTCAGTTATGTTCGCAAGGGGAACATGTTCCGCGTCCGGTCATGCTGCTCACCAGCGGGAATCTCCGCGCCGTACCGGTCACGGTCCATATTCCGCACAAGGATGTTTCGGCAGCGCTCAGCGAGCAGCTCATCGTCGAAACCGTTGAGATCGTCGCACGCGCTTTTCCCGATCTTTTTGACATTGCGTCGCCGCGGATCGGGGTGACCGGCCTCAACCCCCATGCGGGAGAAGACGGGACTCTGGGCCGCGAGGAACTGGACGTCATCATCCCCGCAATCGGCACGCTGCAGGACCGGAACATCGCCGTCACAGGTCCCCTGTCCGCCGACGCGGCCTTCCAGGAGCGTGTCCGCAGGCAGTTTGACGTGATCGTTGCCATGTATCACGATCAAGCGCTGATCCCGGTGAAGACCCTGGCCTTTGACAGGACAGTCAATACGACCCTCGGTCTTCCCATTGTCCGCACAAGCCCTGATCACGGCACGGCCTACGAGCTTGCCGGAACCGGCGATGCCCACCCAGGAAGTCTCATCGAGGCGTTGCGGCTTGCACAAAGCATGGCAAACCGGCAGCTCGAAACCACGTGAGCAACACACCCGACGGCCTTCCCACGCTCTCCGACGTCATCCGCACGTATGGACTTTCCGCACGCAAGGGCCTTGGCCAGAATTTTATTCTCGACCTGAACCTCACCCGGCGCATCGCCCGCGCCGCAGGATCGCTTGAAGGCGTAAACGTGGTTGAAGTCGGTGCGGGTCCCGGCGGATTGACGCGCGCCCTGCTGCTGGAGGGCGCCGCGACCGTCACGACGGTTGAGCGCGATGCGCGATGCCTGCCGATCCTCGAGCAAATCGCGGAACGGTATCCCGGAAGGCTCAGGGTCATCGAGGGCGATGCCCTGAAGATCGACCTCTCGGGATCCACCCCCTCCCCCGCCCGCATTGTCGCCAACCTGCCCTACGGTGCTTCGACCGAACTGCTCGCGCACTGGCTGAGTACCGAGCCGTGGCCTCCGTGGTTCGACCGCATGGTCCTGATGTTTCAGCGCGAGGTGGCCCAACGGATCGTCTCCGAGCCCAACTCCAAAAGCTACGGCAGGCTGTCTGTGCTCGCGCAGTGGCGCGCCAATCCGCGCATTGTTCTGACCCTGCCGCCGCGCGCCTTTACACCGGCGCCGAAGGTCGATTCGAGCCTGGTCGAGTTTGTCCCGGTCACGAACCCCGCAGACGCCGGATCGCGTGCGGCGCTCGAACGGGTCGTCGCTGCCGCCTTCGGACAACGCCGGAAGATGCTCCGGCAAAGCCTCAAGCGCCTAATGCCTGATCCGGAAACGCTTCTGGGAGAGGCCGGAATCGATCCTGCCCTGCGCGCCGAGGCGCTGTCGGTCGATCAATTCTGCACTCTCAGCCGGATATGGCACACAAAAAAAGCAGACGTCTGAAAGAATTATGGAAGAAACTTAAAGTTTTGCCTGAAGTTTGCGGACGAAATCTTCCAAACCGGTTCTACGCGACCGCCTAAGCCGTTCCGCTGCAAGGATTCCTCGCAATTCCTGAAGCGATTTTTCTGTATCGCTGTTGATCACGATATAGTCGTACTGATCCCAGTGCTGGATCTCGTTCGAAGCACCCGCCATGCGTCTTTTCACCACCTCGGGAGAATCTTGAGCCCGGTCTCTCAGCCGGGTCTCCAGGGCTTCCGCCGACGGTGGCAGAATGAAGACCGTCACCAGGTCATCCTTGTGATTGGTCTTGTTCAGATTTTCCGCCCCCTGCCAATCGATATCGAACAGCACATCGCGACCGGTCCGGAGCGCGTCCTCCACGGCGGCTTTGGGTGTTCCGTAGAAATTGTCGAAGACCAGCGCCCACTCGAGCAGTTCGCCGCTTTCCCGCATGGCGATGAACTCCTCTTTGCTGCGAAAGAGATAGTCCTTGCCCTCCACTTCACCCGGACGCATCGGCCGCGTGGTGACGGATATGGACATTTCAATGCCGCTCTCCGCATCGAGCAACATGCGCGAGAGCGTCGTCTTGCCGGCTCCGGACGGTGACGACAGCACCAGCATCAGACCGCGGCGGTCTATGGTGGGAGCAGCACTATTCAATATTCTGCACCTGCTCGCGCAGCCGGTCGATGGCTGCCTTCAGTGCCAGACCGGCCTGCGTAATTTCGGTATCGTTGGATTTCGAACATATGGTGTTCGCCTCCCGATTAAACTCCTGCGCCAGAAACTCGAAACGGCGTCCGACCGGCTCCTTCGCGTCAAGCAGATCTCTGGCAGCGGCGACATGGGCTCTCAGGCGTGCAATTTCCTCCTCGACATCCGCCTTCGCAGCGAGCAGAACCGCCTCCTGGTGGAGACGCTGCTCGTCGAAACTCGATGCCTCTTCCAACAGTCTTGAGACCTGCTCTCGAAGCCTGTTCGCAATCGCCTCCGGCGTGCGCGCCGGGGCCTGCTCGATCTGCCCAACGAGCATCTCGATCTCGGACACCAAGGCGCCAATCACCTCCGCCAGATGTCGCCCCTCTTCTCCGCGCGCCTGCCGGAGAGCCTCAAGCGCGGCCTCGAAGCTTACAAAGACGGCTTCCAGTCGCGCTTCCGTCTCGGCTTCGCCCTCCTCCTCTTCCACCATCTCGATGACGCCGCGCAAGGACAACAGACCGTCAAGCGCCGGCGGAGCCACATCGGCAATCTCGCGTGCCTTCTCGGCAGCTTCGGCAACCTGTCTGAACATGGTCTCGTTAAGCCGCGCTACAACATCGGAAGCATCGCGCTGCAACGACAGCGCGATTGTACAATTGCCACGCGTCAACTGCGCCTTGCAGGCCTCCCTCACGCGTTGTTCCAGCGGATCGTATCCCGGCGGGAGCCGCAACCGTATATCCAATCCACGTCCGTTGACGGTCCGGATTTCCCAGGCCCAGCTGTACTGACCGTGGCGACCGTCACTGCGGGAAAACCCGGTCATACTATTCAGCGACATTATGGGACCCCCTGCCCCGGCAAGCAATTTGAAGCCGACGACCACGCACAGGCGGCGCGTATCCGCGACTCATCCAACCCCGCAGGAACTGTATGTCGGGACGGGTCCGCCAACAAGCCGTCAACCGACAACCTTCGGTTGATTGACTGCTCGCCTTGGTCGGTTTTACCTGCCGGGCTTGCGTTTGGGCAAAGGCACTCCCGCGGACGCGCCCGGGCTAGCCGTCGCGGGGGCCGGGACTGCAGCCGCCGGAGCCGGTGCCGCGGCGGCGGGGGCCGACGGCGCGACCGGCGCAGCCACAGGATCACCGGGTTGCGGCAACCGGATCGTCAGACCCTCGATGACGTTATTATCCACGCTTCCCGGAGCTGTTTCCGCCGATAGTCCGGAAATTGCGGGACTTGCCGTCAATTGGTTCGGTTGCGGTGCACCGGAGGGCTGTTGAGGCGCAGCTGCACCAGCGGGTGCCTGTTCGCCGCTGGCCGCCGCGGCGGCGGCAAGCGCCTTGGCCTTCGCTTCGGCTTCTGCCTTTTCACGCCTTTCCCGCTCGATCCTGCGCCACACGGCAACATTCTGATTGTGCTTGGCCAGGGTGGGCGCAAATGCGTGACCGCCGGTTCCGTCGGCCACAAAAAAGAGATCATTCGTCTCTGCCGGGTTGAGCACCGCCTCGATTGCCGCCCGGCCCGGATTGGCGATGGGCGTCGGGGTCAACCCCTTGATTTTGTAAGTATTGTAGGGCGTTTCGCGTTGCAGCTCGCTTCTGAGAATGCCGCGTCCGAGTTTGCCCTTGCCGCCGACAAGCCCGTAGATCACCGTCGGGTCGGACTGAAGCGGAATCCCCCTGTTCAGACGATTGACGAAAACCCCGGCTATGCGCGCGCGCTCGTCGGCGCGTCCGGTTTCCTTCTCGACGATCGAAGCCAGGATGATCGCTTCCTGCGGCGTCGACACGGGCAGTCCGGGCTTGCGCTTCTTCCACAGCCCGGCAACGAATTTCTGCTGTTCCGCCTGCATGCGGTCGATCAGGTCCTGACGCGTCATATGGCGGGAAAACTTGTATGTATCGGGCAGCAACGTCCCTTCCTCAGGAACCGCCGCAATCTCGCCTTTGAGCATTTTGTGGTTGTTCAGCCGCGCCACGACCTGTTCGCTGGTCAAACCCTCCGGAATGCTCACCTTGTGGAGGACGGCGCGTCCCTCGACCATTTTGTCCAACACATCACGCATGCTGGCGTGCTTGCGGATTTCATATTCTCCCGCCTTCAGATCCCCCTGCACGTTGAAGTAGTAGGCGCTTCCAACGAATGTGATCCGGTCGGAAATGATGTTTTCGCGCTCCAGCCGCTCCGCAATTGCGCGAAGACCCTCACCCTTGGGGATCACGAAAACGGTCGAATGACCAAGCGGGCCCGGCGCATCGAACTGCGTCTTTCCGTAATAGACCAATCCCAGAAAACCCAGAAAAGCGACAACCACCAGGGTCATCGCGCCATTCAGGAGCATCAGGAACGGGTGGGTACGCCTGCGCTTGCGCCCGCTCGGGGGCTCCGGCGCGCGCGCGGGCTCAAGGGCCTCCGCTGGACTGCGGGCCCGGAATCCGTCGTTTAGGTCATCGTTGGCCGCCATGGTGTTCAGCCCGTCTTTTGGACCGTCGCCATAGAGATAGTCGCCATGATTCGACATGATGAATTTATACCTTTTTCAACAGTAAAAATTCCACGTCAATTATGGCGAAAGGACGGTTGGTCGATACCGAAGGTTATCAGAAATTTGCGAGCTTCAGGCTTCGACGCGGCTGAAGATCAGAGAGGCATTGGTGCCGCCGAACCCGAAAGAGTTGCTGAGAACCGTGTCGATCTGACGCTCCCGCGCCTCGTGCGGAACCAGATCGATCACCGTTTCAACGGACGGGTTATCCAAATTGAGCGTCGGCGGCGCGATATTGTCACGAATGGAAAGCACCGAAAAAATCGTCTCTACCGCACCGGCTGCGCCCAGCAAATGGCCTATTGCGGATTTGGTCGACGACATGGCGAGTTTTCCGGCTGCATTGCCGAACAGACGCTCGACCGCGGCGAGTTCAATCTCGTCCCCCATAGGTGTCGATGTCCCGTGGGCGTTGATATAATCAATGTCCGATGGTTCAAGGCCCGCGCGTTTGATCGCCGCCTGCATACACCGCATCGCCCCATCGCCCGACTCCGCCGGCGCGGTGATATGAAAGGCGTCTCCGCTCAGTCCGTAGCCGACAACCTCGCCGTAGATTTTCGCGCCCCGGGCCTGCGCATGCTCAAGTTCCTCCAGAACCACAATGCCGGCGCCCTCGCCCATCACAAATCCATCGCGGTCCTCGTCGTAGGGACGCGACGCGCGCTGCGGCTCGTCGTTGAAGTGTGTCGAGAGAGCGCGGCAGGCGGCAAAACCTGCAATCGAAAGCCGGCAGACCGGTGATTCCGCACCACCGGCCACCATCACATCGGCATCATCCAGCGCAATCAGCCGCGCCGCGTCGCCAACGGCGTGGGCCCCCGTCGAACATGCGGTCACGACCGAATGGTTTGGCCCCTTGAGCTGATGACGGATCGACACCTGACCCGAGGCCAAGTTGATCAGCCGCCCAGGAATAAAAAACGGGCTGATGCGGCGCGGACCCTTCTCGGCCATGAGAAGCGAGGTTTGCTCGATGCCCTGAAGGCCCCCGATCCCCGAACCGATCAGCACGCCCGAACGGGCCTGATCTTCATCAGATTCAGGATGCCAGTCGGCATCGTCCAATGCCTGATCCGCCGCGGCGACCGCGAAGGTGATGAAGTCATCGACCTTGCGCTGCTCCTTCGGCTCCATCCAGTCGTCGGGATTGTAGGTGCCGTCGGAGCCGTCGCCGCGCGGAATTTCGCACGCGACCTGGCAGGACAGATCGGAAACGTCGAATGTTTCAATCCGCCGGGCCGCGTTGTCACCCGCCTTGATGCGCGACCACGTCTGCTCCACCCCGCAGCCGAGGGGTGAAACAATTCCCAGTCCGGTAATGACCACGCGTCGCATGATGAGTTTCACGCCTGATTAGTATGTCCGACCGGGCATACCTGCCGGACAGAATGACCGCCAGCCCGGACAGACGCGGTTCACCGCATCTCGCACCGCTACATCTACAGTGTCTTTGGTGGAATGGCGATCCCGAGTGCGAACTTAAGAGCTGTTCTTCTCGAGAAACTTGATGGCGTCCCCGACCGTCAGGATGGTTTCAGCGGCATCGTCCGGAATCTCGCAACCGAACTCTTCTTCAAAGGCCATCACCAATTCGACAGTGTCCAGACTGTCGGCCCCGAGATCATCGATGAAGCTGGCGTTTTCAGACACCTTGTCCGCCTCAACGCCCAGATGCTCCACAACAATTTTGCTTACGCGTTCTGCAATGTCACTCATCTTATTGCCTCACCATAATCGTTCTCAAACTCCCGTTTTACCGGCGAACGCCAAAAGTTCACGCTGCGATACTCTAATTTTGGCCACAAGCCAAGCGGTTGATTGTCCGGGATTTGTGGACGGTCGGCTGTTTCTCTCCCCCCGAAAAGTGGCCGCTTCGTAACACACTTTATTGGGGTTGACCAGAATGCCCGTTGTCAGACCAAATTCCTGCACAATTCAATCGCTTACTCGCCCTTCGATTTACGCCATCATCATTCCGCCATTCACGTGAAGCGTATGTCCGGTGACATAGCTTGCTTCATCGCTGGCCAGATAAATTGCCGCAGAAGCGATATCGTCAGGTTTTCCGAAAGTGCTTGTCGGAATCGCACTGTGAATAGCTTCAAGCTGTTTCTCGTTCAACTCAGCCGTCATCGGCGTTTCGATGAAGCCCGGGGCAATGCAGTTTGCGGTGATACCGCGGGTCGCGACCTCACGGGCGAGCGACTTCGTCATTCCGATCATGCCGGCCTTCGAGGCTGCATAGTTCGGCTGTCCCGGATTGCCGATCATTCCGCTGATGGACGCGATATTGACGACGCGTCCGAAGCGCCGGCGCATCATCCCGCGCAGCACGCCGCGGGTAAGGGTGAAAACCGAGGTCAGGTTCACGGCGATCACGTCGTCCCATTCCTCGTCGGTCATGCGCATGTAAAGATTGTCACGGGTGATCCCGGCATTGTTGACGAGAATATCGACCTGACCGAGAGCTGCCTCGGCATCCTCCGCCAGCTTTCCGATAGCCTCGCGATCGTGCAGATCGCAGGGAAACGGATGGACGCCGTCGCCGATATCCGCGGCGAGTTCCTTCAGCCTCTCCTCGCGCGTACCGGAAATCGCGACAGTGGCGCCCTGCGCGCGCAGGCCGCGCGCGATGGCCTCGCCGATGCCGCCACTGGCGCCGGTCACGATCGCGCCTTTTCCAGTCAGATCAAACATTGTTTCCGTTCCTTCCCGTCAGGCCGTCTTGAGATTTTCCGCGGCCGCCTCGACCTCATCCGGCGTCCCGACCGAAACTGCTTCCAGCGAACGCTCGATGCGTCGCGCAAGGCCCGTCAGAACCCGGCCGGCACCAACTTCATAGAGCGTTGTGACACCGGCACCGGCCATGTACAGGACCGACTCCCGCCACCTGACGGCCCCGGTGACCTGTTCGACAAGACGGGTCCGAATATCTTCAGGTTCGGTGACTTCCCCCGCAACGACGTTGGCGATGAGCGGGACTGCCGGGGCGTTGATCTCGACATCCGCGAGCGCCTCCGCCATGGCGTCCGCCGCGGGCTGCATCAGTGCACAATGGAAGGGCGCGCTTACCGGCAGCAGGACGGCGCGCCTCGCGCCGAATTCCGGTGCCATTTCGACCGCCCGGTCGACAGCCGCCTTTGAACCCGAAATGACCACCTGGCCCGGTGCATTGTCGTTTGCCGCCTGGCAGACGTCACCGTCCGCCGCGGCGTCAGCGAGTTTCCGGGCGTCCGGCAGGTCCAGCCCGAGAAGAGCTGCCATCGCCCCCTCGCCCACCGGAACCGCGGCCTGCATGGACTGTCCGCGGACCTTCAACAGCCGCGCCGTATCGGCCAGGCTGAGCGCGCCGGATGCCGCGAGCGCGGAATACTCGCCAAGCGAGTGGCCGGCGACGAACTTCGCCGTGTCCTTTAGGGAAATCCCCTTCTCACTCTCCAGCACGCGCGCGGCCGCTACCGAGACGGCCATCAAAGCCGGCTGCGCATTCTCCGTCAGCGTGAGCGTGTCTTCCGGACCTTCCCAGGCAATTTGAGATAGATTCTGCCCCAGCGCCTCGTCGACTTCCTCAAAGACGCGACGCGCACTCTCATAGGTCTGAGCCAGCGCGGCGCCCATGCCGACCTGCTGACTTCCCTGACCCGGAAACGTATATGCAATCGTCATTCTGACAATCCGGTACTCGCGGTGCGTGGAGGTTCTTCTGGGCCTTTGCCCACGTGAATTTCCGCGCCAAAGACACCGTTTACCCGTCCCTGTCAAGCATCTGCGCGATCAATAGTCGGTCACTGCCGGAATCTCCAGGAATCCCGGCCAACGATATGGTGCCGATAGCGCTTGCAATGCCGCGCCAAACGCTTATAAGTGCGCCCATTCACAGCCCGGCTGGAGGCTGAACGGAAATCTTCCCATTTCCCGTGTCTCCGCTCTTTAGGGTCCCTTTTTTGAGCCTTTCCTTGACGTCGGCTCAAAGAGGCTTCGCGCCGGGCACGGAACATAAAAGGAAAGGCTGCATCCATGCCGCTTTATGAACATGTCTTGCTGGGACGTCAGGATATCTCGCCCCAGCAGTTTGAAGGACTGGTCGAATCTTACCAGGCGATCATCAAGGACAATGGCGGTTCGGTCGAGAAGACCGAGCTGTGGGGTCTGAAAAACCTCGCCTACAAGATCAAGAAAAACCGCAAGGCACACTTCGCCCTCATGAACATCGATTCCCCGCATGCGGCAGTCGCGGAGATGGAACGGCAGATGGGTCTGTCGACCGACGTCATCCGCTTTCTGACCCTGCGGGTCGACGAGCTGGAAGAGGGTCCTTCGGCCATGACGAAACGTGGCGACCGTGACGACCGTCGCGGAGGCCGCAGGGACCATCACCGGGACCGTGACTCGCGTCCTGCACCCGCGAAGCAAGCGGCTCCTGCACCTGCTGCGGAAGCGAAAGAGGGCTCTGCTGACGCAGCAGAGTCCGCCGACAGCAAGGAAACGGGCAAAGACGCCGGGAAAGAGGAGTAAAGCGCATGGCCACCGCACCGAGACGCCGCCCCTTCTATCGCCGGCGCAAGACCTGTCCCTTCTCGAGCGACACCGCTCCGAAGATCGACTACAAGGACGTCAAGCTGCTGCAACGCTACGTTTCCGAGCGTGGCAAGATCGTGCCGAGCCGGATCACTGCCGTTTCGGCAAAGAAGCAGAGAGAATTGGCGAAAGCCATCAAACGCGCGCGTTTTCTGGGCCTCATTCCCTACCTCATCAAGTAGGCCGACCCGGAGAGCGAACAAAACTGACCGACTGGTTGGGGCAGACATTCACGATCTGCCTCTAACCGCACCAGACTAGGGCGGGACAGCTTACGGCATGAACTCACCGATCGTTATAGGCGTTGGCGCCGGACTTGTGTCCGCCGTCCTGTTCGCATCGACGCTCACAAGCGGCTGGGCGATCCTGCTGTTTTACGTAACCGCCCTGCCCGGCTTCATAGCTGGGCTGGGCTGGGGCACCCAGGCCGTCGTCACGTCCACACTCCTGGGTTCGGGCCTGGTGGGTGTTCTCATGGCGCCGCTTGCAGGCCTCGGATATTTCCTGACACTCGGACTGCCGACCACCGTCCTCTGCTATCTTGCATTGCTCGGCAGGCCTGCCAACGAGAACGCCGTCACCGAACATGGCGCGACACAGGCGTCCGGCGCAGGTCAGATAGAGTGGTATCCGGTCGGGCGCATCATCGCCTGGGCCACGCTCATGGCCGGCAGCATCGCTGCAATGAGCGTGCCGATGTTCGGCATGGACATCGAAACCTATCGCACCAATCTGCAGGAGATTCTGGACAAGACATTCTTCAGCCAGCTTCCCGAAGGAGCGCCGCCGGGCATGAACAAGGAGGACATGGCCCCGGTCATCGAGCTGCTCATTCGCACGCTCTCTGCGGCTTCGGCGATCGCGTGGCTGTCCGTGATGCTGTTGAACATGTGGACGGCGGCAAAGGTTGTTACGGGATCGGGTCGGGCAATCCGGCCATGGCCGGATTTCTCCACGATCACCTACCCGGCCTATTTCGCGCTCGGGTTTGTCGCATCCCTGCTCGGCACGTTTGCGCCCGGTATTCTCAGCATCATCGCAACCGGTTTTGCCGGCGCATTTTTCCTGGCCTACGTACTGCTGGGTCTCGTGGTCCTGCACGTGCTCGCACGCAATTCGCCGTACAAGTTCGTGGCGCTTGGTGCGCTGTATCTCGGCATTTTCTTATTCGGCTGGGTGGCGCTGGTGGTCGCCGTCATCGGCATCGGCGAACCCATGTTTCGCTTGCGCGAGAAAGCCCGGGGTGCACCGCCGCCAGATAACGACTGATCATTCACACACGGAAACCGAAAAACACATCGAAAAACACAAACACGAAACATCGGAGAGACATCATGCAAGTCATTCTTTTGGAACGGATCGGAAAGCTGGGGCAGATGGGCGATATCGTCACCGTCAAGGACGGTTTCGCGCGCAACTATCTCCTTCCTCAGGGGAAAGCCCTGCGTGCAACGGACGCCAACAAGGAGCGGTTCGAGAGCGAGCGCACGCAACTCGAAGCCCGCAATCTTGAACTCAAGACCGAGGCAGAGGGCGTCGCCGGCAAACTGGACAACCAGAGTTTTGTGGCCATTCGCCAGGCCGGTGACACGGGACAGCTCTACGGGTCCGTCTCGACGCGCGACATCGCGGACCTGATCACCGAAGCCGGGTTCTCGGTCGCTCGCCATCAGGTACAGCTCGACAAGCCGATCAAGATCCTCGGCGTTCATCCGCTGCGTGTCACGCTGCATCCCGAGGTGATCGTCACGGTGAATGTGAATGTTGCCCGCTCCGAGGACGAAGCGGAACGGCAGGCCCGCGGCGAAGACGTGACCGTCGAAGCCGAGGAGATCGAGGAAGAAGATACGATCGCCGCGGAAGAAGTGTTCGAAGACGAAGAACTCGCCAAGCAGGCCGAGGAATCACTCGAAGCGGATGCATCCGAAGAGACGGAGGAGAGTTCCGGGGAAGAAGCCGGCACCGACGCCGACAATGAGCCGGTCGGGGAAGCCGCCGAACAGCCTTCCGAGGATGAGGCGGAAACTCCCAAAGAGTAAGCGCGACTCTCCGCCGACCCCCAGGACCTGCCGCATGCCGGTTGCATTCAGACGCGGCCGGCGTGCACACTTGCCGCGACACCGCTGATTCGCCGCGGGACGCAAGCCCGGCAACTGTCTGAATTCACGCAATACACAGGCCCGCGCGTTTTATTTCGCACGGGCAGGCTTTCCCGTTCCGCGAATCAGATTTGTGCGTATTGTCGAAGATATGGAACCGGCCCAGACCAACATCACAAACCTCGTCGAAGAGGACGAAGCGCCTTTTCGTGCCGCACCCCACAACATTGAAGCGGAGCAGGCACTTCTGGGCGCGATCCTCGTGAACAACGATGCCAGCGACAAGGTTTCGGGCTTTCTGCAGCCAAATCATTTCTTCGACCCCCTGCACGGCCGCATCTACGAAGCCGCGCTGAAACTCATTGCCGTAGGCAAGCGCGCGTCGCCGATTACACTCAAGACATTCTTCGAGCATGAGGAGCCGTTGAGCACCGACCTGACGGTCCCGCAGTATCTCGGACGGCTTGCAGCCAACGCGACGACCGTCATCAATGCCGAGGACTATGGCCGCACGGTTTACGATCTTGCGATCCGGCGCGATCTCATTTTCATCGGCGAGGACATGGTGAACCTGGCCTACGATGCGCCGGTTGATGCCACGCCCTCGGCGCAGATCGAGGATGCGGAACAGCGGCTCTTTGAGCTCGCCGAAACAGGAAAGTATGGATCCGGATTCGAGGCCTTTACCTCCGCTCTCACCGACTCCATCGATATGGCGGCGAATGCCTATCGCCGCGATGGCGGCCTGAGCGGGATTGCTACCGGCTTTGCGGACCTCGACCACAAAATGGGCGGCTTGCAGCCGTCCGACCTGCTGATCATCGCCGGACGTCCGTCCATGGGCAAATCCGCCTTTGCGAGCAACATCGCCTTTCACGTGGCACACGCCTACAAGGCCGAACAGCGGCCCGATGGAAAGGAGGACGTTGTCGACGGCGCGGTTGTCGGCTTCTTCTCGCTCGAGATGTCGGCGGAACAGCTTGCAACCCGAATTGTCGCGGAGCAGGCGGCAATCCCGTCTGAACGCATTCGGCGGGGAAAGATCGACAAGGATGAGTTCGACCG
The DNA here is from genome assembly GCA_028066055.1 of Hyphomicrobiaceae bacterium. GTDB lineage: Bacteria > Pseudomonadota > Alphaproteobacteria > Rhizobiales > Methyloligellaceae > UBA2767. Next base: position 126,931 of record JALCBY010000004.1, read on the forward strand.
TCTTGTCCAGGCCGCGCAGGATCTGCAGTCCCTGCCGCTTTACATCGACGAAACCGGCGGCATCTCCGTCGCCCAGCTCGCGGCTCGTGCACGAAAGCTGAAGCGACAGAAAGGGCTCGGCCTGATCATCGTCGACTATCTTCAGCTGCTGACAGGATCGACCCGCCGCGCGTCGGAAGGACGCGTTCAGGAAATCACCGAGATCACCACCCGGCTGAAAGCCCTGGCGAAGGAACTCAACGTGCCGATCATTGCGCTTTCGCAACTTTCGCGTCAGGTGGAGCAGCGCGAGGACAAGCGTCCTCAACTGGCCGATCTGCGTGAATCAGGTTCGATCGAGCAGGACGCGGACGTTGTCATTTTCATCTTCCGCGAAGAGTATTATGTTGAGCGGCGCCAACCGCGCGAAGGTACCGCCGAGCATTTGACCTGGCAGGATGAGATGCAGGCGGTGGAAGGTCTGGCCGAAGCCATCATTGCGAAGCAGCGTCACGGGCCCACAGGGACGGTACGCATGCAGTTCCAGGCCGACGTGACACGATTCAGCGATTTTGTGCCCGCAAGCCATCTGCCGGAGCGCATCGAGTAACAACGATCCGGCGCCCAAAATGCCGTCTTCCAAAAATCCAGATCATCTGAACGACGCAAGCGAAACCGCCAACGCCGTGCTTGCGATCGACCTTGGCGCGCTGCAGGCGAACTATCGCAGCTTGAGCGCGCTGGCCGAGGGTGCGGAGTGCGCAGCCGTGGTGAAGGCGAACGCCTATGGCACCGGCGAAAGCGAAGCCGTGCGCGCACTGGAACGCGCCGGATGCAGGACCTTCTTCGTCGCGACCTTCAAGGAAGCGGAGACAGTCCGGAGTGTCGCGCCCGATGCCACGGTCTATGTGCTCAACGGCGTGTATCGTGGCGCGGGTCCGGCGTTCGCCGCGGCCAGCGTCCGCCCTGTCCTTTCGAGCCTTCGGGAAATTGAGGATTGGGTGGAATTCTGCACACAGGTGGGCGAGGCGTGTCCCGCCGCAATCCAACTCGACACGGGCATGCATCGGCTGGGCCTCACGCGCGAGGAAGTGGACATGCTCGCGGGATCCCCCGACCTGCTCGATGCATTTTCCCCGGTTCTCGTCATGAGCCACCTGGCATGTGCCGACGAACCGGACCATCCGATGAATGCGGATCAACTCAAGACATTCGAAGACCTCCGCGCGCTCCTGCCCGCCAAGCCCGCCTGTTTTGCCAATTCCGGCGGCATTCACCTCGGACCCGACTATCATTTCGATATGGTGCGGGCGGGCTTCTCCATGTATGGCGGACGCGCGGTGGCCGGTCGTCAACCGCTTGCTCCGGTCGTCCAGTTGCATACCCGCATCGCGCAGATCCACGAAGCGCCGGCAGGACGAACCGTGGGTTATGGCGCGGCCCATACGCTGGGTCGTCCGACCAGGGTTGCCACGTTGACGCTCGGATATGCCGACGGGGTTTTTCGCTATCTGGGCGCACACGACACGAAGGCCGGCCTCACGGGATACATCGATGGCCACCCTGCCCCGGCGCTCGGGCGCGTGTCGATGGACCTGATCACATTGGATGTCACCAATATTCCCGAAGCCATCGCGCGCCGCGGTGCCTGGGTCGAGATCATCGGCCCCAATGTCAGCATCGATGATCTGGCCGATCAGGCGGGAACCATCGGCTACGAGATTCTCACCAGCCTTGGAAACCGCGCGGAGCGCGTTTATCTCGGCGGCGAGGCGGATACAGGCTGATGGCCAAAGCGACCACAGCCTATGTTTGCCAGGAGTGCGGCGGCAGCACCGCGCAATGGGCCGGCAAATGTCCGAGCTGCGGTGCATGGAATACGCTCGTCGAAGAGGTTACCGGCGGACGCGGACCCGACGCGAAACCGCGCGGCGGCAAGGCCACGTCCCTTGAACCTCTTGACGCCGACGTGCCGGATGCACCACGCATTTCCAGCCGGATCGGCGAACTCGACCGGGTGGCAGGTGGCGGACTTGTTCCAGGCTCCGCCATTCTCGTCGGCGGCGATCCGGGCATCGGCAAGTCAACGCTTTTGCTGCAGGCGGCCGCGAAGCTGGCGTCAGCCGGGCACAAGACAATCTATTTTTCAGGCGAAGAAGCAACGGCCCAGGTGCGTTTGCGCGCCAAGCGGCTGGGGGTTGCGTCGGCACCGGTCGGTCTTGCGGCGGAGACGAGCCTCGCCAACATTCTCAAAACCCTGGGCGACAAGAAAAACGCGCCCGACCTGGTCATCATCGATTCGATCCAGACGCTGTGGTCGGATCTGCTGGAATCCGCGCCGGGCACGGTGGCGCAGGTGCGGGCATGCTCGCAAGCCCTGGTGCGTCACGCCAAGCGTTCAGGTTCGGCGTTGATTCTCGTGGGCCACGTGACAAAGGACGGGCAGATCGCCGGACCGAAAGTGGTCGAGCATATGGTCGACACGGTGCTGTATTTCGAAGGTGACGGCGCACATCAGTACCGCATTCTGCGCGCGGTCAAGAACCGATTCGGACCCGCCGACGAAATCGGCGTGTTCGAAATGCGCGGTGACGGTCTGCAGGAAGTTGCCAATCCGTCCGAGCTGTTCCTCGGCGACCGCGACACGGTCAGTTCGGGCGCGGCGGTTTTTGCCGGAATGGAAGGCACGCGTCCGGTGCTGGTGGAGATGCAGGCGCTTGTCGCCCCCTCCCCGCTCGGGACGCCGCGCCGCGCGGTCGTGGGGTGGGACTCCAGCCGGCTTGCCATGATCCTGGCGGTGCTGGAGGCGCGGTGCGGTCTTGTACTCGGCACCCACGATGTCTACCTGAACGTGGCCGGAGGCCTGAAGATCACGGATCCCGCCGCCGATCTGGCGGTCGCAGCCGCCCTCGTTTCGTCGTTTTCTGGTGCTGCGCTTGATCCGGGCAATATTTTTTTCGGGGAGGTCTCTCTCTCCGGGGGCGTGCGTCCCGTCGGTCATATGGCGTCGCGGCTGAAGGAAGCGGAGAAGCTTGGTTTTGCGAGCGCGTCCGTTCCCGCGAAGCTTGGCTCGGACGCAAAGGAATCGGGGTTGCAACTTGAGTATGTTGCGCATTTGTCGGAGCTGACGGACAAATTGATGCCACAGGGGCAATCCTGAGGGAGTGTCCGTTCACAGCACTTGAGTTCGATGCGGGATACGCTTATGAGCTTGTTGCCATTTCCTGTTCGTACAGCCTAGAACACTGGGAATCGTGTTAGATTTCAGACTGCCGAAAGGACACTGCACATGCCGTTTTCCTGGCTCGACGTCATCCTCGCCGTGATCATGCTTCTCTCAGGCTTTCTCGCCATGTTGCGCGGACTGACCCGTGAAGTCCTTTCCATTCTTTCCTGGGCGCTTGCCGCCGTCGCGACCCTCTTCTTCTTTCCGATGTATCAGGCGCAGGCCAGGGAGTATCTTGAACCCCCGCTGCTTGCCGACGCGGTGCTCGCCGGCGGTATCTTTCTCGTTGTGCTGATCGTCGTTAGTCTGATCACCGTGCGCATTTCGGACAGCGTGCTCGACAGCCGCATCGGCGCACTCGATCGATCGCTCGGGTTTCTGTTCGGACTGGCGCGCGGCCTTGTGCTCGTGGTGATCGCCTACCTCTTCTTCACCTGGCTTGTGCCCGAAGACACCCAGCCGGAATGGATCAAGACCGCGCGCTCGCTGCCGATACTGAAGGAAACCGGCGCCGCGATCGTCTCGCTTCTGCCTGAGGACCCCGCATCCGCCATTCCGGGCATCGGCAAGGAGCCCGACGCGACCCCACCACAATCGCCTCAATCACCGCAGTCCCCGCAACAGACGCCACCGGCGCAACAAACGCCGCCTGCCAATCCGGACCAACGCTCAAGTGTTGATAACGGGTCGCGTGTGGCAGTGATTTCCAAACCTTTTCATGGTATGAGTCCCCCGTCTCGCTAACGATGTGAGAACTGCCGTGCCTCAAGAAATTGCGAAGCCTGAACACGCCAGACCCGATTATGACAGTGGCCTGCGCGTCGCCTGCGGTGTTTTCGGTATCTTCAAACACGAGGATGCCGCCGCGCTGACCGCACTCGGGCTGCACGCGCTGCAGCACCGCGGCCAGGAGTCCGCCGGAATCGTTGCCTTCGACGGCAGCCACTATAATACCGAGCGGCGCATCGGCCTGGTCGGCGATCATTTCACCAAGGAATCCGTTATCTCGCGGTTGAAAGGCGACTATGCCATCGGGCACGTCCGCTATTCGACGACGGGCGAGACGGCAACCCGCAACATCCAACCGCTCTTCTCCGACCTGGACGCAGGCGGCTTTGCGCTCTGCCACAACGGCAACCTCACCAATGCCCTCACCCTGCGCAAACAGCTCATCAAGAAAGGGGCGATCTTCCAGTCGACCACCGACACCGAAGTCATCACCCATCTGGTGGCGCGCAGCGGCAAACGGCTTTTCGTGGAACGGTTCATCGATGCGCTGCTCCAGATCGAGGGCGGCTATGCGCTTGTCGGCATGACCAACAAGAAGCTGGTCGGCGCGCGTGATCCGCTCGGCATTCGCCCGCTGGTGCTCGGCGAACTCGACGGATCCTACGTCCTGGCGTCTGAGACCTGCGCCTTCGACATCATCGGCGCGAAATTCCTGCGCGAGATCGACAATGGCGAAGTGGTCATCATCACCAAAGACGGCCTTGAGAGCCATCGGCCCTTCCCCAAAAGCGCGCCGCGCCCATGCATCTTCGAGTATATCTACTTCGCCCGCCCTGACTCCATCATCGGCGGGCGTTGCGTTTACGAGATCCGCAAGGAGATGGGCAAGCAGCTTTCCCGTGAATCGGGTGTTGACGCCGATGTGGTGATTCCGGTTCCCGACTCGGGCGTCCCCGCGGCCATCGGCTATGCCCAGGAGTCGGGCATTCCCTTCGAGCTTGGCATCATCAGGAACCACTATGTGGGCCGCACCTTCATCGAGCCGGAACAGCGCATTCGCGCGCTCGGCGTACGCCTGAAGCACAGCGCGACGCGCTGCGAGATCGAAGGCAAGCGCGTGGTCATGATCGATGATTCCATCGTGCGCGGAACGACGTCGGTCAAGCTGGTACGGATGATGTATGAGGCCGGTGCGAAAGAAGTGCACATGCGCATTGCCAGCCCGCCGATCACCCATCCGGATTTCTACGGGATCGATACGCCGGACCAGGAAAAGCTGCTGGCGGCGACTCACGACCTGCAAAGCATGTGCGACTATATCGGTGCGGGCTCGCTTGCCTTTCTGTCGGTCGAGGGCATCTACAAGGCGATGGGTTACGAGAAGCGTAATCCGGACGTGCCGCAGTTCACCGATCATTGCTTCACCGGCGACTATCCGACGCGCCTGCGCGACCGCGAAGGTCCCGACCTGCAACGCCAGCTCTCGCTGCTTGCCGAGGTCGGCTAGCGCATCGCCGCTCGATCCGTTTCAATCCGCACATCCGAAACCATGCCTGAACAACGCCTGAAAGACCGCACCGCCCTTGTCACGGGTGCATCGCGAGGAATTGGCCGTGCCGTGTCGCTTGCCTTCGCACGGGAGGGCGCGCACGTGCTTGCCGTGGCGCGCAGCACCGGGGCGCTTGAAGAACTCGACGACGAGATTCAGGCACTCGGCGGGACCGCCACCCTCCTCCGCCTCAACCTCAGCCACGGGCCGAAGGTCGATGCCCTGGGTCCGACGCTCTTCGACCGCTGGCAGAAACTCGACATCCTTGTCGGTAACGCCGGTGTTCTGGGGCCGCTCTCTCCGCTGGGTCACGTATCGGAAAAGGACTGGAATGACGTCCTGAACATCAACGTCACCGCCAACTGGCGTCTGATCCGCACGCTCGACCCATTGCTCAGAAAATCCGACGCCGGACGCGCCATATTCGTCACGTCCGGTGCAGCCAAGAAATGCCGCGCATACTGGGGGCCTTATTCGGTATCGAAAGCCGCCCTCGAAGCGCTGGTGCGAACCTACGCGTCGGAGGTTGAGAATACGCCTGTGCGCGCCAACCTGGTGAACCCCGGACCGGTGGCCACGGCGATGCGCGCAAAGGCCATGCCCGGCGAAGACCCCGCGACCATTCCCCAGCCGGACGATCTCGCCGAAACCTTTGTGAGGCTTGCCCTGCCCACCTGTACGGACACCGGCAAAGTCTTCGATTTTCAGTAAGTTATTGCCGCGATCTCAGCTTTCAGCCTCAAACACCATCCCGTCATAGGCTGGCTCGACATGGCCCGGCAATTCGCGCCGGAGCGCGTCATAGTCGAGATCGGTATGCATATGGGTCAGGATGGCCCGCTTCGGCTTGACCTGCTCGATCGCGGCAAGGGATTCCTCAAGGCTGTAGTGGCTCGGATGAGGCGTCAGCCGCAAGGCATCGACAATCCAGACGTCGAGATCCTCTAGGAATTTATACGCTTCTTCCGGTAAGGATTTGATATCGCAGGAATAAGCGACATTACCAAAGCGATAGCCGACTGACATGATTTCCCCGTGGTCCTGAGGGTATGGGATCACTTTAACTCCACCGCCTTTCCCCTCTATATCAAATGCTTCCCCGATTTTTATAAGATTCATGTTGAGGATAGGTGGATAGGAACTGCCGGGCTTCGACCGAAAACAATAGGAAAAACGGCCCTTGAGCGCATTGCCCGTCGGCTCATCACAGTAGACTTCGACCCGCTGCCGTCCGTTGATGGCAACGACACGCAAATCGTCGATGCCATGGGTGTGGTCGGCATGGTCGTGCGTGTAGAGAACGCCGTCGACCCACGACACATTCGCTCTGAGAAGCTGCTGTCTCAGATCGGGCGACGTATCGATCAGGATCGTGGTTTTGCCTTGTGCTCCCACCTGCTCAACGAGAAAGGAACAGCGCAGGCGGGCGTTCCTTTCGTTGGCCGGATCGCAGTTTCCCCAGTCGCCCCCGATCCGGGGAACGCCGCCTGACGTACCGCAGCCGAGAAACGTAAATTTGAGGGTCATGCGGCCGCATGCCCCCCGGGACGCGTCGCCCTGTCGAACAGGTGGAAGAAATTGTCGGTGGTGGCGGCCGCGAGTTCATCCCTGGAAACGCTTTTGACCTCGGCCAGTTTCGCCGCCGTGTGCACCACATTGGCCGGCTCGTTCTTCCGGCCCCGCATGGGTTCAGGCGAAAGGTAGGGGGCATCTGTTTCAACGAGGAGCCGGTCGAGGGGAACGCTTGCTGCGATCTCACGCAACTCATCGGATTTCTTGAAGGTCAGAACGCCGGAAAAGGAAATATACAGGCCGAGGTCGAGCCCGCGCCGTGCAAGCTCCGGTCCCGCGGTGAAGCAATGCAGGACGGCCTTGAACGGCCCCTTCTCCATCTCTTCCTCCAGAATTTGTGCCGTATCCTCGTCCGCGTCGCGGGTGTGGATGACGAGCGGAAGGCCCGTATTCCGGGCCGCGGCGATATGCCGGCGGAACCCTGCGGCCTGATCCTCGCGGGGTGCATTATCGTGAAAGTAATCAAGCCCCGCCTCGCCGATGGCAACCACCTTCGATCTTTCAGACAGCGCAACGATTTCGTCGAGCGAGACATCGCGTTCCTCGTCCGCATTGTGCGGATGGGTGCCAACGGAACAGAAAATATTGTCATGCGCCTCGGCGATGGCATGTATCTGCTCGAACCGGCGCACACGCGTGCAGATCGTCACGAGCGTTCCGATGTCGGCGTTGCGCGCCCGCGCAAGCACGTCTTCCAGCTGATCGGAGAGGTGCGGAAAATCCAGATGGCAATGGCTGTCGACAAGCATCACGACGCCGCTTCTTCCGGCTCTACATAGCGTGGGAAGACAGGCTCGGGCTTCGGCAAGAGAGCGCCGGGCTGAAGCCGCGCGGCATCGCCGAGCCGGGCAAAGTCGCGCGCATCCTCAGGCACGCCAAGCAGATCGAGAATTCTGCCCGCGGACTCCGGCATCACGGGTTGCACGAGAATGGCGATCTCGCGAACGGTTTCGGCGGTGACGTAAAGAACGGTATTCATTCTTTCCGGATCGGTCTTTTTCAGCGCCCACGGTTCGGCATTCGCAAAATAGCGGTTGGCGTCGGCGACGACCTGCCAGATCGCCTCGACCGCGCGGTGGATCGCCTGTCTGTCCATGGCCTCGCGGGCCGCCTCAAGAATGGCATCAGCCGCCGCGAGCAGTTGCTTGTCGTCATCGGTAAAATCGCCGGGCCCGGGAACCTTCCCGTCGCAGTTCTTTGCGATCATCGACAGGGACCGCTGAGCCAGGTTGCCGAAATCATTGGCCAGATCGGCGTTGATACGATTGACGATCGCGTCATGGCTGTAGTTGCCGTCGCGCCCGAACGGAACTTCCCGCAAAAGGAAATAACGCAGCGGATCGACACCGTAGTGATCGGCGAGAGCAAACGGGTCGATCACGTTGCCGACCGACTTCGACATCTTTTCACCGCGGTTGAACAGGAAACCGTGCGCGAAAACGCGCTTCGGCAACGCTACACCTGCCGACATGAGAAACGCCGGCCAGTAAACCGCGTGAAAGCGGATGATGTCCTTGCCGATGATGTGCGCGTCGGCCGGCCAGAATTTCCTGAAGCTCTCCGAATCCTCATCCGGGAAACCGACGCCGGTGATGTAATTGGTCAGCGCGTCCACCCACACATACATGATGTGGCGCTCGTCCTCCGGCACCTTGACGCCCCAGTCGAAGGTGGTTCGCGAAATGGACAAGTCCTGAAGGCCGCGCTCGACGAAGGACACCACTTCGTTCCGCCGCACGTCCGGTCCGATGAACTCCGGATGCGCCTTGTAGTGATCCAGCAACTTGTCCTCATACCCGCTCAACCGGAAGAAGTAGCTTTCCTCCTCGACCCATTCGACCGGCGTGCCCTGCGGCGAAAGCTTTTCGCCGCCTTCTCCTTCGCTCAGCTCGCTCTCATCGTAATAGGCTTCATCGCGCACGGAGTACCAGCCCGAGTAGGTGTCGAGATAGATATCGCCGTTGGCCGCCATGCGTTTCCAGATTTCAATACTGGCGGCGATATGGCGATCCTCACGCGTACGGATGAAGTCGTCGTTGGAACAGTTGAGACGCGCGCACATCTCCCGGAACAGCGGCGTGTTCCTGTCGGCCAGCTCCGCTGTGGAAATCCCCTGATCCCGCGCCGTCTTGACCATCTTGAGGCCATGCTCGTCGGTGCCGGTCAGGAAAAAGACATCATACCCGTCAAGGCGTTTGAACCGCGCAAGCGCGTCTGTTGCGATGGCCTCGTAGGCATGCCCGATATGCGGTTCGCCGTTGGGATAGGAAATCGCGGTTGTAATGTAAAAGGCGGGTTTGTCGCCCATGGCATAGTGTGCGGTTGTCTGGCTCGTCCGGGAACTTGATCGGCGTCCGGTCGAGCCTATTGCAAGGCTTCCCGAGCCGTCTCTTCGAGCTTGAAAAACGTCCCGAGAACGAGGTTTTTTCGGTCGAGGTTCAGCACGTCGGCTTCCGCCTTTGTGCGCCGCACTGTTTCCCACAAGCTTGCCCAATGCGCAAGAGCGGGCTGTCCTTTCAGACGCGCGGCGATTGCCTCTTCGTCCTGCGTCGCGCCTTCCCCGGTCGCCGCGTGCGTTGCAATACGCGCAAGGGATTCTTCCGCAAGGCTGAAAAAGAGTTCATAGGACGCCTCTTTCCCGGGCGCCGTCAGCTTGTCGGCGAGATCGTGAACCGCCCGCTGATCGACCCCTGGCAATGCGTTCAGCAACCGGACGAGGTTCGCGTATAGCTCGTCCCCGCCGCCGACCAGGAGCTGCAATGCCCTCCTGACGCTGCCCTGCGCAAGCGGGAGCACTGCCCCGACCTTCTCCGCGTCGGGCGCTGCAAGTCCTGCGGCATTGAATGCGCTCTCGACCGCCGTCTGGAGGTCATTCGGGTCGAGCGGTCCGAAGCGCAGGAGCTGGCTGCGCGAGCGTATGGTCACCGGCAACCGGCCGGGCGCAGAACAGATCATCAGGAACACACAGCGTGGCGGTGGCTCTTCCAGATTCTTCAACAGGGCATTGGCCGCCGCTGTGTTCATCTCGTCGGCGCGGTCAATGATAACGACACGCCAAGCCGTGCCTGCGGTGCGCCCGAAGAAGCGCGTGAGACGCCTTACATCGGCAACCGATACCGCCGTTGCCAACCGCTTCCTGTCCGGCTGCCAAGCCCGGCGCAGGACCAGAAGATCAGGATGCGAGAGAGCCGCAACTTGCGAAAAGACCGCGTGGTCCGGCTCAAGCGCCATGGATTCCACGCTGCCCGAAGCGTCTTCGCCCTGCGCGAGCAGAAACCGCGCGAACCGGTAGGCCAGGGTCGCCTTGCCGACCCCCTCCGGCCCGGCAAAGAGCCAGGCATGGTGCAGCCGGTCTGAATGAAAGGCCGCAAGCAACCTCTGTTCAGCGGACCCGTGGCCTGCCAGCTGCGGAATCATGCGCGGATGCACAAAACCTTCAAGGCGGTCGGCCTCAGGTATGACGTCCGTTTCGGTCATGGATTCAGACGCTCGACGACGGCGTCCCAGATCCGTTCCGCAACGGCACTCTCCGCCTGCTGGGCATCGATGACGACGCAGCGGTCGGGCGCTTTAGCGGCAATCTTCAGAAACCCGTCGCGCAACGCCTCGTGGAACCGCTGTTCCATGCCCTCAAACCGGTCGGCTTCGTCGTCGCCGTCGCTCTTCGCCTTGCCTTCATTACGCGCCTGCGCCCGCTTCAGTCCGGCTTCCGGCGGCAGGTCCAGGATCAGCGTGAGATCAGGGCGCGTATTACCCACGGCGACCCTGTTCAGGGCACGGATCAGTGTTGGCCTGACACCGCCCGCCGCCCCCTGATAGGCAACGGTCGAATCGGAGAACCGGTCGCAGATCACCCAATCTCCCCGTTCGAGGGCCGGGCGAATGACATCCCTGACGTGATCGTCGCGCGCAGCGCAGAAGAGAACGGCTTCGCCCATCTGGCCATATTGCTTCGCATCGCCCGAAAGCAGAAGGTCGCGAATCTTTTCGCCTCGCTTGGTGCCGCCGGGCTCGCGCGTCTCAACCACGCCGTGGCCGACCGTACGCAGCCGTTCGGCCAGGAGCCGCGCCTGGGTCGACTTGCCCGCACCCTCGCCCCCTTCGAGCGTGATGAACTTACCTGATGCCAAAGCGCTGCACTCCGGGTCCGAAGCCGGACCGGCGGTTGGATATTCAGTTAAGCGTTTTACTAGAGGATCCAGCCGAAGGCGAGGTGAAGAAGGGATTCAACGCCCTTCATCCAAATCGGCCCCTCCCCGATGTCTTCGGCCGCGTAGAGCGGGATTTCATTCACAGCCGAATTCGTGGTTGTCACACGCAGGATGGCGATCTGGTCGCCCTTCTTGATCGGCGGCTTCAGGGGCCCTTCATAGATAATCGACGCCTTGATCTTCCGGCTGGCCGTTCGCGGCAGAAGAATGCTCACATCCCCCTTGCCCGTCAGGTTGACGTAACGCTTGGTTCCACCCCACACGAGCGCATCGCCAATCGTCTCGTCCGCGTCGAAGAGCTTCCATTGCTTGAAGCTCCTGAAGCCCCACTCCAGCAGCTTCTTGCCTTCCGCACGGCGCTCCTTCTTGGACTTCAGTCCGTTGACCACAACAATCAGGCGTTGCCCGCGGCGCTTGGCCGACGCGACAAGTCCATAGCCGGAATCACGGATATACCCGGTCTTGAGACCATCAGCGGCAACGGTGTCGTAGATCAGCGGATTACGGTTGTAGAAGACGTGCTTGCGGTAGCGATACTCTTTCTGCCCGAAATAGTGATAATACTCCGGATATTCGTCGATCATGTGCAGCGCGAGCTTGCCCAGATCGCGCGCCGTCATCAGGTGGTCGGGATCCGGCAGGCCGGTCGAATTTCGGAAGGTCGAATCTTTCAGACCGATCTTCTTTCCGTACGCGTTCATGAGGTCGGAAAAGGCTTCTTCCGATCCGGCCATGCCCTCGGCAACAATGATGCAGGCATCGTTACCGGACTGCACGGCGATGCCCTGAATCAGGTCGCTGAGCGGAGCACTCTTGTTCAATGGAACGAACATGGCAGACGTGCCGGACGGCGCGCCGCCCGTGCGCCACGCATTAACGCTGGCCGAGAACTCGTCGTCCATGGACAGCCGGCCATCCTTCAGCGCCCGGAAAATGACAGCCATCGTCATGAGTTTACTCATGCTTGCGGGAGGCATGAGTTCATCCGCATTTTTCTCGAAGAGGACGGACTTCGTGTTGGCGTCCATCAGGACCGCCCATTTCGCCTTGGTTTCGAAATTTCCCTGGGCGAATGCATGCCCGGTCGTGAGCGCGCACAGCACAAGCGCTATGGCGAACGCAAATCCCAAGCGATTTAACAATCCCATACCTTACCCAGCTGAAACTCTCGCGAGAACCGCATCTTTGTGCGCTGTCTCCGCCGCCTGCGCACAAGCGGTACACTACCGAGAAGCGACCCACAAAATCAACTCACGGGCGGACAAGTTAATGTTTGAGACAGGGATTTTTTTATTGGGTAACCATGTAGGCGTCGCTCAGGCCGATGCTCACGACCTCCCGGAGCATCTGGTCCGCATCGTGGCGCCACGCATAGGGTCCCAGCCGCACGCGGTAGCGGGCTTCGCGCCCCTCGCCTACCCGCAAAACGCGCGACGGACCAATCTCCGACAACCGCCGGTTCAGGTCATCCGCCGCCGTCCTGCTTTTGAATGACGAGGCCTGCACGAAAAACATCCGATGCCCACCGCGCGGTGCCCGCATCAGATTTCCGGCGACCGCCGTGGTCCGGCTGCCCGATTTCGTTTCCGAGCCGTCGGGAATGGATCCCACGACTATCGGATCGGCCTGAACTTTGTTTCGGGTCGCCTGCGCCACCTGGACCTTTTTCGGTTTTGAAACAGCCGCGCCGCCGAGATCGGCGTAACGCGCCCACCTTTGGCTGGCATAAAACTGGCGCTCATACGAATCGTCGCCATCGAGCGGCGCGCGTCCGAGATATTTCACCCGCACCCTGACGGTCCCATTGCGCTCGAACCCAAGCGCGCGGGCAGACCGGCGCGACAGGTCGATAATTCTGTCGTGCGCATAGGGCCCGCGATCGTTGACGCGCAGAACAAGCGTGCGTCCGTTGCTCTGGTTCGTGACCTGCACATAGCTCGGCATGGGAAGCGTGGGATGCGCCGCGGTCAGCGCATTCATGTCGTAGATTTCACCGTTTGCCGTATAGCGTCCGTGGAACAATTCGCCATACCACGATGCCACACCGACCCGGTTGTAGCCCGGTTGTTCCTTCGGACGATACCAGCGGCCGCCGATCTTGTAAGGATTGCCAACCTTGTATCGCCCGCCGCCTTTCGGCACCGGCTGGCCGAGCGCAACGACGCGCTTGGACAGTTTCTGACTTGATGATTTCTTGCCGCGCGAACAGCCTGTAATCATCAATGCCGCCAGAAGTGTAAGGATAAGGGCGAGAAGCGCCCCGCGACGGGCAATCCACCCGACATGACCCGATGGAGCGGCTTGCGCCGCAATTGCGCCCACTGGCGCTGACATACGCAACATCTGAACCCGACCCCGCCTAACGCAAAGACTGATAGGCACGCCCGGGACGAATGCGCGGAAAATGGCGCCTGATGCCCCGGGCCCAGGCTCAACTCTTTCGTGAGAACGTTAGGATTAAGTGAATCAGATGCAGGTTGGCATGGCGGTCACTCCGCCGCTTCGGCCTTGCCGTCGCTTGCGATCACGCCGCCGGCCTCAAGCATCCCGGCAATTTCATCAGCTGAATAGCCGATTTCCGCGAGCACCTCGCGCGTATGCTGACCGAACAGTGGAGCGGGACGCACGACACCGCCAGGCGTCTGCGACAGTTTCACCGGCAAGCCGATGGTCTGAACGCGGCCGGCAACGGGATGGTCGGTGCTTGGCACCATGTCACGCGCGATGGCTTGCGGGTCCTGTTGCATCTCCTTGATCGACAGGACCGGACCTGCGGGCAACCCGACCTCTTCGAGTTGTTCAAGCCAGTCTGCCGTCGTGCGGTCCTTGAAAAAGGGCGTGAGCACCTCGACCAAAGCGTCGAGGTTTTCCATCCGCGCGTTGTTTTGCGCAAAGCGTGGGTCTTCGCCCAACTCCGGTGCCTTCAGACACTTGAGCAAGCGTTCCCAATTGCGCTGGTTCGCGGCGCCGATATTGATCCAGCCATCCTTCGTTTCGAACGTCTGGTAAGGCGCGTTGAGCGGGTGCGCCGTTCCCATCCGTCCCGGCGAGACACCGGTCGCAAAACAGATGGCCGATTGCCAGTAGGTGTGTGTAATTGCCGCTTCGAACAGGGACGTATCCACGCGCTGCCCTTCTCCGGTCTTTTGCTTGTGCGCATAGGCGGCAATACAGCCCATGGCGCCGAGAATACCCGCAGTCGTATCGCTGACAGGCGCGCCGACCTTCGCCGGACCGCAATCCGGCTCGCCGGTGATGTCCATCAAACCCGCCATGCCCTGCGCAATCAGGTCGAATCCGCCCCGATCCTCGTAGGGCCCGGTGCGCCCGAAGCCGGAGATTTCACAATAGATGAGGCCTGGATTGATTTTTCTCAGCTCATCGTAACCAAGCCCGAGCTTTTGCATGGTGTCGCGCCGGTAGTTCTCAATCAGGACATCCGCATCCTTGACGAGGCGCAGCAACACCTGCTTGCCCGCGTCCGATTTGAGGTCAAGCGCGATGCCCCGCTTGTTGCGGTTCATCATCATGAACGCCGCAGACTCGCCGTTGATTTCGGGCGGCAGAAACCGGCGGGAGTCGTCCCCGCCATTCGCCTTCTCGACCTTGATCACATCGGCGCCCAAATCGGCCAGCATCAGACCGCAAACAGGTCCCGCCATGATATGCGCGAGTTCGATCACGCGCATATCCGTCAACGGGCCTTTGCGTTCCATGCTCATGGCCTAGGTGCCACTCCAGTTCGCCCTGCGCTTGGCGAGAAAGGCCTCAAGCCCCTCGCGGAAATCGTTGCTGCCATAACACATTGCGATCAGATCTTTATCCTCAATCTTAGGTTGCGCCGCGCTCATGCGGCGGAACATCTCCTTGGTCACGCGGAGCGTGATCGGTGCGAGGGTCGCAATCTCGTCGGCCAACTCTTTCGCTCGCGCAAACATGGTTTCCGCATCATCATACAGCTCGGTGATCAGGTCTATCTCGAATGCCTCTTCCGCCTCGACCAGACGCGCGGTGAGCATCAGCTCCCTGGTCCGCCCCTCCCCCAGCAGCGCACACATGCGCTGCAGGCTCGAAATGGACAGGCAATTGCCGAGCGTGCGGGCGATCGGAAAGCCGAACCGCATGTCGCGCGTACCGATGCGGATGTCGCACAACCCCGCAATTGCCGCGCCGCCACCAGTGCACGCACCGCAGATGGCTGCGATGGTCGGCACCGGACAGGCCTCAATATCGGACATGACGCTGTCCATCTTGCTCTCGTATGCGAGCCCGTCCTCGCCGCCCTTGAAGTCCCGAAACAGCGAAATGTCGGTGCCCGCCGCAAACGCCTTCTCACCTGCACCGCGAACGATGATGGCCCGCGGGCCGGTTTCGGCATCAATGCTGCGGCAATATTCAGCCAGCCGCTCATACATCTCGAAGGTCAGCGCGTTGCGCTTTTCAGGCCGGTTGAGCGTGACGGTCGCGACCGGACTGTCCTGCTCGATCAGGATGACATCTTCACTCATGGGGACGTTGTCGGTCTATTTTCCCAAAAAGTCCATCGCCGCCTGCACACCGCCCTTGTTGTGAGGGACGTCCGCAAGTCCGAGGCCCATTTCGACGCCGGCCAGGGTGCCGAGCAGCGTGAGGTCGTTGAAATCGCCCAGATGCCCGATGCGGAACACTTTGCCCGCAACTTTCGCGAGGCCCGTTCCGAGGGACATGTCGAACTTATCAAGAATGATGTTACGCAGCATATCGGCATCGTGGCCTTCCGGCACGAGAATCGCCGTCAGCGAACTCGAGAACTCCTTCGGCTCCTGGCACAGCACTTCAAGGCCCCAGTGATTGACGGCGATGCGCGTGGCTTCGGCGTGCCGGTCATGGCGGGCGAACACATTGTCGAGCCCCTCCTCGAACAGCATGTCGGATGCTTCCGACAACCCGTAGAGCAGATTCGTTGCCGGGGTGTAGGGAAAGAAGCCGTTGCCGTTCGCACTCAGCATATCGTCCCAGCTCCAGTAGGATTTTGGCAGTTTCGAATCCTGCGACGCCTTAAGCGCCTTGTCGCTGAGTGCATTGAAGCCAAGCCCCGGCGGCAACATCAGACCTTTCTGCGATCCGCCGACGGTGACGTCGACGCCCCATTCGTCATGACGGTAATCGATGGAGGCCAACGACGAGATCGTGTCGACCATGAACAGTGCCGGATGGTTCGCCGCATCGATGGCCCTGCGGATCTCACCGATACGCGAAGTACAGCCGGTCGCCGTTTCGTTGTGGACGACGCAGACGGCCTTGATCTCATGATTCTTGTCATCGGCGAGGCGCGCGCCGATGGCTTCCGGGTCGGCGGCGTGGCGCCAGTCGCCTGCGATAAACTCCGGCTCCAGCCCGAGCTTCTCGGCGATGCCCTTCCAGAGAGTCGCGAAGTGACCGCTCTCATACATGAGAACTTTGTCGCCCGGTGAGAGCGTGTTGGTCAGTGCGGCCTCCCACGCCCCCGTCCCCGACGACGGGTAGATGATCACAGGTCCAGCGCACTGGAAAATCTTTTGGCAGTCCGCCAGCACCTTCTTTCCGAGTTTGGCAAACTCAGGCCCCCGATGATCGATCGTCGGCATGTCGATGGCCCGAAGCACCCTGTCAGGCACATTTGTCGGTCCGGGAATCTGCAAAAAATGTCGTCCGGCGGTCCGTGCCATAGCTCTCAGTCTCCTGTTCACTGGCGGCCATCAACGCGACATCGCGGCCAGCTTCCCTGTTTATCCCATTATTCCGGGGTTTTCAGAGCTTGCGGCATGATGGCTTCTTGATGTAATATTGAATTATGAATTCATTATACATGTCAAGTGCTGATGTGAACCTCGAGGCGCGGCTGCGTGACGCAATCGAGGGAGAAGTGCTTTTCGACGCCTTTTCCCGGGGGCGCTACGCAACCGATGCGTCGATCTATCAGGTCATGCCATTTGGCGTCGTCGTTCCGAAGACGGATGCCGATCTTGCAGCGATCATCGAGATTGCGCACGAGGAGGGTCTGGCCCTCCTGCCGCGTGGCGGTGCCACCTCACAAAGCGGCCAGACGGTCGGCGAAGCGCTTGTCGTCGATTTCACCAAGTATCTGCGGAACATTCTTGCCGTCGATCCGGAAGCACGCACTTGCACCGTGCAGCCGGGCATCGTGCTCGATCAATTGAACGCACAGCTCAAGCAGCACGGCCTCTGGTTCCCGGTGGATGTGTCCACCGCAAGCCGAGCGACCATTGGCGGCATGACCGGCAACAACTCCTGCGGCACCCGGTCGATCCGCTACGGCATCATGCGTGATAACGTCACCGCCATCGACGCCACCCTGGCCGACGGCACGCAGGCGCGTTTCGGCGAAGTGCCCAGGTCCCTTGACCGCCTCAATGCCCCCTCCCCAGCGCTGGAGCTGATGCGCGACCTGATCACGCTGGGGCGAAAAAAGAAGACCCAGATCAACAAAGCGTTTCCGGCCGTTTCCCGGCGCGTCGGCGGTTACCTGCTCGACACGCTGGTTCGCGATGGCAACGAGCCGCTCAACCTTGCAGGCATCCTGATCGGCTCGGAAGGAACTCTCGCGGTCTCCCGCGCCATCGATCTCAAACTCTCACCTCTGCCCAAGAACAAGGCGCTCGGCGTGTGCCACTTCCCGACCTTTCGCAAGGCGATGGAAGCCGCCCAGCATATCGTCGAGCTCGGGCCGACGGCGGTCGAGCTGGTTGACCGGACGCTGCTCGACCTGGCCCGCGATATCCCCATGTTCAAGGCGACGGTCAACCGTTTCGTGCGCGGCGAGCCGGAGGCGCTGCTGTTCACTGAATTCGCCGAAGACAACCAGGTCGAAAATCTGCGCCGGTTGAAAGAGCTGGACGAACTGATGCGCGACCTTGGCCACAAGAACGCGGTGGTCGAGGCGGTCGGCGCCGATTTCCAGAAGGCCATCTGGGAGGTACGCAAGTCCGGCCTCAACATCATGATGAGCATGAAATCGGAAGGCAAACCGGTCTCCTTCATCGAGGACTGCGCCGTGCCTCTGGAGCACCTAGCCGACTACACCGAGCGCCTGACCGAAGTTTTCGAGAAACACGGCACCAAAGGGACCTGGTACGCCCATGCCTCGGTCGGCTGTCTGCATGTGCGGCCCGTGCTCAATCTGAAGCTGGAAAAAGACGCCGATACCATGCGCGACATCGCCGAAGAGGCCTTCGAGATGGTGCGCGAATATAAGGGCGCGCATTCAGGCGAACATGGCGACGGGCTGGTGCGCTCCGAGTTTCACGAGACCATGTACGGCAAGAAGACGGTCGATCTCTTTGAGCAGGTGAAGGACCTGTTCGATCCGCAGGGACACATGAACCCCGGAAAGATCGTTCGCGCCCCGAAGATGAACGACCGCACCCTGTTTCGCTACAAGCCGGACTACAAAATTCGGGAGATGAAGACGGGACTGGACTGGTCCGACTGGACGGGCGCCGGGAACGGTTTTCAGGGCGCCATCGAGATGTGCAACAACAACGGTGCCTGCCGCAAGTTCGACGCAGGCGTCATGTGTCCCTCCTATCGCGTCACCCGTGACGAAAAGGACGTGACCCGGGGACGGGCCAATACACTCCGCCTCGCAATCTCCGGACAGCTGGGAGCGGACGCCCTCACCTCACCCGATATGCAGGAGACCATGAAACACTGCGTCTCGTGCAAGGCGTGCCGGCGCGAATGCCCGACGGGCGTCGACATGGCGAAGATGAAGATCGAGGTCCAGCGCGCGAACATCGAACGCCATGGCCTCTCACTGCACGACAAGCTTGTCGCGTATCTTCCGCAAACGGCGCGCATCGCGTCGCGCCTGCCCTGGGCTTTCAATCTGCGCAATTCCCTCCCCGGCATGGCGAAAGCCATGGAGAGAATGACCGGGTTCACCGCGAAGCGCGTCCTGCCCCGCTGGCGTTTCGACGCCTTCCGGAGGCGCGGACCGTTCGGCGACGAAGGGGGCCGCGAGGTCGTGCTGTTCGCCGACACCTTCAACCGGTATTTCGAGCCGGATAATGTGCGCGCAGCGATCCGCGTTTTGACCGCCTCCGGCGCGCGCGTCCATATCGCCGCCGGGACGAGTTCGCGGCCACTGTGCTGTGGTCGCACTTATCTGACGGCAGGTCTCATCGAGCGGGCGCGCGCGGAAGCGTCTCGCTTTCTCGACGCTGTCAAACCGCACCTCGATGCCGGACGCCCCGTGATCGGGCTGGAGCCGAGCTGCCTGTTCACTCTCAAGGACGAGTTCCCCTCATTGCTGCCGGGGGCAGAGACCGAACGTCTGGCCGAGAGCGCCGTGCTGCTCGAAGAATATCTGATGAACGAAAAGAAGGCGCGTCGGCTCAAACTCGAACTCAAGCCGCAGACGGACCCGATCCTGCTTCACGGGCATTGTCACCAGAAATCCTTCGCCGCAATGGACGCCGTGGTGGGCGCGCTTGAGCTTATCCCCGAGGCAAACGTCGAGACCGTGCAGTCGAGTTGCTGCGGCATGGCCGGCTCCTATGGCTACGCCACCGACACCTACGACATGTCCATGGCCATGGGCGAGCTGTCGCTGTTGCCGGCCGTGCGCACCGCGCAGGAGAATACCGTTCTGGCGGCAGACGGTTTTTCCTGCCGCCACCAGATCGCCGACGGGACCGGCCGCGAAGCCCGGCACGTCGCGCGCATTCTCGATCAGGCACTGGCAGGCCCTGACAACAAGCGAGGTTAGGCGATGGCACAGGATGAAACCGCAACCCTCACCCGAGCGGAACCCATCATCCGGCGCACGCTCCATGATGAACTGCTGGAACGCCTGAGGCAGATGATCATCGACGGAGACCTTACCCCCGGCTCCAAGGTGCCGGAGAAGGATCTGTGCGCCCGCTTCGGTGTTTCGCGCACACCCTTGCGCGAGGCACTCAAGGTATTGGCGAACGAAGGGCTGGTGACGCTGACGCCCAACCGGGGTGCCATGATCGCCGACCTCACCCTGGACGACCTGGAAGAGACCTTCCCGGTCATGGGCGCTCTCGAGGCGCTCTCCGGCGAGATGGCCTGCGCCAACATCACCGACGCGGAGATCGCGGAGATCAGAAAACTGCATGAGGAGATGGTTGCGCACTACAAGGCGCGCGCGCTGCACGCCTACTTCCGCACCAACCAGAAGATCCACGAGCGAATCTTGAGTGCTGCAAACAACCAGACCCTGTCGACGCTCTATCGCGGTCTGGAGGGTCGCATCCGGCAGGCGCGCTACATCGCCAACATGTCGGATGCACGCTGGGCCCAGGCGGTCGAGGAGCACGCACAGATGCTGGATGCGCTGGAGGCCCGAGACGGCGTCGCACTGGCGGCCATCATGAAGAGGCACCTGGAAAACAAGTTCGAGACGGTCAAGGAGGCCCTCCTCAACCGCGCGCAGGACTAAGCCTCTTTCATTCGCCGCGCATTCCCGATATCAGGGGTTAACCTGTTGCTCGTTTTCCGGCATTAAGGTCGTCGACGGATGGGTGGCCGAGTGGTTGAAGGCACCGGTCTTGAAAACCGGCAGGCGTGCAAGCGTCTCGGGGGTTCGAATCCCTCCCCATCCGCCAGAAATTCTCAGACAAGCGTTTTTTATATGGCTGCGGCTTCGGCTGCTCCCATTTTCAAAACGCCAAAGCTGCTCTCAACGCTTCTTGCTTCCGGTGGTCTTCTTCTTTTTACCGCTGACCTTCTTTTTGCTGCAAGGACCATTAATGCTCATAGTGTTATGGCGCTCGTCATCAGTAAGACTGCCTTGTTGCCAGCGGCCAAAAGAACATGCACATTGAGCTGGCGTATAGCCTGCAGCCACGCAACTCTGTGGATAGGCATGGGCGCTTTGGCCAAAGAAGAGAAGGCCTACGGCTGCCGCGCCCAATAATAACGTCTTCATTCAAACCCTCCATTGCTATCTGACGTCACTAAGCCGACATTATTGTTAGGCGATAACCCCTTCGTCTCCAGTATATGCTCCACGCGCCAGCTGCTTATTAGAAAGCTTTTTTGCATGCTCTTGCAGCAAATTTTTCGCCGGGTTGTTAGGCGGCAACCTCTCGGCCATTTCCAGCATTTGCTTCACGCGAGTTTTCTTATTTAACTCAGATTGCTTCTCAAGATGGCGAAGCCCGAAATAGGCCTTGATCAGCGCGAATGCGAAAATCGCAGCAGCCATGATCAGAAAGCCAACACCTATATTCTCAACGCCCATAGTGTGCCTTTATTTCTTGCATTACTTCGCACAGCCTTTCCGCATTTTGTTGACGACTGTTGAACGGTATAGGAAAGCCAACCTTTGCTGCAATGCCACCAATCGTCCAGCCAACATCATTTGCACCAATATCATCTGGTTCAAGCCCACCGTCGGCAGCTGCATCAATGCCTATTAAGCCTAGGATCGCCACTATTGCTCCGCTACCGCCCGTGTTTAATGCTCTACTGTAAAGGGCATTTCGATTCCCTTTTTCCTTGTATCGTTCACGCCACTCCGATGCGCATAGGTATATCCAAGCACCAAGCTTAGTATTATTTTTCTGTGCCTTACTTGGAAACCCTTTCGGGTTGGCGTTTGGCTGTATCAGCCAGTCTCGAAACGCTCTCGCATCACGAAAGTGCGCATCGAAACTCGGTTCTTTCTCCGGACGGAACAAATTCACGAGTTGCTCGACCGTATTTGGAGGTGGATTTGGCAGGTTCTCATCCCTGAAGGAGTGGAATGATTTTGAGCGCAACATTAAATTTGAACCGAATAATTTCAATTTCAACATAGTAAAATAAAAAACCAAAGGTAGTCGAATTAAAATTATCGGCACCTTGTTGTGCGGCACTAAGCTTACTGATGATTTGCGCGAGATTGCTATTTTCCTGTCCCATCATTCGCAGATGGGAATACAATGACATTGTCGTCGTCAACTTCTCTTCCCTTCGCCCGCCAGCCTTTCGCATCGATACCCTCATTCTCGATCACGAAGTTCAGCAGCTGCATCCAAGCGGAACTTAATTCAGCTTGAGTCTGTGCATTCATCGCCAGAAACCAAGGCTGTGCGACGATGTTGCATTTTCGGGATTGCGTATCGACCGAGAGCAACAAATAGCGCACGGCCTCATTCTCATCCTCTCGGTCGCGAAATTCGCGGGGCTTATGATCCGGATCATCCACTCCTTCGCCGACGTCCCGAATATCCACGACGGCTTCGGCATGGACGCCGTAGGCGCTGTTGCTTGATGCCTGCGCCGACCAATCCGTTTCGGTGAGAGTGGCTGACTGGCGAAGTGCCTTTTGCAACGCGGAGTCGGCGTTCGGAGCTTCTACGACAAGCGTTGCAGACTGGAGCACCGGGCGAACCAATCGCACTGTATAGACCCTGTCCCGTTTCATGTGGCGAGTCGGGTATCACATGACCGGACTGTGGCTGACTTAATTCTTCTTCACAATCCGAGGCTCGCCAACCGCCGCCTGACGGCTTCGACGTCCATCGTCTGGCCGCAGAGATTGCACACTCATTTCTCCGGTTGGTTCCTTCCAGATTGCCCTGATCATTTGCGGGACAATGGCGAGACGCGCCGGCAAGCCATGTTCGCTTAGAGGTGCCCCAGAGGCATAGTCTGTTCGCCATCAAGCGCCTGGATGAGAGACGCGATGCGGATGTCCTTGAAGAGATTGCTCAGCGGCAAGCCAGAGCGCCCATATATCAATGCTGTATGGCGGACACCCATCCGTCAGAATTTTCTCAGACAAACATGACCTGTATGGCGGCAGCTTTACGCTGACCCAACCAACGATGGTTAATTTGATTGTGTTTGCGCAGGTATTTGTTGATGCTCGGAGCAGGACGTAAACATGCAATTATCTATTCAGTCGAAAATAGGTGGAAACCTTCGGCGGACGAGCGAGGTTTGAAATGGGTTGGCGAGTTATTGCAGCGATCTTTGCTCTGATTACCACGCCGACGACGTTGGCGGCACAGAATGCGGATCCCTGGACAGGGCTTTATCAGGCGATCGATCATGTAGACGGATCGATCGATCACTTGTCCATCTTCGCAAACGGCGACGGCAGCTATACCCTTGTTGGCACTGCAAGCAATCATGGCGCATGCACTGAAAAGGCCGGAATGCCAAAGCGCGGATGGCATAAGGCGTCCGGCACGCTTCGCGACGGAAAGTTGACGCGCGAGAATGTCATCGTCACATGCGAAGGCCTGGAAGACACCATTCGGGTGGCGGATTCGGTACTGACCCGCGATGCGACATCTGGAACATTGTCGGTTCCAGTCAAGAACGGCACAAAGACCCTTGTTTTCCATCGGATCGATTGACGCTATCGAAGAGCGCACGCCGAGGGATGCCATCATCTATGACAAGGCTATGAACAAACGACCGGGACAACCTTCGCTGGCAAGCCAATGACGCTGACCGGCCGCGCCGGAAAGGCCAACACCGCCCCCGGGCAATCCCGTGACCGGCTGATGCGATAGACGCTGAAGAATACACTTCCTCTGCCACGGCATCGGGTTTGAGCAATTGCTGATCCGCCGCAAATGGCCCTCATCAAATAATTTCCGAAACTGCCTAGCCGCCGCCGCACCTATGGCGCTATGCTTCACCTCTTCGCGGCATTTGAAATTGCGGTCGACCCGCGCGCCATAAGATTTTTTTCTGGTCGGACTGGTGCGGGGCGATCGTCGTCACTATCTGGTAGCAATCTCAGATGGAGGAATTACGCATGCCCAGATTCACTCTTCTCGTTGCCATAGGACTGCTGTTGGTCGGCACCGCACAGGCGCCGGCCCAACAGAACGAACAGGCCGCGAAGGCCGCACCGGTCCCGGTCAAGCTGAATACCGGCCCGACTTACGAATATGTGCAGCAAGCCGCATCGATGAAATTCGACGGCAAGACCCTGACGTTGAACGGCCTGGCGCCGTCCACGATCTTTTTCAGCGATGCGCCCTACCGGCTGGCAGGGGCGGTCGATCTAAAGACCTTCACCGGCCTCTGGGACGGGAACGGACCCTTCGCAAACACCCCGCCCAACGCAGCGCTCAGCGTGCTGGGGAAACCGGGTGACGTTCCGGCCATTGTCGAGCTGACCTCGGCGCAGACCGACGGGAACGGCATCAAATATGGCGTTAAAACCGTTTCCGGAAAACTGCCGGACAGTGCAGAGAATGTGGCGCTGTTCATCGATCACGCGCGCTTTCATGGCGGCCCGCGCGCCGGGGTGCTCCGCGTCGGCAACACGCATGTGGGTTACGTGCGCCATCCGTACCATCCGCTCCCGGGACCCTACTGCTATCACGCCCCGCAGGCGCCGGAGTGCCATTACCTGCACCCCTACCACCCGATCCATCCCTACTATCCCTGGTATCGTCCGTATTATCCCTATCACCCGGCAGCCGTTGCGGGTGCGGCAGCGGCCGGGGCCGCCGTCGGTGCGGCGGTGGCGAGCCAGCCCCAGCCGGTGGTCTATGTCTATCCGATCCCTTCGGGTCCGCTTCCGGCGAACTGCTATATCAACAGCAGCCATACCCGCATGATCTGCTCCGTGCCAATCAAGCAGTAGCGCCCGAAAAGCAGTCAGCGAGCCCGCTGCCGCCAATCGCGGTGGCGGGCTTTCTTTGTAACCGTATCAGTTTCTGCAAGAGCCGCCGGACCGGTTGCGATCCTGGTGTGACTTGCAAACCGCTTTCGGCAGCGCGCCGGTCGAACCGGGCCTTACTGCTGCTCGGCTTGTGCCTTCGGGTGGGGGCGAGCCGGCTCATCTGCCGTTGGACCTTGATCTGTCTGTCCGTTCGCGGCATTTGCAAGGTGCGGGTTGTATTGCGCCTGGACCTGTTGCAACTGCGGCAGCGGGGGCTTCGGTTCCGGCGCGTCCGGCGCCGCGTTCCTGAACTGCTCGATATCGGACAGAGCCTGCATGAGCGGGTTCTCGGAATTGTGAGACCGCCCCTCAAAGTAGCAGTCGTGATCGATCCTGAATTCCCGATGGCAGATATCCGCCTCGACATGCGATCCCGATTCCAGTGACACGCTCAGGGCGTTGATCGGACCGGATACCTGCCCGTGGACCGTCACCGTCTCGGCGACGATGCCTCCGGTGACCCGCCCTCCATCACAGATCCGGATGTTGGTGCAGAAGACATGCCCCTGCACGTTGCCTTCGACCTGAACTTTCCCGTTTGAAATGATGTTCCCGACGATTGTCACCTCGTCGCCAACGATGATTGCCGCCATGATAGTAGACCCCTCGCAATTCGGCGTGCCAACCTGCCGAATCTTGGATTTTACACTGTATTAATTGCGGTTAATGAAGCGTAAACGGGCGATCACACTTGTCGAATTGCGTGTTACTTCCGCGTCGCCCGATCTGAAATATCGCCCAAAATCAGCTGCCAGAGTTTGCCCAGGCTCTCGCGGGCGTGCTCGCGGTGGGTTCGATAGCGCGCATGGGCCGCGGGCGGCGCTTCTGGCGCAAGCTCTATCGACCACAGCGCGCTCACCGTATTCGGCACGAATGAGTATCTGACGTCGATTACGTGGTTTGGGTGATCGGGGTCCAAAGCCACAAACCCCTTGCTGAACCAACGGAACCGTTCGACGTCCCGGGCCTGCTGCGAGGCGGGGTCGAGCCACGTCAGGTCGCGGCTCACATCGAGTTTCGGAACCGACACGCCGGCAAACACGCGCGGCAGCACACCCGCCCGCACCGCGTCCACGTAAAACCTGTCGGACGTCTCGTAGATCGTTTTCCAGACCAGCATGTTGCCGAAGCTCGGCTTCACCTCAAGGCGGATGGGCTCATGGCCGCGCGATGCCGCGATCTCGCGCCCCATGGCCACCGCCGAATTGTGCTGAAAGAAACCGAGCGTCAGATAGAGGGCCGCCCAGGCGAGCGCGATGCGCGCCAGCACCGGCTTTTGCCTGAGCCCCGCAAGGATCACCAGCGCCAGGATGGGCACCGTGAACAGTGGATCCACGATGGAGATGATATTCCATGAAAAGCGTTCGTCACTAAACGGCCAGAGCAATATCGTGCCGTAGGATGTGAAGGTATCGAGCAGCGGATGCGTCGCGTAGCCGAGTGTGCAGAACAGAAAGGTGCGCGCAAATGTCAAGCGCCATCGGCGTCCCAGTGTTACGTGAAGCACCAACGCGCACAGCAATCCGCCCAGAGGAATAAAAATCAGCGAGTGGGTGAACTGACGATGATATTCGAGGAACAGCAGCGGATCCGTGTCCGAACGGATGAACACATCCACGTCCGCCGCCATGCCGGCGGCAAATCCGAGAAGCCCGGCGATGCCAACCTGAATGTCGTTGCGGGTGGCCTGCGGCAATGCCGCGCCCACGGCGCCCTGTGTCAACGGATCCATTTGTCAGGGATGCTCGCGTGTTGCCGGAAATGGTGGCGGCAAGAACTGTACTCGATGCCAAGTCTCACAGGGCGACAAGGGCGTGAAGAGATCATCGGACGGTTTAGAGTTCCGGAACGGCCCATCCGGACAGAGGCGCAATAGCGCCCGAACGCGCGCGCTCGAGCTTGTCGCGATAAGGTTCCGCGCAGCCGCGGCCGTCGCCGAGATCGGGAAGCTTCGTCTTTGACGCATCAAGTTCGCAGAAAGTGGCCACGCGCTCCAATGTCGCCTTCGGATCACTCACCACATCCTCGTAGGCGACACGCATGGCCATTCGGCCCAGCGCCTGCGACCAGGCATCCGACAGCCGCGAATAGCTTTCCAGATGCTGGTAAATGGCCGCCACCTCGTAAGCAAAGGGGTTTGTGCCGGCCGGATACAATTTCCCGAATATTCTCAATGCGGTATCGTCCGCGTCGCGATCGACGAAAATCACCTTCAGTTTCGGTACGGTTTCTCCAATGCGGCCGAGATCGGGGATAAGCTCTGGATGCGTACAGGTCAGTATCTTTGCGCCGCGCGCGCGGCTCACCGCACGTCGGGAATAGATTTCAGTGAACTGGCTGTGCACCGACGTAGGGAGCTGCCCCGGATAGCTGAGCGGCAGGAATGAATTCAGCGCCGCCGTTTCGCGCGCGGAGTCCTGTACCAGTTCGTGTTCGTATCCGCGCTCGACGCCGTCCAGAGTACCGATCAGCCGCTCAAGGGCTGACTTGCCGGACTGACATGGACCGAGAAGCAGCAAGGAAACGGGAACCTTTTTGCCCGGCTCGATCATGGGCGGTCCGCCGAAAATCCAGCCCTCCGCCCTCTCGATCGTATATGCGTCCGATTGCTGCATGTCGCGGCGCGCCTGCGAATAGACTGCATCGAGCGGTGCATTTGCAGTTTCCAATGCCTGCCACGCATCCTCGTGCTCATCGAGACGGTCGAGCAGTTCCGCACGCCCGAAATTGATGTTCGCGGCAAATGCCTGCGCGTCACCTTCTGAATCGAATTCCGGTGCGTTGCTCTCCAGCGCGTCAATCTCTGACAACAGCGTTTTTGCCCGCGCCGCGCCGGAAACCCGGCTCAATGCATACAACGCCTCCGCCTGATCCAGTGCGGATGAACTGTTTTCAAGTGCTGCGGAGAAAGCCGCCTCGGCCTCTTTGGCCTGACCGTTCTCAAGACGGCATGCCCCGAGAAGCAAGGCCGTGTCTGAAGAGTCGCTCTCTGTCGAGCAACCCTTCGTCAGATGTGCAATCGCCTTGTCGTAATCGGCCGACTGCCGGAATACCTGGCCGAGAAGCCGATGCGCACCGGTTGCCTGACTTTCATCAGGACCGAGTTCCAGAACATGTTCTGCCGTTTGTCGTGCCATGTCATTCGATCCGAGACCGAAATATACCTGCGCCAGTTGCAACAGGATGCCGGGTTCATCCGGCGACAGCATCGACGCGCGCACGAAGCATGGGAGTGCCGCGCTGTGATTCAACTCAACAAGGTAGGCCTGACCCAATGTCGTCAGCGCCTTCACATACTCAGGATGCAAACCAAGGATTTCACGGGTTGCGTTCTGAGCCTCTGCGACCCTGCCCGTCTGGAGAAGGCGTATCGCATCGTCCAACTGGCGGCGGGCCTGGACTGCCTCAGGCGGTGAATTGAACGGATTATCCTTGTTTTCAGACATGCGAAATCGCCTGTTTCATGCGCTCACTTGATTGCCGGCATCACTCCGGTGCGACTTATGCCATATTGCTCCGCAGAACCAAGGCAATTATTCAAATGCAGCCTGCCGCATCCATATTCTCGTAGCCGGTCCGGCACGTTTGTGGCAGTTGTAGCCCGCAAGCATAACCACCAGAGGCGGTTCCCGCCGTTCGGAATGACAAATGACAGATCAGGCACAACAATACTCAATCCAGCAAGTTCAGGAAGCGCATCAGAAGCTGACCCAGGCGGACCAGGCATTCTCAAGCGGCGATTCTGAAAGTGCGATGGAAGCGTGTCTGGAGTTGCTGGAGCAATATCCCGACTATTACGGCGCCCTTAGCCTTGTGGGGTCAATCCATGCGCAACAGGGGAACTTCGGTGGGGCCTTACCCTTTCTTGTCCGCGCTTCACTGATTAATCCATATGATGGCGAGATGTGGCGCTATCTCGGCTGGACGTATCTAGAACTGGAAGCTATCCCCAGCGCATTGGAAGCGCTCGAGCGATCAGTATCCTTGTCTCAAAATACATCTGTAGCGGATCACCTTCTTGGTGCGATCACATTTTCAGCTGGCAAATTCGAAACAGCCTTGAAGCACTTTGAGGCATCTCGCGCGCTCGACCCCAAAAACACGGGCGTGTTGATCAGACGCGCAATGTGCCTTGCCAAGCTTGGCCGTATCGATGAAGCGGTGCAACAACTCAAAACCACCTATCAGCAGCATCTGAGCGCGGATCACAAAGCACTCGTCTACCAATTGCTGGCTGAGTTCCCCGAGCTTGATCAGGATCTTGGGCTCATTGACCAGATCGACGAAGATGATGATGCCGCGTCAACGCCGGATCTGGCGCAGTTCGTACCAAGTGTTTCCCTGTATGATGTTTCCCGTGACTTTGCCAGAGGCATAGCACTGGACCTCCGAGGGCAACATCAGGAGGCTTGGCAAATCCTAAGCGCCGCCAACAAGAGGATTGCCGATGCCACCTCGACGCAGCGCGACAAATATTTCCTGCGAGAAGAAGAACTTGCCCAAAAAGCGGAACTCTGGACCCCGCAATCACCCGTCTCGGAGCAAGAGGACACTGAAGGCCCGGTCGTGCTTTTCATTCTCGGGCCATCCCGCTCGGGCAAGACCACGGCAGAAAATCTCATGGCCTCGTTGGATGGTGTCGAGAAAGCATTTGAGAATTCCCTGGTCGACGATGTCGCGCAACGCGTTTCCAAACGCGCGGGCTTCCTGACGGAATATTCACTCGTCAACTTGCCGAGCCATCTCAATGAAGAGGTTTCAAACCAAATTCAAGACGAAGTAGACAAGTTAGCCGGGAGAGAGAAACTCGTAACAATCACACACCCCGGTGTGATATTCGACGTATCACGATTGAAGGACATCATTCCCAACTCACGGTTCATTTTCATGAAGCGCAATCGGGATGATATGGCCTTGCGAATTTTCGCCTATCTCTACCGATCTAATACCAATCATTTTGCTTATGATATCAACGAGATATACCGATATCTCGAAACTCACGACCGGCTGATCGATGTGTGGTCGAAAAAGATCGGGGACAGAGTTCTCGTCCAGTCATACGAGGACATGGTACGCGATCCGGAAGCCGCCGTGCGCAGCATCGCCGAGCTGTGCAGTCTGAAACCGCCGGCAAAACTCGACCTGCAGGTGCCGGACGATACGGGGTGCGCCAAACCTTATCTGGAGTGGCTGCACCAGTCCCGCAAAAATAGTGTGTAACGCTTAGCCGCCGATGCGTGCTGTCCCGCGACGGCCGTCATTGCGAACCCACGTGACCTTGTCGCCCTGCTTGGTGAGCTTGTAGCAGTAGGATTTCTTGCTCAGCCAGTTGTTCCAGCGCTGGCACAGCTGGTGCTTGGAAATCCACCAGCGTCCCGCGTCCGACGGTTTGTTCCCGCCGGCGAATGCCGCGGCAAGAGCCTGGAGTTTGCCCTGCATTGTGCCGTTCGAACGATAGGAAATCGGCACCACGATCCCGCTGGCGCTGAGATAGACCGTCTTCCCGGACACGGCCTTGCGCAGCTCGCTACCGGTCATGTGGCTCGACGTGGCCGCCTGAGCGGAGCCGGTTGCGGCAAGGCACAGGGCCGCACAAAAAAGAACTCGTTTCATGGGGGATGCCCCTTGTTTTTCGTTAGTCTCGCAATAACGGCGCGGATACCGCTTCGAAAAAGTGACTTTTTTTTGACAACGCATGTGAACAATCCGCAATGCGCCGCCGGGCCGATCCAATGCAATCGGCGAGCCAGCAGCTTCGAGTGAAGAACCATCTCTCACGTTAAGCATGCGGGTTTTCTGATAACCTTTTGATTCAGATGTTTTTATGGCTTGTACCAACGCACAAATCTCTGTCGCGCGGCTGCATAATTAACCAACGCGCGCGTCAAATCGGTCAGTTTGTCACATGTGCTGACCCGAAACGGGATAATCGTTTCATTTCGATTTTGCACGCGCACGACGCCGGCGCCGTTGCGCCCACACATTCAGTGTTTCGACCGCTGCGGCGAACGCCATGGCAAAGTAGATGTATCCGCGCGGTATGTGAAAATCCAAACCGTCGGCGACCAACGCCGAACCGATCAGAAACAGGAAGCTCAGGGCCAACATCCGGGTTGTCGGATGGCGGTCGATGAATTCCGAAACCGTGCCGGCCGCCACATACATCACAAGAATTGAAATCGCGACGGCCGCGATCATCACCTCTACATGTTGAGCCATGCCGATCGCCGTAATGATTGAA
Organism: Hyphomicrobiaceae bacterium; assembly: GCA_028066055.1. GTDB lineage: Bacteria > Pseudomonadota > Alphaproteobacteria > Rhizobiales > Methyloligellaceae > UBA2767. Next base: position 158,122 of record JALCBY010000004.1, read on the forward strand.
TCGACGGAAAAAACCAGGTCGATCAAAGCGATCTGAAAAATAAAGCTGGTAAAACTCCCAGTCAGTTGCCGCGCAGCGGAAACGTCTTCCTTCTGATCTTCGAGAACATGATGGATTTCGCGGGTGGCCTTGGCAATCAGGAACAGGCCGCCGGAAATCAGAATGATGTCGCGCCAGGAAAAAGGCTGGTCCATGATGGAAAAAACGGGCTTCGTCAGCCCGATGAGCCAGGTTATGGCGAAAAGCATGAGCACCCGAAAGCCCAGCGCCATAAGCAAGCCGATGCGCCGCGCCGGTTCCCGCTGAGGTTCGGGCAGCCGGGCAACAATCACGGCGATGAAGACGACATTGTCGATTCCGAGGACAATCTCCATCGCGGTCAACGCCACGAGGCTTGCCCAGATATTCGGGTCAAACAGCCAATCGAACATGATTTTCGGTACCGGACGGTCCCCTTTTGCTGCCGGATAATGCGCTTTCCCGCTCGCAATTCCGCTTGTGGCTCATAACGCTGCAATCACACCGGGTCCAATGCTGCGCGACATCCCGTCATTCACGCCCCGGATCGTCTTGGTTCAGTCCGCATCAGCCAACCTTCCCGCGCCCGAAACAGGTTCGGGCCACCCCTACGCACACAAGATAGACGCCAACGACGGCGAATATCACCTGCACCGCCAGCGTTCCGGGGAAACCCGCAATGACTTCATAAAGAGCAGCAACAGACCAGAGTGCGACCGCGGTGAGGGTCGGCGCACGCCAGAATTCGGATCGAACCGGGTGAACCCATTTCAACGGAACAAATGTCGCAAGAGCCAGACCGAAAACGATTGGAATTACAATTTGAGGGCCGGCGTCGAAGACGAACACATATAGGCACACGACGTTCCAAATCGCTGGAAAACCGACAAAAAATCCGTCCGATGTCTTGCTTTTCTGATCGGCGAAATGAAAGAGCGAACTCAAGACGATGAACCCGCCCGCAACCGGCCCAACGCGTCCGCTCTCCATCAGGATAAAGGCGGGCACGACGCAATAGGTAAGATAGTCGACAATCAGGTCCAACGTCGCACCGCTGAATTGCGGCAGAACTTTTTCAACCCCTATCCTGCGGGCAAGCGGGCCATCGACCGCGTCGATGAAGGCGGCCGCGCCAAGCCACAAGAATGCGGCGCGCCAGTCATGCGCAGCGGCATCGGTCAGCGCGAACAGGCCGCAAACGGCACCCAACGCCGTCAATATATGAACGGCAGCGGCAGAAACTTTCGCAGGCATCAATTCGGCCCCACCCTGCCCGGAAAACCGCCGGATCTGCGCAAGACTCTTTGGATCGCGCGCCCATCAACCGACAATTCGATGCAGGTCCGGCAGCCGGAGTACTGGAAAATCGACGAAAACTGAAAATCCGCGACGCCGCGCCTCGCCGACCGTGGCCTGAAAAGCATCAAAACCGACGCTTCACCTTGCCCATAATGGTCAGATCGTCGTCATCCCGATTGGTATCGTTGGTGAAACCCAGTTCGGTATCGCTTGATTCCGGCGAGCCATACATGAGATCGAGACCGAAATTAAGTGTCGGGACGGTCACCTTACCCAAACCCGGGATTTTTACACCGCGCTGCTTTTTCTCACGCGGTTGAGGGCTTTTGACCTGATCGTCAAGCGAGAGATTCGGCGCAATCGACGGCGCGATGACCCGAGGCGACGCTGCCGGTGCCGATGATTGCGGAAGTGGTGTTTGCTCAAAGGCATTTGCACCTGACACCGCGACGGTCCAGAACACAATTGCACTTACTTTGATCGCGAACTGTTTGCGAAACACCGGATTTTCTCCTCGCCTATAAGATCGTCCGACGAGCTCAACAATTCAAGCATCTAACAAATGCCCTTAAGGCATTGCTAATGCAGGTGGTTTTTCCAACCGTAAAAAATAAGCGTGACCAAATTGTCACAAGATGGCGTAGCGTCTGAAAATTTCCGATTCAAATCCATATCGAATGTTTGAACAAAAAAAACCGCCCCCCAAAAAGGGGGGGCGGTTTCTGATTTCTTGCTCTGAGCTTAAAGCTTAGAACTTGATCCGAGTACCCATCAGGAAGAAGTCAAGATCCTGATAGCTGACGACTGAGTTATCACTATACTCGTGGTGCGAGTAAGCCATAAACAGTTCCATCGCAGCGGAGTCAATGTTCTGCACGAAGGCAACGCCCCAAGATTCGGTCTCATCTCCAGATGAAAGAGCATCTTCATTCTGAGCATACTGAACGGAGATGCTAGTCTTACCGTGGGAGTTCCAGCGGCGGGAGATGCCCAGCTTCACAAACCACCACTGGTGGTCAGTGGATGAAGAGCTACCCTCATCGTCTTCAGCATAACCAAGGGTCAGGTTCAAACCCGACGGGGTATGAATGCACGAACCCGAGGTGCTGTAACGCCAGAAATCTTCATCATCTGCATTCGTGTCATGCGCAAAGGCGCCGGCCCATGCACACCGAACCGAATTCCACTCTTTCTTGAACCGCAGCGCACCATCGACAAAGTCGTCCGCACCGTAAGATGTCGAGAGAGTGAATCCACCGAATGACGGCGTGTCGTAGCGAATGCGATTCCGGCGGCTCAGACCGTCGAGATTGCTGTAAACATCACCAAGGCTCACACCATTGAAACCACCCGTTCCGGAAACACGGAACTGGAAGGAATTACCAACGTCGGCCATGCCCGAATACTGAGCAACGGACGTACCGGAAAGATCAACTTCCGAAGTACCGTTCGATGCGGTGTCGCCTTTACCGAGCGAAACTTTACCGAGGGTCTCGTCCTTGATCCAGACTTCCGTCCAGCGCATATCGGTCACGCCACTTGCGGTCGATGATCCGCTGGCGCTGATGCTGTTACCGATCGTGTTGGCAAGTGCCTGACACTGTGCGCCGACAAAGTCGGTGTCAACGCAGTTCCGAACTGTGGAAGAGTTGTTCTGGATGAACCAGTCTGCCTCAATCCGGAAACCCGCCGTACGGCCTGGGCTGATCGTCGCGCTACCGGTAATACGGAAGCGTGAGTTCGATTGTTCGTTGTCAACGAAGTAAACGTCAGTGTCTTCACCGTCGTCCCACCACAGGATCGCACGGTTGACTTGACCTGACAGCTTCACTGAAACCTTACGATTGCCCTTCCGGACAGTCGTGGCTTCGAGCTCAGCCACACGCTCTTCGAGGTCCGCGCAGCAGTCGCCGCCTAGATCGGCCGCCAGGGCAGGCGTCAGAGCGATACCGCCCGTGAACAAACCGGCCGCCGCGGCGATGGCCAAACGACTAGTCGTTTGCTTAAGTCCCCCAATCATTGTCCATCTCCACTTGTTCTTTTGACCAAAGGTTGATTTCAAAACAGGTTGTCTCATGGACCTCTGTCCTGAACGCCAAGCCAAGCCTCCAATTCGCGTTGGCTTGTGCTGACTTGCTGATATGCCTACCCAATGCCCCCGGATACGTAAACTGAAATGCACCATTCCTCTCGCAATCTCTTAAACCGTGTTGCATTTACGCCACGTCGTCTCATTCGCGCTGATATTTCCCGCACCTCCGCACCTTCCAGGCCGGTGAAGCGCCTCCCTTGCGATTGCTCGAATACACATAAAATCATGACACAACCCAAGCTTTGCAAAATATAAAATGGAAAATTAGAATTTTTATAGAATCAAACAAATAATTTCTAATGATTCAAGTTGTAATATAAAATAAATATACTTTATACAGTCATGAAACAGGCTCCTTTTATCAGTATTTTGATATATAAATATTCAAAAGAAGATAAAATTATTTACCCCAGCATCATCTTTTTCGATTCCTGCCGATAAATACCGAACTCGCAAATTCTGGCGCAAAACCCCAGTTGATCCCAGCACAATGTTCGCGGACTGACGATCCGGACAAGGGGCATCCGGGTCGAATTGCGACAACAATGCGGCGAAGCTGGGGGAATCGCCCGCAAAAACGCTCTTTGCATTCCCGGATTCGGTGCGAAACAAAGAGACGCGTGGTCCAAAAAGCGGGAAATTTCAGCGTTTTCTCGCGAATTTCTCCGGATTCGCGCCGGGAATCACCCTTCGAACCGGATATCGACTCGCAACAGAAGACCAGCAAAGCGTTGCCGCTCACGCGCCCAAGCGGCTAAATTGCCCGGAAAGGAAGCCCATTCCAGCCATACAGACCACCCCGGCAGCATCGGGACATACAGGGAGACATGCGAGAATCGTGGCCAAATCCGCCAACACCTCCGACTCGAGCGAACTTCAAGCGATGTTCGAACAGGCTGCAGCCGCACATCGCCAGGGCGACTTTGAAGCAGCCGCCAGTCAATATGCGCACTTGCTGACGAAAATTCCCGATCATCCGCAAATCCTCAACATGTACGGCCTTGCGTGTGTCGAACTGGGTGATTTGTCAGCAGCAGAACAAGCCATTGAAAAAGCGACAAAAACCAATCCACGCTATGTGGACGCCTGGCTGAATCTGGGTGTCGTCAGGCAGCGTGCAGGCAATCTCGATGCCGCTGCAGATGCTTACAATCAGATCCGCAATCTTGAACCGAATTCTCCGACTGGCCACATAAATTACGGAAATATATGCCAATTACTAAACCGATTTGAGAACGCTGTTTCCGCTTATGCCCAGGCTCTGACAATCACACCTCACGACTCAGGTGTTTGGAACAGTATCTCGCGTGCATATCTTTACGCGGGAAACTGGGAAAAAGCGCTTGAGGCAACCAATCGTTGCCTGTCGCTCTCGCCGGGCAATACGGGCGCACTTGCGATTCGCTCCGCAGCTCTGCTTGAACTCGGCCGGACCGGCGAAGTCAACGAACTCGTCGATTTCGACCGGCTGATTGCAACCGTCGACCTTAAGCCGCCTCCGACATTCGCGAATCTCGAGGCGTTCAATGCCGCACTGTGCGCACACTGCACCTCGCACCCCAGCCTGACATTCGAGCCAAGCGAAAACACGACCATGAAAGGGCATCAGACCGGAAACCTGTCCAAGGACGAGGACCAGGGACCGGTTGCGCATTTGCTTAAGATGATCGACGACGCGGTCCGCGACTATCAGCGAACGCATCCTCTGGACCCCACACATCCCTTCCTTTCGAGCCAACCGACGCAGTGGACTTACGATATCTGGGCGACGGTTCTCGGCTCCCAGGGTCACCAGGCATCACATATTCATCGTTCCGGCTGGCTCAGCGGGTGCTATTACGCCAAAATACCCGACGTTATTACCGCCGAACCGAGCAGTCAGGACGGCTGGATCGAGTTTGGGCGTCCGCAGGATAACGAAAAAGCGTCCGCGGAGCCCATTGTACGCTCCTATGCACCGCACGAAGGAATGGTCGTCTTGTTTCCATCTTACTTCTATCATCGGACCGAGCCGTTCGAATCCAATGAAACGCGGATTTCAATCGCTTTCGACGTCATACCCGCCCAATGACCCGCACAGATTACGATGCCCTGGTGGTGGGCGCAGGCCCCGCCGGACTGACGACTGCCCTGGCGCTCGCCGTATCCGGTTTGCGGACCGCAATCGCCGGACCGCCCTTCGCGCCGGACCCCAGTCGGCCCGATACGCGCACGACCGCCCTTCTGCGGGCGTCCGTTGCGCTTCTTACGAACATCGGCGTGTGGGAGCTGTGCCGGCCCGAAGCGGCTGCATTGAACATTATACGCATCATCGACGATACCGGCCGGCTTGTCCGGGCGCCGGAGGTCGCGTTCGACTCCGAAGAGATCGGTGGTCAACCTTTCGGGTTCAACATTCCGAACACCGCGCTTGTCGCAGCACTTTATGCGCGTGCCGATACCCTCCCCGGTCTTGATGTCATAGAAACGAAGGCGGCGACGAAGATTGAACCGGAGGATGATGCGGTAACGGTCACGCTCGCCGAAGGGCGGAATATTTCAGCGAAACTGGTTGCCGGTGCGGACGGACGCAAATCCCTGTGTCGCGAGGCGGCAGGCCTTTCGACGACGTCCTGGAGCTACCCACAAGTGGCACTGGCCTGCAATTTCGAACACGCTGACCCTCACAACAACGCGTCGAACGAGTTTCACAGGCCGGCCGGGCCGTTTACGACGGTTCCGCTGCCCGGGAACGCTTCAAGCCTCGTTTGGGTCGAGACGGCGCCGGAAGCTGAACGGCTTGCAGCCCTTTCGAGCGAGGATCTGGCGGCCGAGATCGAAGAGCGGTCATATGGATGCCTCGGGCCGGTCACGTCCGTCGGCCCGCGCGCAACCTTTCCGCTGTCCGGAATGCGTGTGCGGAGTTTCGCGGCTCGTCGCATCGCCCTTGTCGGCGAGGCTGCACACGTCATTCCGCCGATCGGAGCGCAGGGTCTGAATCTCGGATTTCGCGACGCCGCGATCCTGGCAGAGTGCGCGCAGGCGGGAAACAAGGATACGGGCGACGCAGGTTCCGGCGCGGCCCTGCGTGACTATGACCGCGCCCGGCGGGCGGATGTCGACTCGCGCACCCTCGCGGTCGATCTGCTTAATCGGTCCCTGATCTCAGGTTTCGTTCCGTTTCAGGTGGCACGCGGCATCGGGCTCCACCTGCTGGCAAATCTTCCACCTTTGCGGCGTCTGGTCATGCGGGAAGGCATCTCACCGCAATTCGGATTGCCGAGACTGATGAAACAAGCCGTATCGCCGGCATATGAGATATGATGCGAGATCATTGCGGCGTTCCGCCTCTTGACGCCGGCAAGCGGTGCTGGCAACAGACCCTGCGACGTCATTCCCAACCCTCGGTTGCGCATCACCGGCATTATCCTGGTTCGAGTTTCCATGCCCTGGTCCCTGAAAATCAGATACTGGCTTGAGTACGCATTGTTGCGTTCCGTCATCGGCTTCGTCCGGTTGTTTCCGCTGGACGTGGCGACAAATGTGTCGGCGCGTCTGACGCAAATGATCTCTCGCGGGAGCCGGCGCCACAAGAACGCGCTGGCAAACCTGAAGATAGCCTTTCCGGAGTTGTCCGACGAAGAGCGCGAGGCGATTGCCATGGAGATGTGGGACAATATCGGTCGCGTGATCGTCGAAACGATGCAGATCGACAGAATTCTCGAGGATCCGGATCGCATCGAGGTCGAGAACCTGCCCATGGTCATGCGCTATAAGGACAAGATGGGCGCGACGATTGCCGCAACAATGCATTTCGGCAACTGGGAACTTTCAAGTTGGCCCCTGGCGCTTGCCGGATCGCCGACCGCTGCCGTGTATCGTCTTATCAACAACCCTTACGTCGACGCCTACATGCAGGAAAAGCGAAAGACGCTTTATCCCGGCGGTTTATTCGGCAAGGCGGGATACAAGGGCCGGGCAACCGGTTTCGAGACGGCGCGGATGCTCGGACGCCTGCTCCGACATCGTGGCCGCAACGATACCGCCTCGCTCGGATTTGTCGCCGACGTGTATGATCGCAACGGCGTAGCCGTTCCGTTCTTCGGCCGGGATGTGAAATTTACCCCCTTCCCGTGTCTGCTGGCACGCCGCCTGAACGCGCGGATGTGGATCGGGCGTTGCGAACGGCTGGGAAAGCAATCCCGGTTCCGCATCAACGCTGTTGAGGTCAAGATACCGAAGACCGAAAATGAGGATGAGGACATTCGTGAGATCGCGGCGAGTGTTTACGGACATTTCGAACAATGGATCCGCGAAAATCCGGGCCAGTTCATGTGGTCCAACAAACGCTTCGTCTGACCGGACAAGAGGCGATCCAGCCGCAAGACCCACGCCTCCGGCATCACGGCTCACTGCCGGGCATTTCAGGAAACCAGAATGACAACAGCCAGCAAACACCCGAGGAAGTTTTTCTCACCCCTGGCGATCGGGGCTCCCGAACCGCTGCGCGAGCTACCCGTTCGTCTGGAGCGCATGATCCATTTCATTCCGCCGCATGTGGAGAAGATCCGGGCAAAGGCGGGAGATCTTGCAAAGCAGGTCGACGTCCTTCTCGGCAATCTTGAGGATGCGATACCGGCTGACGCCAAGAGGCAGGCGCGGGACGGATTTATCGAAATGGCGGAAGCGAACGACTTCGGCCAGACCGGGCTTTGGGTGCGCATGAACACACTTTCAAGCCCGTGGGCGCTCGATGATGTCACGGAACTCGTCTCAAAGGTCGGCAACAAACTCGATGTCATCATGTTGCCAATGGTCGAGGGCCCCTGGGACATACACTATCTTGACCAGTTGCTCGCGCAGCTCGAAGCAGCCCATGGCGTCACGCGCCCAATTCTGATCCATGCGATTCTCGAGACGGCCGAGGGCGTCAAGAATGTCGAGGCCATCGCCGGGGCAAGTCCGCGCATGCACGGTATGAGCCTTGGTCCTGCCGACCTGGCTGCCTCACGCGGGATGAAAACGACGCGCGTCGGCGGCGGGCATCCGGCATACGGCGTGCTGGCCGACGCCTCGGACGGCTCGGACTCCAGATTCTTCCACCAGCAGGATCTGTGGCACTACACAATCGCGAAAATGGTGGACGCATGTGCGTCAGCCGGCATCAAGCCATTCTATGGTCCATTCGGCGATTTCTCCGATGAGGCGGCCTGCGAAGCGCAGTTCCGAAACGCCTTTCTCCAGGGCTGCCTCGGAGCATGGTCGCTTCATCCCAGCCAGATCGAAATTGCAAAACGCGTGTTCAGCCCCGATCCCGAAGAGGTCGGGTTCGCCAGGAAGATTCTCGATGCCATGCCCGATGGGACCGGGGCCGTCATGATCGACGGGAAGATGCAGGACGACGCCACCTGGAAGCAGGCGAAGGTGATCGTCGATCTTGCCGAGCTGGTTGCGCAGAAGGACCCGGAACGTGGTGCGCTTTATGGAAAATAAACCGATTCTGCGGGTGCCGCTGTTGACAGCGATCAGACCCGCGCGGGATAAGTGGCCGGCGGGAGGCACGCGTCCAACGCAAGACTGACAACGGTGCGATCTTGAGAAAAGCAAAGTACCAGATCGGACAAGTCGTACGCCACCGCGTATACCCCTTCCGCGGTGTCATCTTCGACGTTGATCCGATATTCAACAATACCGAAGACTGGTGGCTGTCCATCCCGCCGGAAATCCGGCCGAGCAAGGATCAGCCCTTCTATCACCTGTTCGCTGAAAACGAAGAGACGGAGTATGTCGCCTACGTGTCGGAGCAGAACCTGCTGCCCGACGAGTCAGGCGAGCCCCTGCGTCACCCGGACATTCCCGAATTGTTTGACGGTCCTGAAAACGGCATCTACCGGTTTCGCGGCGAACAGCGCCACTAGGCGCCGCCCATCCACGATTCTACCGACCAGCCGACACCATCCGAACAACGGTGTAGCCCCTTCAGGAGACTACTGAAGTTTCTTGGGCGCTTGTGCCGGCGCTTGCTGGGGTTGTGGATTGTTCTGTTGGGTTTGTTGCTTTTTCGCAAGCTCCTTCTGGCGTGCACGGATCAGGTCGAACATCTCCTTACGCGCCTGGGCATAGACCTTCCGGTCGATCGGCGGTCCGTCAAGTGCCCGCGTGAAGCCGGACAACGGCACCTGGAACCCGACCTTCTTCTGACCGACATCAATCGTCTTGATCGTCAGCGTACCGCCCTTCTTGAAAGAGCTGATGATCTCATCGCTCACCGGCGCCTGAGCGACGCAGCCGAGCGCGGTGCAGTAGGTGTAGCCGAGCTTGAGCGGCTCTTTTTCGTCCACCTGCATGATCAGGCCGGGGGCAAGCAGACGCCCGAGCGGAACCATGAACATCATGATGGGCTCTTTCTGTCCCTCGATCTGACGAATGGCCGCGGAGACGAGCGGCTGGCCGGTGGTGGGGTGGAAGCGCTCATGGTGCGTCAGGCAGACGTTGACCTGTTTGCTGTCTTTTGTCTTTTGCGCCTGGCACAGTTTCACCCAGGAACCTTGCTGCGCGCCACCGGCTTGCGCGGTAGCGGCAGGCGGTGTCTTTGCCGCCGGCTGAGGTTGCTGTTGTGCGTTCGCTGCCGCACTCAGAAAAAGGGCACCCGCAAATGTTGCCGTCAGCAGGCCGGCCTTTCCTGCTGCGGGGAGAATTCGACTGTCTGCCGAAAGAGAAGTCACCATCACAATAGCCCTTTCCTTCACTCTGGAACGTGGTGCGACAACGCAGCTCAATATAAGGTTATGCCATCCCGGAACCGCACAGTGCGCCTGAATACATTCAAATGAGGCAATCCCGTGACGACTGCACACAAGTCTTGCATGCCGAGACATGTTACACGCGCACCATCCACCAGTCCCGCAGCGGACCCCATCTCAAAATCGCCGCTCTTTGGAGGAATTGCTTTTGTTCGCTTCCTCGCATAAACGGTGCATCCATGAGCCTGCGCGTACCAATCTATAGCTGGGCTTTCACTTGCGTGAAAGCCCTTATATGTGCGGCACTCGTTCACAGTTTCGCATATTCGCCGCTGCATGCAGAACCGGCGCATGGAATTGCCATGCACGGCGAACCGTTGCATCCCCCAGGTTTCCCGCACGTCAGCTACGTTAACCCCGATGCGCCGAAGGGCGGCAATGTGACGTTTGCCAGTCTCGGCACGTTTGACAGTCTGAACCCGCTTATTGTCAAAGGCGTGGCGGCGGCGGGTATCCGAGCCTACGTGGTCGAGAGCCTCATGGCGCGCGCGTTCGACGAACCGTTTTCTCTTTACGGACTGCTCGCGGAAAGCATCGATACTCCGGAAGACCGCAGCTGGGTCGCCTTCACGTTGCGAAAGGAGGCGCGGTTCTCCGACGGAAAGCCGGTAACCGTCGAAGATGTGCTGTTCTCGCACGCGCTCCTGCGTGACAAGGGACGTCCCAACCATCGCACCTATTACTCAAAGGTATCGAAGGCCGAGAAGACCGGGCCACGCACCGTGAAATTCACGTTCGATGCGCAGGGTGACCGCGAAATGCCATTGATCATGGGATTGATGCCAGTGCTGCCGCGTCACGCCTTTTCCGCCGACGAATTCGAGTCGACGTCGCTGAAACCGCCGATCGGCAGCGGCCCCTACACAGTGACCGAAGTCGCCGCCGGAAGCCACGTCGTCTACACGCGCAATCCCGACTATTGGGGCAAGGATCTGGCAATCAACAAGGGCCGGTTCAACTTCGACCAGATCAAGTACGAATATTACCGTGACGACGATCCGATGTTTCAGGCCTTCCAGAAGGGCTTGTTCCAGCTTTGGCCCGAATCGGATTCCGGCCGCTGGGCGCGCGGTTACGACTTTACCGCGTTCAAGGACGGCCGCGTCGTCAAGGAAGAATTCCCGGTGTCGGTTCCCTCCGGCATGTCCGCACTCGTCTTCAACACCCGCCGTCCGCTTTTCATGGATATCCGCGTGCGCGAAGCCCTGACATACATGCTCGACTTCCAGTGGCTGAACAAGAACTACTACTTCAACCTCTACACGCGTACTCAGAGCTTCTTCGACCGTTCGGTTCTCTCCTCCCACGCCCGCCCCGCAGATGCGCGCGAACGCGAACTTCTGATGCCATACAAAGGGGCCGTCGCGCCTGCCATCATGGATGGAACCTACAAGTTGCCCGTCAGCGACGGCACGGGGCGCAATCGGGCCAACCGCCGCAAGGCTCTCGCCCTGCTGAAGGAGGCCGGATACGTCCTCAAGAACGGCAAGCTGGTGAATGCCGAAACCGGTGCGCCGTTCACGTTCGAAATTCTCGCGGTCAGCGGCGGGCAGGAACGCCTGTTCCTGAAGTTCATCGATGACCTGAAGGGACTCGGCATCGACGCCCATCTGCGGCTGGTCGATTCGGCGCAGTATCAGCGCCGCCGCCAAACGTTCGACTTCGATATGATCCAGGCCTTCTGGTATGCGTCACTGTCTCCCGGAAACGAGCAGTTGTTCCGGTGGAGCGCAAAAAGCGCGGATGCCGAAGGGTCATTCAACTATGCCGGGGTCAAGAACCCGGCGGCAGACGCCATGATCACGGCCCTGCTGGCGGCGAAGACAAGCGAAAATTTCGTGTCGGCCGTTCGTGCACTCGACCGGGTGTTGTTGTCCGGCCATTATGTTATTCCTCTGTTCCATCAGAAGTCGCAATGGATTGCGCGCTGGAAGCAGCTCGCCCATCCTGCCAAGACCTCTTTGTACGGTTATCGCGTTGATACGTGGTGGATCGACCGCCCCGATGGCTAGACCCAACTGGCGCTTGTTCGATGTCTGCGCTACGCCGGATCGAAACCGGCGGCACTGAATGCTGCGGATTGAGAGAGAATGGACCACGACGAATCGGTTCGGATAGAAATCTCCGACGATCTGGCCGCCGGTCAGAATAGAATCGATACGGTTCTGCGTGAGCGTGCACAGCGCGATGGAGACAGGCTGCTTTTCGTCGACGCGCCGGACCGTGCCGAACGCGGGCTCGGCATACCACGGCAATTCACTTATGCCGGTGCTGACTTAGCCGTGGACCGCCTCAGCCGCAGATTTCACGAGGCGGGCTTGAAGGAAGGCGATATCGTCGCCATCCAGTCTCCGAACACCGTCGAGATGCCGTTGCTGATCCTCGCCAGCTGGCGTGCAGGGCTCGTCCCCTGCCCGATGCCGCTCTTGTGGCGGCTCGACGAGGTCCATGGCGCCTTCTCCCGAATCAAACCCGCCGCGGCGGTCGCCTGCACACAATATGGCAGCGAAAGGCCTGCCGAGATCCTGGGCGAAACGGCGGCGAAGCATATGAGCGTGCGGTACGTGTTCTCCTTCGGCGGCGATGCACCCGATGGCATCACACCGCTCGACGACGTGTTCAGCGCTGCCGACACCGAAGAAACCCGCGTCTCGCCACACCGCGAGCCTGCGACCGGGGATCTGCAGGACACCGCCGTCATCACCTGGTCTGTTTCGGCCCAAGGGGCGTCTCCCCTGCCGCACACCCATGGCGAACTGCTGGCGCTGGCGCGCTACTTCGGGGCCGAGCTGAGGCTCAGGCGCAGCGATAAGACACTCAACACCTACCCCTTGTTCAGCGCATCGGCGCTCGCCGGCCAGTTGGCCGCGCCGATACTCGCCGGATGTCAGGTCGGACTGCATCTCCCCTTTGATTTCGATGTGTTCGTGCGCCAGCTCGAAGATCAGGACATCACCTATGCCGCCGTGCCCGCGCCGGTCATAACGGCGCTTGAAGAGCGTCATGACCTGCGGAGGGGTGATCTGAAACTCAATCGGCTGGGCTGCGTGTGGCCAGGTCCTCACGCCGTGAAGCCGGACCCGGATTTTCCCGAAACCGCGATCCCGATATTCGATATCTACAACTTCGCCGAACGGGCCGTTATCGTGCGCGAGCGCGCACCGGACACCGATCCGTCGCTGTTGCCCCTGGGCAAAATCTTCGTGCCGGGCGATGAGGACGAAGAGAAGACCGAACCGGTTGTCGAGACGCGGGTGCGAGGCAGCGTCAAAAAGCATGACAGCCAGCAGGTCCTCAAAGGAACCCTGACGGTGCGGGGCACGAGCGTGCCGTTCCGCTCCGATATCTTCGAGAATACGGATACCGCACCGGCCTCGCAGCTCGATGCGCACGGGTTCATCGACACCGGCATCGGCTGCTATGTCGATGAAACGCTGGGCAACCAGTTTCGCTGCAGGAAGAGCGAGGACGTGATCTATCACGGGGGCTCGATCATCGCCGCTCCCGAACTCGACCGGTTGTATGGCGAATTCTCGGAGTTCCTCGACGCGGCGGCATTCGTGCTTGAGGATGCGGTGATGGGCGAGCGGATTTTTGCCGCGGTCGTGCCCCGGCCCGATCAGGCCCCCTCGCTCGACCGGCTCAAGGCTTATCTCGACGAGCGACGCGTCGCGCCGCACAAGGCGCCGGACCAGCTTGTGATCGTGAAAGCGATACCGCGTACCAATGACGGCGCGGTCGTGCGCGAAAAAATCCTCGCGCAGCTCTAGGTCGCCCTCCTTCCCGAAACGGATGTATCATGTACGGCTATCGTGGTGTCCTTCCTCCCGAACACTTCAACATGGCGCGCTACTGCCTGGAGACGGGCGAGACGCGTCCCCACGACAAGATCGGGCTCATTGTCATAAGAAGCGCCGAAGATCCTTCCGACACGGAAACGTGGACCTACGGGGAGATTGAGGATGCGGTCCTGCGGATTGCCGCCGGCCTGCACGCGGACGGCCTCGAAGCCGGAGACCGGCTGGTCATCAGGCTCGCGAACACCAGTGACTATGCCCTGCTGTTTTTCGGAGCGATTGCCGCCGGCCTTGTGCCATTGCCGGCATCGAGCGTGCTCAGCGCACGCGAGGTGAATTTCTTTCTTCAGGACTGCGGCGCGCGGGCCCTGGCGATGACACCGGAACTGCCGCTCGGAGACATCCCGAAAAGCATCAAGACCTACACGCCCGCGGATGTACGATCTTTGCGATCCCGGTCCGAGCCCGCCGTCTATGCCGAAACACACTCCGACGACCCGGCCCTGCTGATCTACACTTCGGGGACGACCGCGCGGCCGAAAGGCGTGTTGCATGCCCAGCGCAGCGTCTGGGGCCGGCGCCCCATGTATGAGGGGTGGTACGGCATGACGGCGCAGGATCGCATGCTGCATGCCGGAGCCTTCAACTGGACATACACGCTCGGCACCGGGCTCTGCGACCCCTGGATCAATGGAGCGACGGCGCTCGTCTATACAGGTGAGAAGGATCCTTCCGTCTGGCTGCGGCTGATGGCGCAACACGAGGCGACAATATTCGCCGCCGTACCCACACTGTACAGGCAGATCCTCAAATATGGCGATCTGGGCGCGGGCATGCCGCCGACGCTGCGCCACGGACTGACGGCCGGCGAAACGCTGCCGCAGGACCTCGCACGGGAGTGGCGGGAGAAGACCGGCACAACGCTCTACGAAGCACTCGGCATGAGCGAGGTATCGACATACATCTCGTCAAGCCCGTCGGTTCCGCCGAAGCCGGGCAAGGTCGGCAAACCGCAGCAGGGCCGCGAAGTCGTCATTCTCCCGACCGATGGCGGCACCGAACCGCTGCCCCGGGACGAGGAAGGCCTCATCGCCGTTCACCGGACCGATCCCGCGCTGATGCTGGGTTACTGGAACCGGCCGGAAGAGGAGCAAGCCGTCATGCGGGGCGACTGGTTCTGCGGCGGCGATATCGGCGCGATGGACGAGGATGGCTACATCACGCATCTCGGTCGCAACGACGATCTCATGAATGCGCTGGGCTACCGGGTCTCGCCGATGGAGGTCGAACAGGTGCTTGCGTCCCACCCGGACGTTGCGGAGGTTGCGGTGACCGAGATCGGCGTCCGCAGGAATGTGAGCGTAATCGGTGCCTTTGTGGTCATGCGGGACGGTGCGGACCCTGACAAGGATACGCTCCAGGCGCTGGCGCAGGACAAACTCGCCGACTACAAGATGCCGCGCGAGTATGTGTTCCTGGACGCCCTGCCCCGCACCCCGAACGGCAAGGTGAAGCGGGGCGAGCTACGCCGCACATACCAGCGGAACGCCACGCAAAATGGCCATGCTTTATGAAATCTTAAGGCAATCCGGCTGACACTCCCATCCAGGTGCGTATGGGCACCGGGCGGATGGGAAGTGACGTGATGCAAGGTCCAGCGCGGGTTCTGATAGTCGGCGACGACACCAGCACCGACAGGAAACTCGAAGAAACTCTCACGAAGGCCGGGTTCGAGTGCGCAATCAGCGGAATTGCACAAGGCGTTGCCGAATTGTGCGGGACACGGCAGCCCGACGTCGTCGTGCTCAACATGCAGAGCCCCGACGCCCAGGAAAAACCGGACGCCTATTTCGCCCTTGCCAAGACCCTCAAGGCAAGCGCCCTGTCGAACCGGATGCGGACGATCCTTGTCGGCACCGATATGAACCTGAAGCTCGATGGCGCGGTCGACGACATCGACGATCTTCTTATCGGCGATCTGAACCCGCAGCAAATCTGCCACCGGCTGAGATCGCTGATCCGTCTCAACACCATGCACGAGGAACTCGTAAGGCGGCTTAACACATCCGCCAAATACGGGCTCGACGCCCCTACGCCGATCACGCCGCCCGACATGATGGAGAATGCAACCATCATGGTGCTGGGCGACCCGGCGCAGTTTGCCATGATCGAAAACGCGCTCTCGAAGCACGCGACCCTCGTCGGCGCCTTGAGCGACTCAACCGCGCTCGATTATCTCGCGCGCCGGAGTTTTGATGCCGTCATCATCAGCACGGCCGAAACGGTCGAGCCGCATCTGCCCTTCGTGCGGGACGTGCGGCAACAGTCCCGGCTTTTCAACCTGCCGGTGCTCGCGCTTGTCTCTCCTGAAGAGCTGACCGAGTGCAGTAAGCTGTACGACGCCGGAGTGACCGACGCCCTGTCCAGGCCCTGTTCCAACGAAGAGCTCAGGATCCGGGTCAACCTGCTGGTGCGCGAGTCCCGCTTCCGGGAATCGCTCAAGAGGATCTATCAGGAGGCCAAGCATCTCGCGACCAGCGACGCGTTGACCGGCTTGTACAGCCGCGGCTTCCTGCTTGAGCATGTCGGCACGATGGTCAAGGATGCGGAGCGCACCAGCCAGAGCTTCACACTGGCAACACTCTCGATAGCCAACATCGCCGAAATCAACGAAGAACTGGGCTATGCCGGCGGCGACCGGATCATCCGGCAGATCGGCGAAGTGGTCTCGCTCCTGATCCGCGGTGAAGATTTGGCGGCGCGCTATTCGGGATCGAAGATTGTGGTGGCTCTCCCCGATACGGCTGTCGAGGGCGCGAGGATCGCGATCCAGCGCATCACCGGCGTCGTCGCGCACACCGAATTCGCGGTCGAGGGACACAACGCACCGGTCTCCGTCAGGCTCGATACCCGGCTTGCGGGTTTTGAAGACGGGGACACGGTGGAGGCGCTTCTTAAGCGCAGCCAGAACATGGACCTCAAGGCGGCAGCCTGATAACAAGCATATTCCCTGTTTGCACGCGCGACGCCGTGGCGGGAACTCCCCCCGTCGGTCGGTTCGCCGCGCCTTGTCGAGGACCGTGCAATGCGTGAAATGGATGTCATGACCGTCGACGTGGTCTCCGATGTGATGTGCCCGTGGTGTTACATCGGCAAGCGCCGGCTTGATCGGGCCCAGGTGATGGCGCCGGAGGTCGAACCGCTGGTGCGGTGGCGGCCGTTTCAACTCGACGCCACCATTCCGCCGGAGGGCATGGACCGGCAGGAATATCTCGACAAGAAGTTCGGGCGTGAACAGGCAACGGAGATCTACAAGAAAATTTACGAAACCGGAGAGACCGAGGGCATCATTTTCGCCTTCGACCGGATCACGAAATCACCCAACACCATCAATGCGCATCGCCTGATCCGCTGGGCGCAGCCCGGCCACCAGCAGGATGTGGTTGTGGACCGGCTCTTCGAACTCTATTTCTGCGAGGGCGAAGATATCGGTCAGGCCTCTGTTTTGCTCGACGCCGCGCGCGAGGCCGAGATGGACGTCGAACTGGTCGAGGAAGTCCTCGCCACCGACCGCGACATCGAAGAAGTGAAAAAGGAAATCCAGCTCGCCCATGAGCTCGGCGTCCAGGGCGTTCCCACATTCGTGATCAACCAGCAGCATGTTCTTGTCGGCGCGCAGCCGGCCGAAGTCCTTGCTGAAGCGCTGGTGCAGATTTCACAGGAACCCGATTTCGGATCGGAAATGGAGGAAATGGGCTAGCTGATCAGCAACACCTGATGTTCAGGCCGCCTTTTGCCCCTTCTCCGCCAGTTCCGCCAGCTCTCGGACGATTGCACGCGCACCCTGCAGCCGCTGATCCGGCGTATCCCAATCCGCTTTCACCACCAGCTTGTGATCCGGTTGCAGGCGCATGCGCCCGGTCTGCTGCGTGATCAGGCCAATCAGCCCATCGGGATTCTCAAACTGATTGTCGCGGAATCCGATGACGGCGCCGCGTGGCCCCGCGTCCACATCCGCGATATTAGCGCGTCGACAAAATGCTTTAATTTGAACAACTTCCAGAAGATGGCTCACCTCGTCTGGAAGCTTTCCGAAGCGATCGACCAACTCAGCCGCAAAGCCCTCGATATCCTGGCTTTCGGTCAGGTCGGACAAGCGCCGGTACAGGCCGAGCCGAAGCTGCAGGTCGGGTACGTAGTTTTCCGGGATGAGGACCGACGTTCCCAGCGATATGCGCGGCGACCACTGCTCCTCGGGCAGGTCCGTCTCCCCACCCCTCAGGCTCACCACCGCCTCTTCCAGCATGGCCTGATAAAGCTCAAAACCGACCTCCTTGATATGGCCGGACTGCTCCTCACCCAGAAGGTTTCCCGCGCCCCGGATATCGAGATCGTGACTTGCCAGCGAGAACCCGGCGCCCAGCGTGTCGAGAGACTGCAGCACCTTCAGTCGCTTCTCGGCCGCCGGCGTCAGTTTCGCCTCCTCGGGTAGCGTGAAATAGGCGTATGCGCGCGTCTTGGACCGCCCAACCCGGCCGCGCAACTGGTAAAGCTGCGACAGGCCGAACCGATCCGCGCGATGGACAATCAGCGTGTTGGCGGTCGCAATATCGAGGCCGGACTCGATGATCGTTGTGCTGAGCAAAACGTCATACTGCCGGTCGTAAAACCCGCTCATCACGTCTTCCAGCTGGCCCGACGCCATCTGTCCGTGAGCGCGTGCAACCTTCAGTTCGGGCACATACTCCTCCAGGAATGCGCCGACCTCATCGAGGTCGGAGATGCGTGGACAGACGTAGAAGCTCTGCCCGCCCCGGAATCGCTCGCGCAACAGTGCCTCGCGCAAAATCATGGGATCGAACGGCGTGACGAAAGTGCGCACGGCGAGCCGATCCACGGGCGGCGTCGCGATCAGCGAGAGTTTGCGCACGCCGGAAAGGGCAAGCTGGAGCGTGCGTGGAATGGGCGTTGCGCTCAGTGTCAGGACATGAACGTCGTCCCGCAGCTGCTTCAGCCGTTCCTTGTGCTGCACGCCGAAATGCTGCTCCTCGTCAATGATGAGGAGACCAAGGTCGGCAAACTCGATGGACTTTCCGAGCAACGCATGGGTGCCGATGACGATATCGACCTGCCCGTTCTTGAGCCCCTCCTTGACAGCATTCATATCGCCCGTGCTGACCATGCGCGAGGCCTGGGCGATCTTGACCGGTAGTCCGGCGAACCGTTCGGTGAATGTCTGCGTATGCTGACGGGCGAGCAAGGTGGTCGGCGCGACCACGGCCACCTGCTTTCCGGCCATGACCGTCACAAGCGCGGAGCGCAGCGCCACCTCGGTTTTGCCGAAGCCCACATCTCCGCAAATGAGCCGGTCCATGGGCCGGCCTGAGCTGAGATCATCCAGAACATCGGCAATGCTGGTCGCCTGATCCTCGGTTTCCTCATACGGGAATTGGGCACAGAATTCCTGATAGACGCCTTCGGGCAGGTTGAGTACGGGCGCGTGTTTCATTTCGCGCGCCGCCGCGACCTTGATCAGCTTTTCCGCAATATCCCGGATGCGCTGTTTGAGGCGTGCCTTGCGCGTCTGCCAGGCGACGCCGCCGAGTTTATCCAGTTGCGCGCCCGCCTCATCGGAACCGTAGCGGGTCAAAAGCTCGATATTCTCCACCGGCAGATAGAGCCGGTCGCCGCCCTGATAGGTAAGCTCCATGCAATCGTGCGGCGCGCCGGCGGCATCGATCGTCTTGAGGCCTTCGAAGCGGGCGATGCCATGCTCCGCATGGACGACGAGGTCTCCGGAGGCAAGACTCGAAACCTCGGTGAGGGCATCCGCCGCCTTGCGCGCTGACCGGCGCCGGATGAGCCGGTCCCCCAGAATGTCCTGCTCGGCAACGACCGCCAGATTTGGTGTCTCGAATCCGGCCTCCAGTCCGAGTATGGCAAGTGCTGTCTGGCCCGGCGCAATCGCGTCGACGCCAGCGAAGTCGTCAACGGGGTTCGTCGATTGAAGTCCATGATCGCCCAGCAACCCGCTCAGCCGTTCCCTCGCACCATTGCTCCAGGACGCAACGACGACCTGTTTTGAGCGCTTGTTGAGGTCGCCAATGTGCTGCACAACCGCATCGAAAACATTGATTCCTTCCTGCGCCCGTTCCGCCGCGAAAGACCGGCCCACGCGGCCTTGCAGCGAGATAACCTCTTCTCCGGACGTACCCTCGGGCACCTCGAAAGGCGAGAATGTAGCGACATGGCGGGATGCAAGCTCCTCCTTCCAGGCCTGTTCATTGAGGAACAACTGCTCAGAGGGAACCGGCTTGTAGGGCGGCGCACCGAAGTTCTTCTGCTCAAGCGACTTCGCGCGCGACTGGTAATGATCTTCGATCTGATCTGCGCGTTCCGCGCGGGCCTCCTCCACCAGCGCATCGCAGGTGATCCATGCGCCTGGAACATAGTCGAAGAGACTTTCAAGCGTGCCATGGAACAACGGTAGCCAGTGCTCCATTCCCTGGTAGCGCGCCTGTGCGGAAATTGCTTCATACAACGGATCGGCGCTGGTCACCGGTCCGAACAGCTCCACGTAACGCTGGCGGAACGCCGTTACCGTGTCCGGACCCAGAACAGCCTCGCTCACGGGCAACAGAAGAACCTCTTCGAGGCTCTTCGTCGTGCGCTGCGTATCGGTATCAAATTCGCGAATGCTCTCCAGCGTATCGCCAAAAAAATCCAGCCTCACAGGACTCTGGCGGCCCGGCGGAAACAGATCGGCTATGCCGCCGCGCACGGCATATTCGCCGGGCTCGATCACATTGCCGGTGCGGACATATCCACTCGACTCAAGCTGAGATGTCAGGACGTCCAGACCGTCCGAGGTACCGGGATGAAGCCGCAGAACGGACCGCTCCATGAAACGGCGCGGCGGGACCATCTGCATGATGGCATTGACACTGGTGAGCACGATGACGGCCTGATCGGCGTTCACCTCGCTCTCCCCGGCGAGAGCGGCAAGAGCAGCCAGCCGCCGGCTGGCGATCTCCGAATTGGGCGAAATCCGGTCATAAGGCACACAGTCCCAGGCCGGAAAAACGATGGTTCTGATCCGCCCGCTGCCAAAGAAGTCTATGGCCGCCTGCAGAGTCGCCATGCGCTTGTCGTCGCGCGCAACGTGCAGCAGGTTCGCGCACCGGCTCTTGTCCACCGCTTTCAGTGCAGCCGCGATTTCCGCGAGCGCCAGGCCGTCCAGCCCCTCCGGCGCCGCCGCAAGCGTCAGGCGGCGCTCTGCGGCCAGAATCCGTTCAATTGGCAGGCGTGCTGTCATGCCTCGATCACCGCGTGTCGCAACGTGCCGGTTCTACGTGTGATGACCACCTAAAGATCATGAAACCGTTTCAACCGCTCGACAAACTCGCCGGCCAGCCCTTCCGGCGCTTTCGCGCCAGGCGCCAACACCCAGTGGTGGATATCCGGATCCGGCAGTGCAAGAAATTCCTCGAACGCAATCAGGTCCGCTTCCGACATCCCTGCAAGCTCCGCTTCCGCGAAGCGCCCCAACAGCAAGTCGAGTTCCTTCGTTCCGCGATGCCCGGCGCGGTACATTACACGCCGGCGCCTGATTTCAATATCGTTGATTGCGTCAGCCATAGAGTCCAAGGTCACGTGCCATAGCGCGTCGTAACATCATGCGCGCCATATAGCGTCCTGACGGCAATCTGTCAGCCGCATATGCTGCAATTGACCTGTGCGACGGCAAAAAAAATGAGACCGACCGAGACAGATGCGGCCACACATCCTCACACCGCTGTTCGCTGATCTGAAAGACCTGCAGGGTATCGGACCTCGGCTGCAGAAACTTCTCAAGAGGCTGCTGGCGCCACAGGCGCGCCAGGGTGATGCCAAGATCGTCGACCTGCTGTTCCATTTTCCGCTTTCGCTCATCGACCGGCGTGCACGGCCCACGATCGCACAGGCGGTCCCCGGACAGATCGCAACCATGGCAGTCGAGGTTGCGGAGCATCGCCCACCACCGCGCGGACAACGCCGCGTCCCCTATCGCGTGATATGCAGCGACGATACCGGCTCCCTGGAGCTGGTGTTTTTTCACGCCAAGGCCGCCTATCTCGAAAAACAACTCCCCGTCGGTGAGACCCGGATCGTCTCCGGCCGGGTGGAGGATTATGGCGGCAGGCTGCAGATGCCCCATCCCGACCATATTCTTTCCGAAGCCGATCTCGACGAGCTGCCCCTGCTGGAGCCCGTCTACCCGCTGACCGCCGGCCTCTCGGGCAAGGTCGCCAGGAAGGCGGCCGCACAGGCCGTCGCGCGCCTGCCGAAGCTGCCCGAGTGGCAGGATCCCGCGTGGCTTGCCCGACAGCACTGGCCGTCCTTCCAAGATGCGGTCTGTGCGGCGCACGCGCCACAATCGGAAGACGATCTGCTGCCCTCCAGTCCGGCGCACCGGCGGCTCGCATTCGATGAACTCCTCGCCAACCAGCTCGCCCTCGCGCTGGTGCGGCAACGTCTGCACAAGACAACGGGCCGGGCGCTCAGGGGCGATGGCACGTTGCGCGCCAGAATAGGCGAGGCCCTTCCCTTCGAACTGACCCCGTCGCAAGCGCAAGTCATGGGTGAGATCGAAGCCGACATGGCGGAACCGACACGCATGCTGCGTCTTCTTCAGGGGGACGTCGGCAGCGGCAAGACCGTTGTCGCCCTGCTCGCCATGGCGGTCGCCATCGAGGCCGGCGCCCAGGCCGCCCTGATGGCGCCGACCGAACTGCTGGCACGCCAGCATCTTAAAACCCTGATGGAGATCGCGGAACCAACCGGCATCCGGGTGGCGCTGCTAACGAGCCGGGAAAAGGGAAAAGCGCGCTCGGAAATCCTGGACGCTCTGGCGCGGGGCGAAATCGATATTCTGATCGGAACGCACGCGCTCTTCCAGGAAGGCGTCGATTTCAAGGATCTTGCTGTCGCAGTCATCGACGAACAGCACCGCTTCGGCGTCCATCAGCGTTTGGCGCTTCAGGCAAAAAGCGGTGCAGGTGCAATCGACGTCCTGGTGATGACCGCAACGCCGATCCCGAGAACGCTGCTGTTGACGCATTATGGTGACATGGAAGTCTCCAAGCTTCTGGAAAAGCCGGCAGGCCGAAAGCCCGTCGCCACCCGCGCAATGCCCATTGACCGTCTCAACGAAATTCTCGACCGGCTGGAGGCCGCACTGGCGACCGGAGCGCAAGCCTACTGGGTCTGTCCGCTGGTTGAGGAATCCGATGTGCTTGACGCAACGGCCGCGGAGGAACGGTTCGCCGCGCTGAAGGCACGCTTCGGCGACAGGGTCGCGCTCGTTCACGGGCAGATGTCCGGCAGCGACAAAGATGCAGCAATGCAGGCGTTCGCCGACGGTAAGGTTTCCATTCTTGTCGCGACCACGGTCATCGAGGTTGGTGTCGACGTGCCCAACGCCACGATCATGGTTATTGAACATGCGGAACGTTTCGGCCTTGCGCAGCTGCATCAGCTGCGTGGCCGTGTCGGGCGCGGCTCAAGCCAGTCGGCATGCATCCTCATGTACAAACCGCCGTTGAGCGAAACCGCGCGTGCACGCCTCAACGCGCTGCGTGAGTCCGAAGATGGTTTCAAGATTGCCGAAGATGATTTGCGTCTGCGCGGCGGCGGCGAGGTGCTAGGGACGCGGCAGAGCGGTCTGCCCGAATTTCGCGTGGCTTCGCTGCCGCGCGATGACGACCTCTTGAGCGCGGCCCGGGACGACGCGAGGTTGATTCTCGCAAACGACGCCGATCTGTCGGGCGCGCGCGGTCAGACGCTGCGGGTGCTGCTCTATCTGTTCGAGCGCGACGAGGCCATCCGACTTCTCAAGGCAGGCTAAACGGTTCTTTTCGGGATCAAGCCCTATTCCGCGGGCTCGGTTTCCTTGACCGGAGGCTTCCCGCGGGTGCGCGCGCCCTTTGCAAGCTTTTTGAGATCTTCCTGATAGTTGGGAACGACAAGACCCGCTGAGATCACCAGCTTGGCCGCTTCCTCAACCGACATATCGAGGACCAGCACATCTTCTTCCGGCACGAAGAGCAGAAACCCGGAAGTCGGATTCGGTGTTGTCGGAAGGAAGATGCTGAGCAGCGTTTCACCCTCCCTCACCTTTTTGTCGATTTCGCCTTTGGTTGTGGTCGAGACAAAAACGATCGCGTACAGACCCTTTCGCGGATACTCGATGATGCCGACTTTCTGGAACGAGTTGCTCGATTGCGAGAGGACCGTCTCGAAGATCTGCTTCAAGGCGCGGTAGACGTTCCGGACGACCGGCATCCGGTCGAGCATCATTTCGCCATAACTCACCAGCGTCCGGCCAAACAGATTGGCGGTCAGGGCGCCGATAATGATGAGCACCGTGATTGAAAAAATCAGTCCGACGCCCGGCACCGTAAACGGCAGATAGGTCTCGGGAAGATATGTGACGGGCACCCACGGCTTCACCCAACCGTCGATGAGATTGATGAACCACCAGATGACATACAGCGTAATGCCGACCGGGCCGACAATGATCAGTCCGGTCAGAAAGTAGTTCCGCAGCCGCGAGCCGAAATGGGACGGCGTTTTGCCATCGGCACCGGTCAGAAGCTTCAGCGGATCCTGTGCGGCGTCGCGGTCCGAGTCCGATGTCTTCTCGGCGCGTTTACGCGATTTACGGTTTGCCACCATGCTCAGCAGTACTCCGGTCGGATCAGGATTGCGTCAAGGCGCGGCACGATCAATGCCCAAAAACGATGTTGTGCCCCCGATCCTCGTGTCACGACACGCGCACCTTACCACAATGGGTACTCGCAACCCATTCAACAAGGGTCGTGCCCCCGCATTACCACCAACAATTGATGTATATTTCTCGTCTGCAGACCACTATTGGGCGAGAAGGAAACAGTCGAGACCGCCACTCTTGAAGTTTTTGCACAATTGTTGTGTCGCCGCCTTGTCCGGAAACGGTCCGAGCTGGACCCGATAGAATGTCCCCAATCCGCCCAGCTCGGTCTTGACGATGCTGGGCTGATGACCACCGAGCAATGCACCGTGTTTCGCCCGCAAACGTTTCCAGGTCGCCTGGGCTTCGGCATCGCTCCGCAATGCCGCCAACTGGATGCGATAACCGCCAGCGCCTCCGGATGACGGCGCGGCTGCAGGCGCCGGTTGCGCAGGCCGCGGTGCGGCAGCTGTGCGGCGCGACGGCTGCGGAGCCGAGACCTGTGAATTCCAACTCGGCTGTGGCGTCCGCGACGCGGTCGTGGTCTGGCTCCACTGCGGCGGAGCGGAGGTGGCCGCCGTCGGCGCCGATGCGGTGGGTGCGGGAGCAGTCGGTGCCTCAGTCGTTGCTGCTGGCGCGCTCGGCTGTTTTTCATCGCGGCTGGTCACATTGTTACGCAGGCCCCTGAACCAGCGCCCAACCCTGCTGCCCGATTCCTGTTCCGGTGTCGGCGCTGGTGCCGGAGCGGATTGCTGCCCTGCCACCGATGTATCCCAGCCGGCTGGCGCCGAACCCGACGACCGCGCCGGAGGCGGTTTCTGAGCAGGTGTTTCCTGCGGCAGAATGGACGTGCGGAACTGGGGAATGTCCTTATCTCGCGCAGGCGCACTGTTCCGGGTCTGGAGCGAAGCGGTACGCCGTGAATTGGACGACGTCGAAGCCGTCGTTTGAGAACTGGTTGCAAATGTCGGAACACTACTGTTGCCGCTGCGCGAACGCGGCGCTTCGGACGCCCGGGCGATCTGCCGTTCGCTTGCCCCGCCGCTGCGCGCACGGGAGATATCGGCGCGCGACTGATCGCTCAGGCCAACCGCCTCATAGGCCTTTCCCCGGCTCAGATAGGCATTGGCGCGTTCCTTGGCCGTCAACCCGGAAAGGTAGAGTGCACTGGTAAGGTCTGCTATGGCTTGCGCCGGCTGTCCGGCCTTTTCGTGCGACACACCGCGCATATAGAGCGCCTTCGCAACCACCGCACTTTCCAGTCCGGAATTCCTCAACACCTTTCCGAAATGTCCAACCGCGGCCTTGTACTGCCCGTTGGCAAGCGCATCCTGACCGGCCTTGTATTGGGCGCCCGCCTGGCTGTCGCCCGCCGATTGCGCGTGCACGTGCGGCACGACGGTAAGCATCGCCAGCGCTGCGCCCAGTGCAATTGCTGTGAGTCGCGTCTTTTGCATCGACAGACCTATATGAGCGGCTTGCATCCTAACCCGTCAGGGGAGTTTCACCTGTTCTGAAAACACAAGGATTCAGGCGAAAGCGAGGCCGGGTGCAAAGCTATGAACCATCATAGCACGTCCGTCCACACACTCGGCAGACCTGTACCCAAAAACCTATTCCACGGTCACGGACTTGGCCAGATTTCGCGGCTGATCCACGTCCGTACCCATGAACACCGCCGTATGATAGGCGATAAGCTGCATCGGCAGCGCATAAATCAACGGTGTCGTAAACGGATGCGCCTGCGGCACCCGAATGGACGCCATCACATCGCAGCCCGCCGCGCCTTCCGGGCCGTCGCTGATGAACACGATCTGACCTCCCCGGGCCGCGACCTCCTGCACATTCGAGACGGTTTTCTCGAACATATCGTCTCTTGGTGCGACAACGACGACAGGAACCGTTTCATCAATCAACGCAATCGGGCCGTGCTTGAGCTCGCCGGCTGCATAACCCTCGGCGTGGATGTAGGATATTTCCTTGAGTTTCAGCGCACCTTCGAGCGCAACCGGATAATTGACCCCGCGCCCGAGATAAAGCACGTCCTGCGCCTTCGACAGACTGTGTGACAGCGCTTCGTAGATGGCTTCCTCGCGAAGGATCGCCGACATGTGGCGCGGCACTTCGGTGAGCGCGGCGACCAGTTCGGCTTCCTTCTGCTCATCAATCTTGCCGCGCGCGCGGGCCGTCGCGATCGCGAGGCAGGCAAGAACCGCCAGCTGACAGGTGAAGGCCTTTGTCGACGCGACGCCGATTTCCGGACCGGCGAGGGTCGGAAGCACGGCGTCCGATTCGCGCGCGATGGAAGATTCGCGAACGTTGACGATCGATGCAATGCGCTGATCCTCTTCCTGGCAGTACCGCATTGCTGCGAGCGTGTCGGCGGTTTCTCCCGACTGCGAGATAAACAGGGCGAGGCTGCCCGGCTCCAGCGGTATCTCGCGGTAGCGGAACTCGGATGCCACATCGATTTCGACCGGCACACGCGCAATCTTCTCAAACCAGTATTTGGCGACCAATCCGGCATAGTAAGCCGTTCCGCACGCGGAGATGGAAATCCGGCCGACCGATGCGAGATCGATCGGCATATCGGGCAGGAGGACCCGTGAATTTGCGAAATCGATATAGTTGGCAAGCGTGTGCGCAACCACTTCCGGCTGCTCGTGAATCTCCTTGGCCATGAAATGCCGGTGATTGCCCTTGTCCACAAGAAGAGCAGAAGCAACCGATTTCTGCACGGGCCGTTCGACAGGCTGACCGTCACGGTCGCGGATGGCCACGCCGTTGCGGGTGAGCACGGCCCAGTCCCCGTCGTCGAGATAGCAGATCGTATCGGTGAAGGGTGCGAGGGCAATGGCGTCGGATCCGAGATACATCTCCCCGTCCCCGAACCCGATTGCGAGAGGACTGCCCTGGCGCGCCGCAATCATCAGATCGTCGTGCCCGCGGAAAATGAAGGCGACGGCAAACGCGCCTTCAAGACGGCGCAGCGTATGCTGCACAGCAACCGCCGGATCGTGCCCCTTCTCGAGCTCACGTGTCACCAGATGCGCAATCAGCTCCGTGTCCGTGTCGGTCGAGAGTGTGGCGCCGTCCGCCAGAAGTTCACTGCGCAATTCCTTGAAATTCTCGATGATGCCGTTGTGCACAACCGACACCCGGTCCGTCATGTGCGGATGGGCATTGGTCTCGGTCGGCGCGCCATGGGTCGCCCAGCGTGTGTGGCCAATGCCAAGCCGACCGCTGAGGGGCGCGCTCGCGAGCCGCGCCTCCAGATTGAGCAGCTTGCCTTCCGCGCGCCGGCGATCAAGCGATCCATTCTCGACTGTCGCGACACCGGCCGAATCATACCCGCGGTATTCGAGCCGTTTCAGCGCCTCCACGAGCTGTCCCGCAACCGGCTCCGCACCAAGAATTCCAATGATGCCGCACATGAATTTCTACCCCTGAAAACCGTCAAAACCGGAAAATTCTCCCATTCGCCTACCTAGCGAACGGACCGTATTACGCGCAAGTCAAGAGCTGTTACGGTTTGTTTCCTTTGGCGCGCTGACGCCGCGTACGGACCCTGGCCGCCCAGCCGTCACGCTGGTCGAGCGGCCCCCTCGTGACCACAAGAGCGTCTGCGGGCACATCCTTTGAGAGCACGCTTCCCGATCCGACATAGACGCCATCGCCGATCCTGATGGGTGCGACCAGCGCCGTGTTCGACCCGATGAATGCCCCGGCGCCGATTTCGGTGCGGTGCTTTTGGAAGCCGTCATAGTTGCAGGTGATCGTACCGGCGCCGATGTTGGCCGCGGCACCCACATGAGCGTCACCGACATAGGTCAGGTGATTGGCCTTCGATCCCTCGTCCATGGTCGCATTCTTGACTTCGACGAAATTACCGACGCGCACTTTCGGCCCAAGCTGCGTGCCGGGCCGCAACCGTGCAAAGGGACCGACAACCGCGTCCCTGCCCACATGCGCTTCCTCCAGGTGGGAAAAAGCACGAATACGTGCGCCTTCCTCAACCGTCACCCCCGGCCCGAAGACCACATTCTGCTCGACGACGACATCACGGCCGAGGCAGGTGTCAGGACAGAGAAAGACTGTTTCAGGCGCCAGCAGCGTGACGCCCGCTTCCATCGCCTCGCGGCGCAGCCGATTCTGCAGTTCAGCCTCCGCTTCCGCCAGCTGAACCTTCGAATTGACGCCCATCACTTCCTCCTCGGGACAAACCACCACACCGGTCTTCAACCCGTCCGCACGCGCAATCTCAACGGCATCGGTGAGGTAGTATTCCCCCTTTGCATTGTCATTTCCGATCCTCTCCAGCAGTCCCGGCAGATATTCGCCTCGGAAGGCGAAGACCCCGGAATTGCAGAGCCGCACCTTCCGTTCTTCGTCGGTTGCATCTTTTTCCTCTCGCACGGCGACAAGGGTGCCGTCCGCATCCGTGATGAGGCGACCGTAGCCGGTCGGGTCCTGGGCCTCGAAGCCGAGCACGGCAAGATCGGCCTCGTCGCCCAACAGGTTGAGAATCCGGCGAACGGTCTGGGGGCGAAGAAGCGGTGTATCTCCATACAGGATGATCGCGTCTCCGGAGAAATCCGCAAGAGCCTCCCGCGCGGCCAGCACGGCATGCGCCGTGCCGAGCTGTTCCTCCTGCACAAAAACACCCACATCCGGATGGATGGCTTCGGCGGCATCGCGGACAGCATCCATGCCTGGCGCGACAACCACCGCGATCTGCTCAAGGCCGCTTTCGCGCGCCGTTTCCATGACGCGCCCCAACATGGACCGTCCTGCAATCTCATGAAGGACCTTGGGGTGCGACGACTTCATGCGCGTGCCCTGACCGGCCGCAAGAACAAGCGCGAGTGATGATCTTTGGCTCATGGCGGTACGGTCGTGAGGCAGAGAATCAAACCAGACGAAACAAGATGAAAACATAACCGGCACCAGATCGGGCCAGCACGCCCTCCAATAGCGCAATCGCGCGCAGAAGGGAACTTTCCGGGACTACCGGTATCCACATTGACCAGCCCTGGAGACTCAGACAGATTTTAATCTAGTGCAGGGATTCGGCTCAAAACCGAGCTGCGTTCGACGGGAACGTGGCCGGGCCGGAAGCAGATCATGACGCCAGTGTTGACGCGCCGACTATACATCGTGACCTGGCTTCTGCTGGGTGCCATATCGCTTGGCTATTTCTATGCGCTCTTTCAGCATACTTACCGCCCTTCTCTATCGGATGCGGTGGCGTCATTACCAAGCACTGACGGGACGCAAGCGAAAACACCATCTCTCGCGGCTACTGCCGATCCCGGCGTCTCGCGGGCACTTTCGCATATGCGCCAGGAAATTGATCGTCTGAGGGCATCCCTGGATGCGGCAGAAAGAGAAAAAGCCGCACTCCAGGCCCATATTCGCGAGCTCGAGGCCGCGTACGGCCCGTCCACCGCATCGATACCGCCGGAACCGAAAAATCCGCGCGCCGACGACCTGACGCCGGACAGAGCAAACGCCAGGAAGGAGCGGTCCGGCCCGCGCCCGAAAGTCGACGTCACCATGCTCCCCATGCCCGCCGATGGCTTCGTCGAGGAAATTCCGGAAGCGCCCTTGCCGATCGCCGGTCGTGCCAAACCGCGGCGCACGCAGTTTGCGGTTCGACTGGCCGCCGGGCTTACGGCGGCGGCGACCGCCAAACGCTGGAAAGAGCTTGTCGGCCGCCACGGCACGCTGCTGCAGGATCTGAGCCCGCATGCCGTGCCGCTGGCCTCTGCACGAGGGAACAGGCGCTACAGCCTGATTGCCGGCCCCTTCAAGAATGCGGCAGGCGCAGCACTGCTCTGCGCGCGGATAAACGCGGCGGGCACCACGTGCGAGGGAACCGTGTTCTCGGGCGAACCCCTGGACAGGCTCGCCGCGCGTTAAAACCGAACTCAGCCGCCGAGAAACAACCTGCCCACTTCCGGGTTCTTCAGCAGTTTATCGCCCTTGCCCGCAATGGCCACCTCACCGGACACAAGCACATATCCGATATCGGCAAACTCCAGCCCCTTTTTGGCATTCTGCTCGACCATGAGAATAGTCTTTCCCTCGTTGTGCTGAAGGTCATGCAAAATCTCGAACACCATGTCGATGAAGCGCGGTTCCAGGCCGATGGACGGTTCGTCGACGAGCAGAACTTCCGGTTCCATGACCAGCGCGCGCGAGATTTCCAGAAGCCGGCGTTCGCCGCCTGAAAGCACCTTGGCCTGGTGTTTGCGTCGCGCGGCAAGACGCGGATACTTGTCGAACACGCGCTCCGCAGCCTCCTTGGCCTGCGCGGGCTTGTCCATCAGAAAACCGCCCATCCAGAGATTCTCCTCGACCGTCATCGAAGGGAACACGGACTTGTCCTGGAGGATGTAGGCAATGCCCGCCTGTTTCAGTTTCTGGTTCGGCGACAGGTTGGTGATTTCGCGCTTCGCGTCGTTGGTACCGACGCGGATTTGTCCGCCGAAGATATTGTTGAAGCCGAAGATCGCGTGGAGAATGGTGGACTTGCCCGCCCCGTTCGGTCCGATCAGGCACAGCGACTGTTTGCGACCGACACGCAAATTCAGATTGTGGAGAATCTCCATCTTGCCGTAGCCGGCGCGCAGATCATCGATCGTCAGAAAGGGTTCGCCATCGACAAGCGCGTCAAGCTCCTCAACCGTCACCTCCTGCGCGATCGCCTCGATCTGCCGCGTGACATCCTCAACCGAAATCACGGTGTCGACACCGCCACCGCCATATCCCCGCAGTCGCGACTCGGTTGCGCTCTTGGACTCCGCTTTCGCGGTGGTTTTCGTCCGCGGTTTCGGGGTCGTTTTGGCGGACGCTTTTCGCGCCGGTTTGCGTTTGGCCGCGGGTTTCCGCTTCGTTGTTGTTTTGCGCTGCGCCGCCATTAATGAGCCCCCAGATAAGCGTCAATGACACGCTGATCATTCTGAATGTCCGCCGGCTTGCCTGATGCCAGCAGCTCTCCGTGCGCAAGACAGTAAATCGTATCGGCCATATTCATGATCACCCGCATATTGTGTTCGATAACGAAGAGGGTGATACCGAACTCGGTGTTGGCGCGTTTCAACCGGTCGATCAGGCCATTGATGAGCGTCGGATTGATGCCGGCCGTCGGTTCATCCAGCAGCAGAACTTCCGGCTCGTTCATGAGCGCCATGGCGAACTCCAGCAGCTTCTGCTGACCGAAGGACAAGTCACCCGACGGCAGTTTCCGCTTTGTGTACAGGCCGACAAATTCGAGCAGACTTTCCGCCTTGTCGTAAAGCTCGTGCGGATACGGCTTGAACATGTCGAAGAAGGTCGCGTTGCGATGCGGCACCGAAATGAGCATATTGTCGATGCAGTTCATATTGGCGTAGATGCGCGTCTGCTGGAATGTCCGGAGCATCCCGAGCCGGGCGATCTGCTGAACCTTGTAGTTGGAGATCTCCTCGCCCTTGAACCTGATCGACCCGGAATCTATCGGATGATAGCCGACGATCGAGTTGAACAGCGTCGTCTTGCCGGACCCGTTCGGACCGATCAGACCCGTGATCTGCCCCTCCGGCACGTCAATCGAAATACTGTCATTCGCAACAACCCCTCCAAACGCCTTGGACACGTTGCGCACTTCAATCAGATTGCTCATTCGGCGGCCTCCTTCGCGCCCGGGCTGCGCGCTTCGACCTCGATACCGAACCAGTGCGGATATCTCTCCTGCAGCCAGCCGACGATGCCCTGCTGGAAAAAGACGATATTGATGATGATGATCACACCGAGCGCGACCCATTGCCATCCCAGGAAATAAATCCACGTTGCCTCCTTCAGGATGTGGAACAGGATGGCGCCGAGGACGGGTCCCCAGATCGTTCCCTTGCCCCCAAGCAATGCCATGGCCACCATGAAGATGCCGAAAGTCGCCACGGGAAACGCGACCTCAAGCGGTTCGATGAAACCGGTCATGTTGCCGAACAGACCGCCCGAAATTCCCAGGAAGAACGCGGAAATCATCCACGCCGCCGTCTTGTGGCGCATGGTGTGAATGCCCATGGCCTCCGCCTTCTCCTCGTCATCCCGGATGGCATTGATCGCCAGGCCGAAGCGGGTCGAATAAAGCCATTTGAGGAACAGAAAGGTTGCGATGGCCGCGCCGAAACACAGCGCATAATAGAAGAGCGATTTGCCGTCACCGCTTCCCGGATAGACGGGAATCGGAAAACCACTGCCAGCGCCAACCCATTCCCATGCGCCGATCAGCTCGCCTGCCGCCAGCGCGATGCCGAGCGTGCCGATCGCAAAATATGGCCCGCGCAAGCCGAATACAATCCAGCCGAGGACTGCCGCCAAAAGCGCGGAACCGATTGCTGCGAACACCAGCCCGACCGCCACCCCGATGTAATACTGGTCAGGCGTGAAATTGAACGTCCCCGGGTCACTGGGAGACGTATAGGCCCCAACATCGGTGAAAAGGCCGATCTGCGTCACGGCGCAGATATACATTCCCGCGCCGAAGAAGAAGATATTGCCAAGCGAGTTGTAGCCCATCTGGCCGCCCATGACGTCCCATGTCTGAGCGAAGAGAACCATCAGCCAGAGCACCGCAATCTGGAACGTGTAGTTGGGGAAAAGGATCGGCCCGAGGATACCGAACAGGAGTATCGCACCGAACATCATATAGTCGTTGAAGGTGAAGACCCGGCGGGCGGTCGGCTCCGCTGTGGTCGCGACTTCACGGTCTTTTTCTTCTGTCACACTTGTCATTGCACCGCCTGCCTGTACCGGCTCATCTGAACCTGACGCCAAATCAGCACCAGCAGCAGCATGCCGACGACCGTGACCTGCTGCATCTCGGCGCCGAATACGAAGCCACCATACTGTTCCGCGACACCGAGACCCAACGCCGCCATGATCACGCCGGCAAGGTTGCCGAACCCGGCCGCCGTTACGATCACGAAGGAGCGGATCGAATGGGTGATGCCGTAGAAAGGCTGGATAACCCAGATCATCGAAATGAGAACGCCGGCCGCCGCGCAGATCGCTGCGTTCAACGCATAGGTGAAGGCGAACACCTGCTCGGTGTCGATTCCCATCACCTTGGCGGCGCGCACGTCCTGTGCCGTCGCCCGGATGGCCTGCCCCATGCGGCTCAGTTTCATGAACGCGACGACTGCGGTTGCAAGAAAACAGCAGATCAGGAACGAATAGAATTTGATCTCGGCGACGGTGATGCTTCCTCCCAGCAAGTCGAATGAGCGGGTCGGAAATCCGGAGTCGGCCACCTGAACCTCGGGCCCGAATGCGAGATTGAGCCCCTGCTGAATGACGATTGCCAGCCCGAATGTCGCAAGGAGCGAGGTGAACATGTCCTTCTCGACGACGCGCGCGATCATGATCTTGTATGTTGCCCATCCGAAGGCGAACATCCCGACGATCGCAACCGGCATCGCGAACATGGGATGAATGCCCATGTCGCCGATATACCAGGCAAAGTACCCGCCCATGATGACGAATTCGCCCTGGCACAAATTCTTTACATTCATCACGCCCCACACGAGTGCCAACCCGTAGGCCGCCAGTGCGAAGATCGCGCCGATGAACAGCCCGTCCAGCAGAAGCTGGACGTTGAGGAAGGGCGCGATCACGAGCAGGTTCAGATTGTCAAGCATCCAAAATCCCCCATTCCGCTCAACATCAAAAACGCAAGAAATTGCTTAAGTATGACAGCCCGCCGCCCTGGCGAAACGCAAGGGCGGCGGCGTATCCTTTGTTACGGCAGACTTATCGGGCTTATTGGGCCTTACGCGGATACTCGACCTTGTGCGAGGCCCATTCCGATGGCGCAACCACGTTGTATTTGCCGTTCTGAATCTGGCGCAAGACCATCGGCTTGGCGATATTGTTGCCCGCCTTGGAGAACCTGATGTTGCCGTAGAAGGTCTTCATGTCGGTTGCGGCGATCGCATCCCGCACCTTATCGGGATCCAGGGATTGTGCGCGCTTAAACGCATCATGCCAGACCAGCACCGCCGCCGACGCCTGAGCCGACTGATAAGGAACGTTCTTGTACTCCGTGTAGGCAGCCTTAAAGGCCTTGTCATACTCCGCCGCCGTACCGAAATACGGGCCCTTGTAGCTCAGGG
This sequence comes from Hyphomicrobiaceae bacterium, assembly GCA_028066055.1. GTDB lineage: Bacteria > Pseudomonadota > Alphaproteobacteria > Rhizobiales > Methyloligellaceae > UBA2767. The sequence goes on from JALCBY010000004.1 coordinate 193,017, forward strand.
TTTCCGCCCATTGCGTCGGGCAGAGAATACCATTGGCCACTTTCGGGAATTTTGAGATGACCTTCGCCGCCTCACAATGCGTAATTGCGATCATCGGCGTGCCAATTTTCATTTCACCGATCTGGCGGAAAGCGGTTGCGGCCCCCTTCGAGTGGCCGGACACCACAAGCAGGTCGGGCTTGACCGCCCTCACCTTCGTTAGCGTCTGGGAAATGTCGGAAAGGTCGCGCGGAATCTTGTCGTCGATGATAACCCGAAGCCCATGCTTCTTGATGTCATCAAGCACGCCGGCGCGGACGTCCTGGGAGAAGGGATCGTTCTCAAATGCCATGGCAACCTTCACGTCGCCCGGCTTCTTGCCTTCTTTCTTGGCAATTTCCGCGGCGAGCGCGACGGAGCTGGCCAGATACTGCTCCGAGGTCGACAGAACCGCGAACAGATATTTGTATCCCTTGTTGAAGAGCGAACGGGACGCCCCCTCCGCCTCGACCATCGGGATCTTGTATTTTTCCATGACCGGAGCGGCCGCCTTCGTGGTGGCCGAGCTGTACGGGCCGAGGAAATACTTGACGCCGTCCTGCTTGATCAGCCGTTCGAGGAGCTGAGCGGTACGCGCCGGGGTCGACTCGTCGTCATAGTATTTGATCTTGAAGTTGTAGCAGTTGTCACCGATCTTCACGCCGCCCATATCGTTGATCTTCTTCACGGCAAGGTCGTAGCCATTCTTGGCGTGAATGCCATTTGTCGAGTATTTGCCGGTAAATGAGATGGCGGAACCGAGAATAATCTCGTCGCAAGCCGCATACGCAGCCGATGACGTTCCGATCATCGCAACGGTCGTTGCGGCAGCCAGCGTCCATACATTCAAATGACGCATATGTTCCCTCCTTGGATCACAAACTGTGTCTTCACTGAGTTTTTTGCCCGTTTTTCAGCCGACATTATGGCCCGGCCAGTTCCGATCGCAACATTTGTCTTGTGCAGTCACTCTCGGCCCGGATTACCCAAGCCGCGCAAACTCTTGCAAACACACTCGGGAAGGCATTTAAAATATTGATGTATAACTATAATTTAAGCGTCCGCCGATACTTCACGTTCATAACGACTGCCCAATACCGGACCGGAACTACAGGCTCCGCGCGTTGAACGTATCGCATTGCTGGATATCACCGCTATCCAGGCCCCGTTTGAACCACCGGACACGCTGTTTCGACGTTCCGTGCGTGAACGCGTCCGGGACGATATGGCCCTGCGTCCGCCGCTGAATGTTATCGTCTCCGATTGCGCTCGCAGCGTTGAGTCCTTCTTCGACGTCGCCCGGTTCAAGGATGTTCTTGCTGCGGTTGGCCAGGTTTGCCCACACGCCCGCAAGGCAGTCGGCCTGCAGCTCCATGCGAACCTGCAGAGCGTTCCCCTGCTTCTGGCTCATGCGGGATTTGGCGCGTTGAACCTTTTCCGAAATGCCGAGCAAGGTCTGAACGTGATGGCCGACTTCATGCGCAATCACATAGGCCTGCGCGAAATCGCCCGATGCGCCGAAACGGTTCTTCATTTCCTTGTAGAAATCCAGATCGATATAGAGCTTCTGATCAAGCGGACAATAGAACGGTCCCATGGCGGCCATGCCCACGCCGCAACCGGAGCGGGTCGCGCCTGAAAAGATCACCAATGTCGGCTCGCGGTACTGACGTCCCATTTGCTTGAACAACCGGTTCCAGATGTCCTCCGTATCCGCGAGAATCACGGTCACATATCTCTTGAGTGCATCGTCGTTCTTGGATTTCGGCGCTTGCACCTGACGGCCGCCGCCCGTTTGCGGCGATGATGACGGCTTGGTTCCTCCAGGCAAGCGGATATCCGGCATCTGAATATCGGGACTACTGCCAGGCTGCTGACCACCCTGCAGGATCACCCGCGGGTCGACGCCGAAGAACAGCATCAGGCCTAGGATCACGAGCAAACCGACAATGCCGATCCCGCCGCGCCGGCCACCGCCGCCGCCGCGGCCCGGGAACGGAAATCGAACCCTGCCGCCGCGCCCCATGGGGAAAGGAAAACCGCCAGACCCGCTCTCACCCCGACGATCTTCGACATTGTCGCTCTCTCTGCGGCCTCGCCACCGAACCATCTCTTACCTCATGCCATTCACAATACCGAAGCCGGACGCGCGCATCCTTCAACCGGAGGTGGCAGGCGGCCACTCATCCTTGCTTCATTTCTGCACGTGATGTGGGCGGACGCAAGGTGCAACGCCAGTCGGTCTGTCAAACGAGGCGGCGGCGTCCTATTTCGCGGGCCGCTGGAATGTTTCGGCATAGCGGTCGCGCAATTCGTTTTTCTGGACCTTACCCATTGCGTTGCGCGGCAAGGCATCGACAAAAGCAACACGCTTTGGTTGTTTGAATCGCGCCAGCGTGTCGCTCAGCGAAGCGATCACATCGCCTTCCTCCAACGTCTCTCCCGCCTTGCAGGCGACGACCGCCATAACCCCTTCGCCAAAATCGGGATGGGGCACGCCGATAACGGCGGACTCCGCCACGGCAGGAAGTTCATCGATGGCTGCCTCGATCTCGGCCGGATACACATTAAAGCCGCCGGAGATGATCAGATCCTTGTCCCGTCCAACGATGTTCAAGTAGCCCTGGTCATCGATCATGCCGAGATCACCGGTCACGAAGAAGCCGTCGTCGCGAAACTCTTCGGCAGTCTTCTCCGGCATCTGCCAATAGCCGTTGAAAACGTTTGGCCCGCGAACCTCGATGTCACCGACCTCACCTTGCGCAAGCTCCTTGCCGCTTTCGTGCTCGGTTATCCGGATTTCAACGCCCGGCAGCGCGAAACCGACGGTTCCCGCCCGGCGCGCGCCGTCAAAGGGATTCGACGTGATCATACCGGTCTCGGTCATACCGTAACGCTCCAGGATCGCATGCCCTGTGCGCAGCTCGAACTCCCGGTGGATGTCGGGAGACAGAGGGGCCGAACCCGAAATGAACACCCGTATGTGTTTCACCAGATTCCGCGTCAGCGCATCATTCGCCAAGAGGCGCGAGTAGAAGGTCGGCACACCCATCATTGCGGTCGCCTGGGGCAGCAGCGACACCACCTCGTCGGCGTCGAACCTCGGCAGGAAGATCATCGACGCGCCTGCGTGCAGGATCGTGTTGCTTGCCGTGAACAGACCGTGGGTATGGTAGATCGGAAGGGCATGGAGCAGCCTGTCTTCCGCTGTAAACTGCCACTTCGCGGCGAGGGCTTCGGCATTCGACGACAGATTTTTGTGCGTCAGCATCGCGCCCTTGGCGCGTCCGGTCGTGCCCGATGTATAGAGTATCGCCGCCAGGTCGTCGGCCTCGCATCGCACTTCCTCGAAGGCCGTCGGCGCTGCATTGACACGCTCGGGAAGACTGCCGCTGGCACCGTCCTGACCAAGGGTCTCCACCTTGGCCTTGCCCGCAACCGCGCCGATGTCGTCTTCCTTCGACGGATCGCAGACGACCACCCTTGGCTCCGCATCGCCGAGAAAATAGCTGACCTCGGCCGGCGTGTAGGCCGTGTTCAGGGGCAGGAAGGCCGCTCCGACACGGATCGCGCCGAGATAGGTCATCAGGGCTTCGGTACTCTTCCCCACCTGGACCGCGATTCTCTCGCCTGGCCCCAATCCCAGTGCGCGCAGCGTATTTGCGTATTGCGCGGAGCGCGCGAGCATATCCGCATAGCTCACCGACCGACCAGAGCCGGTCTGAAGAAATGTGGTCGTGAGATCGTCGGGAAAGTTGGATTTCAGGATACTAAACAGATTGTCATTCATCGGCGCTTACCGTCGCATTTTCAGGGATTTCGGTTTCCCTGCGCTTCTTTTGCGTTTTTTGTTTTGTTGATGAGCTCAGAAGTGACCTGGCGGACTTCGACGCGGCGATCGTACCATCGTTGACATATGCCTCGTGGTTCGGCTCGATATCGCCGAGGTCATAAAGGTAGTTGACCATAATGCCGTGGGACTGGCGCAACCCCTTCGCCGACTTGTCTCCGAGCCAGTTTATCCGTTCCAGCCGCGCGCCATTGCCCAGGTGGAACCTGGCCACCGGATCGACCGGCCTTCCGTTTCTCGTCCTCTCAGTGAGAAAGTATTCCGCCGCAAGCGGCATCAAGGTCTCTTTGAGATGCTCCTGATTTTCCGCATGAGCGGCCCAGCTCGCATCTGAGAGCAAATCCAGCGTTTCCCGGTCAATCATTTCCGGATGCTCACTGGTCGCCCGCACGATCCAGGCTGCAAACCGCGGCGCCGGCGACAGCGTCACGAATGTCTTCAGGGACGGGATTTCCTTTGCGAGGTCCTCCACCACCTGTTTGATCAGAAAGTTGCCGAACGAAATGCCCTGCAGCCCCTTTTGGCAGTTCGAGATCGAGTAGAACACGGCCGTCGTCGGCCTCTTCTTCGGTGTGTCGCCCGCTTCATGATCCTTTGCCGCCAACAGCTCCTGGATAGAGGCGGGGATGTTATCGGTGAGCGCAACCTCAACAAATATGAGCGGCTCGTCCACGAGCGAGGGATGAAAAAAACCGAAGCAGCGCCGGTCGGCAGGATCCAGGCGGCGGCGCAAATCCTCCCACCCCCGGATTTCATGGACCGCTTCATATTCAATGATCTTTTCGAGCGTCGACGCCGATGTGGACCAGTCGATGCGCCGCAGAACGAGGAAGCCTCGATTGAACCATGATGCCAACAAGTGCATGAGATCGGTATCGACGGCTGCGAGGTCCGGGGCCTTCGGCAAGAAACGCAGAAGATCCTGGCGCAGTGCGACAATGTTCCGTGTCGCGCCCGGTGCGAGGTTCAGACGGCGGAAGAATTCCTGGCGCGGTGAGCCTACCGCGGCTTCAAGTGCGGAAAGCGCGGCGGGCGAAGGGTCGCTCAGATAGTCGCGCGCCGTCTCCGTGACGCGCGCTTCATCCGGCGTAAACGCCTCGAACAGAAAACGGAAAAACTCAAGTTTTTCCTCATCCGTTGCCCGGCGATAGGCCGAGAGAATCTCGCCGGCGAGCGCCACGCCCGATGCCTCGCCGCGCTCCGACAGCAATGCCCCTGCCAAATCCTTCAATGCAGCCGCGGAGCGATCCTCCGCGGAGCCCTCGAGCAGGGAGCGGCCCCGCTCGGCAATGGAATTCAGCAGTTCCTGGAAGAATGAAACATTCACAGCCGAATGCCCTTTCCGGGTTTAGCGCCGTTCTTTCTTGTTGAGCAGGCTGCTCTTTTCAACTCATCGCAAGCCATTTTTGGCATTGTGTATCCCACATTCAAATCCGAGGGTCGCATGTTCGGCAACACTCCACAATCGGCCAATTGCACGATGCAGACTTTACGATTCGCTACTGTAGGAGCGTGTGACAGTGCAAAAAAGTGGATGGCATGTTCTCTCCGGCGCGGCAACAGCACATGGGGTGAAGTTCAGCGACAGAATATAGCGATGAGCGAGGAAGCCGTCTTGATCCGCATTTCGGAAAGAATTCGGAAGGAATGACGTGGGGAAATTTTCGTGCGCAGACATTCACGTTCGCACAAAAGAAGAAGGCAGGGCACAAAGGCCCTACCCTCCCCTAATTCCGCTATCCTGTTCGCCGCTAAGCGCCCGTTCGGCGGAATATCCCGGAAATCTCGGCGGTCCAATTAAGATCTCTCCTATCGAACCGCCTCGATCTCCACGAGTGCCATACAAATCACTCCAACCTGGGTCAGAACTCTCCATACAGCCACGGGCGATCGATATCCCGTCTTGTTTAACGTCGCGTCCGTGTACGACGCAAATCCAGCTAATGGCCTTAAGCCAGATCTGAGAGCAACTCCCTTGGGGTCAAGTCGCCGGTATCGTTTGATCAGTCCGCACCTTCGTGTTTCCACTCCGGCACAGACCTCCCGCCCAAACCAGCGCCAAGTCCTGAAGGCGCTGCTTAAAGCTATCCTCGGCAACGGATAGCCTCGGACTTGCCGTGTCCTGAGTTTCCTTTGCAATGACCCCCGAGGGGGACACGTCGCCGAAAACCTGGAACGACGTTAGCCCGATTCGCCCGGCGTGCCAGCGGCGCAATCACTTGGCTGAAATGTTATCCCCATTATCCACTGTTTCCACAGCTTGTGGATAACCCCTGGCTAACCGCAATCCAGCTCCTTGAAATAGAACCAGCGGGTGAAGAACCACTCGCCGCTTTTGAAGTCTTTTTGAACGCATGCCTTGTAATGCGCGCCGCACTCTTCCTTGGCGATGCTCCAGGCTTCGGACTGATCGGGATGCTTGATCTTCGATTTGCAGCGAATGAATTCGTTACGGCAGGCTTGAAGGGCCTCGCAAAGATACGTGTCGCGCTCGCTGCGCGTGGCAGATGTGGGCGGTGTTTTCTTTTTTTGCGAAGTGGTCCGCGCACGGGTCCCGGATTTGCGCGGTTTTCGTGCCGGTGTCACAGGTGCCGTGCTGGACCTTTTCCGGGTTGCGTTCGCCCCGCCACCCGCCTGCCCCGCGTTGCCGATTGCGGGCATCGGAACCTGCGGTCCACCCTCTCCCGCATATCCGTCCTGCGCGTATGCAGAGAAGCCGTTGGCAAGGCCGAAACCCGATACTAACCCGAAGACAGTCAATACGCCGACTGCGCGCCACATCTTTACGCCCTCAAAACAAACTCCACATCACGCCGCCCGGATTTACCGACATAAGACTGATATTTGGGGACGCTGTTACATGCAAGCCCGCTTATCGGCTAACCCCGCCAAAGGTCTTAAATCGGGATCGCGGTCGGGCCATACCAAGCCATCCGCTCTGTCTTGCCTGCATTGTCGGTCCCCCCGTCCAACACCCATAACTGTGTCCCGAGGTCGAAATGCCACCATTCGTAGGGATAGTTCACGAAGCCCGCGCCGCTCATGGCCCAGTATAAAAGCCGCCTGTTGTGAAGAGCGGCCGCATCGCTGGCGGAAAGAGCATGAGCCTTGCCATCGAGTTTTTCAAGCTTTCGTTCAAAGTGGGCCGTGTGGCTCACATCGGAAGGGTCATCGAATATGCCGCCCATATACAGCGGCTCGCGCGATCCGACGCACCGCAGCGTCACATCAACCGCGCCGCCTGTGACATGCACAGGCCATTTCCGGGAATCCTCAGGATCGTAGTTGCGCGGATCAGAGCAATATGTGCCGGCGAATTCCTCACACGCCTTCGCGCTCGGACGGTCCAGGGCGGTCTTCGCCTGCGCGAGGAAAAACGCCCAGAGTTCTTCCTGCACCGCCACGGGGCGAAAGCCGTCGAGCGCATATAATTCGACACCACATGGTTCCAGCGCGGCATTCACTCTGACCAGATGCCCGGCGACGGTTCCGCGACACCAGATCTTATGGGGTGCAGACGGAAACGACCGGTAGTATGGCGCGTTCAGCCCGTCGGTCCGTGCGTAATAGCCTTCGCCCGCGATACCATAGTCGGCAACATCAACCAGCGGCTCGACGAAACGGGGATCGGCGAAATCCACGGGGACCGATCTGTAGTCGAGCGCGGTCGGCGAATGATCTTTCCAGGGAATCGGCGGCAGAGCGGAGATGTCCGTCAATTCAGGCATGGATGCATATCACTCCGCCCGAAGGCTGCTCCGCGGTGATGATCCGGACGGACTATCGCATCGGCGGCGCATACATTATGCCGCCATTGGTCCAAAGCGCATTGAGCCCGCGCTCCAGCTTGAGCGGGCTGTCCTTGCCTACATTGCGGTTGAAGATTTCGGCGTAGTTGCCCACGGTTAAAATCACATTCCTGGCCCAGTCCTTTCCGACGCCCATCTTCGTCGCTGCGGCCTGCAATACGTCCAACGGGATTGTGTCGGGCGTGATATCGGCAGTCTTTGAGCTCCACCCCGCCTCTTCGGCGTTGATCAGCAGGAACAGCGTCCAGCGCACCGTTTCAGCCCAAATAGGATCGTCCTGACGAACGACCGGCCCCAGCGGCTCTTTCGAAATGACCTCCGGCAGCAACATGTGATCGTTTGGCTTGGCGAGTTTGGTCCGGACCGACGCAAGCGCCGAACGGTCCGAAGTATACGCAGTGCATTCACCGCGTTCATAGGCCTTTATCGCCCCCTCGCGCTTGTCGAACTCCAGGATTTCGACCTTCATCCTGTTGCGCTCGAAAAATGCCTTGGTGTTTGCAAGCGTCGTGGTTCCGGCCAGAACGCAGATCTTTGCACCGGACAGTTCCAGCGCGCTCGACAGGCCGTTCTCGACACTGGTCATGAACCCCTGCCCGTCATAGTAGCTGACCCCGGCAAATGTGAGTGCGGCATCCACATCACGGCCGAGGGTCCAGGTGGTGTTCCTCGACAGGACATCGATCTTGCCTTTGTGGAGCGCATCAAATCGGCCTTTGGCACTCAGCGGCAGATACTCGACCTTGTCCGGGTTGCCGAAGATCGCGGCTGAAACGGCGCGACAGAAATCGACATCAAATCCGCTCCAATCCTTGCCGTTTGCAGACTCCGAAAATCCCGCCAGCCCCTCGCTAACACCGCATAGAAGCTTGCCGCGTTCCTTGATCGACTTCAGTGTTCCTGCCTCCGCAGCCACCGGGCTCATGCACATGACGGCCAGAACAGCCGTGATCGCCAGGGCAGTCGACACGAGCGGGGAAAAAAACTTCACTTCATCACTCCTCAATTTTTCAATCTCACTTCGGGTTCATGTTTCCGAGACGGCGGATTACGGCGCGATACTGCGCGAGCCGGAGTCCCACTTTGCAAGACGGGCCGCGCTGGCCGCGGTTCCGTCCTTGTCGTAAATGTCGATGCGGAAATTGGCCGTCCCGCCATTGCTGGCCCACGCCGACAGATACATGAAATGAACGGGAACGGACCGCGCCAGCTTCACGGTTTGCGGCTGGCCGGACTGCGTCATTTGCGCGACACGCGCCGGCTGGCTTTTCATCAGCCACGCGGCGACGTCCTGCACCCGTTCCACCCGAACGCATCCCGCGCTATAGGGCCTCAAGTGGAACCGGAACAGCTTTTTCAGCGGCGTGTCGTGCATATAGACGATATGCCGGTTCGGCATGTCGAGCCGGATAAGGCCCAGCGCATTGTGCGGACCGGGATCCTGGCGGAACACATAGCGCTTGCCCTGGGGCGCAAACCAGTTGACCTGCGCCGGATTGACTTCCGCCCCGCCCCAGCTCGCGTAGACACGGATGTGTTCTTTCGTCAGATACTGCGGGTTCTTCTTGACCGCCGGAATCAAGGCGCGGCGGGCGATTGACTGCGGAACGTGCCAATAGGGAAGAAAGTTCACCGCCCGCACACCGGCTGAAACCTCAGGCGTCGGCGTCGCTGGCTTGCCGACGACGACGCGGCTTGAAACCTTTACCTGCCCGCCGGAAACCGCCTGCAACTCGTAACCGGGGATGTTCACGAGGATGTATTTCTTGCCCTTGGTGCGGGCCAGCATCCGCCGCAAACGCTGCCGGTTGAGGCGGAGCTGGTGCAGCCTGTGTTTTGCGGAAACGTTCAGGGCCTTCAGCGTGAAACGGTTCACCTCACCCGACGGCGTCAGGCCGTGGCGCGTCTGGAACCGCACGACCGCATCGTGCACGCCGCGGTCGAATCCCGCTGATCTCCTGTTGGTTCCGGCATAGTCGCCGCTTGCCTGCAGCCGCTTGCGCAGGAGCGCCACGCGTTTTCCATTGGAACCGAATTTCAGTTTCGGACCGGCGGGAATGGCGGGCCAGCCCCCGGCGGCAACGATCTGCTCATATTGCAGAATGGCCTGCCCCATCGCCTGGTCCGTCGCGCGGCTGATGAGGAGTTGCTGTGAGGTCGGTGGCGGTGGCCGGTTCGCGCGGTTTGCGCGCCCCTGGCGCGGGCCGGAAGGGCCGCTGAAACTGTTATCGCCGAAGGGTTGCCATTGCGCATATCCGGCAGGCGGCAAAGCCAATCCCACCATCAGAAAAGCGCCGAGCACAAGCGCAATTCGAACACCTATCACGGACACGTGCGAGGTTCCCTCCCATTCAACGGGTCACGGTATAGTGGCATCGAACATCCGGCGGGTCCAGTTCTCACAATGCACGGAATTGGAAATTTGAACGCGGCAGGAATAGCTTAGCGGTTCAGCCGTTGTTCAATCTCAACGGTCGTTATCCTTGAGGCGGCGATCCAGGCTCGCCAGATTTCCTGTCTCCGACAGCAGGATGGCGACCGGCCTGGTGGTTTTGAAATTCGAGAAGATGATCATCACAATGACGGTGAGCGGCACGGCGAGAAACATGCCCACGATGCCCCAGATCGCGCCCCAGACAAAGAGAGAGAGGACGACAACGAACTGACTGAGGTTGAGCGATTGCCCGGCAAGTCTCGGCTGCAGAAACCAGCCGACCGCCATTTCGATGACGCCGATAGCGACAAACAATGTCAGTGCTTCGGAAAAGCCCTGAAACTGAACCACGGCGAACAACGCTGGGAGCGCCGTCGCCAGGATCGATCCGATCGTCGGAATGAAATTGAGAATGAAGATCAGAAAAGCCCAGAAGGCGAGATGATCGAGGCCGACCCACTGCATGACGGCATAGGACAGGATGGCGGTCAGTGCGCTGACCACCGTCATGATCCAGATGTATTTCTGAACGTCGTGCGCGATCGCGGACAGAATGCCGCGCACCAGTTCGCGGCGCTTGTCGTCCCGGATAAGCGCCCGCAGCTTGACGTCGAAGAACTGCTGCTCGACAAGCAGAAACACGACATAGAGCGACACGACGCCGAGCTGGCCGGAGAAGCTCGCCGTGGTGCTGACGATCTTGCCCAGCAGTTGCTCGATGCCGATGGTGTCGAAAAATTTGTTCAGCACTTCCGAATTCGAAACGCCGATCCATTCGGCCACCTTGTCCACCAGCGGATTGAGGCTCGAGCTGAAGTCGATCCGTCTGGCGCTCATGGCGCTGACATTGCGAATGATCAGGTCGACAATGAGAAAGCCGGAGCCCAGGATTGCCGCAACGGAAAGCAGCAGAGCGACCGGCCGCGGGACCAGCTTTCCACCGAGTGGAATTCGCTTGATGCCGGTGGCAATCGCATTGATCAGGAACCAGACGAGCATCGCGACAGCCAGCGGAACAAACACGTCAGACCCGTTGACCAGCAGAATCAGCGCGATCAACGCCAGCCCCGATATCAGAAACGCCCGTGTAAGGGTGTCCATGTTCCGATGCTCGATCAATGCAACCAGTCCCTGCTGGTCAATCCCACACACGGATACATGGATTCGGTACGCCGTGCGCGCTGGATTTGCACGCTTTCCTTACGGGGAATTCATAGACGGGTCCAATTGTAAGAGTATAGGGTGCAACAGAATTCGGTATTGAGCTGCTTGTCAAAAAAACGGAGGTATCTCCCGTGTTGTTTGGAAAGGTTCAGGCGATTGGCGCCTGCATATTGTTTTCCGCCTCGGCGCTGCTTGCCACAGCAGGACCGGCCTCGGCGAATAAATCGGCTTACTGCGCGTCCTATGCCCACGACTATGCCAAGCGCAATACGTCAGGCGAGGTTGTCGGCGGCGCGGTCACGGGTGCAATTGGTGGCGCTCTGCTCGGCGGTATCATTCGCGGTTCGAAAGGCGCCAGAACGGGCGGCGCCATCGGCGGCGTCGCCGGTGCGGTGACAGGCGGCTCCCGCAAATCGAAGAATTACAACAAGCTCTACAACCGCGCCTACAACAATTGCATGCGCTACTACTAGCCGCTGCGGCAAAGGTGAAAGAGCAGACCTACGTGACACAATCGACAAGTTCTAGGAGAGAGTTGTGAAGAAGCTACTGATTGGAACCGCCGCGGCCGCGATCCTTGCCATCGCGCCTTTTGGCCCCGCCAAGGCCGAAATGACCGACGTGGAAGTGATTTTCGTCAAGGCCGACAAGGATGGGGATTTCGCCCTGGATCTCGGCGAGGTGCTGGTGTTCGGCATCGCACACTTCAAGGAGAGTGATGCCAACAAGGATGGAAAGATCGACAAGGACGAGGCGGGCGAGCATGGCGAACATGCCGAGTTTTCCGACAATGACGCGAACAAGGACGGCGCTCTGACCATGGAAGAACACGTCGCGGAAAAGATCGCGGACTTCAAGGATGCCGACAAGGACGGCGACGGCTCGCTGACCATCGACGAGGTTCGCAAGCACTACGAAGGCAACTAGGCCCGGAACCTGAAAATCTCAAAGCACAAAGCGCCCGGCGATGAGTTCGCCGGGCGTTTTTTTGTATTTGCATTTCGGCGATCTGTCGCGGCGTCGGGCTGGCCTTCCCGTATATCGGACCCCACATAGCGGCCAGTTCGAAAAACTCTGAAAACACCTGTTGACCCTCACGTTACGTGAGGACCGATAACGGCGCCATGAAAACGCGAATCGAGGAATATTCAGTCGGTGAGCTGGCCCCGGGGGCAGGATCATGGCCGTCCGACCCGGGCCGGCCGAACATGCTTGGTTGGGGAAACGGTCAGAGGGATTTGAGCCACGCGACGATCTGAGACGCACCGATACGGGGTGTGGCGAGGTGCCCGCCTTTGACAATGACATACTTGTTCTTGGGATTTTTGGGAGCGTGGGCGAACGCCAGATATTCTCCGTGCGGGTTGATCTTGTCGTCCTTCCCCTGGATCCAGAACAAAGCCGTCCCTTGCTCCATCTTCATTGCATTCGCCTGATAGTTCGTCGGGCCGTCTGGCTCATACCAACTGAAGTAAATCTCCGGGGTTGTCCTGAAAGTGAACACCCGTTTCCCGGCGCTCTTGAAGCTCGTTTTCTTTTTGCCTTTGCCTTTCTCGATGAGTGTTCCAGCGCGGACGTAGTCATAGTCCATCCGTCTTTGCCACCCCATCTTGCTCGGGATGTGCCCGGGCGCGATCACGAGTATTCCGGCAAGACCCTTGCGATGACCGCCGTAAGCCATCGCGGCCGTTGCTCCGTGACTTTGGCCGCCAACAACAATCTTTGTGGCGCCGCGCGCTTTTAGCGTCTCGACGGCCTTGTCGATTTCGATCAGCGAGCCTTCTACGGTCTTTGAAAGATGTCTGCGCCTGGACCATGGCATATCCGGCGCGACATACAGAATGCCTGCCTTCCTGAAAGATCGCAGAAGCGGTGCAAGGTACGACTTGGGCCCGGAGTGCCCCTTCGTTCCGTGCATGATCACCACGCCAACCTTGTCGGCCGCTTCGGCCGGAACCAATGGCCAAAGAAGTAATGACAGGAATACAAAAATTTTTACCCAGCACTTCATGTGCATTCACCTGGATTCAGTTTGCTCTGCAGATAGAGTAAGATTCATAGCGTCATAGGCAGATTACGCAATTCATCGGTTGCCCTCGTCAACCGCTACCGAGTGAATTGATTCTTCGAAATGATTTCCTTCAAGTTCGTCGAGCCGAACGTTACCCCTTGAAGAGACAGGACGCTCTCCAAAAGTAATTTAGGTCTTTGAAAAAAGTGGTGAGCCCGGCAGGAATCGAAGCAGACCACATCTGGGCCGCACACATCTGTTCGCGATTTTGGGCATTGGTGGCCATACATGTTGCCAGTGATGGATCGCAGGTTATGATTGCTGACTGTTGGAAGCAGAAATTTATCCTGCGCTAACTGGGTTCATGGACCGATCGCTCAGCATGTCTCGCCCGCTGAAGACCGGTGAAGCATGTTGCGAGGAGAACGATGTCGATTGGTGTTTGTCGGTTATTTTTACTTGCTTTTCTGAGTTTATCTTTCTTCAGCGCATCCGCCACAGCGCGTAACCTCGGCGATACCGAACGCCACGCGGGCAGATCGTCTCAGACCACCCGCTTGGCCCAGGCGCCACTTTCGCACGATGACGTCGCATGGCTTCAGAATGAGCTGAACCGTCGCGGATACAAGACCGGCCGAACCGACGGCAAGATGGACAGCGCGACGATCCGGGCCATCCGGAAATTTCAGAATGACAACGGCTTTGCAGCAACCGGTCTGCCAACCGAGGAAGTAATGTCTGCCCTCAGAGCCGATAGCGCAGGCGTGGAACATACGCCAGCAACGTCTGCCCAGGTATCCTCGCCGCCGCCGGGCGCGATCGGCTTCAAGCTCAGAAAAGGTTTCGACCTTCCCAGCAACGATTACCGTTCCGGCCTCAAGAGCAAGAAGCTGCGAGGCATTTCCATGAAGAAGTGCATTGGCTTTTGCGCGAAGGACAATCGGTGCAAGGCCTTCACCTACAACAACAAGCAGCGTGTCTGTTTCCTCAAGAACGGGGTTTCGGACTGGGTCCGCTTTTCCGGCGCCATATCAGGCGTCAAGCATGTCGCTGGTGAGCAGCAAATGGCCCAGCAAGCTGGCCCGAATGACCTGACAATACCTGGTGTGGCGGACGGAACGCCCGACGGGGCCGCAAGCGCACCCCGCGTCAGGCCTGCCGCCTTTCGCGGGCTTCTCCAGGACGGAGATGCGGCCGTCATTGGTTCGGAGTCCGTCTATCCACACGCCTATGACCAGTCCATTCAGGGCGCACGCCGGATTTCCCTCCTGCTGCTGCTCAAGGCGGCACCAGAGTATCTGGAGAAAAAGCGAAGCACGATCGTCTTCACCCAGTTGGTGCCGAAACTGGCACAGCCTTATCTGAAGCCGGGGTCGAACGACTACTGGCGGGGTGAAACCCAGATTGAAAGGGAACTGAACCGGCGGAAGTTCCTGGAGCAACACAAGAACGATATCCTCGCTCTCACTCCGGACCTGCCATTGCCGATCACGGAGATTCGGCCCTTCAGACTGGGTGCTTATGACATCGACAAACAGCGCTTCGAGGTGAAAACAGATTTCCACGATTCGCTAAAGCAGAGCTGGTACCGCATCGACGGAATATCAATGGCCGGACGGGAGCCGACCGCGCTTCCGGACCACTGGGAGGTTCCCCTCGCGCAGGCGCAGACCATCCAAGCCATCAAGCCCAAATCTACGGTGGAACAACCGACACTTGCCCTGCGCTACGAGATCATCAGCGTGAGGCGCAGCGAGGGACGCGTTTATCTGGAGACCATAGAGCGTCCTGCCAGCCGGAAGATTTACCGCTCAGCGCGCCTGAAAGATGAAATCGGTCAGCTTGGCGGCGGCCCGCAGCAAGAGACAGGGGCGAGCGTCGCGGGTGCGGAACCGCAGCCGTCCGGGGCGGCAACGCTGGATCTGGAGTACCCCGGTCTCATTGCCCTGCAGGAAGACACGACACTGTATGGCAATGAACAGTTCATACGGGCCATGTTCGAAGTCCGTCGGCGTATCGAGCGCAAGGCCCGCAGCGAGAAACGCAAGCCGCACTCAGGCTCCTTCGGTGTTTCCAAAGTTTTCCTGAATGGCAAAGTGAAGCCGAACCCGACCGATCTTGCCGCCTATGTGAACTGGCTCAAGCCGCGCGTCGCATCGGTCAAGAAGGAGGTTCAGTCACCCTGGGGTGTGTCGGGCGGATTGAGCAAAGGGGTGCACTCGATCAGGCTAAACGAGCTTTTTCAGCACGTTCCGGAGCTGGGATACGAACCGCGGATCGAAGGGTCACCCCAAAAGCTTGCCAAACAGGCCTATCCCCTCGCCACGAAGTTTCACCGTATCCCGTCTGCAAAGGGTCTTGCGACCTATGTGGCGATCAATCAAAACCCGGCCTGGTATGAGTTGAAAATTCAAACCGACGTCCCCGGCGGGTCCGGCGGCCGTTACTCCGCCACAACTGATCTCGTTTTGCGCAGCAGGAAGCTGTTGCGCGGCAGCACGGCAAATCAGCACGTCCTGGTTCTCGAATTCGACCCGATCAAGGTGGCCCTGCGACCGGGCAAGGGCAAGAGTTTTGTCAAAGCCATCGCGCCGGCGGAGGGAGCGGCGACTGCGGCAAGAACAGGCAGTGACAAACAAACCGCAGGCGGCAAATTCGACATTCGTGGCCTCAAGGTCGGTCTGAGCATTTCAGATATCCTGAAAACGCTTGAGAGCCTGTCAGGCGAACGCGCCCTCGTAATCAGGCAGGGCAAAACCAAGAATGCGCAGCTCACAGACTTCATCGAAGCCACCTACACAGCGCCCCCCGTTGGCGCAGGCGTTGAGTTCGATCCTGACCAAGGCAAATATGTGAAGGTCGATCCGAAGCCGAGAAAGATCCTGACTGAGCGTTACATTATCCTGCACGCATCGGACTTTTCCGACCGCTCGATCGTCGTGGGGCGTCAGCTGAAGCTTGCGGCAGAGACGTTCAAGGCTTTTGTCGCCTCGGACCCGTTGACCAAGAAATACGGCAAACCCACCTTCAAGGAATACAAGGACACCCACAAAATGTGGGCCGCGCAGCCCGCGACACGCACGCGCATCGCCAAGAATGGCTATAGCTATCGCAACTCCTGCCTGAACCCCGATGCGAGTCGCCATGGGCTCAATCTGCCGGAGAAGAAACTCTATTATTCAAGCCGCCCATGCGGCGAAATCCTCGATACTTGGACGGATTCAAGCCCGGGTCACGTCATCGCTTTTCTCGTCGATACCGATGCCCTGGCATTGCTTCGCAGCCGTCCCAAGACGGCGGCCGCCAAGTCGAAACCGAAGCCGAAACCGCCGGAAAGCGGTATCAAGTTCTAGACGCCGTCGCATCTGCAATAGGGGTTTCCATGTCAATTGATCGTCGCAAGCTGATGAGTGGGTGTTTCGCCGGTTTCGTTGTCGGAGGGGCCGCGCAGGCTGGCGCAATGCCCGCGTTCAGAGGGCTGACCGGTGTCTCAAGGCCGGAGCGCCTTGCCGTTCCTGCCAACTACACGGCCGCGAAACGCCACCAGATTCGGGCGCACAAAGACCTCATCCACAGGGTTCACCTGTTCGCCAACGGGAAAAGGGCGGTTTCGTTCGGGAGCGATCGATATGTGAAGCACTGGGACCTGGAGACCGGCAAGGAACTGGGCCGCTTTGAGACCAAGGGTGACACGTCCGTCCCCATAGGGATCCTGGAACACCGGGACGCGGTTATTGCATTGGGCCCAACCGGCAAGGCCAGTTGGTCATCGCGCTTTTCGCTCTGGTCGTTGTCGACGGGCGAGCAGCTGCTGAAATCCATTCCGCTCATCGACATCCAAAACGGGAAACGCTTCGAGATCGATACGTCGAGACGGATCTATGTTTCGGACGACAACCGCCATGCGCTAGTGACGGGTTCGCCTGAGACCCATCTGGTTGACCTCAACAGGTTTGAGGTTATCGGACGGAAGACGAATGCCAAGTTTCTGGAAGCGTTATTCCGGGCTAATACGCGGCGAAAGGTCTCCGGTGACCTCTCGACCGTTCTCGCGGAGAACGACAAGAACGAGCTCGAAGTCTGGGACATCAAGACCGAAAAGAGACGCCACATTCTTTCCGGCCATGCCGGCAGCCCCAACAGCCATAGCATTTCCGCTGACGGCCGGTTCGCGACGTCGACATCGCATATCAACTACAAGGACGAAGTGGTCGTCTGGGATCTGCAGGCGGGCAAGGAAGTCTTTCGGACGCTCTCGCTCGAGGGCGTCGCCTACGCATGGGCCGGAGACAACGGAAAACTCGGTTTCGGTGCGGACAGCGAAGGAGCCAAGCTCTTTGATCTGTCGACCGGAAAACCGGTTGCCGATCTAACCGGGCACACAAGCACGGCATATGCGGTGCATTTGCGCGAGGACATCAACATGGCTCTCAGCGCGGGTTCAGACGGAAACATGTTTGTCTGGGATATCAAATCTACTTGACGGTCCTTGTCTGCTTCAGATC